>CANFQX010000012.1 GCA_947449255.1 Pseudobdellovibrionaceae bacterium
GTTTAAACTCTTTTGTGTGATATTGTCTTTTCTTTAGGGTTATCTTACTCTTAGACATTCGGAACTCCTATCGGTGGTGCCTTATACACCATCCTGTTATATTTTAGGAGTCCGTTCTTTTAGGAAGGATCAGTCGTCACAAGCACCACTCAGAGCGCAAAATTTGTGGACTCCAATATTTCGCCTAATTCTGTAAATTAAGGCAAAATGAGAATGTGGAGAATATATCCCAAAGAGCCTATTTAATTGGAGAAATAATATAGTTTAATGCCTGGCACTGAACATTCCGATTCACACTCGCACCATCATGATCGTCGTATTTTAACTGACCAGACAGTCCTCTTTTTTTTTCATTTAATTCAACATTTAATTCGGAACCATAGTAGGAGTCAGAAAAGGTGCCATTAATGTTCAGCGAATCATTAGAAAGTGATATTTGAATTTCTGATTTTTTCAAATCAATAACCTGCAGACTTTCCGAAGGAAAAATAAAAATCAATCTTGCTTCTTCGACTTTACCCTTTAAAATTTCAAGGTAGAGATGCACTTGATTATGGGAACTTACATCAGAACAAGTTAACCGATATAATTCCGCATTACCTAGTTCACTAATTTTTTTGTATTTTTCTGGACCGGCAGCAGATATTTGGAAGGAAATTAATGAAATAACGATATACAAAAAAACTTTAGTTGAAACAGCAATTAGCCGCATATGTCATCCTTTTCTGTTTATTTAAAGAATACCAAATTAACTCAATAGAGCACCTTCGGGAAAATTGCTGCCTGCACTCTACTTCAATAATATTTCTGACTTATAGCACCTAGGTCTTATAGGTAAAGGATTTGGCTAATAAATTTTAACTCAGGTATATTTTTCATGACGACTAACTCAGGAAATATAAAAAGTGGTGGATTTGATCCGCTTTAAAGTTTACCTGTGATTCAAAAATTGCGAACCAAGTCAAATCACAGAAAAGATCTTAAATAACTTCAATCCGTTGCGTGCGTTTGAAATCCCATTGTCCTCACCACTACTTTGCCCATCTATGGACTTATCAACTTTCATGGGGACCTATCGTAGCGGTGCTCATTTCGCTGTTTGTGGCGTCCCACTTTAGGCCTTCTGGTCTTCGCCTTACCCATAGTATCCGTAGCAATTCTCATGCGGAGGCTCGTGTCTTTATTGAGCCCTTGACCCTGGATCCTGTCCTCTCGCTGACAATACCAAAAGTCCACTAATTATGGTATAAGACCATTGCGTGCGGTAAAATATTTCCGTGAATTCAAGACCTTGTCCTCAAAAAGCATAGGGACGGTTTTCCTTTATCAAATCACAGGTAACCATTACCTCAAGTTCCAATTGGCTGATCACCTGGTTGAAAAGATAGCTTTTGAAAAAACTCAATACCAGGAAGTAGCAATTTAAAGAACGAAACATAATATTTCTGGATAAACAACGACATTAAAAAATGCAGCACTTAAAAGCACTGCCTTTGAAGATTAATGTTTTAAATCCTCAGTTGAATAAACTGACATCATAGCCTTTTGGATCCAAGTCTACCTTTAGTAAATGTTCCTGACCCCGATTTGATTTGGACACCCCTGGCGTTGGGTGTCCAAATCAAATCGGGGTCAGGAACAGATCGCAAAGATTCAGTGGAATTTAATTTTTTTACCATTAATTTTTCTAATGATCTGCAGCTTGATCAGCACCGTGGTTTTGGTTGTAAATCAAAAAACGAAGTTTTTGGAAAATCCATTAAGCAATATCTTAGCCTTTGCCACTGGATCAGGCAATACTGGATATTTTGGCATTCCTGTGGGGATTGCTCTTTTTGGAGAAAAAGTTTTGCCTGTGTTTATTATTGCAGGTTTTGGATTTATACTTTTTGAAAATAGCTTGGGATTTTTTTTATACAGCTCGTGGGACCCACTCGAAATTGGAAAGCTTCTGGAAACTTGCGAAAGTGCCCTCCATTTATAGCTTTTTGGCAGCACTGACATTTAATTATATTGGTACACAGTCAAGCCCGTTGATAACAGATTTAGCTACATAATTTCGTGGGGCTTATAGCATTTTGGGTATGATGTTTATAGGAATAGCCCTTGCTGGTATGACCCAGTTTAAGTTGAATAAGAAATTTGTCGCAACAGCTTTCACAGTAAAGTTTTTGATTTGGCCCCTGCTGGTCAGTCTCATTATTATATTGGATAAGGCCTACTTTCAGTTCTATGGCACACAAGTTTATCAAATCATGCTGCTGCTTTCATTAATGCCTCTGCCTGCCAATTCAGTGGCCATAGCCACTGAGCTTGATGCAGCTCCAGATGCTACGGCATTGACTGTTGTTCTTAGCACTTTTGTGGGTGTAGTCTATAATCCACTGATGTGTTATTGCCTTGGAATTTTAAATCCAATTTAAATTTCTTATAAGAATAGAAAACCTTAATTTTACTCGTTAAGGCTTTTTTTGCCATTATAGCATCTGGGAAAATTTCTTTGATCTCGTGCGCTCTGGCAAAAATATCCAAGATTGCATTTTTTTAGGCTTGTTCAATTAAAAGTAAAGACAGTCTCACATCAAGGCAAGAAAAAGTATGTCTAGTGTGATAGAAAAAATAAGTTCCCGTGACAAATCTCAATGCAGAAAAAACTGTTCTAGGAATTCAAGGCAGAAAATGGGGAAAAAAATAAGTCCGTCAAAAAAAAAGAAAAACATAAAAAATAGGGAAGACATAATAAAAATAACCAACAAATCAAGAGACTCAGAGTATCCAAGGGGTGTCCCCACCGCTCCCAGATTGGCAAGCCTCGGCGACGATGAAAGTAAAACTCATCGACAAGTATGGCTAGGCCTTGCAAAGCAAAGGGCACTGCTAAAAAGTAAAACATTTAAAATTGTTCCCTAGTGATCTTAAAGCAAGATCCGAAGATTGTTAATCCCGGTCCAAATGCTAAACTAATAACAATTTACCCAGAGTGTCGTTCCTTCTCGAGAATTTTTTGCCAAATGTGAGGGAGGGTTGCTGAAGACATATTCCCTCTTTCAAAAAGAACTTGCTGACTGATCTCAATCTGTTGCGCGGAAAGATTTAAAAGTTCCTGAACCCTTTGAATAATTTTGGGCCCCCCAGGATGGACCGCAAACACAGCCTCGCTCATTGTCTGTTTAAAATCTAAACCGGACTTTCCAATGAGTTCGATCAAAAACTCACTCAGGTGAGCGGCTATCTTACTAGGGACCTCGCGGGATAAAGTCATTTTCATTGACTTTTCACTCGGAGCCCATGTCATATCCGCTAATGAGTCGGGAATTATTTTTTCGGCTATATTTAAAATCTGAAAAGCCGGATTTTGGATTTGCGATGCCGGCGCCGCAAGACCACTCTCTTTTTCTAAAACTCTTTTTTTGATCCGATAGCGAATACTTCCATCGGCAAATAAACTTTGCACCACCATTTGCTCAGGGCGATAATCAGATGGATCAAAGTGCAATCCGCACATTTCGGTATGAACGACATCCACTTGCCGACAAAGACTGTCACTCTCCATAGGACTCAAGGAAGAACTCACCAATCCACTTGCTAACCTGATAGCGGGAAGGGCCGCATAGCAGCCCATGTGGTAGGCATGACTGATCGAAGTATTTGTCCAAGCCTGCTGACTCACTAGGACCTGAGGGGCGCTTGGCGAAACATAGCCCGTGCAAGTCACATGAATAATATGAGATGGTTTTGGGTCAGCAGATTTAGCTTCATTTGATTCTAAATTATAAAGGGCACGAAAGATCTCTACCGCACGCTTTGAAAAAAAACTCTGCCGCTCATCCATTCCTGAGTTTTGCATTCCCTGCTCAATAGACTCAAAGTGCCGATGGCCAATTTTTGAGGAGTCAACTCCATACCTTTGGCTTAATTTATTGATACGAGCAAAAACCTCAGCATCCCCGGGAGGTTGATCAGCTATTAATTTATTAGATAATTTATTAGATTTATTTTTTCGAAATTCCTGACAATAGGCCTCGACCATGAGTTCGCGACTTCGATCCTGAGCCAATTTAATCGGAGGCAAAATACTTTTAAAATCAGAAAGAAAAATAGAATTTGGCATAGGCCTCGATGATAAGGGTTTTTGGATTTTTTATCGCCATTGTAAACTCATAACAAGTCCCGCACCCGATATTCTTCCTTGATCAAAAAGTACTTGCGAGAGGCTAGGGGCTTGGACTAAAGCTTTTAATTGTAAGTTTTAGGGCTAAATGCAGTTTACCTGTGTTTTGAAAATTAAAATCGACCCCTCTGTGTTTCCATAAGGAATTGAGCTTTCTAGGTTTTTCCCGCCTTATGTTTCTTGGATGTTTTGTCTGATTTTATTGTTGAATGAGTTAAATCCAAGGCAGGTAAAGATTTATTTTGTATTTATTCAAATAAATGAGCTTCAGATCGTGATCTTCAAAATCTTTTTGAAAAATCACTCCATAGGACAAGGACTGGCAAAATAAAAAAATTTACTGACCTAAGAAATGCACTCAAATAGTTTTATAAAAAGCCAACTTCGGGTGGCTTTCACATTGTGAGACCCATTCACCATGGATATAATGAGCAAATCCATAAAACCAGATCAGTTTTTTCTCTTGACCAGTGAGCTTTGTTTTTGCGGGCAAAGTTTCTGGGATTCTCTGATCAATCGAAAAACACCATCCCCAAGCACGCATTTCATCGTCTGATAGAACTTCAAGGTCATTGGATATATTTTCAATAGATGCAACGCCGGATTCATCTGCATTAAAGTCTTTAATGACTCCACTGGCTTGGGCTTGATGCAGAGCCTTGAAGGTAATGGCTCCAACATCGGTATTCTCAATTTTAGACAAATCTTGTAAAAAAAGGACCTTTCCTTGTTTGTCTATAATTTCAAATTGAAGTCCAAAAGCAAAATTTGAAAAGAAGACTGGAATTATTGAAATTAAAGAAAGAACTGTTTTTTTCATAAGCACAGTGATTGTCGTAAAGATATGTTCGGGTCAAGTTAATATAGAAAAAAATGGTTTCCGGGGTTTGTTATGTCTACCTGTTGGAATGAGGAAAAAAAATAAAATGAATTCGCAATAGAAAGCCCAGGCGAATTCGTTTATCGACAAAGTTTTTTTGCGCAAATTGCCACAGGTAGACATTTTAAGGGGCCAGTTTATAAATTATATAGCCGAAGCAATCACTTTGAATTCAACAGCAATGGGCGTAGGCAATGCGCCGATTTCAATTGTTGTTCTGGTGGCTCCCACTGAAGTGAAGTGCTTTGCATAGATGGCATTGAAGGTTTTAAAATCCGCCTTCATATTGGTTAGGAAAACCTGCACATCAATGATCTTATCTAAAGAGCTTCCTGAATCTTCAAGAATGATTTTAATATTCTCGATCACTGACTCGGTTTGCACAGCCACATCATAGGAAATGATATTGCCATCCAAGTCCAAATCAACGCCGGGAATTTTTTTGGTTCCGGGTTTTCGTGGGCCCACGCCTGAAAGAAATAAAAGATCTCCAAAACGACGTGCGTGGGGGTAAGCTCCAACGGGTTCGGGAGCTCTGCTTGTGTTGATTTTTTCAGTGATGATATCAGCCATTTATATCTCCTAGGTACCAGCGGTCATGATCTGGATCCCACTCATCCCAAGTGGGTATCGTTTCAAGACTTGAAATGTATTTTTCAGGAACAATTTGTGGAACAAGAAAAGCTTTTTGGCGACGTAAAGAGTAAGGATTGCGCAGCTCAAAACCCAGCACCCCTAAAATTCCTCGCGCAATATACCAAGTGGCCTGGGGATTCCAACCGTGAGCCACCTTAATAACGATACCAAGACCTTCGGGATAGTCGGGATGATTGATGGCCATGCCTAAAAGGCCATCGGCGCCTTCTTTCGCAATCACTTCACCCTTGCTTGATTTCATAATTGTTGTATCAAGCCGGTTGAAGCCCCCCACAAGATCTGGGTGACGAGTCATGCTTTCCCAAATCCAATCTTCATTGCGATGTTTTGCTAAAGCGGCATAACATTGTGCGAGTTCTTTCACAGTCATAGCCAAGGTGGGAAGGCCATCGCCGTCTCTGGCGACTCTTTGTGGATTCCATAAAGGCCCCAGGGTTTGGCGCACAACTTCGAGATAGGCGTGATACACTTCATGATTGGGAAGCGTGTAACCTGCGCGGTTCCAACCCTTCAGGCGACAGCCCTTGAGGATGGCAGCGTGATGTCCCGAAGAATTGTTGTACCAACGTCGTGGACGTCGGACTTGCCGTCCAAATTGCACCAGTGGTAAATCCAATGGCGTCTGCATCAAGCCCCATTCACTTTCAGCGAGTAAGGATTGCGCCGCTTCAATGTGTTCAGCGGAGCCGTTGTGACTTGAAACACTGATCGCTTTTTGTTCCCAAGTGGTCGTTTTTTCAAGCTCCTTGGCGAAAACTTTCATGTAAAACAGTTTCATCATACTGCGGCCATAACATAATACATTGCCGCCAAAAGAATGAATCAATTCATTGCCGCTGTACCAAGCGATGGCCCCGTGAATTGTGTTTTCGCTGACTTCGTTTCGACGGTAGTCGATCAACGGCTGCCAATCGACATCACGCCCCGTAGGAATACCTGTGATGTGTTCACCAAAGGGACTTTTAGGGTAGACATCAGATATTTTCATTGTCTTCGTTCTCCATTTCAGTTGAACCGTCAAAGTTCCCCGAATTCTGTTGAGATGAAAAGTCAGCCATAGATTCAGAACTTAGGCTCAAGACATTGCGCTCGCCGGTGTAATATTCTGGGGCATCTTCATCAAACTCTAAATCACGAGAGGCATTCAGTGCCGGTGTCAGCCCAATCACAGCGGATCCCGTTCCGTAAATGGGTTGGTATTCGTAAATCTGACCCGTGTATCTGTTGTGAGCGCCCATGACCGCAGACAGCCACCAGAAGGGTTTAAAATTAGATACTTTTTTTACGCGAGCTTCGCGCTGGATTTGACGTGACAATTGCGCGACGTCTTCGAGGCGGCCTTTTTCAAGAAATTCAAGAATTTTTAAGTTCCATTCCTGATCTTTCAAGGAGTTTATTTTATCGTCTTTGGGATCAATAAAATCAGCATGCAGACGATTTGAAAGTGTAGAAATAATAACAGCGACGGCGCGTTTTCCCTGCTCTTTGAGTGCAGAGACGGCCGCTTTGCCAAGAACAACGGTCTCGGCTCGGTCCGAATAGATGTTCGAGGAAACAATGACTGCGGGAATGCGATTTTCAGGATTGATCAATTTTAGTGCCACCACAGATCCTGTATCAATGGGAAATCCATGATGAGCAATAGTTCGGCTGTGGAGGCCACGTTTCAGTGCGTGTTTATTGTAGCACTCAGCAAACTCACTATCGATTTTTAATTTATAGTGAATTGTTCCAAGCTCATGAAACTCTTCATCGACTAAGTTCCACTCGGGTTCGGGCATGGCTTGAATTTGATGACCTAAAATGGAGGGCCACATGGTGCTGTAAATTAAAATAAGGTCAGCCTGGCTGCGTTCAATTTCTTCACGGACTTTTTCAAAGGCCGTGCGAATTTTTCGATATCCAGGGTTGGCGTCTGGTGAAAGAAGTGGCTGTACAAGGCCAGGTAAAACAAAGCCTTTAATGATAGTGTTGGAGGATTTATTTTGTGCCAAGTTGAACTCCTGATTGAACTCCTGATTGAGTGCTGTGGGCTGTTGGTGCGCTGTGGCTCGATTTTGGTGCCCAGCTAGCCACAACATTTCCTGTTCCAATCACAGTGCCGTAACCATGAACTTTAGCTGGATAGGTGGGGTAATCCATGGCCTGCATCATCCAGGTGAGTCCGCCGGATTCAGTTTCTGCAATGGTTTGCTCTGTGAAATCGGGAATGAGGTCCACCATTTCTTTTGATTTTCCGGCCTTCATCAGATTGATCATTTTCATGTCCCACAGATAAAGACTGTGATTTGTGATGTGCTCTTTGCTCATGTCTTCTGGAATTTCATTTTCGCTGGTAAAATGTCGATGAGATAAAGAATGGCTGGCGAGCAGGATCGCTTTGCGACCACTTTTTTCAATCGCTTCTTTGGTGGCTGCACCAAGCTCCATCATCAATGCTTGCATGCGATCGAGATTGTAATAGGCCGACACTGAATTTGCAGAAAGGCAGACGATGGGTTTATTCCAAAGTGGATTGATCATGTGACCTGTGACAATTGTTCCATAATCGACTCTGAAATCTGGATTTTGCATTAACTTTGTCGGAATGTTTTTTTCCTGGCAAACAGCATGAATGGTTTCAGCCAATTCAACATCAACTTTAATATCGTAACTGTAGCGAAACAAATGCGGGAAGACGGGGTCGACAGAAAGAGATTTTAAATGGGGAGTGGCCAGAATATGTGTTCCGACATAAGTCCGCCAGTGGGGGGATAGGATCACAAGCACATCGTGATCAATGGTGCTCAATTCATTGCGCATGGATTCATAGGCCCAACGTAAAGTCTCCCATCCGCACTCAGAGCGCGGTTCATTTTGGGGTGGATTTTCAGCATAAACCAAGTGAGGCGGGTGAGGCGCTAAGCAGCCCGCAACGATGGCTCCCTTGGTTTTTGATTTTTGAGGTTCAGTGGCCATAAATCATCCTGCCTTTTTTTATCTTTAAATGATTAATATTTAATACACACATTGGTGACATCAGTGAAGAATTCTAGTGAGTGAACTCCTCCTTCACGGCCCAGGCCCGACATTTTCATGCCGCCAAAGGGAGTTCTTAAATCTCTCATCATCCAGGTGTTGACCCAGAGTGTGCCGACTTCAAGTTGCCTTGCTAGACGATGAACTCGGCGGATGTCATTGGTCCACAGCGAAGCTGCAAGTCCATACTCGACTGAGTTGGACATCTCGATCACTTCATCTTCTGAATCAAAGGGAACAACAGTGACAACAGGGCCAAATATTTCTTCTTGCAGAACACGACAGCTGGTTTTTAACCCTGTGATAATTGTAGGCCGCATATAGAAGCCCTTTTCATGTTCCTTGGAGAGTGAGATTTCCTCAAGCCCCGTTTCGATATGACCACCCTCGACTAACGCTAAAGCGACGTAGGACCTGACTTTGTCAAAGTGGACTTGGCTTGCTAGGGCGCCTAAAAAATTCTCTGATTTTTTAGGATCTCCCACTTTGAGCTTGCGTGTTTCGGTTACAAATTTTTCGAGGAAATTTTTATAAATAGATTGTTCAACGAAAATTCTTGAACCACAGAGACAGATTTCTCCTTGGTTAAGAAAACTGGAACGCAATGTCGTTTGCACGACCTCATCTAAATTGGCATCGGCAAAAATGATGTTTGAATTTTTCCCGCCCAATTCGAGGGACAGTTTTTTAATTCTTGGTGCCGCAGCAGAACTAAGATGCTTGCCGGTCGTTGTGCCCCCAGTAAAACTGATCAATGGAACATCAGGATGTCTGACCAGAGCGTCACCGGCCTCAGCGCCCAAGCCAAACACCATATTGACCACGCCGGCAGGGACCCCGGCTTCTTTTAAAATATCGCAAAGTAAAAAGGCAGTCATTGGTGTGACTTCGGAAGGTTTACAAACAACTGTATTTCCACAAGCCAGTGCCGGTGCAATTTTCCAAGTTAATAGATATAAGGGAAGGTTCCAGGGAGAAATCAAACCACCAACACCCACAGGTTTTCGAACAGAAAAATTAAACCCTTTCCCAGAGAGATCATGGGCTTCATCCTGTTGAAATAAAATTTGTCCAGCAAAAAACCGAAAGTTCTGAGCTGCACGAGGAATATCAACGGTCTCAGCCAACCAGACGGGTTTGCCTTGATCGCGAGATTCAGCCGCAGCCAAAACATTTAAGCGTTGCTCAATCCCTTCAGCAATTTTGATAAGAATTTCGGATCGCTCTTCATAAGTTGTCTTCGCCCATTGAGGAAAGGCCTTTTTTGCTGCGATCACAGCTCGGTCTATATCAACGGATTCTGAGCGCGGCAGAGTGGAATAAACAGTCCCCGTTGAAGGGTCTGTGTTTTCGATCACGCGCTTTGATTGAGCGGGTCCATATTCGCCGCCAATGAAATTGCTGATTTCAATTAAAGACATGGAGTTCTCCCGCCATCAACGGGGAGGTTGATGCCCGTAATGAAGCCTGCAGACGGACTGGCTAAAAAAGCGATAGCTTGGGCCACCTCTTGAGGCGAGGCAAATCGACCGGCAGGGGTTGCAGCCTTCCAGGAAGACTTAATTTCTTCGACGGTCTTTTTTTGTCTTTCGGCGGCGGCCTGAGCCAAGCTTTCTAATCGCGGTGTTTCGGTGTAGCCAGGTAAAATATTGTTCACGGTGATTCCAAAAGGAGCCAATTCAGTGGCTAGGGATTTGGACCAACTTGCCATCGCACCCCGAATGGTGTTTGAAACGCCAAGATTTGCGATGGGTGCTTTGACAGATGTTGAAATAACATTGATAAAACGCCCAAAATTTTGCTCTTTCATTTTTGGTGTGACTTTCTTTGCAATCAATGAAGAGGCTAGAATGTGAGCCTGAAAGCCCGCCCAAAAATCAGCATCGCTAGCATCAAGAAGTGATCCCCCTTTAGGGCCACCTGCATTGTTGATCACGATACTTATGGGTGAATTTGAGAGAATGCGATCCAAGGAAATTGACACTGCATCTAGGTGAGTTAAATCCAGGGGAAGGCACTGATGTTTTTGGCCTTGTCGTGCACTCAATTCTGAGCGAACGGCTTCCAATTTTTCTTGGTTGCGCGCGACCAAAATAATTTCTGCACCCAAATTGGCAAGAACATGGGCTGTAGCTTCGCCAATGCCCTGAGAAGCTCCGCAGACAAGTGCTCTTTTGCCGGTTAAGTCCAACAACATAATCCCTCCTGATTTAGTCTAAACTGTGCCAATGGATTTCCTGGCACCAGGGATGCAATCATAGTTTTTAAGTTAAATCGAGAAAATTTATTTCTCTTATATGCACGGGTTCAAATTGCAGGTGCGAATTTTTAAAAATTGACGCAATTCAAATTATCAATAGAAAAGACTGACAATTAAAAATCTTTTGTTTCTAATGCTCGTCATGAAATACGATATTTTCCTTTCGATCTGTCAGACAGAAGTAGATGGTTATCTCCCTTCAGAGAAAATCATGTGGAATAATTTCTTTGATCAAGTGCGTTTAGCAGACACCTTGGGTTTTGAGACCGCATGGGTCGCTGAAACGCACCTTTCTTGCCAAGTGCAAAAAGAAAATCCTGGAGCCGTGATCCCTCATTTTAAGGGAGAAATTGGGCTTAATACGGATATTCTGCAACTGGCACATCTCGTTTTTGGGCAGACTAAAAATATTAACGTGGGGTCCGCCATCAGAAATATTTTGTGCAATGGTGGTCCTCTGGCGCATGCAGAGGCCATCAAAACATTCTTGTCCCTTCACGCCTTGCGCACCAACGAGAAGCGTATTCTTGAATTGGGTTTTGCGGCTGGGCGATTTCCATTCTCTTACCATGCTTATGGAATTAGACCTCGCGATCCTGTGGAAGAGTTGGCCTGGGAAGTCATTAAAAATAAAGTCTTCCAAGAGGCCACTCTGTTGATGCTTCGTTTGCTTCGAGGAGATAAAATAGCAAGCAAGGACATTGGACCACTCTATCTTCGCAAGGAAGATTTTAGAGATCCAAGTCAGTGGGAAAAAGTTCATAATTTGGCAAAAGAGGACCGTAAACGTTGGGATGGCGATAAAATTTTGCATCTGCCATTTTTTGTTTTTGATAAAGTGGGTGTCGTTCCTTTCGAAGCCCCTCTTGAGCTCTTGCGGTTGACGATTGGTTCCCATGATCCAGAAACTCAGCGTTTGGCCAATCAGATTTTGCCCACTGGCGTTTTTAATCTTTCCATCACTCCTCCAGAAGTTATAGAAGAGACTCATCGCCGCATGAGCACTGAATTTCATCCTGCAGGCGGCGCTTGGACAAGATCCAATATGCCCAGAACAGCACTGATTTTTATCGATGCGACAGAAGGACTTTCTGCAGAACAGCAATCTCAGAAAGCACGGGAGCAATCCAAAAAAGCTTGGCAAAATTATTGGTTGGCCATGGAGAAAACCTTAGATCCTAAAAAAGTTGAAGGTGCCGTAGAAAATTCGATTGCAGGCAATCCTGAAGAGGTCGCCCAAGCTATTGTGAAGAAATATCACCGCGATGATCGCTTGATGCTTTGGTTTGATTTTAATAATCATGACAATGAGCAGATCAAAGAAAACATGAAGGTGTTCATGGAAATAATTAAACCACGCATTCAGGAGTTGCTTGCTTGATTTATGACATCTCGCCTTTGATCTCCCCAGAAATTGCAGTTTTTCCCGGAGATGTTTCATTTCAAAGACAGTCTTTATTGGATTTTTCCAAAGGTGACCATTTGAGGCTGAGTTCAATGCAAGCCACTTTGCACTTAGGAGCCCATGCCGATGCTCCTTCTCATTATCATCCACAAGGAAAAACCATGGATCAATGCGAGTTGGACACCTATTATGGACCTTGCCAAGTGATTGATGTTTCTTATTGCAGTGGTGAAATCACGACAGAGCAAATTAGTAACATAAAAATTCTAGCGCCCCGGGTGTTATTTAAGACCAATTCTATTGCAGATGTGAATCAATGGCAGGATGATTTTAGTTTTCTTACTCCTGAGTTGATTGAATCATTGGCCCAGTTCGGTGTACGCTTAATCGGTATTGATACTCCTTCGATGGATCATTCGGCGAGCAAGGGCTTGCATACTCATCAAGCTTTTAACAGAAACAATATTTTTATTTTAGAGGGTCTGGTTTTAACGGACATCTCGGTGGGAGTTTACACTCTGGTGGCCTTTCCGCTGAAAATCAAGGGTGCGGAGGCTTCCCCTGTACGAGCTGTGTTGATCGATAATCAAACCTAAAGCCAACTGCTCATTATTGGAGTTTAACTTGAAAAAAATTATGCTTCTGGGATCCGGAGAATTAGGAAAAGAATTTGCAATTTCAGCAAAGCGCCTTGGGCAATATGTCATTGCAGTGGATCGCTATGCCGGTGCGCCAGCGATGCAAGTCGCAGATGCTTTTGAAGTCATTGATATGCTCAGTGGTGCGGAGCTTGAAAGTATTATCAAAAAACATCGTCCTGACATCATTGTCCCTGAAATTGAAGCCATTCGAACAGAAAAATTGATGGAGATAGAGAAAAAAGGCATCCTTGTTGTTCCCACCGCAGAAGCTGCACATTTGACTATGAATCGCGATGCTATCCGAAACGTTGCGGCTCAGGAACTTAAATTAAAGACTGCCGTTTATGCTTATGCCACAAATCAAGAGGAGCTTGCCGTTTCAGCGAGCAAGGTCGGTTTTCCCTGTGTTGTAAAACCCGTGATGTCATCTTCTGGCAAAGGGCAATCCGTGGTGAAAACGGCCAGTCAAATTTCTACAGCTTGGAATTTTGCCTGTGAAGGAATGCGCGGAGATAAGCAAATGGTGATTGTGGAATCATTTATTCCCTTTGATTTTGAAATCACCTTGCTGACAGTAAAGCAGCGTCATGGAAAGACCATTTTTGTGGATCCCATCGGACACCGGCAAGAGGATGGCGATTATCGTGAATCTTGGATGCCGGCCAGAATGAAGCCTGAACTGTTAAAGAAAGCTCAACGAATGGCTAAAAAAATCACAGATCGCCTCGGTGGTGCTGGTCTTTTTGGTGTCGAATTTTTTATTACCAAAGATGATGTTTATTTTTCGGAGCTATCGCCTCGTCCCCACGACACGGGGATGGTGACCTTGATATCTCAAGATCTTTCTGAATTTGATCTGCATTTGCGAGCCATTCTTGATTTGCCTATTCCTAAAATTAATTATTACGGCCCCAGTGCTTCAGCGGTTGTGTTGGCAAAAAAAACCTCTGAAAAAACACCTCAGTTTGAAGGGATTGAAAAAGCCCTTGAATTTAAAAATGTCGATGTCAGAATTTTTGGCAAGCCAGCAACTCGTCCCAATCGTCGTATGGGTGTGGTTTTAGCTCGCAGTGAAACGATTGAAAAGGCAAAGAAATTAGCTATCAAAGCGGCAGGTCAGATCAAGGTGCAAACTTAAAAAATGAGCCCCTTAAATTTTTGCTGAGCGATACAGCCCCCCTAGAAGCCTCATGCCTACGAAATAAAAAAAATATTCCCTTAATTTGATTACTAAGTCGAACATCGCCCTCAAGCGCACGATGCGCTTGAGGAAGGCCGCACAGGATGGCCAGATTATGATAGACCGAGAGCAGCTGTAATAATATCAACAATTTAAGGTCCCAGTCTCAAAAGGCCATGTCTCCTAACATTTTAAAAAAATAGAGAATGTCAGTTACCGAAAAAAGTTCTGTAATCCCTTGCAGGGCTAAAGGTGCTCCTTCACTTCTGCATGAAAGTCACTCAGGCCTGCGTGAATGTATAAATTTAAAAATCCTATTGGGGAGGAGGCTTTCATGAAAAAATACAATTTTATAAAGTGGTTCAATGATATCGGGATGGAAGACGTCACAACCGTTGGCGGAAAAAATGCCTCTCTGGGTGAAATGTATAGAAATTTATCTTCGAAGGGGGTTTCTGTACCTAATGGGTTTGCCATCACGGCAGAGGCTTATTTTCAGATCTTGAAAATAAATAAGATAGATAAAAATATTCGTGATGTGCTCTTCGGACTGGACACTCAAAATTCTGAAAACCTTCGTGAACGAGCTCAAAAAGTAAGACAGCTGATTTTAGATGCAAGCCTCCCTGATGAAATACAGAGCGAGATTCTTGATGCCTACCATGAGCTGGGGGGCGGCTCCCAGAACTTTTTGGACGTGGCCGTGCGGAGCAGCGCCACCGCTGAAGACTTGCCCACAGCAAGCTTTGCGGGTCAGCAAGAGACATATTTAAACGTGCAAGGGGATCAATCTCTCTTGCAAGCCTGCATTCGTTGCTTTGCTTCGCTGTTCACAGACCGAGCCATTTCCTATCGGCATGATCAGGGTTTTGATGATATGAAGGTGGGGCTGTCTATCGGTGTGCAGCGCATGGTGAGATCAGATTTGGCCGCTGCCGGAGTGATGTTTTCAATTGACACAGAAACTGGATTTAAAGACGTGGTTGTCATTAATTCTTCTTTTGGTCTGGGTGAAAATGTTGTGCAGGGATCTGTGAATCCCGACGAGTTTTATGTTTTTAAGCCAACACTCAAAAGTGGTTTTAAGCCTATTTTACAAAAGCATTTGGGCAACAAGGAAACCAAGCTTGTGTATGATATGGGTGGCAGCAAGATGGTCAAAAATATCCTCGTTCGACGGGGGGATCGAGAGAGTTTTTCCATTTCCGATGAAGATGTGGTGGCTCTTGCAAAATGGGCTTGTGTTATTGAAGACCATTATTCAAACAAAGCGGGGCACCCTGTTCCTATGGATATGGAATGGGCTAAGGACGGAAAAAGTGGGGAGCTTTTTATTGTTCAAGCCAGACCCGAAACTGTTCAATCCCAAAAAGCAAAAAATACGACACAAACTTTAGAGTCCTATCGTCTCAAAACCCGCTCGAAGGTTCTTCTGAAAGGGGGCGGTGTTGGTGAAAAAATTGCCACAGGCGTGGTGCGTGTCATTCACAATGCTCATGATTTGAATCAACTTTTACAAGGTGAAATTTTAGTGACTGATAAAACGGATCCCGATTGGGAACCGGCCATGAAAAGAGCGGCTGCTGTGATCGCCAATCGTGGTGGGCGCACCTGTCATGCGGCCATCGTCAGTCGTGAATTGGGACTGCCGGCCATCGTCGGCACAGAATCAGGAACTGAGGTGTTAAAGACCGGCCAGACAGTCACGGTGAGCTGTGCCGAGGGTGAGGTCGGTTTTGTCTTTGACGGAAGTTTGGATTTTATCATCGATCGAGTGGACCTCTCGCAGGTGAGAAAAACGAAGACCAAAATTATGCTCAATGTTGGAAATCCGGATGAGGCCTTTCGACTGTCGTTTCTGCCGAATAACGGAGTGGGACTTGCACGCATGGAATTTATCATTAGCAATTCCATTAAAGTTCATCCATTAGCCTTGTTAAATTTTGAAACTTTGAAGGATGTGAACTTAGCCTTTGAGATTGAACAGCTCACTCGTGGTTATAAAGATAAAAAAGAATTTTTTATTGATAAACTAGCGCAAGGGGTTTCAACCATTGCCGCGGCCTTTTTTCCAAAAGAAGTCATAGTGCGAATGAGTGATTTTAAAACAAATGAATATGCGGACTTGGTTGGAGGGAAAGACTATGAGCCTCACGAAGAAAATCCCATGCTCGGTTTTCGCGGGGCTTCTCGTTATTATGACCCAAGATATCGAGAAGGCTTTGCACTGGAGTGCAAGGCAATGAAAAAGGTGCGTGAGGAGATGGGGCTTTCCAATGTCAAACTGATGATTCCATTTTGCAGAACCGTCGAAGAGGGAAGAAAGGTCATTGCCGAAATGGAAAAGAATGGACTAAAACAAGGGGTCCTAGGCCTTGAAATTTATGTCATGTGTGAAATACCCAGCAATGTTATATTGGCTGATGATTTTAGTGAGGTGTTCGATGGATTTTCCATCGGCTCTAATGATCTCACGCAATTGATTCTTGGAGTCGACCGAGATTCTGAAATTGTGGCCCAAGTTTTTGATGAACGTAATGCGGCTGTAAAAAAAATGATAGCCCAGGTGATTCAAGTGGCCCATGCAAAAAAGCGAAAGATTGGAATTTGTGGACAAGCCCCTAGTGATTATCCTGAATTTGCAAAATTTTTAGTGGAGTGTGGTATAGATAGCATTTCTTTAAATGCGGATGTTGTCGTAAAAACAACGATGGATATAGTTAAAATTGAAAATTTATTGTCTTGAGGTGAAGTGGGACGAATTTTTGAATTTCACTTAAAAAAATGACGGCAGAGACTGCCGCCAGGTTTAGTAAGTTGTGTTGAGAATTTAATATTCCAATGCAAATTTAAATTGTGGCATGGACCCGGTGAGTGTCATCCATGTTGTCCAAGAAATTCAAAAACTCTTCGACATCTTTTGTTTGAGCCTCAGTCAGTTCTGTGATGTTTTTTGCTTTGAAAGAAAGTTCTGAGGTTTCAATTTTCCAGCCGCGTTTAGAGAGCGCATCGCGGACAGAATCCAATTCATCTGCATTCGTGAAAAATTCAAAGGAACCTCCATCCCCAGGAAGGACTTCATTGGCACCTGCTTCGATGGCCTCTTCATCTGGATCAAATTTTCCAGCTTTAATGCCCTCTAGCAAGCCCACGCGATCGAACATCCATGCCACTGAACCGGATTCTCCCATATTGCCTTCATGGGATTTAAACGCATGACGCACCTCAGAGACGGTTCTGTGTTTATTGTCAGTCTGGCACTCCACGATGACGCCGATGCCGTGAGGTCCATAACCTTCGTACATCAGCTCTTCGATAATTTTACCATCGTCTAAGAGACCAGCACCTTTTTTTATGGCTCGATCAATGGTGTCATTGGGGCAAGATTCTTTCTTGGCAGCATCTATGGCCATACGAAGTCGCGCATTGGCAGCGGGATCTGGTCCCCCGGCCTTTGCGGAAACTTGAATTTCCCGTGCTAATTTTGTGAATATTTGGCCCTTTTGTTGAGCCTTTTCCATTTTACCTGCTGTTTTCCATGATTTTCCCATGTTCCTATAAAATCAAATCAGGAAATATTTGGCAAGCGTGGGAGCTGCATGTAAAAGCGAGTTATGTATATTTTTAATGTCTCCTCGGTTTGGGAAAAAATAGATCAAGTTCAAAACTCCTGCGAAGACGCCTTTAGGTTGAAATCAGCTGTCTTAGTGCCTGAAGACCCCGTTCGAGATATTGACTTGTTGCATCCAAAATTACATCCTCCCAAAAAGGGTTTTTCGACTCCTGAGGGGCAGGCTCGAATGCTCCATGATTTAGCGAGCATTGAATTGCAGGCGATGGAATTGGGTGTAAGAACTTTGGTTGAGTTTCCTGAAGCACCACAAGCCTTTAAAGAAGAGCTTGCGGCGATCACTCTCTCTGAGTCCCAACATCTCAGAATGTGTCTTGAGGGACTTGTGGATTTGGGCTTTCAGTGGGGGGCCTGGCCCGTGCATTCGGCGTTGTGGAGAGCCGCATCCATTGAAGACTCATTGCTCGACCGTATTTTGATTGTGCATCGCTATCTTGAGGGCAGTGGACTGGATGCTGGTGACACTTTGATTCGTCGGCTTGAGGGCACAACGGGCAAGGCGGGCATTCAAAAAATTGTAAAACAAATCAATTTTGAAGAGATAGGTCATGTGAATTTTGGTTCAGAGTGGTACCGAGAAATTTGCAGGCTAGAGAAAATTGATCATCATGAGGATTTTATAAGCCGGATGAATTCCTTGCGCGACCGTTTGCCCAAACGAGTAGAACCTGTCAATCGTGATTTGCGTTCAAGAGCAGGCTTTACAGAAGCCGAAATTGATTATCATGAAAATTTAAGATTGGATTTTTTAAAGCCTAAGAAATGACAAGACTTAAACTAAACGACTGGCTAATCAACCGGTTCAATGGGAAGTTTAAGTTTGGACTTTAATTCGCGAGCGAAAATACCGTCTCCTGAAGTCAGTTTTCCTGAAAAGGAGCCATCATATATTTTTCCGCATCCACACATTGGAGAATTGCTTTTTAAATAGATCTTTTCCAGAGAAGGGGCTTGAAGAGCAATCTGCAAAGCTTTTTCTGCACCCAAACGGTATTGTTCGGTGACATCCACGTTTTGATGGGTCAGGACTCGCCCCTGAAAAATCTCAGCGGGTGGACGAGGAGTAGGCAGTCCACCAAGTTCCTCTGGACAAACAGCCAGAACATCTCCAGCTTGGTGAGCCTTCACTAAGAAATCACGGGCCTGATCTTTGCCGTCATAGCGACATTTTTGACCAACCAAGCAAGCACTGACTAAAAATTTGGGAGAACTCATAAATTCGCTTTCGCATGTGATTAAGGTGTTCCTTGAATCTTATTTTATTCATAACTGAAATCGAGATCGAGATCAAACTTCTTGATTGGTCAAAATGAGATGAGTGATTTAAAACGTTCAAAGTGAGGCGACTGTTGTGCAGATTTGGATCAATCCTCAGGCGGCATAAAAAAATTGAAAAAAGCTCTAAGGTATTTTTTTTAGCATCCGATAGGTTTGCACAGATTCATTATAAATGACACTTGGAGGTAGGAAGTATGAAAAATAGTTTTGTGGTAGCAATGATCGCGGTTTCTTTCATGTTCAGTTTCGCAGCAAAAGCAGAGGTTGCAGCCGCACCGGCAGCACCTGAAGCAGCAACTGCAAAAGACAAAAAAGAAGAACATAAAAAAGACGAGAAAAAAGACGAGAAAAAAGACGAGAAAAAAGAAGAAGTAAAAAAATAAAATCAGTTTATTTCTAGAAAATAAACTGAAGGGGAAAATCACCTTAAAAAATAAGGTGATTTTTTCTAGTCTAGGCTTTCATCATCCTCTATGAAACGCCACTGTCCCTCGGGAAGCTTACCCAGTCGAATATTTCCAATTCTGACACGCTTAAGACCTGTAACTCTCAATCCAACGGCTTCACACATTCGACGAATTTGTCTTTTTTTACCCTCATTCAGAATAAATCGCAGCTGATCCTCATTGATCCAATCCACTTGAGCCGGCTTTAAAGCTTTGCCATCCAGATAGAGTCCATGGCGAAGAAGTTTTAATTTATCCTGAGGAAGTTTTCCCTCTACGCGGACGATATATTCTTTATCAATTCTTGAATCTTCACCAATGACCTTTTTGGCGATTCGACCGTCTTGTGTAAATAGCAAAACCCCTTGGGAATCAATATCTAGTCGGCCAGCCACCGCCAGGCCCTTCATACTTTCCGATGTTAATTTTTGTTTGGATTCGCCAAATTGATTTTCTAAGGTGATCAATCGAATGGCCGGAGTGTACTGGGGTTCAGGTTGAGCTGAAACATAGCCAACTGGTTTATTCAGGATAATCGTAGCAAGCCGTTTTTGTTGTTTGAGGGCCTGGGATTCCAGAGTGATTTTAACATCACGAGAAACTTTGGTTCCCAATTGATCTATTTTTTCACCATTAACAAGAACCAATCCACGTGAAATATAGTCATCGGCTTCACGCCTGGAACAAATTCCTTTTTCGGCCATTAATTTAGATAAGCGCACTTTTTCTTCACTCATAAGCGAATCTCCGTCCCAGGTCTTGATATTCGTAAAGTCCGATTAAGGATAGCTTAATTTCTTAAAAATGCTCCTTAAGGAAAAAAATCATTAAAGATTGATTCCGCCATCCACAGCAAGCACGGCCCCCGTTGTCCAGCAAGAAAGATCACTGCCTAGAAAGTAAATAGCCTTAGCGATGTCTTCAGGAGTTCCGATTCGGCCAAGGGGTTGCAGATCCTTCATTTTTTCGAGGGCTTCATTTTTTTGTGCACCAGAGAGAGAGTTAAAATTATGAATCGGTGTGTCTACGATTCCAGGGCAGATTGAATTTGCGCGAATTTTGAGGGGGCCACCTTCTAAGGCCAGGCTTGACGTCCAGTTGATCATCGCAGCTTTAATCGCGGCATAAGCAGAGGTCGGCCCCTGTGGTCTTAAACCAACAGTCGATGAAACATTGACGATACTGCCGCCACCCTGCTGTTCAAAATAGGGAAACAAACCACGAGTGATGCGGACCGGCCCTAAAAGGTTGACCTCAAAATGCCTTTGCCAAAGGTCATCACTGCCACTCACGGTATTGTGTCGCTCAAAAATGCCGGCGCAATTGACTAAGGCTTCCACGCGGTGAATTTTTACTGAGGTCATTTCCAGGATCCGTTTGTCGACTTCTGCCGCTTTCGTCAGGTCACAGGCTAAAAGAGAGGCCCCATGGGAGCATTTTAAGGCCACATTTTCAAGCCGCTCGCGACTTCGTCCCATTAAATAAACAAAGTAGCCATTTTTTGAAAATTCAAGGGCTGAGGCTGCACCAATGCCACTGCTGGCACCTGTTATAAGAACGGCTTTTTTCACTTTGAAGCTCCTTGGTTGTATTGGACTCATGCTATCAGATAGGAGCACCGAAGAGAAGCTATGGCATTGCGCGAAGCTCTTGTTATTGGAATCAAATATTTTATTTTTGGAACAGCGGTCTTGATGGCTTTTTGTGGTCATTTTTGACCAGAGATGAATTTGTGATTGAAAATAGGGGAGTAAAATAAAAAAACCAAGCTGAGAGGCTTGGTTTTTTTATTACTTCTAAGTTTGATAAATCAAAGCGTAAAAAGCACTAGGCTGATTTTTTGGCAGCTGTGTAGTGGTAGTGTTTTTTATCAAAATCAGGGGCTCTTAAGCCTTCTTTGGTAATGAGTCCAGCTTTAAACCAATCAAAGTGTTCACCACAGAAAGTGGCTCTTTCCATTTTCTTTTTGCAGCCTTCAGCGCAGCATTTTACGGATTCTAGGACCACAACATTATTAGGAATTTGTTTTTCAAAGTTTTTTTTGTCAGCCATAGCATGATCTCCATTTAATTTTCTTAAGCTGGTTAATCGTCTTAAGACAAACAACTTATCGGCCAACGTCCTAAGGACTTTAGTATTACTTTTGATTTACTTGGTTATTTTATATGAGCGAATTTGAAAATCGCGGCCTCGAGACATTTTTGACTTTATCTTTATCGTATTGTGCTAGGCAATTTTGCCGAGGGTGGTTGTCTCAAAATGAAACAGGCTGGGATCAATTCGAATCAAAAAAAGGCGGTGAGTTCTAGCAGATCATTCAACAGGTAAGTGGAGTTTTTTTAGTAATGTGGTGGTTTTTCATTGGGGCCGCGGATTTCATCGCCAGAAGTAAGGACCTCTTGGAATCGTTTAACCAAGGAGGTTAGGGTGGTCTCAAGCTTGTCGATCGTTTTTTGTTGTTGATAGACAACTTGATTCAATTCTTCGAGGAGTAGATCTTGGTGGGCCATTTTCATTTCTAAATCAATCAAGCGTTTTTCAGTCATGGGGTGTTCATCGCATTTTTGTGGGGTCCTGTAAATAAGAAAAAAGTTTCCAAGGGACTTTCTCGTTTGTAATCCCAGTAAAAATATAAATATGTTAGCCTTCTTCCAGGTGGGGGCTACATTCTTCATGAAAATAGTTCAATTATCTCACTTCGATTTGGCTCACAAAAGAAACAAAACAATCTTGGTCTATGCCTTGGCAATAGCTTTGATTCTGTCGGCCTTTGGAATGCAATGGATTCTCAATGGCCGAGTTGTTTATGGAAGCTTCTATATTCTTATTTTTCCGCTGATCGCCTTGATAGGAACTTTGGGTGGAAAAAAAGCAGTGATCCTTTCAGCTATTTTTGCAGCGGCTTTAAACGAATTTTGGGTGCAGAAGTTAAATATACCGATGAGTTCTTTCGCTCGCATTGTGTGTCCTCTGGCCTTGCTTTTGGATGCTTTTGTTGTGGGCTTTCTGTGTCAAAAACTCAAAGGCGCGCAGCTAGATCAAGAAATTCAAACGGAATTAAATAAAAAAAATGAAGCTTCCTTGCATGAAATTCAAGAGCGTTTTGTTGCTTTTATTGAGCACAGTCCCTTGGCCGCTTGGATTATGGATCGGTCGGGGCGTTTTTTATATGTCAACCCAACTTATTATAAATTGTTTTCAGTAGAAAAAAAAGACCTGACGGGTTGCTTAATCAAGGACATCTATCCCGATCACCTGAGTCGTCGATACCTGGCCGACAATGAACTCGTTTTTACAAGAGGGCAGACCCTGGAAACGATCGTTCCCGGCATTCGCTTAAGCAATGAACCGGGAGAGTTTTTAATCAGTAAGTTTTTGATTCAGCGTTTTAACGGTGAATCGGTTCTGGGTGGAATTGCGTCAGATGTGACAGAGCTCAGGAGGAATGAAAAAGAGCTTCGTGCCGCCAAGGAGGCCGCTGAAGTTGCAAGCAGAGAAAAACTTGAGTTTCTCGCAACGATGAGTCATGAGCTCCGGACGCCCTTAAATTCCATTCTTGGATTTTCAGAAATTCTTGGTGGAGAAAATCTTTCCAATATGGATCGTATTGATTTTGCAATTCGAGTCAAAAAAAGTGGTGAGACGCTCACAAGACTTATCAACCAAATTTTGGATTTTTCAAAAATTGAGTCAGGTAAAATTGAGTTGGAAATTATCGAAATTGATCTTTTAGAAGTTGTAAAAGATGTCATTGGAATTATGTCAAAGCAGGCCCGCAAGAAAGAGCTCGTTTTAAATTTTGAAATTCAAGGACAAGTTCCAGAGACTGTAAACACAGATCCCATTCGACTCAGGCAAATCTTAACCAATCTGATTGGCAATGCAATCAAATTCACGGCCAAGGGTTGGGTGAAAGTTACGATGTCCTTTGAGCCTGATAAAAATATTTTAAAATTTATGGTGGAAGACACCGGCGAAGGCATTTCTGCTGCAAGTGAAACACGGCTGTTTGAGCCCTTTGTTCAAGCGGACTCATCTCACACCAGACGATTTGGTGGCACGGGGTTGGGCTTAAGTATTTCACGAAAAATTGCCCAGGCGCTTGGTGGAGACGTTGCTTTAATTAAAACGACTCCTAACCATGGAAGCACCTTCATGGCAAAATTTGCCGTGCAGAATGTCCACTTAAAAAAAGAAGATTCGAACCTTAAAAAAAATATAGATTCTGAGAGCGAAAAAATAAATCGGCTGTCAGGAGTCCGCATCTTGGTGACTGACGACTCGCCGGATAATTTGCTGCTGACACAAAGATTGCTGTCGCTTCAGGGGGCTGTGGTCGACATAGCGAACAGTGGTCAGGAGGCTCTCACAAAAACTGTGGATTCCGAATACGATATTGTCTTGATGGATATTCAAATGCCAGAGATGGATGGATTTGAGGCCACTCGACTTCTGCGCTTAAGGGGTTATAAGTCGCCCATTATTGCACTGACGGCCCATGCTGTGGGGCGAGATCAAGAGCGATCCTTGAAGATGGGCTTTAATGATTACATCGTGAAACCCATTGATAAAAGAGCCCTCGTTAATGCGCTCCTTCAGCATCTTCCTTCGAAAAAAGGTTGAGCAAGTTTTATTTATAAAAATCAAATATAAAAATAAAAAAATCAGAGGTCTGGGTGATATTTCGAATGTGAGAGGGAATGTTGTAGAAATTGTCTGTTCGTGGTTGAATTTATGAAGCATGAAATCATCAGTTTGGGCGCCATTAAAAATTCCAGTTTATAGATCTTTTTGGATTTGTGCCTTTATTTCAAATCTGGGCACGTGGGTTCAAGATGTAGCTTCTAGTTGGGTGATGACTCATTTATCGACGTCACCTTTGGTGATTTCACTGCTGGCCTTCATGAATAGTTTGCCAGTTGTTATCCTAAGTATTCCTGCCGGCTTTCTGGCCGATCAAGGGCATCGCCGAAGAATTTTATTGATCTCTCAAGTTGGAATGTTTTTTTCTGCAGCGATGTTGGCCTATTTGGTTTGGCAACAGCAATTGACCGAATCTTCGCTGCTAGGACTTTCACTGCTGATGGGTGTGGGGTTTGCGATGACCAACCCTGCCTTCCAATCCGTTTTGACAGATTTAGTTCCCCATGAGTCCCAGGCCAAGGCCGTGTTGGTTTATTATATGGGAATAAACATCACGCGAGTTATGGGGCCTACTCTTGGCGGAGGCCTTTTGAGTGGTTTTGGTCCCGAGGTGGCTTTTTTATTAAACAGCCTCTCTTTTTTGGGTTTGATTTTATTTTTTTGGCGATGGCCGGTGGGACCAATAAAAATTGCAAAGCTAGAAGTTCAAAAAGAAATAATTTGGAGCCAGGCTGAATGGAAATTTCTTTTTTCCGTTCATAACATGAAGCTGTGGATGGAGATCTTTGTTGTCACTTTTTTTGCCAGCTCTTTGTGGGCCTTATATCCTTTGCGGGGGCGAATTGAGTTGGGACTCAATAGTTTGCAATATGGTTCTTTATTAGGGTTCCTGGGGCTTGGTGCCTGCTGCAGTGTGATTTTTTCAGAAAAAATCATGCACACTCAAAGGGTCCATTCATCCCTTGCTGGAGCCTATATTTCCTATGGCCTAGGATTGCTGTTGATGGGGCTTGCCTCAGGTTTTATATATATGTGCGCAGCCATGTTTTTTGCAGGAATTGGTTGGATAGTTTTAGCTACATTGATGAACATGAGTTCTCGGCAATTGACGGGCGCTTCGCATTTAAAGGCCACAATGATGGGTGTCTTTTTGGCCGTCTTTTATGCAGGGATGTCGATGGGGGCGATCAGTTGGGGAGCCTTAGCTGGGGTGAGTTCGAGTTCAATAGCCTTAATTTCTGCGTCGATCGGCATGAGTTTCTTGGGCTATTTCAAATTTTATAAAAGCACTCATTGATGAGAGATTCCTTGAAAACTGTTTTGTATTAAAAAATAAAAATTCTAAAAGTTAAGTGGTATTGTGGTTCAAGAAAGAATAACCAAAAAAAATATTTTTAATAAACGCATGTTGTGTGTGCTTTTGATGGGTTTCTCAAGTGGTCTTCCATTGCTGTTGACGGGTGGGACCCTGAAGGCTTGGCTAGCGAGGGAGCATGTCGCGATAAGTACGATCGGCTATTTTAGCTGGGTTGGATTAGCTTACTCTTTAAAGTTTATTTGGTCGCCGCTCTTGGATCGATTCTCTCTCTTTAAAATAGGGCGGCGAAGAAGCTGGATGGTAGTGACTCAGCTTCTTCTTATGATCTTTATTTATTTATTGGGAACATTGAAACCACCTGCCGATCTTGCTGTCATGGCCATTTTAGCATTCTGTGTTGCACTCTTCAGTGCAACACAGGACATTGCCATTGATGCCTATCGCAGAGAAATTTTAACCAACAAAGAGATGGGGCTTGGCTCATCCGTTAATATGTATGGCTACCGCATTGCTTTGTTAATTTCTGGAGGAGCAGGTATAGGCCTGGTTGGGTCAGATTTTTGGCCAATCACGTGGGGGCAACTGTATTACCTGATGGCTGGCTGCATGTTGATTGGAGTGGTAACAACTTTGTTAGCTTCAGAACCACAGGTGGATGTTTTGCCGCCAAAAACACTGAGGGCCGCCGTCGTCGAGCCCTTTTCTGAATTTTTAGGGCGACCAGGGGCGGTCATCATCTTGCTTTTTATTTTGATGTTTAAGCTTGGGGATGCGCTGTCGGGCGCTCTGTTAACCCCTTTTTATATTGAAATGGGATTTTCTAATGCTGATATCGGTTTGATTGCTAAAATATTTGGTATGACTTCGAGTTTAGTAGGACTCTTCATTGGGGGCATTGCTATTTATAGATATGGCACCTATCGCTGTCTGTTGTTATTTGGAGTCTTGCAGGGGCTCTCGACCGCAGCGTTCGCTTTGCTCACCTACACGGGGGCGCAGGCTTGGTCTTTGGGTGTTGTTGTTATTTTTGAGGATGTCAGCTCGGGGATGGGGTCGGCGGCGTTTATTGCCTATATTTCAGCGCTAACAAATAAAAAGTTTACGGCGACACAATATGCAATCCTTTCAAGTATCGCAACACTGGGCAGAAATTTCTTTTCTGGTTTTAGTGGGGATATGGTCAAATTTTTAGGTTGGGCGCCATTTTTTTACGTTTGTGGTTTAATTGCAATTCCTGGCTTGTTCTTGTTAGTTCGAATGAATAAGTATCCGATTGATGTTTGATTGAACTGGCCCCTTAAATTGTTGATGGCATTTTTTTTTACAGCTGCCCTCGGTTTCAGATCGTCTGGCCATCCTGTGCAGCCTTCCTCAAGCGCATCGTGCGCTTGAGGGCAAAGTATGTACTCGGACTAGTCTGATCAACAATTTTAGGGGCCAGTTTATGTTTTGTTTAAATTTAAGGCCAGCGCGGGGCGCAACACCCTTTATTTTTTAACAGTTTTATTGGTCTGATGGGTGATCCAGGGATATAAGGCCACAATGAGAGATTATTTCCAGTACCTTGATGAAGTCCTTGGCCTACAAAAGGTTTTGATTTCAAATCAGACCCAAAATGAGACTCCAAGCTCATCCTTGGATCAGAATTCAAAGTCAACGCCGGTGGGAACCAGTGACTCAAGGGTTATTCATTTTTTTACTGAGACAGGAGACTTTCTTCCTGCGGATAAACTTTATTGTGAACTGATCTTTTTGAACATTGTGACTCAGACCAAGGAAAGTATTTTTCGAACTGACGCCAAAGAGCTTTTTGGGAAAATGATGGCGGCCATGAAGCTTAAAAATCTTCAGGTTCTGACTTTAGATTGTCGGGTTGAGGATCGTTCTTTTTTGATATCCGAAGTGGAAAAGATTTGCGAAAGCAAAATTGTGGTTGTTTTCAGCTCATTTCCTAAGGATATCGGGGAGTTAACTTATAAGGGATCCGGGCAGTGGATTGAAACCTACAGTCCAGCTTACTTGCTTGAAGATCCTGGTGCAAAAAAAGTGGTCTGGAATGATCTTCAAAAAGTGATGAGACAGCTGTCTTAACAGATTAAAATCTCAGTTTTAGAATCCCAGGAATATCCTGGCTGCAAACATAAATACGGCTCCAAAGATCAATGCGTTTGTTGTGGTGATTTCCATTTTTGCCATTTTCCTGTTGTCCCTCTGCCTAGATAAAAAAAATATTACTCTTAAATTTTATCTCGGTAGAACTGTGGGAAACTTGAGCTCTTATTTAAAAAAAGTTAAAAAGTCTTGATAATTACTTTTGGCTTAATAAAAAATGGGGTAAAAAAACCTAAAAAGAGACCCACAAAAAAGAACAACCCACCAAGTTTTTCTATCCTCAAAACCTTGGTGGGTTGTGTATTGGCTTCACATTTTAAAGAGCAAGTAGGACTTTAATTCAGGCGCATTAGTTTTTAATAAAAGTAATGCTCTGGCTGCTTCCTTTCCCGGTGCTTGAAATGCTTACAGCTTTCAGCTGGTAGGAGACTCCAGCTTCTAAACCATCAACAAACATTTGATGTTTTGTTGTTTGTGTTGAGTCTATGGCTGTTTGAGTTTCCACACCAGTGGACAAATTGGTGAAGATGATTTGTGAGCTGCTCGCAATATCAGTGTTCCAAGCCACAGTCACACCAGTGAGGAATATTTCCAGAACTCCAAAATTTGATATCACTAAAGTAGGAACCACAGTTGAAGGAGTGCCAGAACCTTGGTTTGTTGAATCAACCGGTGGGTTTACCACTGGAGGATTCACCACTGGAGGATTCACAACAGGAGGATCAACCACGGGTGGGTTTACCACTGGAGGATTCACAACAGGAGGATCAACCACGGGTGGGTTTACCACTGGAGGATTCACAACAGGAGGATCAACCACGGGTGGGTTTACCACTGGAGGATTCACAACTGGAGGATCAACCACGGGTGGGTTTACCACTGGAGGATTCACAATTGGAGGATCAACCACGGGTGGGTTTACCACTGGAGGATTCACAATTGGAGGATCAATCACGGGTGGGTTTACAACAGGAGGATTCACAATTGGAGGATCAATCACGGGTGGGTTAACGACCGGAGGATTCACAATTGGAGGATCAATCACGGGTGGGTTAACGACCGGAGGAATCACAACAGGTGGATTGGTCACAGGCGGTTTAACAACCGGTGGATTTATAACCGGAGTTGGCTTCACTGGAATTTCTTTATGAGTTTGGCATTCACGTCCTCGGCGTTTATCGTCATCGTCGTTATCCCAATGTTTTTTATGCCCGCATTTGCGGTCATGGTCATGATCTCTGAAGACTTTTGCCAAAAAGCCAGAAAAGCCATGAGTACGATGTCTGGATTCATGCCTTTCGTCGCGTTCGTCCTCTTCTTCACGTTCATGACTTTTTTTTATGCATGACTTTTCATGGTGTGCAGTAAAGACCTTGAATTTAGGTTTGAAGATACAATTTCGATTTCTGTCTTCAAAATAGAAGGATTGTCTAAGATCTAAAAATATTTTGATTTTGTTGTTTTCACTAGTCTCTAAGCGAAGAGATTCGCTCAATTGAATGGTGAAGGCAGAATCCTTAATAAGGCATTCATGGCCCCTATGATTACGAATTCTGCTCAGTTTGCTTTTGCTTAAAACCAATCTGATTTGCGAAAAGCCTTCAGCATCACGCAATGTAGTGAATTCATCAGAATCATCCTCAACTTCTGTGCTGGAATCTAATTTTAACTTCTTAGATGTAGATAGTCCGTACCAACCTTTATTGGTCAGATAGTCGACTCTATCGATCTCAAGACCGATATTGGAAATTTCGCTGTCATTGCGATCATCAGAGTGATCCTTTTTAAGCGAACCAAAATACAGTTTTAAGGTTTGGTTGGTTTTACCACTTTGCTCTTTTTGAACCAAAGCTTGAGAACCTTCCGCTACAGGACCATGGAACAGAAAAATTGGCAAAAGTGCCAACGTCAGCAACGTGGGTGATTTTAAAGCGTACGAAATCATCGAATCCTCCCAGTTTTTAAATAGTGCCAGTACAGTATATCGCTATCAAAATAAAATTCGCAAATTTGACTTTTCAAAATGTATAAATGCTGGAAAGGTGATTTTTATGTAAATAAAAAGTTTTACACTAATTATTGAATTCAAAAAAAAGACTGCTTTTTTTTGAATAAAACGACGATATTATCGACACTTTAATGATTTCACCGAACTCTGATTGAAGTGCAGTTTTATTTAGTGAGTATGGTTTTTTCACAAGCAGAGCTGGGCTTTTTATTTAATTCAGCGATATTTTTTAAGCTAAATACTTTCGACAAAATTTTTAAGTTCAATGGCTTTAGAGAATAGATATCCTTGTCCAAACTGTGCGCCAAGGGTTTCAAGGACTATACATTCTTCTTTTGTTTCAATTCCCTCAGCGATAATTTCTATATTGAGAGCATGGGCTAAATGAATAATTGAGCTGACTACGGCGCGGGATTTCGGATCGGTTAATAGTTTCATAACAAATGAGCGATCAATTTTAATGTAACTGATTGGCATTTGGGTCAGGTATTGAAGACTTGAAAATCCTGTACCAAAATCATCAATAGAGATTGCATAGCCCTGGTTGCTGCACTGGTGGAGCCCCTCAAGCGCAATAGCCCCCTCCATCATCACTCGTTCAGTCATCTCTAATTTTATGTTCTTTGTTGGGAGGTCGTATTTTTTTCTGAGTTCCTCGAGGTTGTTAAAAAAATCAGAATGAGAGAACTGGCGTCCTGAGATGTTGATGCTCATCATAAAGTTATCGGCAGTATCAAAGTTTTTTTTCAATCTTAAGGTGTCACGAATATATTTTAAATCTTTGAGGGCTCGATTGATGACCCAGTGTCCGATGGGTATCACCATGGCTGAGTTTTCAATGACATCAATGAAGACAGTGGGTGCAATAAGTCCACGGACTGGACTTTGCCAGCGCAGCAAAGCCTCGCAGCCAATGATTTTGCGCGTGGTTAACTCAACGATGGGTTGATAAAACAATCTGAACTCATCATTTTGAAAGGCATTGAAGAGTTGATTTTCAAGTTGAATTTGATTCAAAGCCTGCTGGGTGTTGACGTCAGCGGCTTCAGTGGGTTCAAACTTAGTGTCAGCCAGTGATAAGCTGTTGGACATGTGAACGTTTTTTCTTCTTAAGCGCTTTAAAAGGACTCGCAGTAAAAGCTGCACGACCGAGTCCGCAGTTGAAATACGCTCGAGCAGTTGCTGTTTTGTTACAATTCTTAAAGTGACGTCCTCCAGGGCACGAACTGAGGCAGATCGACATTGGTTGTCGATTAAGGACATTTCACCAAATATTTCGCCTTCGCCAAGGATGGACAGGGACACTTCAGCATCATCCTTAGTGACGAAAACTAGCACGCGGCCTTTTTCGATGATATAAGCGCAATCACCGTCGTCATCTTCATTGAAGATGATCTGGTTTTTGAATATATTTACGGAATCGGTAAAGTGAATCATTATTGTCTATTTTAGGGCTGAAAATGCAGATCCGACAAGTCCAGCTGATTCATTTGATTGATCTTCCAGCCCAAAAATTCGGGCTTCACTAAAGTAGAGAAATGAATTGGCCCCATGGGAATCATCACATGGTGGTCTATTAAAATACCAATGCCCCTTGAGCACAGATTTTTCTTGGATTCAAGAGTTGCTGAGGTTTCCATAAGGTCCAGTATTTTTTCAAACTCGGAGGATTGGAAGTGAATATAGTTTTCAGGACTTTTCGTTGAAAAGGTGGTGAGGGCAGAAAGGCAAGTTGGCTTATCTAGAGGAGTTCCTTTTCTAAATAAAGCCGGTGGATCTTTTTGAAGTCCTGCTAAGAAGACTTTGTTTTCTTTTGCTTCAAGATGAACTGCAATTCCGGCATTTTTTTGCCATTGTTCCTGCATCCACTCTGTGCCCCTCTTATGATCTTCGCCGCCCAAGGCCGAAAATTGAAAAGTGAAAGCTTTAGTTTTTTTTGTAAGCTTAACTTTTTTGAGGTCAAAATCATAGCAAGGGGCTTTGTCCGGGAACCAAGAATCTGGAAGTCCTATGCAGCCTGGTCTTCCTTCCGATTGAAAAATTTTTTGAAGCTCAGAATAGTTCAAGGAATAGATGAACGCCTTTCTGATGTCTTCTTGGCTTGGCGTTGAAAGTTCAGGGCCAAAGCCGACATAATCAAATCGCATGACGGGGACCCAATGAAAATCTTTTCGGGTTTTATATTTAGGAATAAATATTGTCGGTAAGCGACGCAAAAATTGCAGTTCATTTTTTTCATAGAGTTGCAGGGCCACGGCATCTTCAGAGATAAATAAATACTCCACAGGGGGTCTGTTGGGGTGGCCTGCCTTATAAAATAAATTGGGATCTAGGACTAACTTCTCGCCTTTTTTCCATTCTTTAATTTTATAGGGGCCTGAGAAGACATTGAGATCCACTTTTGTTGGCGCAAGAATAAAATTAGCAAGATTGTATTCAAATTCTGAATCAACTGCTTCAAACTCAAACTTCAGGGTCCAAGGATCAGGATTTGTTATTCCAAGAGTTTCTGCTTTTTTTTGTTTTTTAAAAATACCTTGGGCATTTTTGATTTTGAAAAGCAAATCAGCCCTTGGAATGAGAGAATCAGGATTTAGAATTTTTTTATAAGTGCGAAGGAAGTCTTCTGAAGTGAGTGGCGTGCCATCGCTCCATTGTAAATTCCTTTTGATCTTACAGGTTAAGATCATTTTTGAACGTGTGCAGCTTTCACCGAGATCCGAAGTTAGGCCCTTTTCATCCTCGTACTTATAGATACTGCGAAATAGATTTCCCATTAAATAATTTGAGGATGCTGACTTTTGTTTCTGTGGATCTAGGCTTGTGGGTTCGCTGATATGCTGTATTTTAAAAACAGGGAGCGCTGTTTTATGTTCTAGATTTGAATCTAGATTTTTTTCAGCGCCCACTGTTTGCAAAGAATATAATGTACTAACTAAAATGCAAAGCATGAATATCACGGGGTGTCTCATTCAATAAGTCTCATAGGATAGAGACTATTTGTCTAACTCCATTTTAGCAATAGTTTGAAGCTGCATATTGGTTGTTCCTTCATAGATTTGTCCAATTTTTGCATCTCTCCAGAATTTTTCAACTGGATATTCTTTGGTAAAGCCATTGCCACCAAATAGATCAATAGCCTTTGAAGTGATTTTTTCGGCTGCACGAGAAGCATAAAGTTTAGCCATCGCAGCAGATTCAATAAAATCCTGACCAGCGTCTTTCAATCGGGCCGCATTGTAAACCATCAAACGAGCGGCTTCCAATTCTGTGCGCATTTCAGCCAATTGAAATTGCACGCCTTGATAGTGAGCAATGGGTTTGCCAAATTGCTCACGGTTTTTTACATAGGACAAGGCTGCATCATAGGCCCCTTGAGCAATGCCAACCATTTGGGCGCCAATGCCGATGCGACCTTCATTTAATGTTTCAATGGCAATTTTATAACCTTTTCCAACTTCGCCAAGAACGTTGGCTTTAGGCACTTCACAGTTTTCAAACAACAATTCAGTGGTGGATGAGGCGCGGATGCCGAGCTTGTCTTCTTTTTTTCCAACTTTGAATCCAGGAAAAGATTTTTCAACGATAAAAGCCGTGATCCCTTTGTAGCCTTTTGCAAAATCAATATTTGCAAAAACAATAAACACATTGGCCTCTTTGCCGTTGGTGATCCAAAGCTTTGAACCATTTAAAAGCCATTTGTCGCCTTTGTCTTCAGCTTTTAGTTTTAAAGCGAAAGCATCGGATCCTGAAGAAGACTCAGAAAGAGCATAAGCTCCAACCCATTCAGAGGCCATTTTGCTCAGATATTTTGATTTTTGGTCTTCAGAGCCCCACTTCAGAAAAGCATTGGTCGTCAATGTATTTTGAACGTCAACAAGGACTGAAACAGAGCCATCAACGCGCCCAATTTCTTCAACAGCCAAGCAGGCCATTGTGAAGGTCGAGCCAGCGCCGCCCCATTGTTCTGGGGTTTCAATTCCCATTAAGCCCATTTCAAAAAGTTTTTTCAGAACTTCAGGGTTCATTTCAGCTTTTTCATCCATTTGTGAAACATGGGGTTTGATTTCAGATTCAGCGAAACTTCTGATGGCGTCACGGAAAGCAATTTCGTCCTCAGAGAGGATAGTGAGTGCTGGACGAGCCTGGGTTGAGTCTGACATATTCACTCCTTCGATCTATTGAAATTCAATTTTTAATATTTTTGCCAAACCATTAAATAAAAAGATCTAATGAAGCTTAGGCAACAGTAGGTTCTGACCATATAGAGAAGAGTCCTTTTTTTCAAGATCTTGGCAAGAGTTGAGCCCTTCTCTTAACAGCATGTGTTACACTGAGTGCACTTAAAATAAGCAAGTTTGCTGTCAGGCTAGACAAGAGTCTAGGCCACCCTTTAAGCTTCAATCTAACATAAGTGAGTGAATATGGACCCTATTGAAATTGGCGCTAAAATTGGTATTTATTTTATCCCTTTCCTTTTTGCCCTGTGCTTTCATGAATTCGCACATGGCTGGGTGGCTCGTCGACGGGGTGATAACACCGCTGAAATGATGGGGCGACTCAGTCTGAATCCACTTGTGCATATGGATTTGGTGGGAACCTTTATTTTACCCTTGATGTCGATTATTTTGTCGACACCCATTTTTTTTGGCTGGGCAAAGCCGGTGCCCGTCAATTCACGCAATTTAAAAAATCCCCGCGTTGATATGTTTTGGATTGCCTTGGCAGGGCCTGCATCGAACATATTCTTGGCCTGTGTGGGCGCGCTCTTGATTGCGGTGATCGCAAAATTTTTCTTAAGCTTCGCTTTTGCCTCGGCTCTGATTGAAATTTTAAAAGTGTTTATTATAACAAATTTATTTTTGGCTTTTTTTAATTTGATTCCTTTGCATCCCTTGGATGGGGGAAAGATTATGGCCCGCTTTTTATCGCCCCAATTGAATTATAAATTAGAACAAAATGAACATGTGACAAGCATGATCTTGATGGCCTTGGTGCTCACTGGGGTGTTGCGATTTTTATCTATTCCTGTTTTTTGGAGTGCTAATCATTTGATTGGAATTGCTATCGGAGGATTCGGTTTATGAGTGAGCAGACTTCACCAATTCAGCCAGCGGCAGCGGCCCGACCAGCTCGTGTGATGTCAGGGATGAGGGTCTCGGGACGCCTTCATATTGGACATTTTTTTGGTGCACTCCAAAATTGGGTGAAGCTGCAGAGCGAATATGAATGTTTTTTCGGTGCGATGGACTGGCATGGAATGACCACGGCCTACAAATCACCTCAAGAAATCGGACCATGGACTCGAGAAATGATCGCGGAATTTATTGCCTGGGGAGTTGATCCCGAAAAAAGCACCCTCTTTATTCAAAGTCATGTGCCCGAGCATTTAGAGCTGTTTATGATTTTTGCAAATCTCACCCCGATGGGTTGGCTCGAGCGAGTCAACACTTGGAAAGATGCTGTGGATGAGATGAAGAGCACAGACACTCACAATTTAGGACGATTTGCTTATCCTGTCTTGCAAGCGGCTGATATTGCCATTTACAGGGCACAAAAGATTCCAGTGGGAGCCGATCAGGTTGCACACTTAGAAATTTCTCGTGAAATTGTGCGCAGGTTCAATCATCTGTACAAGGCCAAGTTGCCTGAGATGAATCCGCTCTTGACTGAAGTGCCCTTGGTGACTGGCTTAGATGGTCGTAAGATGTCAAAATCTTATGGCAACACTTTATATCTGACTGAAGATTCTGAAAAGGATTTAAAGAAAAAAGTGAACATGATGGTGACAGACACCGCGCGAGTTCGCCGCGAAGATGTGGGTGAACCAACGCGCTGTTCAGTTTACGGTTATCATAAATTGTATTCAACGACCGAAGATTTAGAGTGGGTTGAGCAAGGGTGCCGTTCTGCTGGAATTGGCTGTGGTGACTGTAAAGGTCGATTGGCAGCAAATATAGAAAAGATTTCTGCGGGTCCTCGCGAAAAGAAAAAAGAATTGTTGAACAATTCAAACCTGCTTGATTCAATTATCAATGCGGGCTGTGAAAAGGCTCGAAAAGAAGCGCAACTGACTTTGAAGATTGTGCGTAAAAGCATGAAGTGGTCTTGATTGATGTTCAAGCCTAGGGAGCTGATTTGAGTAAGTATAATTCTAGAAGTGTTGGTGAAAAGAGAGCTTCGCTATGAGTATCAATGTTCAATTGCCAAAATTTGAAGGCCCTTTAGGTTTACTGTTGTACCTCATTCGCAAAGAGGAGATGGATATCATGGATATTAAAATTCATGATATCACCAAGCAGTATTTTGAATATATTAAGTTGATGAGAGAGCTCGATCTCGAAGTCGCTGGTGAATTTGTGGCGATGGCCTCAACCTTGATTCAGATCAAATCGCGTATTCTTTTGCCTCAATACAATGAAAATGGCGAAGTGGTGGAATCAGAAGATCCACGCAAAGAGCTTGTTCAAAAGCTCTTGGAATATCAAAAATACCAAGAGGCTGCCAAGCTTCTTTATGAGCGCCCTCTGGTGGGACGTGATGTCTGGTTGCGTGGGACGCGCGAAACACTTGAGCCCAATGCAGATGAAATTGTCTTAGAAGAAAATGCGCTCTTTTCTTTGATCTCCTCTTACAGAAAAGTATCTCGGGCAATTAAAAAGAAAGTCCATCAGGTCGCTGCAAAAGCGCAGTCTATTGCCAGCCGGGTCATGGAATTGAAAGATCGCTTGATTGTTGGTCATCGTATCACTTTGATGGAGTTGATCACAGACACCCAAGAAAGAGCTCGTCAGGCCTTGATCACTTTTTTGTCCCTACTTGAGCTCGCAAAAATGGGCTATGTCGGGCTTTATCAAACCGAGACTTATGGTGATATTTGGATTGATTCAAAAAAGACCATCGAAAGTGATGTGCTCTCGCGGGTTGAAGAGTATGATTCGATGAGAGCCGATCAGATTGCTGAAAAGCTGATCGAAGACTCTAAAAAAATGGATCCCCAGGACGAGCTAATCGTTTCAGGTCTTGCTTCGGGCGGGGAAACTTTACTCAATATTCAAACTGAGCCCTCCTCACAACAATTGGATCTGCTGGATTTTTCAGAGATTCAAAAGTCTGATGAGATCTCTATGATAACGACTGATTTGCCAGGAGATTTAATTCCCGATTTTGCCGCGGGCCTAGATTCATTAGATGAAGCTCTGGATCTCAGCGGAATGCTAACCGCGCAAGATCTTGCTACGGATGAAGATATTTTAGCAGCTGAAAATGACTTATTTACTGAACACTTCAATGATGCAATGGAAGAAGTTTAAGATGGCTAAGAAAAAGAAAAATTCCCAAGTTCCTGAAATTGAAAACCAAAATCAAAATGATGGGGATATGGCAGTATCTCTGAAGAATTCCATCAGAGAAGCCGCACAGGCGCTTTTTCAAGATGAAGCCTTAGAATCTTCGCTCGATGAAATTTTAGAAACTGATTCTGAATTAGACACAATGTCTGAAGCCACTCTTGAATTTGATGCTGATATCGAAGCCGGGGCAGAAGTCTTTTTAACTGAAGATCATCAAGTGTCCGAGGGCTTCTTGCCCGAAGTGACTGAGTTAGAAGCTGATTCCATTATTGCAGGATCTGATTCTGAATTTGTGGCCGAAGGGACTGAACTTGATGGATTTGAATCCGCAGAAATTGAAGATTTAGAATTTATTGAAGAAGAGCGCTTAGAAAGCATCATTGAATCGGTCCTGTTTGCCAGTGATAGACCCGTGAGCCTAGCTTCGCTGAAAATGCTTTTCACCGGCACCAATGTTCGAACTGACAAGATCCGCAGAGTGCTAGAGCAATTGTCTGTTGAATTTGCAGGAGGACGCCGTGGCGTCACCTTGGAAGAAGTCCCAGGGGGTTATCAGCTGCGAACTAAAATTGACAATCTTGAATTCTTAAAGCGCACTTTAAAAACTCGCCAATTCAAATTATCAGGCCCCGCACTCGAGGTTCTGGCCATTGTGGCCTATAAGCAGCCTGTTGTTAAGTCTGAGGTCGATGAAATTCGCGGCGTTGAATCAGGGCATTTGTTACGCGCTTTAATGGAAAAAAATCTGGTCAATTTTGAGGGAAAATCAGACTTCCCAGGGCGACCAATGCAATACGGTACGACAAAAAAATTCTTAGAAATATTTGGTTTACGCAATCTGAAAGAACTTCCAACGCTTTCTCAAATCGATGAACTGTTGCCTGAAGGAATTGACGAGCAGCAAGCTGAAGAAAAACCAACTTTAGCTTCCATCACAGATTCGTTGTCAGAGGGAACTCTTTCGGTCAGTTATTCCTCAGGTGAAGATGAATTGATGAAAATTCAATCTCAACTTGAAGAAATTTCTACTTCTTCAACTTTCTTTGAAGAAGAAAAACGCCGCCAAGCTGAGAAGCGCGATCAAGAGAGAGCTCAGAATATTCGCGAAGCACTCGCGATGGGAGAGCCGGTTTCAACTCGTGATTCAAACTGGTTGAAAAAATTTGATGAAGCCTTAGCCGCGGGGACCAGTCTGATTGCGCTTAAAGAGGCGGAAATGGCTGCTAAAAAAGCTGCACCTAAAGGTGGTGGACTACAAGAAGATGGACCTCAAGAAATTCAAGAGGCCATCGCTGCTTTTGAAAGCGATGAAGACGCATCCATGGCCTCTGATGATCAACTCAATCATTTTGAAAATGAAAATGACCTGAGTGCTGATCTTGATGCTGATCTTGAAGCGGACGCTGATGAAGAACTGCATTTTTTTGGTGAAGCTGAAGAAATCGATGAAGTTTAAGAGGACTGAATCATTGTGATTTTTCTTAGATAAATTAATTGGCTGAAACAAAAGAAAGGCAATGCAAGATGAGAATGAAATTTGTAATTAAAGTTCTTCTCAGTGTTTGGATTGTCTACACGATCTTTATTATGTTGGTGATGCCAAATCTGGGATCTTATCTTGGTCGCAGTTCATCTCGCTACATCACGCCCTACGCAAATTCTGTGGGTTTGAACGCCAATTGGAATTTTTTTTCACCAGATCCAGCTCCAACAATGTACATTCAATTTAGGATCCATTTTTTGGATCCTGAGGGTTATCAAATAAAAGATTCTGTGGACGGATTTTTTCCTGCAGAAAAAAATCGCAGAATCAGTTCAATATTTCGCCAACGTGAGTTGTATGTCATGCGCTACATGCTGATTGATCCGAGAAGGTTAAAGACTTTTATGGGGCCTTGGCTGTGCCGGCAATACCCAGGGGCAACCTCGGTAGAGATGGAGCATGTGGTTGAGACCATTGCAAATTTAGATCAAATGGTAGTGCTTAAAGGAGAGGGAGTCGAATCCCTTTCAACGGTATTTCAAAATATTCATGAGGTCTTTTCTTGTGTGGATGCTTCAGATGAGGTGAGTTCATGATGCAAAGACTTTGGAAGGCGTGGGATCAGTTTTGGTTCAGTCCACAAAATTTGATGGGCGTAGCCCTCATGCGAATTGTCCTTTGTGGAACAATGTTTTTAAGTTACTTGGTCCGTCAGTGGAAGATGGAATACTATTCAGATTTAAGTTGGATCCCAAGATCCATGGCCCTGGAGGCCATGGGGGATCTCTATCGGCCACTTTTTTTATGGAGTTTTTGGCCTGATTCTTTGATGAGCTCTATGCATATTTTGCTTGTCGTCTTACTTGGACTTTTGGCCTTGGGCATTGGTGGTCGTTGGATCATGTGGATGGCCTGGATTTTGGATATGGGCTTTATTCAAAGAAATTTTGCTGTCAATTTTGGTGCCGATATTATTGCGGCCTTGTTTTTGTTTTACCTCTCCTTCACTCAATCCTGTGAAAGATTGAGTGTTTTGAATTTGTTTAATAATAAAAAAGAATTTCGCCAGAGTGATTTCATATCATCGATGATGATCCGGATGATTCAGGTTCAGATTTCTGTGATTTACGTCTACACGGGTTGGGAAAAACTCAAAGGTGCTAGTTGGTGGGATGGAACCGCTCTGTGGAGTGTCATGGCCAATCCGCAAATGACCACGATGAACTTTGAATTTTTAAGAAATATTCCTTGGGTGATTCCGTTGGTTGCCTATATGACTATTCTCTTTGAAATCTATTTTCCAGCGATGATTGTTTCAAAAAAAATGCGCCTTTCGTGGTTGGTTATGGGAGCCTTATTTCATTTGGGTATAGCGATCTTCATAGGGTTATGGAATTTTGCCTTTGTTATGGTCTCAACTTACTTTTTATTTATTGATCCTATTGAACTGAGACTAAAGATCGTCTCAAAGTGGGAAAATTTACGAAAAGGATTTCGATTTTAGCGCTGCTGACTTACTCTATCAGATAGGGGAGTGCATATGATTTTTTCGAGATCATTATTTATGTTGATAGCAGCAAGCAGTATTTTGGCTTGCTCTAATATAAATCAGAATTCATTGCTCACCAACGAAGTAACCAAAGCTTCTGGCAGCGCCGTGAATAAAGTTGCAAATTCCACGGATCTGAATCTTTCAGTCAACTTGCCGGCAGAAGGGTTCCGTGTGGGGAGCAATATTAATGATCAAATTGAGCTCAGTGGCGAGTGTTTCTCTTCAACTTACCCAATAAATCAGATTATTGCAGTTTTAGGCACAACGCCGCTGACTGTGATCAATGTTCATAATGGCAACGATCAGGACCATTATTGCGTACAGGGTCGCTTTGATATCATCTTACAAGGAAGTCAATTGACTGCTGTAAATGGTAACAACAACATCAAAGTTTCATTAGTTGGCTATAGCTCGTCCAGGCAAGCAGCCCTCATTCCTGTCAATGCCTCTCGTACGATCAATATTATTAAAAAATAGATAAATTTTAATGATTAAATTGAGTTTTAATTCCATCTAAAAGTGACGACAGATTGTGGTGGAAGATTGTATTGAAAACTTCCAGAGCTTGCTTGGACCTCAAAGTTTTTAGCCTCACCGCTAGAGTTAAAAACATAGAGAACTTTTGAATTATCTGTATTTATAAACGCGACATTTTTTAAAACACCTCCTGGCGGCTCATTGGATTCAATTCGATAAGCGCCAGGCTGAACAAATTTACTGATTTGTCCAAGGATGTAATAATCTCTCTCATAGGCCCACTGGCCTGTGTAGCTACCATCAGGTTTATTGCGAATAACGATGCTGCCAATGCAACCAGTGCAAGAGCCGTTGTAGGCAGTTAAATAAGGCTTGTGATTCTCATCCAAAATTAAACCCCATTTTAAAACAACTTTGGCGCCGGCGCGCAGTGGATCAATGATCCAGCTGGCGGCATCGTAGTTGAATTGATCTTTCCAGTTGGTCCAATCGCCGCTGCTACATTCAGTCATATAAATATCTTGGCCGGGATAAGTTTGAGGAATTGCAGCCAAAGATCTTACGTTGCCCTTGCTGTAGCAGTGAAAAGCAGCTCCGCCAGAATATTGTCGCATTTCTTTATCCTGCAGGGAGATCAGCACTTGGTCGATCATATTTGTGCCACTTTGCTCATAGTTATGATCCCAAATGAGCAACTTTGTTTTTAATCCAGCATTTTGAACGGCAGGTCCCAGAAATTTGGTGATGAAAGTTTGTTGATCCACCGGCGCAAGAGGTGGCACTTTGTCGCCAGGATGAAGGTTAAAAAGAGAAGTAGTAAAATTGTTGTCATTTTTTGGTTCGTTTTGCAAAGTGATGGCGTCAACGGGCAGACCTACTTTTTTCCAAGCCTGAATTGTCTTAATTAAATATTCTGCAAAATCTTTTTGATGTTCAGGAGCCAGTGAACCTTTGATCATTGTTCCGTTGGTTTTCATCCAACCTGGAGGGCTCCAAGGGCTGCCCATCACTTTTAAGTTTGAGTTTAAGGCCAGGGCCTTTTTGACTAGTTGAAAAACAGCCTGATCGTGTTCAACGGTGAAATGTCCCGGTTGATCTTCATAGCTGTAGAGATCTGGTGACAGATCTGAGGCTCCGATTCCCAGTCTAAGAAAACTCAAGCCGATGCCTTTTTTTGGGTCAAACAACTTCACCCATAAATCATCAATGGCCTGAGGCTGCAAAGAATTGTTGACCAGTGTGGCCGTTCCATCCAGAAGTGCTGCGCCAAAACCTAGGATTTGTTGATACTTTATTTTTTCATCAACCTGAATAATGAAATCGGTTTTCGAATTTGTCGCTCTTATTTTGGACTGGAATTCCAGTTCTGGTTCTTTACTTAAGAGGTGGGTTTTGTCCGCAGAGCTTAATAGGACTTCCACAGTTCCTTGTTTTTTGCTTTGAGCGGTGGTCTCAAGTCGAGTTGACGCACATGAAATTGCTGAGAATCCAATAATTAAGGGCAATGTTATTTTTAGGCAGCTCTGTTTGAAATTCATCGTTGGCTCTCTCCAGGATATTCAGCACTCAAGTTGCAGTTCATTGTAATATTGTAATGATAATAGTCGCAATGATCAAATAAGACTCAGGAAGAAAACAAAATTAACAATGATGCTAATGAATCTCAATTCAATTTAGAACTTGTTGTTTTCTTTTTTTGAAGGGCCACTTTTTTTGGCTAACAAAATCAACTCAAATCAGCCTGGTGGCAGCTGATCACAACTTAAGGCATTGTAGTTGCGCTCTGAATCGCCTATAAGAAGTCTTCCCATTGATGCTAACAAAAAAGAAGGTGCATTTGGTCCAAGAGCGCCTCTCGAACATCATAGATTCAATCCCCTACAGCATGGCAGTCCTTGATCAGAAGGGTGTGATTGTTGCTGTCAATCAATCCTGGCTACTTTTTGGTCGCGAAAATTCAGAAATGAGTGTTCTCACAGAAAGCGTAGGAACAAACTATATTTCTGCTTGTCTTGGCAATGGTGATGCCGACGAATTCGGCTTGAAAGCAGCACAAAGTCTAAGGGCCGTTCTGACGGGCCAAGTTGATCAACAAAGCGTTGAATATCCATGTCCTGGACTGGATGGTCCGCGTTGGTTCATCATGAATATAGCAAAGCTGCAAGGGGTTCAGCCTGGTGCTGTTGTTTCGCATATTGACATCACGGCCAGGAAAATTGCAGAGATCGCTCTTTTGGACCTGACGAATACCCTCGAAGCCAAAGTTCTAGATAGAACCGCAGAGCTTTACGCTTCTGAACAAAAGCATCGAGGGCTCTTTGATGGCGCGTTCGATTCGATTCTGGTTGCTGACGCTAAAAGCAATATAATTAGGGCCAATAAACAGCTATTGAATATATTTGGCTATAACCTCGAAGAACTTGTTGGTAAGCCGATTGAAATTCTAATACCTGAGCGCTTCAGACATGCTCATGTTGCCCAACGAACTGGTTACAGCCAAAAACCTGTAGCGCGCCCCATGGGGGCCAGTCTGGATCTTTTTGGCCGAAGAAAAGATGGCAGCGAATTTCCCATCGACATTAGCTTGACCCCCATTAAGACCGCTGACGGCCTGGAGGTGACTGCTATCATTAGGAATATCAGTGAGCGAAAAAAAAATGAGGATCAGAAATCCTTTTTAGTAAAGCTTGGACAAACGCTTTCTGACACTTGGGATTATCAGTTAAAAATACAGCATGCGGTCGATATGATGGTGCCGACGCTGGCAGACATCTGCATTGCCTCTTCTCTTGATGGCAATGTTTTGAATTTTCGCGCTATTGGAATTCAAGATGAGTCAAAGCGCATTCTTTTGCAAACATTTGCCTCTCATATCGTGCCGACTCATGGCGATCAAACAGCTGTAGGCCATGTGTTGGAAACACTCAAACCTTTGCTTATAGTAAATGTCGCAGAGGATATTCTGAGCAAGCCCCTCATTGACCAGGAGTGCTGCAAAAGTATTGAGTTGCTGGAAATCACTTCCCTAGTTGTTTTTCCACTGATCGTCAGTGGAAAGGCTACGGGAACCTTAGCATTTTTTATGACGGGCTCGGGAAGAAAGTTTAGCCTCCACGATCTTGAATTCTTAAAAGTTGTCGGAGAGCGGGTTGCCGTTGAGCTAGAAAATGCAAAACTCTATAGAGATGCCCAAGAAGCAATCAGGGCTCGGGAGCTGGTTCTTTCGATTGTTTCGCATGATCTGCTCAATCCCATTGCGGTGATCAATATGTCAGCTCAGATTCTCAGCGATGCAGAAGTGCTTAGTAAAAAAAATCAAGAGTTGGTCATTAAAAAAATTCGAAATTCTACAGAGGTCATGCAGAAAATGATTGCTGATCTGCTTGTTTTTAGCAAGGCAAAGGCAGGTACCTTTTCGCTCGAGAAATACTCCATCCCTGTTTCGCCTGTGATTCATTCGGGAATCGAGCCGATGACGGTAAAGATCAAGCAAAAGAATCTAAAATTATTCATGGAGTTTCAAGAAAATCTTCCAAATTTATTGGGAGACCATAGGCGCCTCTTACAAGTCTTGTGGAACCTCATCGACAACGCCATCAAATTTACTCCACAATTTGGCGAAATTCGGGTCAGAGCTTGCCGTGAAAATAAATTCATAAAATTTATGGTTGCCGATTCGGGGCCAGGTCTAGAACTCGAAGAGATCCCGAAAGTTTTCAATCAGTTTTGGCAATCGTCAAATACCGCAGCGCTTGGAACTGGCCTGGGACTTGCGATAGCAAAGGGAATTGTTGAAGCCCATGGTGGAAAAATCTGGGTTGAATCTGACAAGGGTTGCGGTTGCAGATTCTATTTTACGGTGCCGAGGGCAGAAGGTTCAGAAGTCCAGCTCATATCAAAATTGGCTGAACCTGTTTTTCAAGGGGCGAGTCCTCAACTTCTTTTGGGACTTAAAGTACTGGCCGTTGATGACTCTTGCGACAGCTTAGCTTTGCTGAAATTGTTCTTAGAAAAAGCTGGAGCGCTCGTAATAACAGCCTTATCTGTCAACGAGGCTATGATTTCAATGTCAGAGTTTACTCCATCAATTCTAATCACCGACATTGAAATGCCAGATGGTGACGGCTTTTCTTTGCTTAATCAAGTTCGTCAGTTTGAAAAAAGGCTCAATTTGCATATTCCAGTGGTCGTTATTTCTGCGCACTCAAGCGAGGGTGAACTGTTACGAATTGCGGAGGCTGGATTTGACGCCCATTTATCCAAGCCCTTTGACGCAAAAAAACTTGTCATGGCGATTGCCAAATTCGTTGCTCCTGCGGATGCAAATCTCGAGAGTGATTGAATTATCAATGGCTGTCTCGGCGATTTTTCAAGGCGGGATAGACAGACTCGCAGGGAATTTTATTTATCATCAGTCTGGCAGTTCCATTTTTACAGCCTTTAAAATTTTCCTTCGTGCAAAGAACTTGCGAATTTCCTCCGTCCAAAGAACCAGACTTGCCACGGCTCCTATTTCAAAAAATTCCTTTGGTGCAATGGGGACCGTATGAAAAAAAGCAGCTAAGGGTTTCCAGTAGATTACAGATGCATGCATTAGATTAGCGATAATAAGGCCACCAAGCAAATAAGGATTTTTAAAGAGAGACCAAGATAAAGCAGATTGATTTGCGGAGCGACAATTGAGAACATTAAACCACTGTCCAACCACTAGGATCGTGAAGGTTTCGGTCTGCACTTGCTCGGCGGAAAGGCCTAAGCTGGATCGATATGTAAACCAGCCAAATGTTGAAATCACGGAAGCCATCAACATCAGGGGCATTCTCAATAAAAGCTCCCGATCAATGAGGGGCTCTTTGATCGAAATTGGCGGTCGACTCATTTCATTCCCCTCGGGGGGCTCCATGATCAGGTTCACTGTCAATGCGCCTTCTGAAACAAGGTTGATCCAAAGAATCTGAACTGCGGCCAAGGGCGGTGGATAACCCGCAATAAGGGCAAGCAAAAGCACAATCACTTCATCGATCGAAGTCACAAGTAAAAAAAGAATCAATTTTTTGATATTCTGATAGACCAGTCGACCTTCGGAAACAGCTGTGATTATTGTTGAAAAATTATCATCGCTTATAATTATTTTTGCGGCTTCTTTGGCCACTTCAGTGCCAGTGAGTCCCATCGCTATACCGATGTTGGCAGTCACCAATGCCGGTGCATCATTCACGCCGTCGCCAGTCATTGCTACAACTTCGCCTCTGGCTTGGAAGGCTTGAATAATTCTAAGTTTCTGAGCAGGATGGACTCGCGCAAAAACACTGATGCGAGGAATTTTATCGATTAATTCTTTTTGGGACATTTTATCCAAATCATTGCCATCAATGGCTGTATCATCTTTTTGACTTAGACCTAGAGACTTTGCAATGGCTAGACCCGTAGCCAAATGATCACCTGTGACCATGACGGGGCGAACTCCAGCTTTTTGGCACTGGCGAACAGCTTCAGCAACTTCAACTCTGGGAGGGTCAAGCTCCCCAATCAAACCGAGGAAAATGACTTTTCCAAAGTAGGGGTGATAGCCTTGAACGCCATCAATAGTAGCCTTTCTAACAAGTCCCACAGCGAGAACTCGAAGTGCTGAATCAGCCATTTCTTTTGCCGCATTAGTGATTTCATCTCTCTGTTGAGTACTTATTGGTATTTCCTCAAGTCCAATACTATTCAAAGGTTGGTCAATAGAACCTGTAAGGGCAAGCACAGCTTCGGGGGCACCTTTGACATAGACAAGGTCTTCGCCATCAACCTCATGCGAGGTTGCCATTAGTTTTAACTTTGAATCGAAAGGAATTTCAGCTTTTCTAGGATACATTTTATTTAGACTCATTGGATCGACACCGGCCTTGAAGGCCAGAGTGAGGAGTGCGCCCTCTGTTGGATCTCCGAGGATTCGCCAATTTTGATTTGTTCTGTCTGGGGGTAAGAGCTGCGAATCGTTACAGAGGGCAACCGCTTTCATGAGTTGTTGTTGTTCATCGACCTCCTTAATGTTCAGGATCTCATTGTCTTCTGTAAATTCTCCTTCCGGCTTGTAGCCAGCTCCTGAAACCGATATTTTACGATGGCCTGCCGGAAGATAAATGCAAGTCGCAGTCATTTCGTTTTTTGTTAAGGTTCCAGTTTTATCAGTGCAAATGACTGTTGTTGAACCTAGAATTTCGACGGCTGAAAGGCGTCTTACGATTGTTTTTCTTTGTGCCATTCTCTGAACGCTAACTGCAAGGGCAATGGTCATAGCAACGGGCAGGCCTTCAGGAACCAAAGAGACCAGTTGACTGATTGCCACCATAATTATTTCAGAGAAGGGGATGTTTTTTAAAAAACCAATGCCCAGAACAAGGAAAAAAAGAAGGATCGAACCCATTGAAATATACCGACCAAAATCTTGGAGGCGCAATTCAAGTTGTGTTTTAGGTTGTATCGCGTTGGCTGTGAGTTCCGCAATATTGCCGATTTCATTTTTCATTCCAGTGGCGGTGACGATGGCAAGAGCCCGTCCCGCAGTCACTTGAGTTCCAGCGAAGATCATATTATGGCAATCAGCCAATTGTACTGTTTCAGGCAAAGCAAGCGTCGATTTGATGACCGGCAGGGATTCACCAGTTAAGGCAGCTTCAGCAACGGCCAGCGAGGTTGCATAGATAAGTCTCGAGTCGGCGGATACGGCATCGCCACTGCTGACAGAGATGATGTCACCGGGAACAACTTGGCTAGCATCAATCTCTTGTTCGGTGCCATCTCTCAGGACGCGAGCTTTGATAGTTAAAAGTTTGCGAAGTGATAAAACTGATTGCTCTGCTCGACCCTCCTGCATTGCCCCAATAATAGCATTAAGAAGGACAACAACGAGTATGACAATCGCATCCTTTTTGTCATCAATAAAAAAGGCAATACAAGAAGCAAGCAGAAGGAGGTAGATCAATGGACTTTGAAATTGATGAATGAAGATTGAAAATAGCGGACGAGGCTTAGGCGCAGGTAAACTGTTTGGTCCAAAGGTTAGTAATCTTTTTTCTGCTTCGGAGGTGCTCAATCCAGTCTCTGGATTGGATTCAAGTTCTTGAATGACGAGATCAATAGAGAGACTAGGCCACTTTTTATCCATATTTTGAATCTGTCCTTTTTTGGCACCTTTTGATTGGTTTTTTAATGTCTTCAATCAGGATACGGCCCCAGAGAGGAAGGATCAACAGACTTGAAATTTGACAGGAGATAATGAACAAGGATCGGCTACATTTTTTTTAAGTAATTTGACCAATGAGTCCGAATGCCTAATTTTATTCATTTAAGCCAAAGTTTTTTCAAGCAATGTTCTTTGACAAAAAATGGAGAAGTATGAAGCAGATTTCGTTCGCGAACCTTCGGGGTGTAACTCAGTCGCCGCATGGAATAAGTCAAAGCACAGTGCTTTCACAAAGAGCTCTCTTCGGAAACAACTCAATTTTAGAAGTGTCCTCAAACCGTTTTGTCGAAATTATCAAAGAGACACTTCGCGATCCCATGATTTGGTTTTTGATCGGAATCGGGTTGGTGTTTTTTTTTATTGGTCAAAAGAGCGAAGGTGTCACCCTTTTTGTAGCGATTCTGCCGCTCACAGTTATGGATGCATTCCTTCATTGGCGAACACAGGCTTCGACGCTGGGGCTTAAAAGCAATCTTTCGTCTCGTGTCAAGGTCCTGCGAGATCAGGAAGAAGTTGAGATCGATTCGCGTGAGCTTGTACCTGGTGATTTATTGAAGATTTCAACAGGTTTGCTCCTTCCTGCCGATGGCGTTATTGAAGAGGCTCACGAAGTTCAAATTGATGAATCTGTCATCACTGGAGAGGCACTTCCAGTAAATAAAGTTAAATGCATCTTTAATCCCTTTCATCGCGTTGAAGAGCAAGAGGTCCCGGTTGATGCTGATATGTTGGCTTTTGCAGGCACTCGTGTTCTTACTGGGCATGGACTGCTTAGAGTTCTATTTACAGGTGTTAATACTGCTTATGGTGAAATTGTGCAATCTGTAGCACAGATGCCGCACGAGCGAACCCCATTGCAAGTTTCCATTGGGAAATTAGTTAAAAATCTTATTTTTGCTTCACTGGGATTTTGTCTTTTGCTTGCAGGGTTAAGGATATATCAAGGCCACGGCTGGCTCGACGCACTTCTTAGTGCTGCGGCTCTTGCTCTTGCTGCCATTCCTGAGGAATTTCCGGTTGTATTTACATTCTTTTTGGGAGTTGGTATTTACCGGCTGGCGCAAAAGCATGCTTTGGTGCGAAGAGCCGTTTCAGTAGAAAATATCGGCCGAATCACACAAATCTGTTCTGATAAAACCGGAACAATAACGATGGGGGAACTAGAGCTTACACATCTAGTCCCAGCAGAGAGGATCAGTGCAGAGACTGTTCTCTTTGTCAGTGCGCTAGCAAGCAATCCTGAAGGGACTGATCCAGTGGATCTGGCCATCTTTAAAAAAGCGCAAGAAATTAAATTAACCTTACCTAAAACAATCAAGCGGTTTCCCTTTACGGAGAATCGGAAACGTGAATCTGCATATTTTCAAAATGAGATGGGCTTTGTTGTCGTCACTAAGGGATCGCCAGAAACTATTTTTGAATTGTCAAACTTGTCCGCAGTCGAAAAAACGCAGTGGCTAGAAAAAACAAGTCAATGGGCCAAAGAAGGACACAAGGTCCTAGCCTGTGCTCAGTCTAAATTAAGCCCATTTGAATTCAATCAAGGCAAGGAGGCTGAGAGTGGATTTGTTTTTATCGGCCTCCTAGCTTTCGAAGATCCACCAAGGCCGGAGGTTGCATCGGCAATACTGTATGCCTATGAAAATAAAATTAAGGTTCTGATGTTGACTGGAGATCATCCGGAAACTGCGGCGGCCATCGGCCGCGAGATCGGCTTGGGTCATGGACAGCTTAAAGTTGCCTCAGCTGAATTGGACAGTGAAAAGTTTGAAAAAGAATATATGGGCCGACATCCAGAATTTTTATCATCCCTTGATGTTGTTGCGAGATGCACCCCCATTCAAAAGCTCAAAATTGTCAATGCTCTGAAAGCTGCTGGTGAGATCGTGGCGGTGACAGGAGATGGTGTCAATGATGTTCCAGCGTTGAAGGCCGCTGATATTGGCATAGCCATGGGCCAGCGAGGAACACGAAGCGCCAAAGAAGTTTCATCAATTATTTTAGGTGATGACAATTTTAAGACGATTGTTGCTGCGATAATGGAAGGTCGCCAACTGTTTTCAAATTTAAAAATGAGTTTTGAGTACCTGCTTTTGATTCATATACCCTTTGTCTTGACCGCAGCGCTGATCCCACTGTTGGGGTATCCGCTATTATACCTTCCAGTTCACATTGTCTGGCTGGAGCTCGTTATTCATCCCACAGCAATACTTGCATTTCAAGACGATGCAAAATTAAATTCAGAAAAATCATCCGGTGAGTTTTTCAAAAGAACTGAAGTTGTCCGCTTTGCAGTGGTCGGGTGTTTGCTCGCGATATTGATCGGAACTTGCTTTGTATTGAGTCTTCAAGAGAATTCTGATGTGGGTCGTGCTCGAGCAAAGGTCATGGCTATCTTGTCTGAATGGAGTGTTGCAATAGTTATTTACAGGACTCACTTGAGATCAAAATATGCTCTTTTAGTTGCCGTGCTCACCTTTCTTGGTACCCTTTTCATTTTGCAATCCAAAAGGATAGCCAATACTTTGCATGTAGAGATTCTAAATGCGCAAGATTGGGCTGATGTTTTTTTAATAGTCGGGGCTCTGATGATTACCATTTGGCTCTTGGATAATGTGAATAAATTCAAGTCTCCTCGAATCGTATCTTTGCCAAGTGGAAAGTCATTTTAAAGCTCAGCACTTTCAATTTAAATTCGGCAATCTAAGAATTCATATGATTTTTAATTTTCAGAGATGTAACTGGCAGCAGAAAACTTCAGCGTGTTACGAAAGTTAAGGACTTGATTTCTTTCTAGCTGGAGAATTTATCATGAATCAAAATACGGACCTAGGCAAAACACTTCCACGACGTCCTCTGAAAGGATTGCAGAGCGGATTGCAGCGAGGAAAGCTGCTGTTGCAACAGATAGAAAAACGTATTGAAAAACGGCTCAGTCCTTTCATTGTTGGGGCCTTCACACATAAAAAAAAGCTGCATATTTTTATGTCCAACTCAGATAAAAAATTGGCCTTGCTTGAGGGCAATGACAACGAAGAATACCAAGTTGCCCCAAGCACACTGCATTCCACGCTGCCATCCAAAGCCTGTCGCCTGATTCAATTGGATTCGATTGATAAAGGGCAATTTGCCGTGATGGTGTTGCAAAGAAAAGGTGTGGCGATTTCTTTGACAAAGGATCTAAAAAAATGGAGTCGACTTTTTTTTATAGGTAAAACTTCAGAGGGTCAAAATTTTAACAGTGGAGTTCTCATACCAGGGTTTCAAAAAGAGGGTTTGTATGTGATGCTGCTGGGCGGAAAAAAAGTGCAAATCGCCACTTCAAAAAATGCTCTGGACTGGGATTTGAATTATAAAGATGTCTTAGATATTCCCGTTTCCCAGAATGAGGAAGTCCATCTTGATTTCGCTAAGAAGTTGGCCAACGGAATTTTAATATCCTATCGGTTTATAAATCTTGAGGACGGAGAGATCAAACATCGTGTTCACATGGCTTTGCTTGACAGTCACGATATTTCACGAATCCTGTGGCGCACTTCAAAGTCGGTATTTGAAAGCTCACCAGACTGGGGCTCTGCCCATTTTGCGGGGGCGGTGCTTTATCGGGGGCAAATTCACAGTTTTTGGAATACAGAGGGACTAGGAACTTTGAAAGTTTCTTATTCGATTGAAGATCTGCCTTTTCAATTGACTCCAGATCATGTTGTTGCAATTCAAAGGGCTCGCGAAAATCCTGTGATTTATCCTCGACCACAATTTTCCTGGGAGTCTTTTGCGACCTACAATCCAGCCGCTTTTTATGCACGGGGAAGGATTCACATTCTCTATCGGGCCCAAGGGTCTGATCTTATTTCAAGCATCGGCTATGCGAGCTCCAAGGATGGAGTCAACATTGATGAAAGGTCCGAGTCCCCAGTTTATCTGCCTCAAGAAGTTTTTGAATCCTTTCAAAAAGCATCGCCAGATCAAGTGGTGCAAAAATATGTTTCAGGAGGAGGCATTGCAGGTTGTGAGGATCCCAGAGTTACTTTAATTGGGGAGCGCTTGTACATGACCTACGTGGCCTTTGATGGTTGCAGCCCTCCACGTGCAGCGCTGACTTCGATTGCTCTGGAGGATCTCTTAGTCAAAAAATGGAATTGGCAAAAACCTGTTTTAATATCAGAGCCCGGGATTGTTAATAAAAGTGCAGTTATTTTTCCTGAAAAAATCAAAGGCAAGTTTGTGATGATGTATCGGATATTTCCCGATATTCAGATCGACTACCTGGATGATTTGAATTTTGATGGATCCAGGTGGCTGACAGAGAAGGCTCGCATTCCAGTTCGTGAAAATATGTGGGACAGTCGAAAGATTGGCGCAGGTGCACCTCCCCTTAAAACAGCCGAGGGTTGGTTGTTGATTTATTATGGAGTCGATGATCGCGACGATCGGTTTTACAAAATTGGAGCTATGCTTTTGGATCTTGAGGATCCTTCGAAGGTGCTTTATCGCTCTTCGACACCTATCTTGGAGCCTGAGGATTGGTACGAAAATTCTGGATTTAAACCCGGGGTCGTCTATCCCTGTGGAGCTGTCTTGCACAATGAAAAAATATTTGTCTATTACGGTGGGGCTGATTGTGTTGTCTGTGTCGCGAGTCGAGACCTTCACAGTTTTATCGAAGCCCTGAAGTCAAATCATGACATCAAATTTTCAAAACAAAAAGTATTGAGGACTGAAGCCTATGAAACTCACACGAAATCAATTCAACCCTATTCTTTCGCCTGATTCCAACAATGAGTGGGAAAGTTTTGCTACCTTTAACGGCAATGTTTTTAAAAAAAAGGGAGCCGCTCACATGGTCTACAGAGCTATGTCAGAGTATCGTCGCGTTGGCGGAAAAGAGTTGAGAGTGTCCTCCATTGGGCACGCCGTTTCTCAAGATGGTGTCACCTTCCAGGATCGAAGTCTGCTGATCAGACCTGAACGCCCCTGGGATCGCTTCGGCTGCGAAGATCCAAGAGCTGTGCATATCGATGGAAAGACCATTGTCTTTTATACGGCCATCGGAGCCTATCCTTTTGTTTCGAGCCACATCCGTGTCGGTGTTGCTATTTTTGATAGCAAACCAGAATATCACCTCGTCACTCCTTTCAATGCCAAAGCCATGGCCATGTTTTCTGAAAAAATCAATGGCAAGTATGCGGTGATTCTGAGTGCAAACACGGACCTCCCGCCGGCGACAGTGGGTGTGGCGATGTTTGACCAGCTTGAAGAGTTATGGTCGAATGAATTTTGGACAAATTGGTATCAGCAACTTGCAGAGCATGCACTGCCTTTGCAAAGACTAGAAACAGATCAAATTGAAGTGGGCGCAGCTCCCGTGAAAGTGAAAGAGGGATGGCTTTTAATTTATTGCAGAATCCAAAACTATGGCAAACCCAACATGATCTTTGGAATTGAAGCGGCCTTGTTAGATGGAACAAATCCAAAAAAAGTTTTAGCTCGCAGTCAAAATCCACTCTTGATTCCCAAAGAAGGCTATGAAGTTTATGGAACGGTCCCGAATGTTATTTTTCCCTCGGGGGCAATTATTGTGGGGGAAGAGCTGCGGGTTTATTACGGAGGTGCCGACACAGTGTGTGCTCTGGCCACTTGTCATTTGCCAACGCTTATGAAAAGTTTAATGAACATCTACGCAGCTTTTTAAATATTTAATCGATAAGATTTCCCTGTCCTTAAAAAAACAAAAAAACTGCAAGCGGGCGATGGTGTCAAGAAATCAAGGATATGATTGACCGCATGAGAATTGCGCATAACAAATGCTATGAATACTTTGGGTAAGGTGTAGTCCAGAAGACCTAAAAACGGAATGCCTTAAAAAGTGAGATGAGCACACTACAATATGTCCCCGTGAAAGTTGATAAGTACCTTTATGGGTTAAGTCGCTGGAAAATAGTCAGTGCGAAAAGGAGAATTTATTTGCGCATAATTTTGCATACAGGCAAATTAAAAGGGTGAACTTTGCAGTACGGTATTCATGTCTTTTTAATACTGGATCAGTTTAGCCTGCATGCAAATCGCTTTTTATCAAAGATCATTGTTTCTTTCTTGGTCACGGTTCACCGTTTTTTACCGGGCAATGAAGAAATGAGCGCTATTAAAACAGGCCCCTTAAATTGTTGATGGCGGTTTTTTTTACAGCTGCCCTCGGTTTCAGATCGTCTGGCCATCCTGTGCAGCCTTCCTCAAGCGCATCGTGCGCTTGAGGGCAAAGTATGTACTCGGGCTAGTCTGATCAACAATTTTAGGGGCCAGTTTAAGCGCTATTAAATATTCAAAGCTTTTACATAGACATACATAGAAGTGCATATCGATACATTGACAAACATAGACTTGATCGGAGAATCCGAACGTTAATGTTGCCTTTACAGACCTTTGCCAAAAAGATCCCTAATTAAAAAATATTTTTTCAAAGACTTTTTTTCTATTTTCATTTAAGACTCCTATTTCCTATTTCCTATTTCCTATTTCCTATTTCCTATTTCCTATTTCCTATTTCCTATTTCCTATTTCCTATTTCCTATTTCCTATTTCCTAATTCCTAATTCCTATTTCCTATTTCCTATTTCCTATTTCCTATTTCCTATTTCCTATTTCCTATTTCCTATTTCCTATTTCCTATTTCCTAATTTCTAATTTCTAATTTCTATTTTCTATTTTCTATTTTCTATTTTTTTTGTGAGCCCAGATCAAATGTAGATCTCCGATCGGAGAAGCGTTGCAATATAAAATTGCTTTTTAAGAATTTTTAATTTGTGACTAAAAATGAAGAGTTTTTTTGGAAAAAGTCATTGACCTAAATAGGGGTTTAAATACGCCCGCTAGGGCTCAAATCTCAATTTTAAAGAGCATTTTCTTCAATTCAACCAAGGTTCCCAGGAATAAAAACAAGATCGCTAGGAGCCCCTCTGGGAGCGCTTCTTTTGTCTCTCAAATTCCGTGTTATAACACTTTCACAGGTTGGACCAAAGGCAATCAAAGAGGTGAAGGATGAGGATGAATACGAACATTTTAAGTTTCCAAAAGTCAGAGGCTCTAGAATTAAATAACTTGAAAAAACTCAGCGATGCGGCACTGATTGATGGATTTAAAAATCTGATTTTGCGTGAAAAACGATTGGGCGATCTGGTCTTGTTGAATTTGCAAGAAATGAATTCCAGAAGAATTTATGCGCAGCTTGGTTTCGGAAGTCTTTTTGAATTTTTAGTTAAATATTTTCATCTCAGTGAATCCTCGGCCTATCAGCGAATCAACGCAATGAAATTAATTCAATCCATTCCCGAAGCCAGAGCCGCACTTGTTTCAGGGGAAACCAACCTGTCAACCATGGCGGCCACTCAGGGATTTATACGCAAACTTGAATCTGAAAAAAAAGCAGTCTTAAGTTTTCAAGAGAAAAAAGACATTTTTGATGCCGTTAAAGGTAAAACCCAAAAAGAGGCGAAGGCAGCCTTTGTCACCATAAATCCTGTGGCAGCGCTTCCTGCCAATAAAGAAAAGCCACTAACTGCAAATCACACCTTGTTGCAAGTGACTGTCGATCAAGAAACTTTCCAGCTATTGCAAGAAGTTAAAAGTCTTTTGAGTCACGAAATCCCTGACGGGGACGTAAATAAAATATTGAAAAAAATATTTAAAGAGAGTCTAGAAATTTTAAAAAACAAAAAAGGCCGCAGCAAAGGATCGAAAATTCAGACAACGGAGCCTCAGCGCTTTGTGACAGAAAGTAAAGTTGAAGAAATAGTTCATCAGCGCCATCGCACAGAAATGAAAGTTGAGATTATAGACCATCAATGCATAGCTACTGATTGTAAACTTCAATCCACAGATTATAAACTTCAAACAACTGACATTCAATGTCCTGGGAACAATCATCCATCTTCAACCAATGATTCTAATTTTAGAAAAACAAATCAAAAATATCGAGGGACTAATCTTAAAATAAAACACCGATTCTCGAAGCACTGCGAAGCCAAAAAATCTTCTCGATTTATTCCGATCGAGACAAGACGTCTTGTTTTTCAAAAAGCGCAAGGCCGCTGTGAATTTATTGGCTCAGATGGAAAGCGCTGTGAAAGTCATTATCAGTTGGAAATTGATCATCAGTTGGCTTGGAGTCAGGGCGGTTCGCATGATGAAACTAATTTGAGATGTCTTTGTAGAGTTCACAATACTTTCCGTACCAAAGAAACCCACGGTTTTTGGTGGAGTGATCTTTACCGCTGATTGATTGAAAGTCGCGCTGGTGAATCCATCATCATTTCTTCAAACGGAGATGAAATCTTATCTTTGCAGAAAAAAGGAAGGTCGGCAGAAGCAAAAAAACCTATTCACTCTTGACGTTGTAAAAGCATTTTGATCACATAAAAAAATGGTAGCAAAAATATTTCTCCTCACTTTAATTTTTTCTATTTCGGATAGAGTTTGTGCGCAATTAAATCCCCTTGGTGCCACGAACAACCAATTTGCTTTTGAAATCTACAAGACCCAATCGAAAGTTGAGGGTAATTTATTTCTTTCGCCGTTGAGTATTTATTCAGCCTTAGCGATGACATCTGCGGGTGCCCAAAAAGAGACCCTAAATCAAATGATTAAGACCTTGCACCTGCCTCAGAGTTACCATTCAGATTTCGCACAACTGCTCGGTCATCTTAAGGGAAATCAGGATTATCAACTAGCCATTGCTAATCGAATTTGGACTAGCACAGGAAAGGCGTATCGACCTCAGTTTTTGAAAATGCTATTAGATCATTACCATGCTTCACCGGTGAGTTTGGACTTTAAGCATAATACTGAAGAATCACGAAAGTTGATGAATTCTTGGATTGCCCAACAAACTCAGAATAAAATTATAGACCTGCTTCTGCCCGGAATTATTGATCGTAATACAGAGATGGTTTTAACAAATGCCATTTATTTTAAAGGCAAATGGGCACTTCCATTTAGCAAGGAAATGACGAGGGAGGGGGATTTTCAACTGGCCTTATCTAAAACAAAAAAGGCTAAATTTATGCACATGAACAAGGAGTTGAGATATTTTGAAAATAATGAGCTACAACTTGTAGAGATGATTTATCAGGGTCATCAGCTTGCGATGGATGTTTTGTTGCTAAGGCCAGGCATTGATCTAAACTCAGTGGAGCAAAAAATCAGTGGATCCAGTTTCTCTGCTATGACCAACAAGCTTTCAACTGTTCCAGTGGCGTTGACGCTTCCAAAATTTAAAGCTGAATCACAATTTGAACTTTCCGAGAACCTAAAAGCACTTGGAATGACACTTCCCTTTGATGAAGATAATGCAAATTTTAGTGGAGTAAGAGATTTCGTGAATGAGAAGATATTTATTTCAAAGGTCATACATAAAGCTTTTGTGGATATTAGTGAAGAAGGTACCGAAGCTGCTGCGGCTACAGCCGTCATTATGACTAAAGCGGGGGCCGTAACTCCGCCAAAAATATTTAATGCCAATCATCCATTTTTATTTATGATTCGCGATCTAAAAACCGGGGCGATTTTATTTTTAGGTCGTTATTCCAATCCGGCCTAGGTTTAAAATCACTTGTCATTTGCCCGCACGAGATTTGCGCATGATTTTGCATACAGATAAATGTATTAAAACAGAACAATTCCCTTTGTGCGAATTTCATTGAGGATTGGTGATGCCGCATTTGGATTGATGTAATCAGCAAGTGAAATGGGAATCCCCTCAAAATTGGGGTTAATGTGCGTCGCAATGAGATTTAAAGCGGCGCCTTCTGCAAAGCGACTTTTTCCATAGTCTCTGGAAACTACGGCAATATCAATATCGCTTTCGGGCCGAGCTCTATTGTCGGCATAGGATCCAAATAATATTAGCAAATCTGGATGAATATTGTTTTTCTTAAGTTCAGTTCTCAGTCTAAGGACATCTATTTTAATTGTGCCAATATCCATAGTTGTATCCGTTGGCCTTCCGCTAAAAATTTGGATGTGAATTCATCAGTAGCAATCTTTTGAATCTCTTCGATTTCATTCGGATATCTGGTTGCTAAGTTAAATTCATTTATATCTGACAAAAGTTGCGAATCAGGTAGTTCAATATTAACTCCCGCTTTTTGTGCCAACATCAACAGATTATGGGTCAATGGTGCAAATTGATTCATATTTTGAACAAAAAGTGCTTTAAGTCCTTTTTCTATACTCAAATGGAGAAAAAAAAGTGCATGTGCATTTTTCTTCGCAAGACAAGCAATGTCAATTGCAGCCTGGAGATCTCCTAAGCAACCCTGTCGCCAATACTCTATGTTCTTTATTTTCTGCTCTTCAGTCATCAACTTCATCCGATACGATAATTAGAGTTACTGTCCAAATTACAGTCCAAATTATAGATCAGCAATAAAGTCTTAGGCAATTGATAAACCTCTTAGCCCTCAATTTTCGCGCAAGATTTTGCATGCAGGTAAACTCTTAACGAACATCTCCACAACTCTTTAAATATTTAATCAGCTTAGAGAGCGAGCCCGTGGCCAGACAGGTGCAACTGTCCGCTCCGCCATAAAAAATATGCAGGTTGTCTTTCCAAACTCCCCAGCCGCAAGGGAAGACCACATTGCGAACTTGACCGAAGCGTTCATAGGCCTCTTCAGGTTCTAAGATGGGATCCAGGGAGCGTCCTATAATTTGCGAGGGCTCATTCAGATCCAGCAGCAAAGCACCCAAACGGTAGTGCCGGTCGTGAGTGCCGACACCGTGGTAAAGGAGCAACCAGCCCTCTGGTGTTTTTATTGGTGGGGTGTTTGCGCCAATTTTTATTCCCTCCCAGCTGTCTTTTCTTGGGGGGATGACGGTTTGTGATTCCAACCATTGTGAAGAGCCATCAAAATTAAGTTCAGGGCGATAATCGATCACGATGTCGGGCTCGATCCGGTGAATGATAACAAAATTGCCGCGAATTTTTTCTGGAAAGAGGCAGGCATCTTTGTCAGCAATGCCCGGAGGCGAAATCAGAACAGGCTTTGTCCAGGATTCCCATTTTCTAGCTCTAAAGTCTTCGAGCCGGATTGAAGTCATGGCCACGCGGGGCGGGCTGTCTCCACGGTAGGCAGTGTAGAGCATATACACTTGATCATTGATTAAGGTCAGTCTTGGATCCTCGCACCCAGAGTGACCTTGGGCATAAGCCTTCTCTTCAAAATATTCCCGCGGTCGATAAATGGGCTCTGACTCTCTGCTGATAAATTCTGTTGTGTCTGCAGAAAAAGTGGCCAGTCCCATGTAGGAGGTTCCGGTGTTGTCTTGGCCTCGATAGACCACTTCAAGCTTGTCGCCATCTTGAAGCACTCCTGGATTGTAAACTCCAAGTCTTTCCCAAGGATGATCCCAACGAGAGGTCAAGACTGGATTGCGAAGGGATCTGTTCAGAATAGGAAGACTGACAGATTCGTAAACAAGGCTTTTCATGAGTGTCGGCAAATGGCAGGTGGCCAGGGCACACACCGTGTCTGCACCGCCGTAGTAAACATGAAGTTCTTCTCCTTCAATAATTGCCCCTGATGGAAAAACCACATTGGAGACGGTGCCATTGATTTCATAGCCTTCCTTAGGCACTAAGAGCGGATATTGGCTGCGAGCTAAAACTTTTTTTGGATTTTTTGCATCTAACAAGGCAGCTTCAATTCCAAAGACAGTCCCCGGGTGACCATAGTTTTGAATTCGGCAGTAAATTAAAAGCCAACCCTCTTTCACTTTCACGGGAACTGCGCCCACTTCAATTTGATCCGTATCGAGTCTGCGTAAATGCAGAGCATGATGAGGAAGATCTAAATACCATTTATTCCAGAATTCCCGGGACCACAGGTCTTCTAGTTTTTCAAAGGTGGCAATGCCCACGGTTGAAGGCGGTAGATCTGTATTCACACTTAAAATCACTGTGTACTTGCCATTGATTTTTTCAGGAAACATCGCCATGGCTTTGGCATTGAAGGGAGTGACCAGGTGATACTCAGGCTTGCTGTCAAAATTATTAAAAATAGCAACGCCGACTCGGATATGATCAGAAACAAAAGGATAGGCTCCGATAGCTGTATAAAAAAGGAATTTTTTTTCCTCGAGGTTGGTGACTCTGGGGTCTTCACAACCAAAGCGATCCCAGGGACGTCCGGGATGAATCAAGAGGCCTTCTTTTTGAAAGCTCACTCCGTCCTTGGAGGTGGCGTGCCCTATGGAGGACATTCTTAATTCTTTGCTCTCAAGCTGACGATGGTCAGAAATGGCCCGATAGAAAAGATGATAGACTTCGCCTTCTTGGCAGACATTTCCGTTGAAGGCTGCAAAGCTTTCCCACTCATTTCTTAAGTCAGGAACAAGAATTGGATTTGATATATTTCTTGTGAGTTGCATGGCTTCCCATCTTTATCAGTTTGTTGTTCAAGGTTTTTTAGGATCACTTCTAAAAACTTGCGCCCGCTTCCGGGCGACTTCTCGGCTCCGGAGGTCTGGATCTTTCTGCTTCGTTCATTTTTTTTCTGGCGATTTTAGAGGACTCGAGTTTTTTTAAAGTTTCGTCGAAGGCTTCATGAATCAAGGCAAAAATGTCAGCACTAGAGCCTTCTGCAGAGGGGCAGCGTTCGACTTTCAGTTCATAGCCAGGGACGTTCACTTCAATCTTAAAGTAATAGATGTTACCTGGATAGCGATGATGATAGGGAAGGTCAAAATAAACTCGACAGCTTTCGATGCCATCAAAGTTTTTCTCAAGGACCTCGACTTCCTTTTCAAGATGTCTTCGAATCGATTTAACCTCAGGCATGTTTTTAAAAATCACTTCGAAATTTAGGCTCATTCTTAACTCCTCGCAGGTCAGAAAAATTTGACAGGTCCTTCTTTGCGCTTTCGCAAATGTTGGTGCTTTTGGATCCTTTGTCGAGCGAATTTTATTAATTTAAGGTGTTTGAATTTAAATGGAAGAAAAAACAGGACAAGTTGATCAATGACATTTTTTTTAAAATTATTTTCGATTTTTAAACGAATCTTTCCTTTAGTGATTAAATCGAATCGCAAAATGTGATTCTAACTTCAGGTTCTATAATAAAAGAAACGCGAGTTTTATTGCTCAAGGAATTTAGGTATTCTAATCCAGCCAAGCCCTGGCAAGCCCCTCTCATTAAAAGGGTTGAATCTCAGAGGAGTTTTCATGAGTACAAAATCTTTTTTTTGCAAGGTCCTTCTCATATTCTCAAGTCTCGTTGCCTTGATTTATTTGGATGGTTGCGGCTACGCACTTGATGCGATTCACCCGACGACGCTGTCAAACGATGGCGGAAGTTCAAGTCAGTCGTCCACTGTACCTGCAAATCAAATTGATTATGCAGTGATTAGAACAGAGATTTTTGCTCCTCACTGCTATGAATGCCACTCTTTGGCAGGTGGCAATGCTGGGGGAATTAATCTTGAAACCTATTTGAATATAAAAAGTAATCTGAGTGATATTCAAATTGATATGGCCGACGATTCAATGCCAAAGGACAGGCCACCTCTGTCCAGTGCAGAAAAAAATTTACTAGCCTTGTGGATCTCTCAGGGAGCGCCCGAATTCGTGATTCCTTAGGCAGCGCTTTAGGGCAAGGGCTTCAACCGAAGACTAGGCTTGGGACGAAATGTTCTGGCCTTCTCAACTGAGGATGCTTCATCCTAAGCCACTTTTAAAAAAATGTGTTTCAAAACTCACCTCCAAACGCGTCTCAATGCCAATAGAGGCAGCCTTCATGTTAAGCTCAAAGTCATGAATTTTTAAAATTCTTTGAAGGAGTCAATATGTTGAACGTGAGCTCTAAAAAAAATGAATCCACCTCAGGGATCTGGACGGTCATCGGTGCGTCGAGTGCGGGGACACTGATAGAGTGGTATGACTTTTATATCTTTGGTTCCTTGGCTACGATCATTGCCGCACAATTTTTTCCTAAAGGAAATGAAACCGTCGCGCTCTTAAGCACCCTGGCAACTTTTGCGACTGGATTTATCGTGCGCCCCTTTGGCGCTTTGATTTTTGGCCGTATAGGAGACCTCGTCGGTCGCAAATATGCCTTTATGGTGACATTGCTGATTATGGGTGGGGCCACCACGGCGATTGGGCTCTTGCCCACTTATGAGCAGGTTGGGATTTTTGCGCCCATCGGACTGCTGGTCTTGCGCTTGTTGCAGGGCTTAGCTTTGGGCGGTGAATACGGAGGAGCGGCCACCTATGTGGCTGAGCACAGCCCCGATGGTAAAAGGGGATACTACACAAGCTTTATTCAGACCACGGCAACCTTGGGTTTGTTTGTTTCATTGGGTGTTATTCTTGCCACTCGCTTAGGTACAGGAGAAGTGGCCTTTAAACAGTGGGGTTGGCGCATTCCATTTGTAGTCTCCGTGGCTTTGGTGGCCTTTAGTTATTATATCCGTCGTCGAATGAGTGAGTCCCCCGTCTTTCAAAAAATGAAAGCCTCGGGAAAGGCCTCAAAATCGCCTCTCAGGGATAGTTTTTTAAATCCAGAAAATCGCAAAATGGTTTTGATCGCCTTGTTTGGCGCGACGGCAGGACAGGGAGTTGTCTGGTATACGGGGCAGTTTTATGCTCTCTATTATTTACAGACAGTCCTGAAAGTTGATTTTGTTATCGCGAATATGGTGATCGCTATTGCTCTGTTGCTTGCCACACCTTTCTTTGTGGTGTTTGGAGCCTTGTCAGATAAAATTGGACGAAAAAAAATCATGCTCTCTGGAATGGTTGTGGCCGCACTCACTTACTATCCCATCTATCGTGCAATGGAGCATTACTCTGGGTGGAATCCTTTGGAGCCCAATGCGACAGCCCTGAATCCCAATATGTTTGCCTTAACAGCCTTAGTGTTTATTCAAGTTCTTTATGTGACTGCGGTCTACGGGCCTATCGCGGCTTTTTTGGTGGAATTGTTTCCGGCCAATATACGCTACACTTCAATGTCATTGCCCTATCATATTGGCAATGGAGTCTTCGGTGGGCTGGTGCCCTTTATAGGGACGGCTATGGTGGCCTCGACCGGAAATCACTTCGCCGGATTGATTTATCCAATTTCGATCGCGGTGATCACGGTGTTCATTGGAGGCTTTTTAATTAAAGAGAAAAAAGATGTGAAATGGTTCGATGATAATAAAGGCTCTGATGCGGCTTAACACAGGGCGCTTAAATTAAAAGATGGATAGGGGAGGAATTTATTTTTCGTCTATCCATTAAACATCAATATTTTAATGGAGCAAATTCAGTGCATTCAATTTTTCTTTAGAAGAAGAAATCGAATTCATCTCTTAAGCGCTGTTTGGCTGAGATTTCTTTTTGCTCTATTAAGAGTGTGTCCTTCAGCTGCATTCGTCTTAAAAAATGGGCTTTTCGCTGTTCAGGAATTTCGGGATCTTCGATAAGTGCAAGGGTGCTGTTCAGGGGACTTGTTTTCAATAATTTTTCCTGGATTAGATTATTGGTCAAGGCCTTCAGTAAACTTATTGAAGCGCTTTTGTTTTCAGAGTTCGATGGAACGATCGCGCCCCAGACGAGCAAAGCCGACAACTGAGCCTTGGTTTGCAGCTCAGGATGAAGCTCATTGATCGAAGTTTCAATGATGCCGTTCTTTTCAAAGCGGTTCAATTCGTCCAGCTGAAGAGTCAGAATCTTTCTTTTTTCTAGAAGTGGCCAAATGTCTTGGGACTTCCAAATTAAAAAATGGTTTAAGATAAGATCTTCATCTGCCAGCAGGAATAAGTTTTTTTGTTTATGCTCTTTAAGATCTGCAGTGAAATCTTGATTAAGCTCTGTCAAAAAACCAGTTTTGATCCAATAGATCGGTAAAAAATCAAGGGACTTTTTATCTGAGCTAGGGTTGCCGCTCCCATTCATTGGGACACTAGACCCGGATGTGAGGTTTAAGCCTTCAATAAAATCAGAGGAGACTCTTTGCGCAAGTTCTGAGTTGTTATCCGTGAAGGAGGCCAGTAAATTTTGTTGTCGCAAAGTTGTGGCCCAATAAGACGGAAGAAAAATAAGGTCCAATGACGGGCTGGCCACCATTTTTGCCAGCAGCAGATCCCAGTCTCTGGTTACAGTCGCTTCGATGGTGATATGCAGTTCTTGCTCTAAAACAGTTCTTAGTTCTTTGGGAAATAAAAGTTCATCCGTGGTGAGCACTCGGATCTTAGGTGGTGGGAAAAAAAAGTTTTTTACAAGTCCCTGAGGCAGATATCCATGAAGGAAACCCGCCCCAATGCAGACTATAAAAAATAAAAACCACAGGAAACTAGAAAGCCTCATCAAATGCAACCGCACCGCTGACACCAACTTGGTAGGCAGAAACACGTCTTTCAAAAAAGTTTGCAAGTTCTTGCATGTCTTGAAGTTCCATAAAATCAAATGGATTTTTCACGTTGTAGCGAGGAGCAATGTTTAAAGTTTCCAAGCGTTGATCAGCACAATATTCAAGATATTGTCTCATGTCTTTGGCAGACAATCCGGCAACACCCAATTGCAACACATCATTTGCAAATTCCATTTCACATTCAATGGCATCTTCAAGCATTTGCACAACCATGTCTTCCATCTGCGCATTGAAAAGTTCTGGCTCTTCTTTGCGGGCCGTTTTGATCACTTCAAGAGCAAAGGCCATATGCATAGATTCGTCCCTGAACACCCAGTTGGTTCCAGAAGCAAGACCTGCTAACAGTCCTTTAGAGCGAAGGAAATAAACATAGGCAAAAGCCGCATAAAAGAAAAGTCCCTCAACACAAGTTGCAAAACAAATCAAATTCATCAAGAAGCGACGGCGATCATCAATAGTTTTAATCTCTTCTAAATTATTGATGGAGTCGATCCATTTAAAACAGAAATCAGCTTTCTTTTTAATAGAAGGAATAGACTCAATGGCGCGGAAAGCCTCTGCGCGTTCATCCGGATTAGGGATATAGCTGTCTAGTAAAGTGAGGTAAAATTGCACATGAAGAGCCTCTTCATACAATTGGCGAGAAAGGTACATGCGACCTTCTGGCGAATTGATATGTTTGTAGAGATTCAAAACCAAATTGTTACCAACAATAGAATCACCAGTGGCAAAGAAAGCCACAAGTCGACGAATCAAGTGTTTTTCTGACTCTGACAATTTGGTGTGAAGATCAACCAGGTCAGTTGAAAAATCGACTTCTTCAACTGTCCAAGTGTTTTTGATGCCATTTTTGTACATCTCAAAGAAAAGAGGGTATTTCATTGGGCGTAATGTTAAATCGAATCCAGGATCAAGAATCATAAAAATTACCTCTGGAGAGTGACTCCCTTTTTTTTATGCAGGGAGGTTTTGTGTTCAATTTAATTCAATTCAAACTATTGGCAAGCTTCGCAAGCCTCTGGATTTTCCAGAGAGCAGGCAATAACTTCTGAATCCGAATATGTGGCTTTCGGAGCAGTCACTTCGACAGCAGCAGGAGCAGCTGAAACAGCTATTTCGGCCGTGTTGTTCAGACTGCCTGTTCCAGTGGAGTTGGAATTCGGTCTAGTTGTGGTCTTTGCAATTTTAGTGGCTGGTCGTGAACGAAGATAATAAGTGGTTTTTACACCTTTTTTCCATGCATACATATACATAGAAGAAACCTTACCTATCGTCGGGCTTTCCATAAATAAATTTAAAGACTGAGCTTGATCAATGAAGGCTCCGCGATCAGCAGCCATATCAACCAAAGACTTCATTGGGATTTCCCAAACAGTACGATACAACTCTTTGATCTCCGCAGGAATCATCGCCACTTCATCAATAGAACCATCGTGAAGTTTGATATCATTGCGAAGCTCTTCATTCCATAAGCCAAGTGCTTTCAAATCTGAAACTAGGTATTTATTAATTTGCATGAATTCACCAGAAAGTGTCTCACGCTTAAATAAATTGGAAACCTGTGGCTCAATAGCTTCATAGCAGCCTACGATGGATGCAATGGTAGCCGTCGGCGCTATCGCAATAAGCAATGAATTTCTTAAGCCGTGAGCTTTAATCTGCTCCTTCAATTGCACAAATCTTTGTGGATTTGAAGGTGTGATTCCCCAGAGGTCATACTGCAAAAGACCTTTGGCTGCTTTGGTCTGTTCAAAGGCACCATGAGGGCCATTTTTTTCAGACAACTGACATGAAGTCAAAAGGGCATTGTAGTAAATTTCCTCTTGAATTTTAGCAGAAAGTTCACGTGCAATAGATGAATCAAAGGGCAGTTTCATTTGGAACAAAGCATCTTGAAGACCCATCACTCCTAAGCCCACTGGACGCCATTTATTGTTGGAATCTTGAGCTGTTTGAATAGGATAGAAATTGATATCAACAACACGGTCCAAATATTTAACAGCGGCGCGGACTGTTTTTGCCAATTTATCAAAATTAAACTGTCCGTTTTCAATATGACGACCCAAATTGATGGAACCCAAATTACAAACGGCTGTTTCTTTGTCTGAAGTCACTTCAAGGATTTCAGTGCAAAGATTCGAAAGATGAATCACGTTGCCGTTTTCACCCGTTTGATTGGCCTTCATGTTTGAAGCATCTTTGAAAGTCATCCAGCCATTTCCAGTCTGCGCAAGAGTTTTCATCATGCGAGAGTAAAGATCGCGGGCATTGATTTGCTTAGTGTAAAGCTTAAGTCCCTCAGCCTTTTCATAAGCAGCTTCAAATTCAGGACCGTAGATGTCAACGAAGTGAGGCACGACATTGGGATCAAACAAAGACCACATTCCACCAGCTTCAACTCGCTTCATAAATAAATCTGGAACCCAGTTTGCCAAATTCAAGTTGTGCGTGCGTTTTGCATCGTCACCCGTGTTGTCGCGAAGCTCAAGAAACTCCTCAATATCAGCATGCCATGTTTCTAAATAGATACAGGCAGCGCCTTTGCGTTTTCCGCCTTGATTGACTGCAGAAACAGACGAATCCATAGTTTTAAGCCAAGGAATAATGCCGTTAGAGTGGCCATTCGTGCCCTTAATTAAAGATCCGCGAGAGCGAACGCGAGAGTAAGCCACGCCAATGCCGCCAGCAAACTTAGAGAGCAAAGCAATATCAGTGTATTTTTTGTAAATAGCTTCCAAGTCATCTGCAGGGGAATCTAAAAGGTAACAAGATGACATTTGCGGGCGCTTCGTTCCAGAGTTAAACAGAGTCGGAGTAGAAGGCATATAATCATGTGAAGAGATCAAACGATAAAATTCAACAGCCTCTTCAACATTTTTTGCCAGACCACAAGCCACGCGCATAAAGAAATACTGAGGTGTTTCAAGCACGAGCCGAGTCATTGGATTTTTTAAAAGGTATCGATCATAAACAGTTCTTAGACCGAAGTATTCAAAGCGGTCTGTGCGGAAAGGCTCAATGGCAGCGCAGAGTGCAGCTTTGTTGGCTTCCACAAATTTGTAAGTTTCTTCAGACAAAAGGCCTGTTGAAAAACCAATAGCGACAGAATCGGCAAAAGACTGAATTTTTTGGGAACGAACTTCCTCGTCAATATAGACCGAAAGAAGCCGAGCAGCCAATCTTGAGTATTCAGGCTCCTCACCAATTAAAAGCGAAGCAGTTTGAATGCAAAGATTGTCGAGTTCGTTTGTTGTAGCTCCATCATAAAGACCACTGATGGCCTTGGTTGCCACACGAAGTGGATCCACTTGAGTGAGTGCTTGGGTATTTCTAGTAACTCGCTCAACGATCTTGGTGACGTCAACGGGTTCAAGTGTGCCATCTCTTTTTTTAACTCGCATAATGTGAGCTGTTGTTTCCAACATGTCGTATCCCCTCAGCCTGGTTCCATCCAGGCAAAAAATTCCCTCTCAGAATTTACACCCCTCGTGCAAATCCTGATCGCAGCTTTAGCCTCATTTTGTTTTTGAATTGTTTAAAAACAAAACAGGTCATAAAATTTAAAGATTGGTGAGATTGAAAAATAAGCCCAGGCTTTGGTAAATAAATTTACAAAGAGGGTTCTTTTTAACACCTAGGTTGTCACTGTCCATTGCATATCTTTATACTATATCTAGTGATAATTCTTCCCCCCTCGTCCATAAGGCAGGTGTTGATCTCTTTTTAACTTTGTAATTCTTTCGTGGAAGTTGCAAGGATATTTTTTGTAGTGACGCCAACTTTTTTTGACATTGCTTATCAATTAAGCATTTATTAAGGGGCGCTTGACATGGCAATCCTGCGAAAAAATAAAGCAATTGTGCTGAATTTCCCTTGGGAAAAGTCAGCCAAATCTCTAAGTCTGTGATTATTGGTTAGGAAAAATCAAGAAACCTGAAGTTGTCTTACAGGATCTTAAATTTAACACCCATGGATATTCGACGTTTTAGATTGGTCGTGATTTTTTTAAAATTTGGCTTTGCAATTCTTGATCTTGTGCATTCATGGGCGAAAAAAGCTGGGACTGGTAAAAACCTTGGGCTCGCAAGTGATCGATGATGTGTTGATGTGTTCCCATTTTGTTTTTTGTCCACTCGGGGGCAACCAATTCATCCCATCTTGATGAGTAAGCTGCCAGTCGGTGCAAGGCTATTCGCGGCGACAAATGCTGTAAAAAGAGCTGCACATGCTTGGTGTAGGTGTCCCTGTCGATGGGTTGAAACTCGCCACGATGATACATTTCTTCAAGGGGAGTGTTTTTCAGGACATGCAAGTTGTGCAGTTTGACGTTAGAAATTGGCAAAGTATTGACGATCTCAGCGGTGCGAACAATGGTTTCCTCTGATTCACCTGGACTGCCAAAAATAAGATGAATGCCCAAATCAACTTTCGTATTTTCTGCAATCTTGTGAAGGGCTTCAATGGAGGCCTCGGCAGTGTGTCCTCGGCGCATAAAATCAAGCTGATCATTATAAAAACTTTGAACTCCCATTTCTACGGCAACGAAAGATTTTTCATGGTACTCATTCCACAGATCCAGGACAGATTTTGAAAGACAATCAGGTCTGGTTCCCAGAGTGAACCCCTTAACCCAAGGGTAAGAGAGGGCCACATCAAAATTATTTTTGAGGGCTGAGACTTTTGTGAAAGTGTTGGTGTAGGCTTGAAAATAAATTAAAAAAGCTTTGGCTTTGTATTTTTTTGCAATCAACTCATGATATTTTTCTATTTGCGCACGCAATTCCATCGATAAGGACTCTGCATTTGCTGCAGATCCCCACACATCGCAAAACACACAGGTTTGCATCCCTTTTAAGCCGCGTCGATTGGGACAATCATCCACCACGGAGACGGGGATCTTGTAAACCTTTTCGCCAAAGAGTTGATTGTAGTGTTCACTTATAGTGTGATAGGGAAGTCCAAGCCAGCCTTTTTCCATAGGCTGCGGACTCTATCCTGGTTCGTGGAAAATAGACAGTAGACAATTTAAAAGTTGTAAAAATAATGGTCTGAATAAATGAATTTAAAGGAACAATTGATGAAATCTTGGCAAGAGATTGGCTTTGAAATTGAAATCACCGGTGATGGCAGTCCAAGTCTGCGTATGTTGGAGCTGGTCAATCCAGACAAACCCTTCGGTGAGTCGATGCATCACTCTGGCGGTGCTTGTGCTGAAACCAACTTAATTTATGGCGAGCCCATCAAAGAAACTCTGGCCCAGGTGCAAGCGCCTCATTTTATGATCGTGGGACTGGGTCTAGGATATATTGAAATGGTCATTGCCCGAGAAGCCCTGTTGGCAGGCTTAGGTCCTGCAGACCTTCCAATGATCACGAGTTTTGAAAGTGTGCCAGAGTTGCGACAATTTTTTATGCAATGGCTGCGAGGAAGTTCAGAAATGCATCCGGAGGTCACGGCCACCTATGACCAGGTTGTGCAAAGTATTTTAAATGAAACCTCTCTAGATGCGCCACAAATTAAAAATTTTCTCTTGAACTATTTTACTAAAGATTCAGATATTCAAGGAGCGCTGTCTGCGGAGAGGGTCTTTCAAGAAAAATACCATTGCATTTTGTATGATGCTTTCAGTTCCAAAACCACACCCACGCTGTGGAATGAAGAATTCTTAAATTCTTTTTTAAAAAATGTCCCCGCCTCCATCTGTTCTTTTTCGACCTATGCTTGCCGAGCCAGTCTTAAACGAGCCCTGAAAGAGCAAGGCTTTGAAGTGATCATTCGCGAGGGTTTTCAGGGCAAAAGAAATTCAACTTTGGCGAAGAAGATGTGAAGTCTTTTGGAGATTTAAACAGGCAACATCCACCCCAAAGGGAGCTAGAAACTCACCTTCAAGCCGAGCAGGCCTCCCTGCGCCAGTGGAATAAATGAAGGATAAAAGCTGATGTTTTTATCTCCAAGACGAGATTTGATTTCAAAATAACGACGGTTGTGCTCCAGAGGACTTGCCCAAACATCAAATATTTCCCAAATTCTAAACCCTAAATAACCTGTAGGAATCGGTCATGGTCTTTGTGGACTCTGATCTGCGATGAGATCTTTCAGATGAGACTTTGACTTTTTCAATTGTCATGCCCTTTTTTGCGGATCCAGATTCGAGCTCAATTAAGATTTTACTTCCACCAGCGGATACTTTTTTTACCTTACCTTGACCAGAAATATTTAAATCTGAATCTATGATATGAATGTTATTTCCTTGCGAAAAATCTTCATTTCCATCGGTGTCGACTAAGACTTCATTTCCAGTAACCTTAAGGACTGTTTGTGCTTGAACCTGAGTTGAAAAGAAAAAACATACAATTATAAAAAAGATTGAATTCATATTTTCCCGCTTTATTGCTGGATCTTAATAAGTTCTTGCAAATTTTAAGGATCGTTTTTTAATGAATCAATTGCAAGCTTTTCATTTTATTGAAATCCAGTCGGAGATGAATCGTTGTATTTAAAATTCTAAGTGTCCTCAACCTGAATTTTATATTGATTCAATTTTTTATATAAATTGGATCTTGAAATTTGCAGCAAAGTGGAGGTCTCATCCGCATTTTTGGTTTGCAAAAAAGCGGTGCGAATCACATGCGCTTCAAACTCATCGACCAAAATATTTAAACCCTTACTGAAATCAATGGCCGTGTAAGAAACATTTGTTGCGGGAGCCGTTGTTGGTCTCAGCCAAGCAGAGACATCTTCTTCACGAATAAAGGGCAAGGGTGAAGTCAGGCTCAATTGCTCGCACACACGTTTCAGTTCGCGAACATTCCCGGGCCAATTGTATTTTTTGAGCATGGCTAAGCCATCTTCAGTGAAGGACTTGTTTCTGCGTGGGCGCTCAGCAGATAAGAAATGTTTGGCCAGCTCTTCAATATCTTCAAGACGTTCACAAAGTGGTGGCAGTTGAATGCGTTGGGAGGCTAAGCGGTACAATAAATCTTCTCTAAAGTCACCGGCCGCCACCATTTTTTCAAGGGATCGATTGCTGGCCGCGATCACTCGTGTTTGCACGAAAGTGCTTTCTTTGGCGCCGACCTTACGAACTTCGCCTGTTTCTAGAAAGCGCAAAAGCTTGGCCTGCTGATTTAAAGGCATGGCCTCGATTTCATCCAAAAACAGATCTCCGCCATTGGCAGCCTCGACAAGGCCCACTTTGTTTTGATCCGCACCCGTGAAGGCGCCTTTGATATGCCCAAACATTTCGGATTCAAAAAGCTGATCTGTCAAGCCCCCCATGTTGATGGAAATCAGGGGGCGGTCGGGCTCTTGTTGATGGAGCAGCTTTGCAACCACTTCCTTGCCGCAACCCGTGTCCCCTTCGATGAGGACAGAATTTTTTTCTCCGCGAAGTTCGGCCACGCGCTTTCTAATTTTTGTTGAAGACGGGGATTTGCCGATCCATTGCACAGTGTTTTGGTTTGATTGATTTTCAATATTGCGAAGGTCCCAGTGGGCTTCAATTTTTTCTAGAACCAAAAGCACTTCCTCGGGCGTGAGGGGTTTGCCTAAAAATTTTTGGGCCCCAGCTTTAAGGCAGGTTTCCATCAGCGTGCGATTTAAATCCCCAGACATCGCCACAATATCCAATTGGGGGTTGTGCTTGATAAGTTTTGAGATGATGTCGGGACCGAGGGCTTTGGTTTTCCCCAGCTCTAAGTGCATATCCACGAAGGCTGCGTGATAGAAGCGCTCATGTTGGACAGACTCTGAGGTGTGTGCAGAAAAAACTTTCCAATGCGCTGGAATACACATTTTGATGGATTGATGAATGAGTGCATCGTCGTCGACAATCAGCAGTGAAAAAGCTTTGTTTTTAGTCATAGTCTTAAGCATGTCTTGGTTGTAAGTTTGAAGCTAGATCTATTGCGATGCGGTAGTGAATAAATAAATAAATGTGTAGATTTTTTGTCTTGAGTTCAATGCGGCACATGGTTAGGTTAAATTTATGGGCAAGCTTTCGGCACAACTAGCACAAATAAATATTCTACCAGCCGACTTTGAATGTCTTGCGGCAAATGTGAGAGACCGCATTCTATCTGTGAGCAAGCCACTGCGGATCTATATTTTTGGGAGTTATGCACGTGGTACAACCCATCAGTTTTCTGATTTGGATTTAGCGATTGTCTTTGCCAGCAAGGAAGAAACTAAAAAATTTAAAAAGATCATTTTAAACAGCAAGCTTTTTCTTGATGTTTCTGTTGATTATTTATTTTATTCAATTGATGATTTTAACAAAAAAGCCCAAACTGGTGGAGTCAGCTTCATCATCAAAAATGAGGGTAAAGTTATTTATGACCAAGGAACAAAAGTTTAAGAAAGAATATGCCTTTGAGTTGTTAAGTATAGCAGAGGGTGATCTTGAAACTACACAAATTTTGCTTGCTGCAAATTCCGGTCGAAAAGAAAATATTTGCTTTAATGCGCAACAAGTGATTGAAAAATCATTAAAAGCTGCACTTTGTTTTTTGGAAATACCAGTGCCATTTACTCATAACCTTGATATTTTAATTGATCGATTGCCGCCTCAAATTCACTTGAATATTCCCGAAAACATCAATGAGCTTACTGAGTATGCAACAATTCGAAGGTACGAAGAAGGAACTTTTGAATTGGATCAAGAGGATTTACAGACTGCATATAAATTGGCCCAGACAACCTTTGCTTGGGCTAAAAATCTTTGCAAGTCCTGAATGGTGCGGAAGTGATCTTATAATGCCCCCAGTATGATTATGAATGATTGTCTCTGGATTACAGAGCAATAGGCATACCAGGTGCATTTTGATTTTTTGGCGTGTCAGGTTTTTTTAGAATTACCTCAAGGCTCTTCTTAAAATTTTTCCGACATTTGTTTTTGGCAAATCTGTTCTGAATTCAACAACCTTTGGAATTTTGTAATTAGTCAGGCTCAGTCTTGCATGGGCGATGACATCTTCCGCAGTGAGGGCTGGATCTTTTTTGACCACAACAGCTTTTACAATTTCACCTGAATGTTCATTGGGAACCCCAACAGCAGCCACTTCCAGAACTCCTGGGTGAGAGGCAATCGCTTCTTCCACCTCATTTGGATAAACATTAAAACCAGAGACCAGGATCATGTCTTTTTTGCGATCAACAATTTTAAAGAAGCCACTTTCATCCACAACGGCAATGTCACCGGTGCGAAGCCAACCATCGGGAGTAAAAACTTTGGCTGTTTCATCGGGACGTTGCCAGTAACCTTTCATGACCTGAGGGCCCAGGCAGCAGAGCTCGCCAGGTTCGCCCATAGTCACCTCTTTGTCGTTGTCATCCAGAAGTTTAACATTAGTGCTAGGGACGGGGAGACCGATGGATCCCACGCGGTCTGTGCCGTCAATAGGGTTGCAGGTGACAACAGGAGATGCTTCCGTCAATCCATAGCCCTCAACAATCACAGAGTTGGTGATCTTCATCCATTTTTCCGCCACAGTTTTTTGTAAAGTCATAGCGCCGGCAACACTGATTTTTACATTTTTAAAATCAATCGTGACAAAATCAGGATGGTTCATCAGGGCATTGAATAAAGTGTTCACTCCAGACAATACAGTGAAAGGAATTTTTTTTAGATCTTTGATAAATCCGGCGATATCTTTGGGGTTTGTGATCAGCACATTTTCAGCGCCCATTTTGATAAAGGCTAAGCAATTCACTTCTAAGGCAAAGATATGATACAAGGGGAGGGCCGCAATAGCGACCTCTTGCCCCTCAAGCAAACGAGGTGACATCCAGTTGCGAATTTGCAAAGTGTTGGCAAGAATGTTTCGGTGCGAGAGCATGGCGCCCTTCGCAACTCCAGTGGTGCCTCCGGTGTATTGAAGAAAGGCCAGGTCCTCTTGAGTGCAATTCACTTTGGTGTGGGGGCGCAGGGCCCCAAGCTCCAGGGCTTGGCGAAAAGAATATGCTTGGGGCAGATGAAAGGGTGGCACCATCTTTTTGACGTATTTTACTACTGAGTTGACTAAAATTCTTTTAAACGTCGGCATCATATCTGCAATTTCTGTAGTCACAACACTTTCAATCGACGTGTCTTTGATGATCTCCTCTAAGTGACTTGCAAAATTAGCGAGGATCACGATGGCTTTGGCGCCGGAGTCTTTAAACTGATGGTGCATCTCTTTGGCCGTATAAAGTGGATTGGTGTTCACCACGACCAGCCCCACGCGGTGAGCGGCAAATAAAACAACCGGAAATTGCAAAAGATTCGGCAATTGAATGGCAATGCGATCGCCCTTTTTTAATTTCAATTCGTTTTGCAGAAAAGATGCAAAATGACCCACACTTTTGTCGAGTTCTGAGTAAGTTAGACTCACACCCATATTGGTGAAAGCTTTTTTGTTGCTGAATTTCAGGATGGCTTCGTCATAAATATCCATCAAGGAGTTGTAACCGTTAAAGTCGATCTCTGCGTTGATACCTTTAGGATATTTGTTGAGCCAAATTTTTTCCATGATGAGATTCTCCTTGAGCTTTAGATGAAATTCTAGTTGAAAGACTTCAGCCTGGTAAAGGAATATCTTGTGTTCATAGTTTGGTTTTGTAAAACTCTTTTTATGAAAGTCCTTGTGAAAAATTTCTTATTTTGTTTCTTGCTTTGCTCAGGATTAGTTTTAGCCCAGGCAGCTCCAGCTTCTAAGCCTTCTAAGTTTGGACAAGATCAAAGTCTTATGGCGCTCACCCGTTACTTTGGTCAAGCGGACTTAATCCATAAAGAAGTTTGGTGGGTTTTGTCTGCTGAAAAAAAACCGGTGGGTAAATCCCCCTTCGGGAAAGTGGAGCGCGCCCTCATTTCATTTGCTCATGAGTCCCATCTTTCAAATGTCAAACTTTCCAATAAATCCCTCTTTCGTTGTGATCGCTATGTGGTCACCAGACATCACAGCTCGCCTTTTGCTTTTCCACAAAATTTTGAAATTTTTGAAAAATGCAGCAACAAATCCAATGCTAAAAAAATAGCGGATGTGAATTTTATAAAAGCCACTGAATTTGGCGTGATTTTTTATCCAGAAAATCTTGAAGAAGTTTTGGGACTGGGGCCCACTATCTTGAATAAAAAAATCGAATGCCAGATTCGGGTGAATTCCGCTGAGGTGATTTCTTCAATGCTCTGCCAGAATTGGAGTCAGGATCGCTCTGAAGACGTTGCAAAGAAAAATATGCAAGTGAACGGAGCCGAGAATGTTCAAATGGTTCGTATCGACACCTATGAATATCAAAAAAATGGTAAAGATTTGATTCGCTTGCGAGGCAAAATTTTTCAGAATCTTGCTGAGATTCGCAAGATTGATGTGCTAGTTCCTCAGGTTGGAAAAATTCAAGTGACAGAAACTGAACTCTATCAGGCCGAAAAAGTCAGCCCACCTGAATTAGCGCCTGGCAAAAACATCACAAATCCCAAAGTGGTCGAAAAATTAAGTGGGCGAATCCCCAAACCTTTGCCGACGGCGGCGCCAGTTGTTGCGCCAGGAATAGAGGCAGTCCCTGTCAGCCCTCAGGCTCATATCCCTGAAGCTCCCGCGGAGGTTCCTGTTCCGCCTGAGGCGGTCAATGAAGCAAATCCAGATCCAGCCAATTCAGCTCCACCCACCAATCCAGCTGACGAGGGTTGGCCCGAGGGAGAGCCCAGAGAAATGAATATTCCACCCGAAGTAAATCCGACACCGCAACAAGGAGAAGAACCCCATGGACGCTAAAATTCAAGTAGGAAAAAAAGTACCCACATTTTCAATTCCATCATCCAGTGGTGAAGTTTTTAAATTGTCAGAAAATAAAGGCAAAAAAATTATTTTGTTTTTTTACCCTAAAGACAACACACCAGGGTGCACCACTGAAAGCATTGAATTCAATGAGTTGTTGCCGAAGTTTAAAAAAATGAATGCTGAAGTTTATGGAATCTCTCGCGACAGTTTGAAGTCTCATGATAAATTTATCTGCAAATATGACTTTAAATTTGAGCTTCTTTCCGATGAAGATCAGGCCCTGTGCAATTTATTTCAAGTGATTAAAGAAAAAAACATGTATGGCAAAAAAGTCATGGGAATTGAACGCAGCACTTTTATCATTGATGAGGCCGGAGTGCTTGTTGAGGAATTCAGAAAGGTCAAGGCGGAAGGGCATGCCGCTTTTATTTTGGATTTTTTGAAAAAAAATTGAGATCTTTGAGTTAAGTTCTTCACTTCCCCTAAGTTTAGAGGAAGTGGAGAAAAATTTTCGAATAAATTAGGGCTTTGTTTTCTTGTTTTTGTTTTCAATACTTCCTGAAAGATCTTGAATTTGCTTCCTCACACTTGGTGGAAGGCTTTTTAGAAATTCCTCAGCCCTAATTCAAATGAAAGTGTTTTTATAAAAAAGTTTAAATGCGAACAATTTACGTCTCAAAATGAGAGGAGTCCTGAATGGCTAATGATCTCTATGCATTCACTGCTGTTGATTCTGGGGGGCAGACTGTCAATTTTGACACTTACCGCGGCAAAGTGGTCTTGGTGGTCAACGTTGCCAGCAAATGTGGCTTTACACCCCAATATAAAGGCTTGGAAGAGCTCTATCAGAAGTTTAAGGACAAGGGGCTTATAATTCTTGGTTTTCCCTGCAATCAATTTGGTGCCCAAGAGCCGGCGACGAATCAAGAAATTCAAAGTTTTTGTGAGCTCAATTACGGCGTCACTTTTCCTGTTTTAGGAAAGGTGGATGTCAATGGGGATAAGGCAGCGCCCCTCTTTCAATGGTTAAAATCAGCAGCGCCAGGAATTTTTGGAACCGAATTGATAAAATGGAATTTTACCAAATTCCTTATTGGCAAAGATGGCCAAGTTTTAAAGCGATTTGCGCCCAAAGAGGAGCCCAAAGATTTAGCCGCAGAGATTGAGGCAGCATTAGTTTAGTTTTCTTCAAAAAAAAAGGCCTCAGAAAAAATCTGAGGCCTTAAATGTAAAAAAATATTTCTCTGTCTCTGCCTAAGGCCTAATGCTTAGTCGCATCCGCCGCCTGAACCATCAACTCTGCAATTTGCTGAGAGAACTTTACTGGATCAGGAATATTGCTGCCTTCATTTAGAAGAGCTTGAGCAAAAAGAATTTCAGTCCATTTTGATTGCTGCTCTGGAGTCGCCTTTAGCATCTTTTCAAAAAGAGGATGCTTAGGATTGATTTCTAAAATTCGTTTTGCAGTCAGAGTCTGTTCACCACGGCCCATTTGCGAAAGTAATTTTTGCATATGTGCAGAAGGATCCTGTGTCGAAGCAACAAGGCACACGGGAGTGCTGGTCAATCGCTCAGACAGAACGACATCTTTCACTTCATTGGCCAGTGTTTTTTTCATGCTGTCTAAGACGGGGCGCAAATTAGATTCAGCTTCTTTAAGTTCTGCTTCTTTTTGCTTTTTTTCTTCTTCAGTGTCGAGCTCTAAGCCTTCTCGCATGATGGAGATCACTTTTTTCTCTTTGTATTCTTTGATGGAATCCACAACCCATTCGTCGACGGGGTCGACAAGAAGAAGAACTTCATACCCTTTTTCTTTGAGCTTTTCTAAGTAAGGGCTGTTTGACACTTGATTCAAGCTGTCGCCAGTCACATAAAAGATGTCTTTTTGAGTTTCCTTCATGCGCAAAACATATTCTTCCAAGGTTGTCATTTTGTCTGAGTGTGAAGAATGGAAAAGGCAAAGCTCTTGAAGTTTTTCTTTGTTGGCGTGATCGCTGGGAATACCCTCTTTAAGTGTGGCCCCAAATTCAGTCCAGAAGTTTTCATAAGAGGAGCGCTCTTTGGCTAAAAGATCCTTTAAGCTGCCCAATAATTTATTCGTTACATTCTTGCGGATTTGAGTCACTTGTCGATCTTGTTGCAGCAATTCGCGTGAAACATTTAAAGACAAGTCGCTGCTGTCGACCAGGCCCTTTACAAAGCGTAAATAAGAAGGAATCAGATCCTTACAATCAGCCATGATAAAGACGCGTTTGATAAATAAGCTTAAACCAAAAGCAGAATCTTGTGTGTTGTAGTTCCATGGCTTTTTGCTTGGAATATACATCAAAGAATTAAACTCCATGGTGCCTTCGGCTTTGAAGTGCACAGTTTTAAGGGGTTCATTCCAGTCGTGGGACAAATGTTGATAGAATTCTTTGTATTCCTCTTTGGTGACTTCAGAAGGGGATTTCAGCCACAGAGCTTTTTGAGAATTTAAAGTCTCATCCTCTGTCTCGCCTTTCATTTTAATTGGGTGGGCAATGAAGTCAGAGTATTTTTTGATCAAAGATTTTAAAACCCAAGTTTCAGTGAAGTCTTGAACTTCTTCTTCACTTGCGAATTCTTTCATATGCAGAGTGATCGTTGTGCCCGTGCCTTCTGGGCGTGGAACGCTATCGATAGAATAAGTGCCATCACCGATGGATTCCCAAACAACACCCTCATTGCTGCCAGCTTTTTGTGTGTGCAAAGTCACTTTGTCCGCAACCATGAAAGCTGAATAGAAACCCACGCCAAACTGTCCAATCAGTTCCGGTTTGCTTTTCATTTCTTCGTTCATTTGCATAAAAGCTTTGGCGCCAGAGCGGGCGATAGTGCCGATAAATTGAACAACTTCGTCCTGGTTCATCCCAATCCCGTTGTCGATGATTTTCAGGGTGTGAGCTTCTTTGTTGGGCTCAAGTCGAACATGAGGCTCCCAGCCCGCAGGCAAAAGGCTTGGGTTGGTCAGGGACTCAAATCTTAATTTATCGATGGCATCCGAAGCATTGGAGACGAGCTCTCTTAAGAAAATCTCTTTTTGTGAATACAAAGAGTGAATAACGATATCAAGAAGCTGTTTAATTTCTGCATTAAAGCTTTGCACCTGTTTGGCCATTGAAAACCTCCGTAATTGTATATTTATGAATCAAGCATGGTCATGATTCAGTGTTTTGGCAAGATGACCTAAAAAAAATCTCGCCAAGAGTTTATTTTTTTAAAACTTAGTAATGAAAATTCATTCGATCTGAAATGGACTTTGGCAGAGTCGGAATTTGCGATCGCGGGATAAAGAAAGTCGTCAAATTGAAGAAATCATTAAATATTTTATGCTTAGAAGTCGCATCAGCTAAATATTTATGTCCACTGGATCCACCGGTGCCAATTTTTTGCCCCAGCATGCGATGAGCCATCAAAGCATGACGGTAGCGCCACATGGTCATAGTCTCATCAATATCTAGCAAGGCCCGAATGATTCTAAAGGGAATCTGGAACACAGGCTGATCGCGGTAAAGTTGAATCAACAACGCCGCATGCAGGGCTTTGTAGCTGAGTCTAAAGTTGCCCGCTTGGCGAATTTCATTGAAGGCCTGTTCATCAAACAAGGCATCAAAGGTTTTCAGGGAATCTTGTAGGGATTTGATGTTTTTTTCTTTATCTTCAGGGGGCAAGCGATCATTGTTTTTTACAGTTTCGATATCGGCTTGGAACATATCGTTGACGGCTTTTTGATAGGATTCCCAAAAGTTAAAATCATCGGCTTGCAGAAAAGGTGTGCGTTCAAGCCACTTTTCAAGGGCATCAAAAAGTGAAGGCTCTTCAAGAACTTTCAGCATCTCAGCTTGTTGAGATTCAGCCAAGGATTTATAAAATGGAGATTGATTGTAAGAAAGACGGTCTCCCATTCTGAGGCCCAATTTGGTTTCAATCAGGCGCCATTGAAAGCTCTGAAATCCTGAGGCTGGGTAAAGCATGTCTCGGAAATCTAAAAAATCAAGAGGTGTCATCGTTTCTAGGACATCAATTTGGCCCAAGACCATTTTTAAAATACTGACAATCCGCTCTAAGCGAGCACTGGCGCGACCCATTTCGTTTTCCTCAACCTGAGGCTGATGAAAGGTGCTGAGAACAGAATTCAATTCAAAAAGGATTTGCTTAAACCACAATTCGTAAGTTTGATGAGTGATAATGAAGAGCAGCTCATCGTGGGCTGGTTTCTTGTACTCATCACTTTTTGGGTGTTGCGCATTGATGATTTTTTCAATTTCAAGGTAATCTGAGTAGTGAACGGAAGGGTATTTCATCGTGAAAGCTCCTTTAAGGCTAGTGCGAAGCCGTGAATATCCTCGGGCTTTGTATCCCAAGAGGTCATCCAGCGGCATTCAAATGTATTTTCATCCCAAACATAAAAAAAGTATTTTTCTCTGAGAGGCTTAACCCAGCCCGGGGGTATTTTGGCAAAGACGGCATTGCTCTGCGGTCTTTCGCGCAAAATGATTTGTGGAATGTTTTGGACAGCTTCGAAGAGTTCGAGCGCTCGAGTGTGGGAGTTTTCGGCAATTTCCCACCACAGATTGTTTTCAAAATAGGCCAGAAACTGACAGGCTAGAAAACGTGATTTTGAAGGCAACTGGCAGCTTTGCTTGCGAATATATTTAAAATCATGGGCTAGGGCTTTATTTAAAAAAATCACAGCTTCGCCCATCATCAAGCCATTTTTAGTGCCGCCAAAGGAAACCACATCAACCCCCAGGTCTGTTGTGAATTCCTGGAAGGATTTTTTTAAAAAATAAGCGGCATTGGCCAGTCTTGCGCCATCGATATGAACATAAAGATTTTTAGACTTTGCCCACTCAATGAGCTCTTTGAGTTCTTTGATTGAATAGGTCGTGCCAAGTTCAGTGGGTTGGGTAAGGCTTAAGACTTTAACTTGGGAGGAATGTTGGTCCCCTCGGCGAACAAAAGCTTTCTCAAGCTGATCCACAGAGATTTTGCCATTGATGGAAGGGATAGGCAGCAATTTGCAGCCAGCCATCTGCTCTGGAGCTCCGCACTCATCGGCATTTAGATGGGCCACATCTGAACAAAAAACAGCCTGATAGGGGCGAGTGAGAGCGCGAAGGGCTGTGACATTGGCCGCTGTGCCATTGAAGACAAAAAACACTTGGGCTTGAGCGCCAAAATTTTTTTTAAATTCTTGGATCGCTTTTTCAGTCCATTCATCAGTCCCGTAGGAAGGCGCGTGGTGAGCATTGGCAAGAGCAAAGGATTCCAATATTTTAGGATGAGTTCCCGCATGATTGTCACTTCCAAAGCCACGATTCATAGCAAAACCTTTAACTGTGTTGACTGGGGTGTTGATGGAGGGATTTGACTTGATTTGCTGTTGAAATAAAACGGTGGGCGATGAGTGCCGCCAGTTTGCTTGTTCGTTTGTCATGATCTAAACTTGGAGAGACTTCATAGATGCCCATGCCACAAACATCAAAATGAGTTTGAAGCCAACAAAGGCTTTCCAGGAACTCTTTAGTATTGATTCCCGTTGTCCAAGATTGACTGCAGCCCGGGGCTTCGTTGGAAGTGAAAGCGTCTATATCGAGACTTATAAAAACTTTTTTCTTTTCTCTGCCAAGCATAAAGTACTGCAGGCTTTTCAATAGGCCCACTTCGTAGATTTGATCTAGAGTGATGATTTGTGCCTGATGCAACTTGGCCCAATCCAAATGAAAACGGCTGTTGCATTGAGGTTGAATGCCCACTTCAGCAAAATCAAACTTTCCAGCAAATTCAGAAATCACTCGGTAAAAAGGAGTGCCCGAATTAAAGCCTTGATGAGAGGGGCGAACATCGAGATGTGCATCAAAATTAAGGATCACCGCATTCCGACTGTGAACATCGAGGAAACCACTGCAGTCACTGTATCCATAATCATGGCCACCACCGAAGGACAGCCATGGCTTTTGAATCTGAGATAAGACTTTTATGATTTGCCGACCTGTTTCATGTCGCGCTGGCAAGTTTTGATCTTCGACATTGATGTCTCCAAGATCTAAGATTTTAGGAAGAGTTTTGTCTTGCAAATGAGGCGTCATTTTATAGAGGGCTTTGCGGATTTCAACAGGGGCTGATTTGGCCCCTGTTCGACCACCATTCAAGTGGATGCCCTCATCGTCCGGGTAACCCAAGATTGCAAGATCAAAACTCAATGAATTCAGTGCATCGCGTTGAATTGCACCAGTATTTTTTAAAATTTCAGAATTAAATATTTGAATGCATTCGCCAAGTCGAGGATCTTCCTTATCACCTTTTGTGAAGAGAAGGCTCTTATCTATCGGATGCGTAAAATTCATGGCTATTCCGAACCATTTTGGTTCAAAATGATCGTCTTTTTCACTGTGCCAGCTTCGGAATCATACAGCTTCATTGTGATCGTGTTGGAATCAAAAAGCAGAGTTGTAAATGTGGTGCTGTAGTGATCGGAAAGGAACATAACCCATTCTCTTCCGACATAGGAAGTCACGGTGTATTGATAGAGGATGGGTCTGACTAAAACATATCCAGGATTAGCCTTGGACTTGCCATTCAAAGGGGCTTTGCTTGTCCCTAGTTCCTTCATCAGTTCGTTGCTAGGATAGAAAGTCATTGAGGTGAAATCAGTCACGATAAAAATACCGTCCTTGGAAGTCCACTTTCCCAGGAATTTTTTAAGACCAACATATTCAATGTTGGCGAAATGAACAGTGCAATTTTGATGATCATACTGTCCTGCAGCCGTGACTAAATCACCAGTGCTCATTTTTTTCAAAGTGTCCAGTGTATCCGCAGTTTGCGCCATTATTTTATAGGCAACGCATTTTTGTGTGGTCTCTAAGAAACTATCCTGACCTGTTTTTCGAATAATTCCGGAAATAGCTTCTGTTGTGCAGGTCGTAAGTGAATTCAGGGGGCAAGATTGAAAAGGCATAGCTAAAGCAGATTCCGTCATTGAAAACAATGACATACACACTGAAAATAAGAATGTATTGAACACTGTTGTGTTCAAATGGAATATTGCTAAAAATCTCATGCCACAACTTGTTTCATGGCCGTCAATCTCGGTCAATAGGATTTCTATTGGACCTTTTGACAGATTGAGTTAACTGCTAATTTAAATAGCATTTCTCCGTGTTTTGCGTTGCTGAGTGACGGGTTTGAGCCCATTCGGCCATCTGGAAAAGTTGCACGAAATTCATGGGGCGCCATCGGCCAATGGGGACGATTCGCGGTCGATTTGAATTCCATATGGGGTATTTGCTTGTAGGCGACAGGTGAAATGAACATTGAGACTGAAATTTCACCACAGGTGGCGTGAAAGCCATTCTCGTCGCCAAAGACTTTCTTTTCGTACTCAATCACATCAGGCAATAACCACCAATTGAGCAAATTGATGTCATAATCTTCATAACCCTGTTTGGCTTGGCAAAAGGCAGAGGTCAGTGGCGCAATATTACCCCCGTGGCCATTAATAAATGTGAACTGCTTAAAGCCATTTTTTGCAAGGCTTTGAATGATCTCAGTGACAACTTGAATATAAGTCAGAGGACTCAAGGTGATAGTGCCGGGAAATGCCATATGGTGGACCGCCATGCCAAAACACAAGGGAGGGGCTACCAGGGTGTCCGTTTTTCTGCCCACTTCCTGTGCAATTTCCCATGAAGTCATGTAATCGATGCCCAGCAAGCCATTGGGCCCATGTTGCTCCGTGGAACCTACAGGAATAATAATGTGCGTTTTTGCTTTGAGATAATCTTCAATTTGCGTCCAAGTTTTTTCTTGCAGATTCATCGACATAATAAAGTCCTTTTATTTGTTTGCACCTAGGGTTTTATACCACCTAAAATAACAACCAATGTCTATAATTAACGAAACTCGTCAGATCATTTTTCCCTGGGATGGAGATTTAAAAAAAATCCAAGATGCGGAAAGCATTGCACTTCGGGATTTTGATGTTGTGGGCTTGGGGGCAAGACGACGTCATCAGATTGAAAAATTACAGAAAAAAAAGCCTATTTTATTTTTGACTCATCAAGCTCAAATTCCACAGGAAGCGCAATTGAATTATCAAGAGGAGTTGTTGCGGACTTTACAGTGGCTCAGACCTCAACAAACAAAAGAAGGCCTTCAAGTCGATTTAGCCTTAGAGCACAAAAAAACCTTTTCGCAAATTTTCCCAATGACAGAACAAATGTTAGGTGTGCATTCAAATCGCGTGCGCGATTCATATATTGATGAAATGATTTGGAACAGTTGGATGCTGCAAGATTATTGGCGCTATTTCGTTGGGTTTATAAGACAAAGATTTCCTCAAAATAAAAGTCTATTTGAGTTGGCACATTGGGAGTGGGCCCATGTGTGGATCGACTCCTTGGAATATGATTTGAATAAAAAATCTTTTGAAAAACCGGGTGAGATGTGGATGCAATTAAATCCGACCCTGCAAATATTAGCACTCTCATCAGATCAACCTTCAATCAACCAAGAGCAGGGCCTCTATGCGATAGCCTACAGTCCTAGGCAAGAACGACTCGTTGAAAAAAAGTTGGATGTTTTTTGTGCGCTCTTGATTGATTTTTTGCATGAAGATCAAAACTTCACCTTCAATCAGCTCATTGAATTGGCCGGCTCAAGCACTTTGAGTAGGGATTTGGTGAAGACGGAACAAGTTTTAGAAAAAAATGATGTTCAAACAGCCTGGAGCAAAATTTTAGAGGCGATGATGAAAGATGAAATCATCACCGCCTCTCAGTTTTTTGACTAAGTTTTTTTGAAAAATTAGAGACCTTTAATGATTTCACCTAATATTTGAAGATGCTGAAGGGGATGTCGCCCCACGTGATTCAGCATCAGCGTCTTCGCCGCATCGGCCTTAGGAATGCCCTCGTAGGTCATAATTCGATCCATGGCGTTAGCAGATGAAACGATGAGTGCCAGAGGATCTATTTCTTTTTCATGCATTCCTAAGGGCCCCAAACCATTTGAGGTCTCTTCGTGCTGAGAAATAATATTGATAACAGCTTGGTCGAAATGCTTTTTGTCGCTGACTCGATCGGCGCCAGCCTTAGGATGCTTTTTCCAGAGGTCCAAGTCTGCGGGAGTCATTTTATCAATGGGTTGAATTAAATTGAGACTGGAACTGTGGTGTCCGAAATCATGCAGCAAAGAACCCAGTGTTAAAAGCTGAACTCTCTTTTCGTCGGTGAGACCTAGTTTTTGGGCAAGAGCTATAGCTAGGGTCGAAACAATAACCCCATGATGGGCAATATTCTTGTCGGTGTTTTCGATGTTCATGACGGCATTAATGCCCTCGGCGTTGCTCATGATGAAGCTGACATATTTGCCGGCAGCATCTTTTGCATAGTTGTAGGAGATCGCATTTTCTGGATTTTCGAAAACCTCTTCGGCATTGCTTTGTTGAGAGCCTTGGATTATTTCGGCACGAGTGCCGATATCTTTGCCTGATTTATTATCGTAAGCCATTTCAATATTTTTTTGTAAATAAGAGAGATAGCTTTGTTCGTCCTCCATAAGGATGAACAATTTTTTTACTTTTTTCTCTTTAAAGCGTTGAAGTCGCTCACCTTCAAAGCTGTCACCTCGACGAATGTAGAGGATGTGCTTCTCATTGAGTTTTACATAGGTATTGAAATTTATTTTTTGGTCGCCACGAAGCGTACTTACCCGAATTGAAATATAATTCATTGCTCAAAAATCCTTGGTTTGATATTGTTTCGATATGGCAATTGATAGCGTCATTGTAGAAGATTTTTTGGCTGAGTCAAAGGACTTGATAAAAGGTCTACTGGACCTTCTCGAAAGTATTGAAAGTGATATTACTCGAGTACAAGATCTTGCGACTTATGGTAATAACGTCGATCGCATTATGGGGGGAGCAAAAAACTTAGCAATCATGGCTGATAGTGAGCATGCTTTACATATGATTTCCGACTATGCAGCTCTTTGTAAAGCTGTGGGATATAAAGGCTCACAGCTTAAAGACAATGAAAAGCTGTATGATATTTGTGTGGCTCTGTTGCTCGATGCAACTGAAAATTTGGCGATTCTTTTGGATCGTATTCATGATCCAGTTGATCAATTACGCAAGGCGATTCCTAGTGCATTTATTGATCGATTGCGCTGGGTTGATAAGCAGTTTAGCGATGAATATTCTCAAAGCGTGGGCGCTGGAGATCCAGGTAAGAAGCTGGCGCAAACAGAGATCGATGATCTATTAAAGAGTTTGGGCTTCTAAAAGAGCGAATATTTTGGTTGCAAAATCTAGCCATAGATCTAGATTTTTAGCTGAACTTAGGACTAGATTTTTATTGAATTTTAGTTAGGGCCCATTCCGCAAGGGGCCCTAGTTTTTCGTGGTGAACTAATGAAAGCACTTCGTTTTTAAGTTCACCCAGTTTCTTATTTCCTAAAACAATCAATGCATTTCTCTTGAGTCCAAAAGAGCCAGCTCTAGCAAGAGGTGTACCCCAAAAGTCCTTTTCAAGTTTTTTTCCTGAGGAAGTTAAAATATAACGAAGCTCCTCGATCAAAATATCTAAGTCATTTTCTTTCATCACGAGTTGAGCTTCTTTATTGAGTTGTCCCTTAAATATTTTTTCATTCCAAGGACAGACTGTTTGGCAAAGATCGCATCCAAAAAACCAATCACCCATCTTATCCCGAAGATTTTCGGGGGGGATTGAGCGCGACTCTATCGTTAAATATGAAATGCATTTTGTGGCGTCCATCTTTCGTGGCTCAATGAAAGCCTGAGTTGGGCAGATATCAATGCATCGAGTGCAAGTGCCGCAGAAGTCAGGCAACAGCTCTATGGGAGAGTCCATTGCTGTGAGTGAAGTGTAGATTTCACCAATAAAAAACAAACTGCCTTTTTTTGGGTGAATTAAACAAGTGTTTTTGCCAACCCAACCAAGTTTTGCACGACGGGCAAGATCTCTTTCAAGTATAGGACTGCTGTCAGTAAAACTTAAGAACTCTTCTTCTGGGAATTCTGCCTTAAGCAAAGTGCACAGTTGATTCATTCTGTCTTTAAACCAAAAGTGATAGTCATAACCTTGAGCATAAAGACTGAGGCGAGCTTGCTTGAGTGGGAAGTCCATTTTTTTTTCGGGATGGGGATAGTAGGGCATCGCAAAAACCAGTGCAGTTCGCGCCCGAGCCCACTTCAATTGTGGATTTTTTTTTATCGGTGCGTGATCCTTTAAGTAGCTCATTTCACCGTTTAGATTTTCCTTAAGCCACTCCTCATAAAACTCAAAAGTGAGAGGTTTTGACAAAGGAGTGAAACCAAAATGAGATACCTCGAGATGAGACATTTTCTCAATTATAATTTTTGTTATTTTTTCGAGGGTCATTTTGTTCCTTAGCTAAATATTTTTTTGACCAGTCGACGTCTATTGTTTCAATTTGATTCGTGGCCCGAAATGAGAACTTAAATACCTTTCTGTGAATTTCTACCAAAATAAAATTAGAAACAAGCTTTTGATGAATTATTGGAAAAAATTTGATAAAATGAGGCTCAATTTAAAAAAAAAGGAAAATACCCAGCAATGAATTTCGCGCTGACCTATAAAATTTAAAAAAAGGAGAATTATGGCTAATCCAACTTTCAATGAAAAATTATTGAGTCGAATTGGGGTCAATGAGGGAACCGAAGTGATGACCATCTCGGGGACGATCAATAAAACAGGCCTCTTGCTATTAATAGCTGCCTTCGGCAGCTATTTCGGTTGGACTACTGATAACTTTCTTTTTGCCATGATATTTTTTGTCACAAATATTGCCTTGGTTTTTGCTATCAGTTTTGGTCCGCAGAGGGCGCAGTATCTCTCTCAGGTATATGCCTTCAGCGAGGGTTATATTCTTGGTGTTATTTCGCTCATGTATGCAAATAAATATCCAGGCATTGTGAGTAATGCCATGATTTCAACTTTTGCAGTCCTAGCTTGTATGTTGGGGCTTTATCGCTATCGAATTATTCAAGTGACTGAAAAACTTCGCAGTGTGGTCATCTCAGCCACCCTTGCCATTGGCTTGACCTATTTGATAGGTATGGTGATGAGGCTGTTCGGATCTGAAATCCCTCTTTTTCACGAATCTTCTCCCATTGGCATAGCCATTTCTGTCGGAATTGTGCTAGTGGCTGCATTTAATTTATTGTTGGATTTTGATATGATTGAAAACCTGAGTGATCGGAGTGCGCCCGCCTATATGGAGTGGTACTCTGGCTTTGCTCTCTTAGTCACCTTGGTTTGGCTTTATTTAGAGATTTTAAGGCTGCTTTCTAAACTCAGTAAACGCTAAAAAAGATTAGGAGGAGATGAAGGAGTGATTATTTTTCGATTCATCATCTCCTTTCTTTTCTTTCCTTAAAAAAAACTAATTTCACCCAAATCGCAGAGTTTCTGTGGTAACAGGTTAGACTCTATCTCCTGCTGAATAGGAATAGATCCTGCCAGGACAGATTCTGGATCTAAAAGGCAGATTTCTGATGTGTAGATAAACTCCATGCATTCTGCTTTGATCATGGCGAGGTAGCTCTTATTGGATAAGACTTTAAGTGTTCGAGCAAGTTTCATTTTGAATATGAACATGATTCCAATTAAAAACCTAGTTTACCTGAGTAGGTTCACTCGTCTCGCGATTTATTCAGGGCGAAATCATTAAAACGCGCAGACTTGAGAGGCGCGATATTGTGTCGCCAGTCATTTTAAAGAAATCAATATACACACCCACCTCGCCGGGTTTCTGTGGAAACACAAGTTCGATGGGTGATATCATCACCAGATGGAAATCAAGTTGTCGGCGTTCAGTTTTTGGCGTTCAGTGCATAATCGGGTGACCCAGTAAGTTGCCATGACTTAGCCCTTTATTTTTTTACCAATTGTAATTAGACTTGTTAGCAATGAATCAAAATGAAACATCCGTGAAAAACCAATCTCAAATCGTTGAAGTGAATCAAACCCTTTGGCCTATTTTGCAGGCTCACCCTCAGTGGGCCGCTGTTGAGTTCATCTACAAAGAGTTGGTTGGCCACGGCCACAAGGCTTTTTTAGCCGGCGGTTGTGTGCGGGATGCGCTTCTGGGGAAGCAAGCTCATGACATCGATATTGCCAGTGATGCAAGTCCTGATCAAATTGAAAATTTGTTTGAAAAAACGATCAATGTGGGAAAAGTTTTTGGGGTCATGAGAGTGCTCGCCCTGGGGGCTGATGTTGAAGTCGCCACCTTTCGAAACGATGGCGTTTATAGTGATGGAAGGCGTCCAGACCAGGTGACTTTTTCTTCACCCCAAGAAGACGCTGAGCGCAGGGACTTTACAATCAATGCTCTGTTTTATGATTTAGAAAGTCATCAGATTTTAGACTTTGTTGGCGGGCAAAAAGATTTGCAGCTTCACCTGATAAAAACTGTCGGGGATGCTCGTTTGCGGTTCCGGGAAGATCACCTGCGATTATTGCGGGGCGCGCGCTTTGCTGCGCAATTGGGATTTTCTTTGGAGCAAAAGACTTTGCTGGCAATGACTGAATTGGCTTCATTAGTTCAAGATATCAGTGGGGAGCGTTTGCGCGATGAGTTGGCTAAAATTTTTAAGACAGAATTCTTAAGTGAAGGATTTAAAATCCTTTCAGAAGTGGGGCTCCTCGTCCAGCTTTTTCCTTGGTGGAGATATGAGTTGGCCACGGACTTCTGTAAAGAGACTGCAAAAAATCCAAGTCTTGAAGATTGGCAAAGATGGAGTCTTTTTTTTCGTCCATGCCGTGAAACTGAATTGGAGTCGAGCTTACAATTGTTAAGGTTTTCTTCGAAGGATAGCGCTAAAATTGAAGGGGCTTTGAGGATATGGCAAAAGCCCGAAATTTTTTTCATGAATCGAATCGGAAAAAAAGTTCAGCTTGTTGAAAAACCTGGAGTTCATTGGGCCCTTTCTGTGATGGCTCGGCAGGAGTCGTGGAGCACCGAAATTAAAGCCTTGCTTTCAGCGCGAGAGAAAATCGGAGAAAGCTTACCTAAATCTTTTTTGCAGGGGGATGATTTAAAGCAATCCGTGAAGGCTCAGGAGATCGGTCGGCTGTTGCAAGAGTCCTACTGTTTGCAGCTTGAAGGTAAATTGCAAAGTCGGGAGATGGCTTTGGACTGGCTTAAAATTGAAATTGAAAAGTCTTTGCTTAAAAACAATACGGATGCCGAGATAGGCTTGGCAGCAAAATCTAAAATTCAGAAGGAGTCTTGAGTGGAAGAAGTCTATGTTCCGAGCACTGTCAAAAGACTCTTAGCTTTTGGTGTGGATCAGTTCCTGGTTTTGCTCTTATACATTCCTTTTATCAAAATTTTTACTCAAGCCCTCCTAGATGACGGAGAGATTTATTTTTCGCTATGGTCTTTGTTATATTTATTTTTGGCTCCAGCTTTTTATGAATTTTTATTTTTGTTTTTGTGGCAGAAAACACCGGGGAAATGGCTCTTTAATTTGAAGGTTGTTCCGGCAGCAGATGGCCTTGGTCAGCTTGGGTTTTCCGGTAGTTTTTTACGGGCCCTGGCGGGGCGGTTGAGTTTCTTTTTTTCGTCGGCAATTTATGCCGTTGCTTTTTTTAGATATGACCGGACTCATGTGAAAGACTGGTTGGCAGAAACTCGAGTGGTTCAATCTTCACCACGCCGAAAACATCCTAAAGTAAGGTGGATTTTAGGTAGCATTTTATTTCTGAGCTATTTGTATGAGGGAATCTTAAGTTCCTCACGCATTATCGAAAATATAGATTGGAAAAATAAGCATATAGAAATTCATGCCCTTGTCGATGGTCGTGGTTTTAGTGCAATTCAGTTTGCAGATGAAACTGCAGAGGATGAAGAGGACTAGTCATTTTTGACAGGGGAGATTGAGATCATCTCGTGAATAAAAAAAAGAAGGCCCAGAGAAAATTGAAGGGTCAATTTCCTGCTGGATTAAATGATTTTACTATAACAAACAGATTTCCTATTGGAGAGGACTTCTTTTAGAAGCCTCTTTCTATTCAACTGCAATTTCAATGTAAAAAATTGTGCCATTTGGCAAGTTGAATGGAATAACTAAAGTTGCACCCAAGTGTCCGTGGGAGATTGAAAAGGCGCCGGAAATTCCAGTGATAACTGAAGGAATGGCCATTTCAAACTTGTAACCCAATTCATTGAGTGTTGTTTTCGCAGCTCCATAAATCATATTTGTCATTTCACCGACACCATCAGAGACATCTGAGTTCAACTCAGTGTGCACTTCGCCAATCATGTTTTCCAAGATTGCGAAAATTGCAGGTTTGTCGAAGCAAATTAAGAATGTGCCCTTAATCGGGGGGGCCACCATTCCCACCATGCCCGCAATTTCACCTTTCATGATGAACTTAGCCTCAATAAAAGGTTTGCCTGGTGTCACTTCAGTGTAGGCCATAGTTTTTAATGTTTTAATGACGCCATCAACGAATGCATTGATGAGGCGCTTGTCAAACAGGGGATTTTTTGATTCCATTTTCGGTGCCGCTGACATGGTCTCGTTCTCCTACGTCAAATTAATAAATTATGCTGCCTTGGGTGGGTTGTGTTTTGCGTAAACTCTTTCCATTTTGCCTTTGAGCGTGATGGAATTAAAGGGTTTAACAACATAATCAGACACCCCAGCTTTTGCCGCTTCTAATATATGTTTTTGTTCGGACTCTGCCGTTACTAATATGAATGGAATTGACTTGGTGCGTGGATCGCCTTTGCAAGCCTTAAGCAATTCAATCCCTTGCATGCCTGGCATGTTCCAATCTGAGATAATAAATTCAAAAGGTTGGTTTGATGCTAACGCCTGCTGAATCATGGGCAATGCGGTCTTACCGTCATCAGCTTCTTGGACATTGGTATATCCTAGCTCATTAAGGACCTTTTTTATGATCTTTCGCATAGTTGCGAAATCATCTACAACCAAAAACTTGGTATGACTTGGAAACATAGTATCTCCTGATGTATAGTTAAAGTGTCATCTCCCGGTACTTATCGGTCTAGTTTTTTAAAACTAGAGTCCAAACATATTGCGAAACAAAAAAAATATGTCAGACTTTACTACAGGTGGTCGTGCTACTTTTGGACATGAGTCCTGGGTGGCGTAAAAAGTTTAGGCAAATTTCAAACAATTTAGCGGGAGGGAGCAAGGATGCTCAGAGATGTCCTGATTCAAAAAGGTCTTTCAAATCGAGAGGCAGAGGTCGCAGAACTAGTATCTAAAGGCTTGTCCAATAAGGAAGTTGCAAACCAGCTTTTTGTTACTGAAAAAACAGTAAAATTTCATCTGACAAACATTTATAAAAAAATGAATGTTAAATCTCGCGCTCAATTGATTGTATGGTGTCTACCTCATCTTGGCTTCGTTGAAAACGAAATCAGAGCTGAGAGCAACACTCAAAGTGCAGCGACGACAACTATGTTCAATGCTAATGCGACTCAAAGCATTCCAGCAGGATCTGCGACTGTCGCAGGAGCAACAACTCTTCCAGGTGGCGGCATGAACCGCAATGGAAATTCTGATATTGGAATGGGCGGAATCTAACTAGTAAACTTGTTAGATGAGTGCAGTTCAATAGATCTATAGAGATGGCACAGTCTTATTAAAGAGACTGTGCCATTTTTTTTTGCTAAAATGAGGTTGAAAAATCGATCCCAACCAATACAAATAAGACGAGGGAGTGAGCGGTGGCGAAAACATCAAAAAAAGTATCAAATTCTCAGGTTATTATGACTCAGTTGGTTTTGCCATCCCACACCAATGCGCTGGATACCGTTTTTGGGGGGACCGTGATGTCGTGGATTGACATCGCAGCCGCCATTGCGGCTCAGAGGCACTCTAACAAAGATGTTGTGACGGCCAGTATTGATCGCCTTGATTTTGTCGCTCCTGTTTTTAAAGGGTGGGTTGTTAACCTGAAGGCCAGTGTCAATTACACCTCAAAAACCTCAATGGAAGTGGGGGTTCGCGTTGATGCAGAAAATCCCAAAACTGGAGAGACTTTTCACACGGCGTCTGCGTACACGACTTTTGTGGCCTTAGGGTCGAATGGTAAACCCTCTGAGGTGCCCGATCTCATTTTAGAAACTGAAGTCGAAAAACGAAGATTTCAAGATGGCTTAAAGCGCCGTCAAGATCGTGTGAAATACCGCTATAAAAAAGATGAATAGTGCATTGATGAAAAACTATTTTACAATATATTCCCGCCAGCGATTTAAGAGCGAAGCTGTCAGTTGTGTGTAGCAAACGGTGCCTTCAGTGGCGGTCTCTTTTCGTAAAATCTGCGCGTCCCGGCTGAGATCAAAAATCTTATACTCTTCAGTACGCGGAAAATAGAGCTGAACATCAGTCTGCATTTCTGTCACCACTTGAGCCATCAACTGTTTGAGTTGATCTATGCCTTGTCCTGTCAGGGCGCTGACAAAGACTCGTGGATAGGCTTTGACTCGAAATTGCCGATCCAGGGGGGCGACATCACATTTATTGAAAACATGAATGATTTTTTTATCGGACCAGTTGAATTCTTTGATCAGCTCGTCAACAACTTCGGTTTGTCTTTCCATGTTTGGAGACGACAGATCGACGATGTGAAGCAAGACATCGGCCTCAGCAGACTCTTCAAGAGTGGCTTTAAAAGCTTCAATCAATTGAGTCGGAAGTTTGCGTATAAATCCCACAGTGTCAGTCACAACGGCTGGAGGCGCATCAGGCAAAAAGATTTTACGCGTCGTTGGATCCAAGGTTGCAAAAACCTGATTTTTTGCCATCACCTGCGAGCCAGTGAGTTTATTGAGCAAAGAACTTTTTCCTGTATTCGTGTAGCCAATCAGTGCAAAAGAAGGGATTTCATTTCGACGACGAGATTGTCGATGTTGAGATCTGTTTTTACGAACACTTTCTAGTTTTTCTTTGATGATAGCCACGCGCTCACGAATGCGTCTGCGGTCATTTTCAAGGGCCGTCTCGCCGGGACCTCGGGTTCCAATACCGCCACCTTGTCGAGAGAGGGACTCCATCCAAGCACCCACCATGCGAGGCATTTGATCTAAGAGTTGCGCAAGCTCAACCTGCAATTTGCCCTCAAAAGTTTGTGCCCTCAGTGCGAAAATATCCAAGATCAACTGATTGCGATCCACAACACGGACTTTAACTATTTGCTGAAGATTTCTTTGCTGAACCCCTGACAATTGATGATCCATAACAATCAGAGTAGCTCCGCTATCGCGAACCATTTCTGCGATCTCTTCGACTTTTCCTGTACCTATCAGAGTGGCCGGATTCCAAGAGGGCAGCACTTGAATGACGGATCCCACGACTTCTCCGCCGGCAGCATCAACCAGTTCTTCAAGTTCGAGTAAATTTTCTTTAATTTCAACAAGAGCTTCTTTTTTGAGTCCCACGCCGACAACAATGGCGCGATCTGTGGATTTAATGTGAGCTGACGTCGAATTGCCGCTCAATTGAGATGGTTTCTGTGGATTATGATTTAAATTCGTCAAATCTAATAAACCTCCGCGAAAGCTATGCCCAGTATACCAGATACCCCTTTAAAAACACAAGGGGCTATTAACAAGATGTAGGCGAGCCTCTTTTAACACCGAGGGCTGCCATTAATTGATAGACACCACTATGGGAGGTTCGATGAATGCTCGAAAAATAAAAAAAGGTTTATTAGGGCCGCAGGATTCAATTCAGAATTGGGTTTTATAGATTTGGGGAAAAATTTGGACTATTCCATAGATTCATCTATTTTCTACTTTCAAATTTTCTACTTTCCTTCTGAACTCAGCTCAAATGTGGATATCCGATCGGAGAAGCGTTGCGATATAAAATTGATTTTTAAGATTTTTTAATTTGCGACTAAAAATGAAGGGTTTTTTTAAATCCGCTTTTGCCCTAACTAGGGGATTTAAACCCCCCGCTAGTGCGCATATTTGAACTGTAAAGAAGGTTTCCTTCAATTCAACCGAAGATCCTATGAGTGATTTAAAAATCTCTAGAGCACCCTCTGGGGGCGCTTCTTTTGTCTCTCAAATTCCGTGATATAACACTTTCACAAGTAAAACCAAATCCAATCAAAAAGGTGAAGGATGAGCACGAACACGAACATGTTAAGTTTCCAAAAATCAAATGCTGTTGAATCAAAAAAAAACTCAGCGATGCGGCTCTGATTGAAGGATTTAAAAATCTGATTCTGCGTGAAAAGCGACTGGGCGATTTGATCTTGTTGAATTTGCAAGAAATGAACTCCAGAAAAATTTATGCGCAGCTTGGCTATGGCAGTCTTTTTGAATTTTTAGTTAAATATTTTCATTTCAGTGAATCCTCGGCTTATCAGCGCATTAGTGCCTTGAAGTTGATTCAATCTATTCCCGAAGCCAGAGCTGCACTTGTTGCCGGGGAAACTAACCTGTCCACGATGGCGGCCACTCAGGGATTTATTCGCAAACTTGAATCTGAAAAAAAGGCAGACTTAAGTTTTCAAGAAAAAAAAGATATTTTTGAGGCCGTCAAATGAAAAACCCAAAAAGAGGCGCAAGCCGCCTTTGTCACTATAAATCCTACGGCAGCACTTCCTGCCAATAAAGAAAAACCTCTCACCGTAAATCACACCTTGTTGCAAGTGTCCGTCGATCAAGAGACCTTGCAGCTTTTGCAGGAGGTTAAAAGTCTTTTGAGTCACGAAATTCCCGACGGGGACCTCAGTAAAATTTTGAAAAAAATCTCTAAAGAGAGCCTGGAAATTTTAAAAAACAAAAAAGGGCGAAGCTCAGAAAATAAAATGAATATGATAAACCATCAACGCAAAACTACGGTTTGCCAAGCTAAAGGGTCCGACCAACAACGTTGCGGGGCAGATCTTCAACACTCAACCCAAGAATATAATTTCAGAAAGATGGATCCAAGAGTTCACGAGGCTGATCTTCAAATAGAGCACCGATCCTCGAAGCACTGCGAAATTAAAAAAACTTCTCGATATATTCCGATCGAGACAAGACGTCTTGTTTTTGAAAAAGCGCAGGGCCGCTGTGAATTTATTGGCTCTGATGGAAGGCGCTGTGAAAGTCATTATCAGTTGGAAATTGATCATAAGTTGGCTTGGAGTCAGGGTTGTTCCCATAATGAAGCCAACTTGAGATGTCTTTGCAAAGCTCACAATACTTTCCGTACAAAAGAAACCCACGGTTTTTGGTGGAGAGATCTTTATCGCTAATTGTTTGGATTTTTCGCAGATCTGTCAATTTTCAGATTCTGTCTGGAATTGGCCTGAGATTTTTATTCCTGTGAATTGATGTGGGTGGCGATGTTAATGGATCTACAACAGAGTCGTAAAAACTTCTTGGCTATTTTCGCTAAGGAGATTGGGGAGAAAAAGTTTTATTATCTTGTATCGAGACGTCAGTTTGGTCAAAAAATTGTCATTCTGCCACTAAATAGAAAACTCATATTCGAAAGCCCAGATTGTTCGGGCTCTCTTTTTCATATCGCAATAAACTATTTCACATCATAACTTGAGCTTTAGTCCAGGGGTTGGACTAAAGCTGAGAGGAGTTAACCTAACCTTACCCCTCTTCATTCTTAGTTCGCAAACTAAGAACCTCTTTAATATATTGCGCTTCAAGCGCCGTGAAGACCACCGAGTTCACAATCCCATCCACAGTCGTCGTTCGTTGCAACACATTGGCTGAGCGTCGCACTCCTGTTAAGAAAGGCCCAATGACTTCAACTTTTCCAACCTGCTGAATCAACTTGTAAGTTATATTTGCAGCTTCCAGATTTGGGAAAATTAAAATATTAGCTCCACCCTTCAGTTCAGAGAAGGGGAACAGTCGTTCCATGATATCTGTATTCACAGCTGTATCAGCTTGCATATCGCCATCAACAATAATGTCTGAGCGCAGTTTGCGAACCAATTCTGCGGCCTCTTTCATTTTTTTCGGTGTGCCGTCTTCGCCGCTGAAATTTGAATAACTGAGCATGGCGACTTTTGGTTTCATGCCGAAATACTCGACAACTCGGGCTGCTTGCAAGGCGATTTGCGCGCACTGTTCAGCCGAAGGATTTAAGTTCACAGTCGTATCTGCTAACACAAGAAATTTATCTTCAAGCAAAATAAAATTTAAACCTGCAGGAACTCCACCTTTGGAAACTCCGATGGTTTGCAGTATTGGACGAACAGCGTCGGCGTAGTTGACAGAGGCGCCATTTACTAGGCCATCAGCATCACCCATCATAACCATCATCGCCGCAAAATAATTGGGATCTGCCATTAACCGCTCAGCCTCGCGCAAGTTGATGCCCTTACGTTGGCGGCGACTGTAGAGTTGTTCCACATAAGAAAAATATTTCACATAGCTCGCCGGATGAATCATTATGACGTCTTTAAGTGCAGGAAGTCCCAGGGCATTGATTTTTTCTTTAATGCGCTCTGGATAGCCCAACAAAATAGGCTGGCAAATTTTTTCTTCGACTAAAGAGGCTAAAGCTTTAAGAACTTTGGTGCTTGTGCCTTCAGGGAAGACAATGCGTGGCAGGTTGCCGCCATTGGCTTGTGCATTTTGATGGACCCGATTGATTGCTGATCGAATAAAGACTTTGGAAGGACCTTGCAGAGCTTCAAGAGTTTCTCGGTAGTGATCCCAATCTTCAATCGGGCGAGTGGCAACGCCAGTGTCCATGGCCGCTTTGGCTACAGCCGGGGCGACCCACATTAAGACTCGCGTATCGAAAGGTTTTGGAATTAAATATTCCCGTCCAAATTTAAAGGATTTCCCGCCATAGGTTGCTGAAACTTTGTCCGGTACATTCTCGCGCGCAAGTTTAGCCAAGGCAAAAGCCGCAGCAAGCTTCATCTCCTCATTGATCTGAGTGGACCTTGTGTCGAGAGCTCCACGGAAGATCGAGGGGAAGCCCAAGACGTTATTGACTTGGTTAGGGTAGTCCGACCTGCCCGTGGCAATAATCGCATCTGGGCGAGCCAGTCTGGCCTTGTCAGGCGTGATCTCAGGTTCAGGGTTGGCCATCGCAAAAATGATCGGATCTTTAGCCATGTTTTTAAGCATTTCAGGAGTGATTGCACCGGCCACTGAAAGTCCCACGACCACATCCGCGCCATTGAGGGCTTCGGTGAGATTGCGCGCTTCAGTTTCAGAGGCAAAGTACTCTTTGTATTTATTCATGCCCGTGGTGCGGCCTTTATAGATAACCCCTTGCGAATCACACATGATGATATTTTCGCGGCGAGCCCCTAGAGAAATAAATATTTTGGCGCAAGAGTTTGCAGACGCACCGGCTCCATTCACAACAATGCGAATGTCTTCCATTTTGCGATTTGTCACAGCGGCGGCATTCAGTAAGGCCGCGCCAGAGACGATGGCGGTGCCATGCTGATCATCATGAAAGACTGGAATTTTCATTTCTCTTTTTAAACGCTCTTCAATTTCAAAACACTCAGGAGCCTTGATGTCTTCAAGATTGATTCCACCAAAAGTGGGCTCTAAAACTCGCACGGCATTACAAAAAGTGTCCACATCGTTGGCTGCGACTTCGATATCAAAAACATCGATGCCAGAAAATTGCTTAAAAAGAATTCCTTTGCCTTCCATCACTGGTTTTGAGGCGTGAGGGCCAATGTTGCCCAGTCCTAAGACCGCAGTGCCATTTGAAATGACTCCGACTAAATTGCCCTTGGCTGTGTAGTCATAAACTTTAGAGGCATCCTTTGCGATGATTTTGCAAGGAGCTGCCACACCAGGAGAATAGGCCAGTGAAAGGTCTTTTTCTGACATGCAGGGTTTTGAAGAGATGACTTCGATTTTTCCGGGCTTCCCATTCTGGTGGTAGGCCAGTGCCTCAAGATCCATGGCGCTAAAATTTTCACTATCTGCGGGTTTAGTTTGTGTATCCAAGTTGTTTTTTTGTTTTGAATCCAAGGAAGCTCCTTTTTTAGGCCGTACTAAAACTTATATTTACATTACCGAGCACAAATTGAGGGGTCAATGAATGCTCATAGTTCCATGCAGCAAAAATAGAGTATTGATACTAATTTGAAAAACTCCACTAACGTCTGGCGTTATTGAGAATTGAACCAGGGAATTTCCTCTTTGCTTTGAGCCTATCATTAAAACTGCTAGAATTTTAGCTGCTCAGAGAATGAGATCCAAGGTGAAGAGATCAACTAAGATGAGTCCAACGCTGACCAACAAGGAGTATTTATGAAATCACCACGTGACGTGGTTCTCGTTGAAGGGGTTCGCACGCCCTTCGCAAAAGCTGGAACAAAACTAAAAAAAGTTCATCCGGCGGAGCTAGGTAAAATTGCCTTACAGCAGTTGATCGCGCAAACCAACTTAGATGTCAATTTGGTCGATGAAGTCATCATTGGCAACACGGGAAGTCCCGCGGATGCCGTGAATATTTCTCGAGTGGTGGCCCTCAATGCAGGCATTCCACAAAAAACTTCAGCTTACACTGTGCACAGAAATTGTGCGTCAGCGATGGAATCTATTTCTAACGGTTTTGAGAAAATCAAATCAGGCACGATGGATGTGATCTTAGCGGGCGGGACTGAAAGTATGTCTCAAATGCCAACCTTGCCGCCAAAAAAGTTTCAAGAGATCTATGAAAAACTTTTTTCAGCACGAGGCCCCAAGCAAGCTTTGCCTTTGTTGTGGGCTTTGTTCAAAGCCGACATCAAACAAATCAAGGCCTTGCTTCAAGGCAATATGAAAGATGAATATTTTCCGCAAATCTCGGTGATGCTGGGCTTAACAGATCCTTTTGTTGGGATTAACATGGGGATGACCGCCGAAATTCTTGCCAAAGAGTGGGGACTGTCTCGCATAATGCAAGATCAATATGCTCTGCGCTCTCATCAATTGGCCTCGAAAGCCATCAAAGAAGGGCGCTTGAAAGAAGAGATTACTCCGGTCTTTTTAGCTCCTGAATACAAAGAAGTGATCTCTGAAGACATTGGGCCCAGAGACTCTCAGACTATTGAAGCCTTGGGAAAATTAAAACCTTTTTTTGATAAAGCCACAGGAACAATCACAGCTGGGAATTCTTGCCCGATCACAGATGGAGCCGCCATGGTGCTCTTGATGTCCAGAGAAAAAGCCGACGCTTTGGGATACAAAGCCTTAGCTCGCATTCGCTCTTACGGATTTGCTGGTTTAGAGCCAGAACGCATGGGCTTGGGGCCCGCTTACTCGACTCCTCTGGCCTTGAAACGGGCGGGATTGACACTGAAAGAGATCGGCTTGGTAGAGCTCAATGAGGCTTTTGCGGCACAAGTGATGTCTTGTCAAAAAGCTTTAAATTCAGATAAATTTGCTCAAGAAAAATTAGGCCTTTCAGAAAAAGTTGGCGAAATTAGAGACGAAATTTTAAATGTCAACGGAGGAGCCATTGCTTTTGGTCATCCCGTGGGTGCAACCGGAACTCGTCTTGTTCTGACTTTGGCGAAAGAAATGAAACGCAGAAACACTCAATTCGGTTTGGCAACACTGTGTATCGGTGGCGGTCAAGGCGGATCTATGATTATAGAAAATGAAGGATAGTTGGTATAATATGTCTATGCAAGAAAGTATCAAAATTGTTCCTCAAGGTGAAGTGGCTGTTGTTGAATTTGATCTCGTCGGCGAAAAATTAAATAAATTTTCAACGCCAGTGATGTTGCGACTCAAAGAAGTGATCGAAGAGTTAAAAAAATCCTCTTACAAAGCTGTTATTTTTAAATCCAACAAGCCAAAGATTTTTATTGCTGGTGCTGATATCGATGAAATCAAAGCCATGACGACCGTCGATCAATACGACGCCGCCATTGTGGCAGGTCAAAGCATAATGAATATGGTCGAAGACTTGCCGATGCCAACCATCGCTTCAATCCATGGCGCCTGCATGGGGGGTGGTTGTGAGTTTATCATGGCTTGTGACTACCGTATTGCTTCAGAAGATTCTTCAACTAAAATTGGTCTTCCTGAAATTCAATTGGGTATTTTGCCAGGCTTCGGCGGAACACAACGCATGCCCAGAATCATTGGTCTGCAAGCGGCCCTGGATATTATTTTAGCGGGAAAAGCTGTGAACTCTAAAAAGGCTCAAAAAATGGGCCTGGTTGATAAAGTTGTGCATGCGAATTTATTGCCAGAGCAAACCATGGCATGGGCGCTAGAAATTATTTCTGGCGGTGCCAAAAAAAGGCCCAAAAAATTTATGGCCAAAGGCTTCGTGAATAAAGTTCTTGAAGGTGCTGCTCGCGGCATCGTTTTCAAAAAAGCCCGCGAAGGGGTTTTGAAAGCCACAAAAGGTTTTTATCCAGCTCCGCTCGAAGCACTTTCAGTGATTGAAAAAACTTATGGAAAAGTTTCGCGCGATGAGGGCATGCGTCTTGAGCGCGAAGGATTTTGTCGTTTAGGAATCACTGATATTTCTAAAAATCTGATTCACGTTTTCTATTTAACTGAAATGGTTAAAAAGCAAACGGGTGTCAGCGGTGTTTCTGTTAAGCCAAAAGAGGTGAAAGCCATTGGTGTTCTGGGCGCTGGGACGATGGGGGGCGGCATTGCTTATGTTGGAGCCGACAAGGGCATTCAGGTCCGCATGAAGGATCTCAATACAGAAGCGTTGGGTAAGGGCTTAAAGCACGCCAGTGATTTGTGGATGAAACTTTTAAAGCGAAAATCCATCGATAAATTCCAATTCAAACAAAAAATGGATTTGGTTTCTGTCACCACAGATTATTCAGGCTTTAAAAATCTTGAGCTGGTCGTTGAAGCCATCGTTGAAGACATGGGAATTAAGCAAAAAGTCATCGGGGAGTGTGCCGCAAACATGCGTCCAGATGCAATCATTGTGACAAACACAAGTTCGCTGTCAGTGACTGAAATGTCCAAAGGTCACCCTCGTCCAGAATTTTTTGCAGGCATGCACTTTTTCAATCCGGTCAATAAAATGCCCTTGGTCGAAGTGATTCGCGGGGAAAAAACTTCTGACGAAACCATTGCAACTATCTTTGAATTGACCAAAAAAATGGGCAAAATGCCGGTGGTCGTAAAAGATGGCCCGGGTTTCTTGGTCAATCGTTTGCTTTTGCCTTATATGGGCGAAGCGGCTTTCCTTCTGCAAGAAGGCATGAGCATTGAGGCCGTTGATAAAGCCTATGTAAAAGAATTTGGAATGCCCATGGGGCCTTTTGAATTGATGGATGAAGTGGGTCTTGATGTTTGTATCAAGGTTTTAAAAATATTTAGAAAAGCCTTTGGCGAGCGCATAGAGCTTGCGCCCTTGTTAGAGCAATTGGGTTTAAGCGGACGTCTCGGTCGAAAAAATGGCAAAGGCTTTTATCAATACGCAACCGATGGAAAACGCGGAGATGTCGATCAAACAGTCTATGCAGCCTTGAATTTAGGCGCTCCGACCAATCCCTATCCTTCTCAAGTGTGCCTTGAAAGAGGCGTGTTTGCGATGATCAATGAGTGCTCTTTAGCTTTGCTCGAAGATCACATTGTTGAGACCGCAGCGGAAGTGGATTTGGCCATGATCATGGGAACAGGCTTTCCGCCCTTCAGAGGTGGCTTGCTTAAGTATGCCGACAGCCTGGGCGCACAATATGTTGCAGACCAATTGTCGACCTACTCTTCTCAGCGCAAAGCAGCTCGCTTGAAACCCGCAGCGCCGTTGTTGAATTTGGCTAAAGGAAATGCTCGGTTTTACTCATAGTTTTTTGTTGAGCAAAAATAGGACTGAATAAATAAAGGCTCTGCATTGCGGGGCCTTTATTTATTTTATTGAGATTATTTTGAGAATATTCATTCAGCCCTAAATCGCAAACCTCAACTGAGAAGTTAAACCCTGATCACCCACTTTATTTTGCGTGCTCAATCTGACCCCCAGTCCAATCAATCGAACGGCAACATGACGACGAGACCAAGCAGAGTCCAGAAGTCTTGCGAAATCTTGTTCTGAGGGAATCCCCTGAAAGACTTGTTCGTGGGTCGTTGATTTGAAATCAAAAAATTTTAATTTCACCACAAGTCCGCGAATGCGATCTTCGTATTCGCCCTTAATTAAGCGCTGATAAAAATCTGCATAAAGTGCTGGGATATGCGTTTTGCAGTCCTCCAGTGTTTGGATGTCTGTGTTGAAAGTTTCTTCGACGGTCAAAGATTTTCTTTCCCATTCGGTGATGATTTCGCGCTCATCAATTCCCCGCGAAAATTCATAGAGCTCTTGCGCGCGAGAGCCAAACCAGGCCTGCAGCTGTGTCAGGGATAGATTTTGAATGTCTGCGCAGGTGAATAGACCCAGTTCATGCATTTTCTTTGCGGTCACTTTTGCGACGCCAAAAATTTTTTCAACTTTAAGATCTTTGATAAAAGCTTCGACGTCTTGGGGGCGAACGACAAATTGACCATTGGGCTTTCGCCAATCACTGGCAATCTTGGCTAAGAATTTATTTGCGGCGATGCCCGCAGAAGCCGTGAGATTTAATTCTGCCAAGATCAGTCGCCTGATCTCTTGCGCGATGAGGGTGGCGCTGCCACTGAACTGCTTGCAATCAGTCACATCCAGATAAGCTTCATCCAGGGACAAGGGTTCAATTTTATTTGTGAAGCGCTCAAAGATTTCTCGAACCTTGCGGCTTTCTTCTGTGTACAGATCAAAATGGGGTGGGACCAAGATCAGTTGAGGACAGAGGCGCAGCGCTTGCGAAGAGGGCATGGCTGAGCGCACGCCAAACTTTCTGGCCTCATAGCTGGCTGTGCAAAGCACACTGCGGGTGTTGGCAGGACCACCCACACCCAAAGGCTTCCCTTTAAGGTGGGGGTTGTGTTTGACCTCAACCGCCGCATAAAAACAGTCCATATCGATATGAATGATTTTTCTCATTTACATATTATTTACACAGCAAAGATTGCGGGTCAATAGCGATTTATTGTGTAGTCAAGTTTGCTCTTTGAGCCTACTCAAGAGATTCAATTGGCTTTTAAAATCCAACATTAAGAAAAGGTGCGACAGTAAAAAGTCCTTTGTGATTGAAATTGAGCAGACCAATTTGGACTCCATGCAAATTTTCAGTCACATTAATTAGCCCGATTTGAAGACCATAAACCTCTTGCGCGCGATTGTAGATGGCAGCCTGCACTCCATAAATGGTTGTGAATGGCGCAATATTCGCAGCGAGCGCTGCCTGCAGGCCAGCAACGCTGGACTGAGCGGTGTTCTGATTCAATAAGCCTGCAAGTTGGAATCCCAGCACAGTTGTTTTATTGGTGTTGATATTTGTGATTCCAGCCAGCTGCAGTCCAAGGACTTGAGTGGTTCCATGAGTGAGATTGAAAACTCCAGAAACCGCAGCTCCCGCAAAGTTGAGATCGGTAATATTGCCCAGCAATCCCAGATCAACTCCATAAAGGCTGCGGTGATGCCCCCAAAGTAAACTCACGCGAGCTCCGGTCACGGCAAAATCTGACGGTGGGAGTTGCAGGGGAGGTGCAACCCCGATCGAAAGGGGAGTGAATGCGGCCCGAGCTTCTTTGGCCGAGGTCAAGAATCCGAAAAAAATAAATGCGGTCAGTGCTAAAAGTGATTTTTTTGATGATTTAAACATAGCTGAGAATCTCCCGAATTTTTTTTGAACCCAAAAATAAGGTTATAAATAATGTTACATAATATTTATTTTAAAGTTCTGAGTTTTCTAATTCAAGGAGAACTTTGAAAAAGTCGAGTTCTCAGGTGGAACAGTCATTCTCTTTCCATGAATTATTTTTGTTAGAAAATTTCAATTCAACTAGACTTTGATCTGCTCCAATAGTGCGGGACTTATTCCGATAAGTTCCAAATGAATCTGGCCGTCTTTTTATTTATATTGAGCTTTATTGGCATAAATCCAGCCTGGGGTGAGGGCTTTTTATTTAGGTCCCTTAAGGTTTCGTGTCCCTATGAAGATCTTAAGTCCAACAATAAAAAAAACTGTTCATTATCTAAGACAAAAAATATTGCACTAGAGACCTCGTTAAATTTTGCTCAAGCCAATTGTCATCATAAAAATAAAAGTTCCCTCTGCAGGGAATTGAAAGAGCATTATCCCTTTATTGCAGACCAAGGAAACTCATGCGAGCCACAAAGTCTTTGTCCCTTTCCCAGTGCAACAAGTTTAAAAAATGCACTTGAGGTCTGCCACAAGGGGGAGCTCCGTGCAGCCCAAGAGTTTGGCACTGAACTTCAGCAAATAAAAGTGAGTGCTGAACAGATTTTGGCCAAGTTTGATGAAGATGTCAGTCAAGTCATCTCCGATCAAACTCGCCAACTTTGGACGGCTCTTAAGAGCTGTGTCTTAGATAAAAGTGCATGCTCGCCAAGTCAGATACTCAGCTATTTGAAAAGCCTTCCCGCGGGACTGCATGAAGATCTTGTGGAATTGATTGAAACGGCCGACGCCTTGGAATGTTTAGAGCCCGAAGCTCGCATAGAGTTGCTCTGCTATGTTCGAGCAAGCTATGGAATAGATTTTGCCACCTCGATGGCGACAGGGGGAGTGGTTGGTAAAGGTGGAAAATTACTGTTTGGAACTTTTAAGAAAATAAACGGAGCAAGAAAAAAAACTCCGGCCTTAGGAAAGAATGAAAATGATCTAGACCCCTTAAAACTTCCAGTGGTGCTAACTGGTCGGGCAAAATTAGAAAAAAAAATGAGTGGACCTGTTGAATTTGAGATTATGCACGGAAGTAAAAAAATAGACGCAATGAAGTCGGAGCTGCCAGCCCCTTCGCTGTTCACAGTCTATTCGAAATCAAAGGCCCGATTAGGGGATATGAGAGTCACTTACGAGGCCAAGGGTAAAACTCTCCATATTGATTCTATGTTCACCGAAGAAGAGTTTCGAAAAATGGGCGTTGGTGAGGCTCTTATGGAAAAAGCTATTCAAGAATTTCCGGACACACAAATTATTTCCGTAAAAGAATTGACTCAAACAAATAAAGAGCGTGTTCAAAAGTCGTTGGTGAAGTCAAAATCAGAAAGAGCTCAGCCCTTGCAAGAACTTGAAGATGCTATTAAAGAATCCCCGGCTTATAAAATCCGCTCAAATTTGGGTTACTGTGAGATTATCCCTGATTCCATCAATCCTCAGACTCTTGGATTTAAGGTCCGCTGTCCTGGGGAGTGAAAGCTCTTGGTGAAAAAGTTTTAAATTGGCCCCTTATATTGTTGTTGAGAGATGCTGCCGCCGAAGTATCTGCCTGGGAAATAAAAAATCAGCTTTCAATTGTATTATTAAGATAAACATCGGCCTCAAGCGCACGATGCGCTTGAGGAAGGCCGCACAGGATGGCCAGATGAGAATATACCGAGAACAGCTGCAATAAAATCTGCAAATCAAAAAGCAGCAATAAATTGTAACGATAAAAGTTAGATATTACTTAATAAGCCTATTGTTATGAAAAAGTGCATACAAAGCTATATGAAGTCCGAATCTCTCAGGCATCTTTGTAGTATTCCAAGTCCTGCGAAAGAGTCTGTTTATATTTGCTCTCAACATGGCAAACGAATGATTTAAACTAAAAAGAGGATCAAATCCACCACTTTTTAATTCTCCCTGGCCAACAACACAACCACTGCGACCTTCAAACTTCTTGTGGTGAGCGTTTGGGAAATAAGTTTTCACAGTATTTAAATAGTGAGAGTTTTCATCAGACTTTATTATTGCATTTTCAGCTGCTAAATCTCGTAAGTCCTTAAACAAGCTATTTCTCCTCTGAGCTCTTTTATCGATTCTTTAAGCGTATTTTTTCCTGGATATATCAGCAATGAGACCATTGGCTGACATTCTAGCAACCCTGAATCCTAGAATGCGGCGAGTTTTAATCTCTAACGCCATAACTACAGAGATTGGTTTTAACTTGCTGTGTTCAAAAGTTTCAAGGTCATCAAATTCGAATTCGCTACCGGGCGGGTATTGTTTTGTTTGTTCGAGAAAAAGCTCAAGAGCAATCCCACCAAGAAATAAAAAATTTCGCACAATCGTTTTTCGATCAACACCAAGAAGAAGACTCAATCGCCGTTGGGAGACTCCACTAACAAGACTTTTAAATATTTCTGGATTTATAGATCGCTTTTTTTGCCAATAACAGAGGTCAAAAGTTGCATTAGAGAAATTTTTTCCACAATTTTTACAATGATACCGCTGCTGCCGAGACTTATCATTTTTTCTGATAAAGTATCCCGCAGCAACAATTAAATTTTAAGCGGAGCAAAGGCTCCACTGGAATCGTAAACTTGGAGGATGTCTTTTTCCTTGCCATAGCGAAGGGAATTAAAATCTTTTAAGTTTTTTAAACGACTGTCATCGGTTTGAATCTGCCAAAGTTTATTTATTTTTTTTGAATTTAAATCAAATGCGGTTACAGAGAGGGGGTCCAAGGTGATCAAAAAGTTTTGCACCAAGAGAACTGCAATGGGCTTTTGTAAAGCCAACTGATCTGGACTGAGCAGAAGCAAACTTTCCGGTTTTTTATTCTTTAGAGGGCTTCGTGAATCTGTAAAACTGCTATAGGAAATGATGGAGTATTCTGATTGCAGAGAACTGTTTGTCTTTAAAAGTGACAATACGAATTTTTCGCCATCTTGTGAGTACTGCAGTGATGTTGCGTTTGAAAGTTCAGCCTGACTGATGATGTATGTCGGGGCCACGTTGCCATTGTTAGTACTCATGAATTGAAGAAGAGATGTCTGCGGAGCCGCGCCCGCATCAGAGGACTTATTCAAAACGGCAATTCTGCTGCCATCTGGAGAAATTGCAATCGATTGAATGATCTTGAGCTGTGACATTTCTCCTGCGATCAAGGCGAGGTCATTTTTATTTTTTATAAAAAGAATATTCTGAAATCCAACGACTAAGAGATCCACTTTATCTGTTTTTAGCGTCACATAGAGCTGAGGTTTAGCCTTTTGATTTTTTTCAGCGAAGGAAAAACATTTTTTGAAGATAGGACTGTTGTGAGTCAGACCTTTGCCAAAGTTCCGCACAGCCTGGGCGCAAACTTCCTGGGGATCGCTTGAGGACGCTTCCGCGAAAGATCCAGACATACTCAAATTAGAGAAAACCATAAGTCCAATAATAAAAGTGCCTAAATGATGAGCCACAAGCCCTCCCTCTAAAATTTAACATAAAATAGTCCAGTCTATATACAAGTTTTTTGAAAATTTCGGACGTTGGGGGTAAGGGCAAAAGTCGGGCTTAAGAAGTTAGGTCGAGTCTAAGTGTAGTTATTTCTTAATATGAGATAAACTATTTTTTAAAATACTAAATAAAAACTGCTTTTTTCCCGATAGGAGAACGTTAGTAAAATTTGAAAAAAAAATCAAATTGAGATTAGGGTATCAGGATGAAACGAAATCCAAGGTAAAAAAAATTATTTTTAGCAGAATGCTAGAGTTTTAATCTGAAGGAAACTAAAATTAAGTGATGTTTAGGACTGTTTGTGTTGCCATTTTTATATCATTTTTTCTGCTGCTGTCTGTCGGTTGCAATCCTAAGGGTGCAACCGAGATAGCTAAGGGAACTTTTGGTATTGAGGTGACTCCAGTCCAAGGTGATAATCAAGTTGTCCAAAATCCACTGCAAGTTTCTGAAGAGCTTGTCGTAAAGGTGGCCGGTCTGCAGGGGCCAATTGCCGATGCGGAGGTGACCTTCGAAGTTGTCAATCCAGATTCAGGGGCCATCGTTTTAACCTCATTGGGAAAAACGGATGCGCAAGGAAATGCCTCAACAAAAGTTTCGGCAGGTAAAGATTATGGGGTCATTTCAAAAATTCGAGCATCGGTATTGAATACCACTTCATTTTTTGATTTTACTTTGTCTGTTGTGGATAAGGTTGTCCCCACTCGATTTGTAATCTTAAACCCTCCAAATACCGTGGCGGGGCAAGCTGGTACGGTGCAAATTCAAATGGTTGGAGCGGGTGGCCGATTGGCGAAGGACCCATCCTTTAATACCCAAGTTGTCGTGGGCTTTGTGAGCCCCAGCAATGCGCCATCGACCAGTGGGTTTTCTCCGGCATTTGCGGATAGAACTGTGCAAATTCAAAATGGAATTGGATCTCTGAGAGTTTCTTCGCAGATTGCAGAAGACGTATCTATTTCTTTAAGTGACGATGGTGCGATCACCGCTTTGCAAAATAAAACGGGCATTCCCATTGATTTGACCGTTAATAACAAAATAAAATTTATTCCGGATATACCGGCAAAGATCGTTATTTTGCCTCCAACTTCAGGGACCGTCGACAGTGCCGTCCCAGCCACGGTACAGCTGCGCGATCGGTTCGGGAATATTACTGTAAATTATACTGACAGCCTTACGGTGCAAATGAATGTCACAGGCAATGCTAAGGTCAATGGTGCGCCTGGCGGGGCCTTTTTAAGCTTTACGGCTGGAGTTGCCGTTGCGCGTGTGCAAGACACTTCCGTTGAGTCAGTGACGCTGAATCTGAACAGCAGTTCGGTCCCTGGACTCGATTTAAGTTCAACTCAATCCATAGTTTTTGGGCCGGGATCGCCCAAGAAAATCGTGATTTTAAAACCCATTGATGGAACGGTTGATTTCCCGATTCCAGTGACCGTGCAAGTTCAAGATCAATTTGGAAATTTAAACCCAACTTATTCAGGTGGTGTGAGTCTTACAGTGAGCACTGGAACCGCGACCGTTGCGGGCCTAGGAATGATCAATATCTTTGGGGGATCGGGCATAATCAATGTTTCCGATACAAAGGCGGAAACTGTCAACTTGAGTTTGATAGACGTTCGCGGTTCAGGGCTTGATGTCTCAGCAGTCAGTTCAGTTCAATTTGGAGTGGGTAGGCCTGCTAAATTTATTTTTACGAACTCGATTTTCAATGGGAATTCGGATTCGCCCACAAATGTTCAAGTTCAAGTGGTGGATCAATTTAATAACCTTGTTACGAATTACTCTCAAGGCGTCACAGTCAATGCGTCGGGTTCTGCAACAGGAAGTGGCGTAGTCGCCATGAGTAGTGGCCGTGGGTCGATTCCAATTACGAGTCATGCGGTTGGCTTCGTCAATTTGGTTCTCGTGGATTCACAAAACACTCAACTCAATGTTTCTGCCACCGCGCAAGTTGCAGTGGTGGCTGGGGCACCTTCGCTGATGAAGATATTGCCGCCTGCAATCGGCACCACAGACAGCCCCGTCAGTGTTTCAGTTGAAGTTGATGATGCCTGGGGAAATAAATGTCTGCCGTTTAATGGACAAGTCACTTTAGTTGCTGGTGGAAATGCGGTCGGCACCGGGGTGTTGCGTTTTATCAGCGGGATCGGTTCCTTGAATATTTCTGATACAAAAGTGGAAACTGTGCCCTTGTCTCTTCTCGATACGGCACAGACGGGTTTGGATATTTCAAGTACGCAAAATCTTGTCTTCACATTTGGCGCGCCTAAAAAATATGTGATTGTTCCTCCAAACCCCGGTACAACTGACAATCCAATTTCAATTGCGCTGCAAGTTCAAGATGCCAATGGAAATATTGTGACGAATTATTTTGGTTCTGTATCTTTATCAGTGAATAAGTCTTCAGAAATGACAACGGCTCCAGGTTCTAAACTTGGTGTGGTCAATATCGCAAATGGTTTAGGAAATCGTGGCATCAGTGATAAAATAGCCGAGACCGTCACGGTGGGTTTAGCTGATACCAATTCAAGCTTCCTTGATGTTTCGATGACTCAACAAGCAACATTTGCACCTGGAGTTGTTACAAAAATTGCGCTTATACAGCCGGCCCCTGGCAGTGTAGACAACCCTATTTCGACTGTGATTCAAGCGCAGGATCAATTTGGAAATAGAAATTTAAATTTTACAGGTCAGGTGACAGTGTCTGCGGGAGGAGCTGCGACGCCCTCATTCAATGTCGTCAACCTGAACTCGGGTCAAGGAATTCAAAATTTTTCTGATCGCCTTGCTGAGACAGTGCCTTTAAGTCTTCTTGATTCTGGCGGTACGGGCCTTGATGTTAGTAGTACCGCAAATTTAGTTTTTAAATATGGAAATGCATCCTCCATTATTATCAGACCTCCCGTTGCGGTCGCGGCGGGCAATGCAGCCTCAGCAACTGTGCAGGCCCTCGATCAGTACGGCAATGTGAATTACTCCTATGCAGCCATGATTACCATGACTTCAACAGGATCGGGAAGTGTCGCCGGCGGAGGATTAATCAGTATGGTCGCTGGAAGTGGAGCGATTTCTATCACCGATACGGTGGCTGAAACTGTAACATTGGGCTTGGTCGATGCATTTGGGACAGGACTTGTGACATCCAGCACTCAGCCATTGACCTTCTATCCCGGCGTGGTCACTAAGTTTGTGCTCTTGCCGCCAAATCCAGTGACTGTAGATGTATCCGGGGCAGTCACCGTACAAGCGCAAGATCAATATGGAAATAAAAATTCAAGTTATTCAAATGCTGTAACTTTGCGTGTGACCGGTGCCGCAACGGTTCCCTTGGCGGGTTTAGTGAATATTTACAATGGAGTGGGCTCGACCCAAGTCTCAGATCATGCTGCAGAAACAGTGACTCTTTCACTGATTGATTCGCAGGCCACTAATAACAATATCTCCAGCACTCAATCATTAACCTTCAGTTCTGGAGTCGTGACTCAATTTGTGATACTGCCACCCTCAATCGGAACAGTGGATGCGCCCATTTCAGTGAGCGTTCAAGCGCAGGATCAATATGGAAATCTGAATTTAAATTACAGCGGGAAGGTTGGTTTAACAGCCACTGGCAGTGCTACTCTGGCCAACAATGGACTGGTCACGCTGACGAATGGTATTGGAACAATTAACGTTTCGGATCATTTAGTAGAGACGGCCACTTTAGGTTTATCTGATGTGCAAGCTACCGGCAAAATTGTTACGAGCACTCAGAATGCGACTTTTAAAGCAGGAGTCGTTAAGAAGTTTGCGATACTCACCCCGTCGCCGGGAACTGTCGATGCGCCAATTGGGATTCGTATTCAGGCCCAAGATCAATATGGAAATATGAACACCTCGTATACTGGGGGGGTTAGCATTATATCGAGTGGTTCATCGACCGGTGCTGGATTTATTTCCATCAGCTCAGGACAAGGCTTAGTTTATATTTCTGACCATAAAGCAGAAACGGTTCGCCTGAGTTTGGTGGATAGTCTTTCCACATTCTTTGATGTATCCAGTGTTCAAACTGCCACTTTTGGTGCAGGTGTTGTTACACAATTTGTCATTTTTCCTCCATTCTCGGGGACCGTCGATAATCCCATTGATATCACTCTTCAAGCTCAAGATCAGTATGGAAATTTGAATGCAAACTTTGCCGGACAAGTGACTTTGACAACCACGGGGGCCGCCCAGGGTGCGGGAGTGGTGTCATTAACGGCAGGTACGGCAACGGTCCATCTTTCTGATACAGTGAGTGAGACCGTTCACTTAAGATTGATGGATATTGGGGGAACTGGAATTGCTGTATCAAGCACGCAGGATGCCATTTTTGCTCCGGGAGTTGTCAAAAAATTTGTGATCTTGCAGCCTCCAGGTGGAACAACAGATGCCCCAGTTGCCGTGACTGTTCAAGCGCAAGACCAGTTTGGAAATTTGAACACTTCGTATTCTTCAAGAGTGACTCTCAACACGACGGGAGTCGCGACAGGTGGAGGCATCATTATCCTTGCTAATGGGGTAGGTAGCGCAAACATATCAGACACCTTAGCAGAAACCATCACTCTGAGCCTTACCGACAGTCAGACCACAGGACTTGATGTCAAGAGCGCTCAAAATTTAGTTTTTACAGCGGGCACAGTAAAACAATTTGTAATATTGCAACCCAATGATGGGACTGTGGATAATTCCATGGTGGTGATTGTTCAAGCGCAAGATCAATATGGTAATCGTAATTTAACTTATCAGTCTGGAGTGACCCTCAATGCCTCAGGACAAGTAACGGGAACGGGGTTGGTAAATATAGTTAATGGTGTGGGCAGCTTGTCTATCCGAGACACCCTTGCAGAAAAAGTAACTTTGACCCTTTCTGACACTCAATTGACTTCTAAAATTGTTACGAGCACTCGGTATGTGAATTTTACTGCTGGGGTGGTGACTCACTTTTTCATTAATACTCCGAATGCTGGAACTGTCGATGCTCCTATTTCTGTGACAGTAGAAGCTAGGGATCAATTTGAAAATAAAAACTCCACTTATTCCGGTCAAGTCAGGCTGAACACAGCGGGAGCCGCAACTGGGGCGGGAGTGGTTTCTTTGAACGGGGGAACGGGAGCAATCTCTATTTCAGACACCGTTGTTGAAAGTGTTTTATTAAGTCTCTCTGACTCCGCCGGCACTGGACTGGGTGTGAGCAGTGTGGCCTATGCTATTTTTAATGCGGGTGTTGTCACGCAACTTTTAATCCAGCCACCGAATTCTGGAACAGTAGATAATTTTGTCACTGTCACAGTCAATGCCTGCGACCAGTACGGCAATAAGAATATAACTTATAACAAAAATGCGACCTTAGTGACTTCGGGATCGGCAACTGGTGGAGGTTTGATAACTTTAGTTGCAGGCTCTGGTTCTTTAAATATTTCAGATCATGTTGCGGAGACCATTCGTTTGAGTCTCGTGGACACTTTTGGGTTGGGAGTGAGTATATTAAGTTACCAAAATCTGACCTTCAGTCCTGGTGTTGTGACTCAGTTGGTGATTGTGCCTCCTACAAATGGAACTGTCGATTCAGCGATTTTAATAAGTATTCAAGCTCTGGATCAATATTCGAACAGAAATTTTGCTTATTCGAATTCAGTCACATTGGTAGCCACTGGGTCTGCAAAAGGGGCAGGGGTTGTCAATTTAGCGCTCGGAGCAGGCTCGTTGAATTTGACGGATGAAGTTGCAGAGATTGTTCATCTGAGTCTGAAGGATTCAAATTCGTCAGGGTTGAATATTTCCAGCAACGTAGATGTAACTTTTGGATCTGGCGTTGCAAAAAAAGTTGTTATCGTGCCTCCTGTGAACGGAACAACGGATAATGCAGTTCCGGTCAATCTTCAATTGCAAGATCAGTTCGCCAACGTGGCGACCACTTATAATGGTTCCTTTTACCTCAACACAACAGGCTTCGCCACAGGCGGTGGAGTGGTAACTATCGTCAAAGGACTTGGGACCAAGGCTGTCAGCGACTCCAAAGCTGAAACAATTCAGCTGAGTATCACCGATCCTGGATCCACTGGACTTGATATAACGAGTAAACAAAATCTAACATTTGCGCCTGGTGTTCCTCGGAAAATAGTGATTTTAAATCCAGGTGCGGCATCAACTGATGCGCCGGTTAATCTTAAAATTCAGGTGCAGGATGCGGGCGGCAATCAAACGGTTCAATACAGTGGAGCCGTCACTTTGAATACCAGCGGCGCGGCAACTGGGGGAGGACTCATAACTATTTCCAATGGTGTGGGTACTGCAGTGATTCAAGACAACATTGCAGAAACGGTTCTTTTAAGTTTGACCGACACGCAAAACACCACCTTGGATACATCCAGTAGTCAAAATTTGGTCTTTATGGCTGGGGTGCCCGTAAAATTCTCGATCATTAAACCGAGCAATGGAACGGTTGATAATCCTCTTCCAGTGCGAGTGCAAGCGCAAGATATTCATGGCAACAAAAACTTCACTTATAATAATCAGGTGAAGTTGGTTACCTCGGGAGCCGCGACGGGCGCAGGCATAGTGACCATTCAAAATGGGGAAGGCTATTTGCCAATTTCTGATCATGTGGCGCAATCTGTGAATTTAAGTTTGCAAGATTATTTTACCACGGGATTAGATTGTTCGAGCATTCAATCTGTTATCTTCAGCGCTGGCGTTGTAACACAATATGTGATTTTACCACCCACCAACGGAACCGTAGATGCGCCCGTCAATGTGATTGTTCAAGCCCTTGACCAATACGGAAATTTAAATCTCACCTGGGGTACTGGCGTCACTTTGAATACGACAGGGGCAGCAACCGGTGGAGGAGTACTGACTTTCGTTGCCGGAGTTGGCATCGCTATGATTTCTGATCAAACGGCACAAACCATTAATTTGAGTTTATCGGACAGTCAAATGACTGGCAAATCCGTAATCAGCACTCAGTCTTTAACATTTGCGCCGGGTTTGGTGACTCAATATGTGATTCAGCCGCCCACCAATGGAACAGTGGATGCAGCAGTGAATGTGACAGTTCAAGCGCAAGACCAATATGGCAATATCAACACAGGCTGGACGACAGGTGTGACACTCAATACGACCGGTGCCGCCACGGGCGCAGGTTTTGTTGCAATGGTGGCCGGCGTGGGTACGAAAGCCATTTCCGATCACACGGCTCAGACCATCACGTTGAGTTTAGTGGACAGTCAAAATACAAATAAAAATGTGACGAGCACACAAGCGCTGATTTTCTCTCCAGGTGTGGTAACCAAGTATGTGATTTTGCCACCGACAAATGGTACTGTGGATGCAGCAGTGAATGTGACAGTTCAAGCGCAAGATCAATATGGAAATTTAAACACGGGTTGGACAACGGGCGTGACACTCAATGTGTCCGGCGCCGCCACTGGTAATGGCTTAGTGACCATTTTAAATGGTGTGGGCACAAGAGCCATTTCAGATCAGATAGCACAAACGATCACTTTGAGTTTGTCGGACAGTCTCAATACCAATAAAAATGTTACGAGCACACAACCCTTGACCTTTGCGGCCGGTGTAGTGACTCAGTATGTGATTCAGCCTCCTACCAATGGTACGGTGGATGACCCGGTGACGGTTATGGTTCAAGCCTTAGACCAATATGGCAATATCAATCCAAATTGGACCACGGGCGTGACACTGAATACGACGGGTGCGGCGACGGGCAGTGGCTTAGTCACAATGATGGCCGGCGTGGGAAGAATGTCCATTTCAGATCACACTGCTCAAACGATTACTTTGAGTTTGTCTGATTCTCAAAGTTCCGGCAAGACTGTGACAAGTACAAGATCGTTGATCTTCGCGCCGGGTTTGGTGACAAAATACGTGATTCAACCTCCTACAAATGGCACGGTAGATGCGCCAGTGACGGTGACCGTTCAAGCGCAAGATCAATATGGAAATTTAAACACGGGTTGGACAACGGGTGTAACCCTCAATACAACGGGTGCGGCTACAGGCGCAGGTGTTGTCACGATGGTGGCCGGTGTGGGCACAAGAGCTATTTCCGATCAAACAGCACAAACCGTGACTTTGAGTTTGGCGGACAGCCAAACAACTGGAAAATCCGTAACCAGCACTCAGCCGCTCACCTTCGGCGCCGGTGTGGTGACGAAGTATGTGATTTTACCACCGTCCAATGGAACGGTGGATGCTCCAGTGACGGTGACAGTTCAAGCGCAAGA
>CANFQX010000013.1 GCA_947449255.1 Pseudobdellovibrionaceae bacterium
AATCTATTAATCTATTAATCTATTAATCTATTAATCTATTAATCTATTAATCTATTAATCTATTAATCTATTAATCTATTAATCTATTAATCTATTAATCTATTAATATTTCAACCCCGTCCAATCAATTGTTTTTTGCTATTATTGATTGGGGTCCATCTAGCGTCTTGTTTATTTTATGCCCTATACTTGGTTCTTTTTGTTCCTGTCCAATCACTGTTTTTTTGGTGTTGTTGAGTGGGTTACAATTTAATATCTGGTCTAGCATGGCCTTTATATTAGTCATCTTTTTAAATAGAAGTTTCTTTTTTGTGCCTTTATGAGACGTTTCATTATTGGAAAAATATCTTTAAGTTTTATATATGGAATTAGAGCACCTTTAATTTTTATTTTCGAATTATATTCGGAATTTAGTTCAACACTGTTGTAGAATTAAGTGGTTACAGCCTACTTCCGATAAGAATAAATATAGGGGAAACTATGAACGGAAATTGCTTTTGCAATCTATTGCCTAGGTTTTTGCTTTCTGGAATGTTTATTTTTAGTTTGGTTTTTGGTGGGTTTTCTAGCGTAGTTAGGGCGGACGGATACAATTATTGGAATCTACCAAGAACGTATACTGAGGATCAGATAAATCAAAAGCTAGAACTTAGCAGGCTCTCATCTGCTCAGAATTCAGATACATTACCTTCAAAATTAGACGGTCAATTAAAAGATGCAACACCGCCGAATTATGCTAATTCGCCTGGGACAATCGATGCCGGTGCTGATACGGCGGGCTCCTCCGCAGCCTCTGCAGCGCCAGGTGCTTGCGATACTCCAGAAGGTGCACGAATGTGCGCTGCGAATTCCGGTCTTGATGATGGAGCTAAAGCAATAAAAGCTGCTGCAGATAAAATTCAGGCTGCAGTTGTTCAAGCAGAAACGTTCGGCGGACGGGTTATGAATAAGAATAAAATCAAGGAGCTTGTGAGTGAAGCGAGCTCATATCAAAGTCATTATGGAAAATGCGTCACAACACAAAATGCAGCCTCCAAATGGTGTGTTGAAAAAAGTAGCCCTCATTTGCAAGAGGGATTGAATATTGTAAATACTCTTGCCAGCGGTTTAACCGGAATGGCTGTTAAAGATTCCTGCAGTACTATTTCAAAAATGATGCAAGCTGGGCAGGGAGTATTGACACTTTATACTGCATCTTGTTCTGCAACACGTGCAGCCTGCGAAGCTTCATGTTCTTTTGTTTTGAGCAGCTTGAAGAGAATTATGCAATTAAATAACCCAGCAAACCTTGCAGAATGTTCTGAGTTTGGAAGCCCAATAAGTCCGACTGCAGCAGCTGCGTGCACGAAATTTGTGACATCGGTCAATTTAATTTCAAGTGAAATTGCCATCAAAGCGAGGCTTGATAGTGATTCATCAAATGATCAATCAACTGCAATGAAAGATAAGGCCTGCACTTATGGCTATGGAATGATGCTTGCATCCGCAGGTGCTGGAATTATGTCCATGGTAAAAACCTTTTCGCAATCAAGCAACTGCGATAAAAAATCAGACGGAACTGGCGGTCAGCCGACGGCTCTTGCGGCTGATAAATGTAAGATTCCAGGAAATGCGAATACCCCTGAGTGTATTTGTTTAGCCAGTCCTCGAACTCCGGGTTGTGCGAACTCACTAGATAAAGCGGGGCAAAATGTAAATCCAGGATATTTGGCTCAGTCTTCCCCAGATTCAAATTTAGGATTAAATAAAAAAGATCTTACGAATCTAGATTTAGGCGGTGGTAACGCTGCTCGGGATCCAGCAAATACAAACCCAAATTCAGGCTCGGCCGGGGGTAATGGCCCTCCTGTTGGTGGCGGCGGCGGTGCAGGATTAAGTGGAAGCGGTGGTGGTGCTGGCGGCGGAGCCGATAAAGCTGGTGCTGATGGTGAAAAGAAGGGCTTGAATGCTAATATCTTCGGGGGTGGATCCGGTGGCGGTGGTGGCGGCGGTTGGGGTCGTGACTTTGGCGGCGGGGCAGATAAATCAGGGCTTCGTTCTTATCTTCCCGGTGGAGCTAAGGATCCTCTAAAAATGTCTGGCCAACAAAATTGGAATAAAGAAGTTACAGGTCAAGCAGGCAAATCTAATTTTGAAAAAGTTCGGGATCGTTATCGTGATAATAACGGATCCTTACTGAACAATTAAAAATACCTAATCCAATTTGGACTAGTGAGCAAAACGAATCAGGACTAAGCGAAAGTATTTTTATACTTGGATTGTGAGAAAAAAATGAGAAATAAAATTAAGCTTCTTTTGTGTTTCATCTTGTTCATCTCAAGTGCTTTTACTGCGAACGCGCAAACCAGCCAAAGAAATTCAGGTATTGAAAACGGAGGCAATGCTCCGGCGCCTGCCAAGCCCTCCGTAAAAGCTGGAGCAGATAAATCTAAGAGTGATAATACCATGGCTCAGGTTATAAATTATGTAACAGGAGCTGCTGAGGTTGGCTTTGGTACATACATGATTGTTACGGGAAGGGTTCCTTGCGCAACGCCTCCGCCTGCTGGACCTGGATGTAACTGGCCTTTAATCGGTATGGGTGGAATGATGGTCATGATGGGTCTTTCAAATATAGCGCAAGGTACCGAACACGGAAATTCAGCTGGCACCGCTGATAGCACTTCATTTCAAACCAATGGCGGAGTCGATTTTCCCGGAGGAGGTTCAGATAAAAATCCCTCTTTGAAGGCTGCATTAAATGATCCAAACTTTAAGCAAGTTGGACCTAATTTAGCGAAGCTTGAAAAAATGGGCATCTATGATCCAAAAAAGGGGACTATTAAAATTAACGATAAAACTTACAAGACTTCAGATTTCGCCTCTGCAGAGTCCATGGCAGCGGCTGGTTTTCCAAAAGGAATGATCGATGGAGCTATGCAAGCAAATGCAGATGCTGAAAAAAAAGCTTTAGCAAAAATGAGTAAAATAGGCGCTTCAACAACTGAAAATGGATACGCCGAAGGCGGCAGCGGTGGTGCTGATGCCAGCGGTGGAGACAGCAGCGGCTCCTCTGGTTCTGGTGGCGGCGGATCTGCATTGGCTTCAGCCGGTGGAGCCGGCAAAGGATCCCTAGGACGCGATCCAGCGGCTTTCAATGGCATGTCCAAAAACTTCAATGGCAATCCCATTGGTGTTGCTGCTGATGATATTTTTAATATGATGACTCGCCGATATAAATTCAAAGGCAACCAAGACTCTTTCTTCAATGCATCAGATCTGTCATTGCAAAACTAGTTCCTAAATTTTGAACTAATTATTATCCCCTTTAAGGCCAAAAAATTAAAATTTAAGTTAGAAATTGGCCCTTTAAACGGGTCATTTTTTATTAAATACTAAAAAAGTTGGCTTTATTGTATTGTGTGGTACAATACTAAGCAGATGAAAGAAATAATAGCAGCATTCGATAAATATTTAGGACTACAATCTCTTAGATTTGAAGCCGTAGTGATAGGTGGCGGTGCCCTCATCATTATGGATATTATAGATCGCAAGACAAAGGACATTGATTGCCTAGATCCAGAAATCCCCCTAGAAATTAAGCAAGCCTCCGTAGCTTTTGCCAAGAGTCATTCAGAATTTTTACTTGATGAAAACTGGCTAAACAATGGGCCAGAAAGTTTAAAACGCGAGCTGCCTGCAGGCTGGCAAATTAGGCTTCAAACCCTTTATGCGGGGGAATCAATCCAACTTACGTGTTTGGGTCGAAGCGATCTTTTAAAATCAAAACTTTTTGCATATTGTGATCGTACAAACCCTGATTTTTCAGATTTATTACTTATGAAACCCACAGTTCAAGAATTGGCTGATTCAATTGATTGGGTTAAAGCTCGAGACGGCAATCAGGCTTGGCCTGCCCATGTTGAGCTAGCATTCACGGTACTTAAAAAGGCTTTAAAATATGAGTAATCAAACATTAAGCGAAAAACTGGCATTTATTGGAATTCAGATTTCGACACCCAAGATTGCGAGCAGACAAAAAGTTTGGATTGATATCGAAAAGACCATCTACGATGCAACTCTCGAAATTCCCTCAGATCCAAGACTTCTGTCTCTTCTGTGCAGTTGGGTATCAGTTCATGGTGAGCGGGTGATTGTAGAGAAATTGATGCGACTGCAGAAAAAGTCGAGCTCTCCGTGGTTGATTGCGCTGGCTATTTTTGCCGAAAATAATGGCTTTCATAAATGGAAACGACTCATCAAGAAACAAGAAGATGAAATGTTTTTGATTAATAAAGAATTGGCAAAGAGTAGCATTCAGATGAAGGGCGAGGAGCCTAGAATGCACGAAAATAATTTCTTAATTCCATTGGGCTCAATTCGGTTGAGATCAAGAGATGCTCTGACAGTGAGAGAGCTTGCTAGGGCAAATGCTCAGTACAGAAATCGATTGATCTATGGCGCAGCGATTCGCTCAGATGTTATTACCGCCATCGAGGCCGGCATAGAAACTCCCTATGCAATAGCAAAAGCTATCGGTTGCAGTTATGAACCTGCGCACAGGATTTTTGGTGAATATCAACTGGTTAAAGATTTAAAATCATCTTAGGATATTATCTTAGTGTGGCCGGGGGATATTAAATCATACGCGGGGAAATCTTAACATGAAGTTAGGTCTAGAAGTTTTACTGAGTGATGCAAAACGAATTAAATCATTAAAGGGCAAAAAAGTTGGACTGGTCTGCCATCCCGCAAGTGTGGATGAAAATCTGGTGCACAGCTTGGACCTGCTTTCAAAAAAAATAAATATCAGTTGTGCCTTTGGTCCCCAGCACGGAGTTCGTGGTGACAAGCAAGACAATATGATTGAAAGCCCCGATTTTATCGATCCCATTTTAAAGATTCCCATCTTCAGTCTGTATGGAGAAGTCCGTCGGCCCACGGCTGAAATGATGAAGCATTTTGATGTGCTGATGTTTGATTTGCAAGATTTGGGTTGTCGTATTTACACTTTCATCACCACTTTATTGTATGTGATGGAAGAGTGCGCAAAGACAAATAAAAAAGTGATCATACTCGATCGACCGAATCCAGCCGGACGAGAAATTGAGGGATTCAGAATGTTGCCTGGATGGGAATCCTTTGTGGGTGCTGCACCTATCCCTATGCGCCATGGTTTGACGGTGGGAGAATTGGCCCTGTACTTCAAAGATTTTTATAAAATGAATTTAGATCTTGAGGTCATAAAAATGAAGGCCTATGCATTCACCAAAGCTCCGGGTTTTGGATGGGATCAAAAAAGACCATGGGTGAATCCATCCCCGAATGCGGCATCGCTGAATATGGCCAGGGCCTATCCAGGGACGGTGCTGATTGAAGGCACGACTCTTTCAGAGGGGCGTGGAACAACAAGAGCTCTTGAAGTGATCGGGGCCTCAGACCTGGATTTTAAAAAAATTCTGCAAGAGATGAAAAGAAAAGCACCTCAGTGGCATAAAGGCGTGGTCTTAAGAGAGTGTTACTTTGAACCCACTTTTCATAAGCACCAAGGAAAGTTGTGTCATGGTTTTCAGTTTCATTCCGATTGTGCTAAATATGATCAAAATTTATTTAAACCCTTTCGACTTGTGGCTTTGATGTTGAAAGTGATTCGGGAAATTTATCCGAAATATCCAATCTATCGCGATTTTTCCTATGAGTATGTTCATAATAAACTGGCCTTCAATGTGATTAACGGAGGACCAGCCCTTCATGATTGGATTGAAAACTCGAAATCAACTCCTCGGGATTTAGATCAAGCCCTGGCGAAGGATGAAAAATCTTGGGCCAAAGAAAGAAAGTCTTACCTGCTTTACAAATAAGACTTTTTAAACAAAAAAAGTATTTTCAGCGCGAGTCCCTTCGGGGACTCGAACATTATCACCGACAATAACATTTTTAAGATCACAGTTTTTTGAAATACTAGATCCCCGCCCAATACAGATCATGCCACTCAGTTGAGAGCTGGATTCAATGTAGGACTCATGGGACGCGGCCAACAACAAATTTTCAGTTTTTTTGAAATTCATTTTGGTTGTAGCAAACCTGTGGATGGTGTTTTTTAAAGTCAATTTTTCTGTAGATTGCTCCGGGTTAGTTAAAAAATCCATGCATGTTTTTGAAGCGGCAAGAAAATCATGAAGGTTGCCAGTTTCAAACCAAGTGCATTCAAAAGGGCAGATGCGAACAGATTCACCTTCGGCAATGGCGTCCTTCAAGACATCATGCAAAATATTTGAGGCTCCATATTTTGGAATAAAATTAAAAATGCGCTCAGAAAGAATTTGCACTCCAATATAGTGCCAGCCTTTATGCGTCCGTGCTGGAGCCGTTTTTCCAAAGCCTATGACTTGGTTGGAATCATCAACCCAAACCCCGCCAAATTGATTCCCCACTTCGGGATGCTCCATCACAAGCAAGGTGGCAAGGCAACGGTTGGCTTTGTGTTGCGCAAGAGCCTTGTAAATGATTTCTCTATTTTTCGGCAAAATCACTTCATCTGAATTCATCATGATAAAGTCGCCGCCGCCCTTTAAAAAGGTCTTTGCATTTCCCAGTCCACCGCCGTTGCCAAGAATTTCATCCACTTCATCAGAAAAATGGAGTTCCTTGGCATTATGGGGGATTTCATTGAAAAGACGGTGGATCTTTTCAGGCAAATGAAAGGTGTTCACTACCAATTTATTGATTGCAAGATCGCCAAGAAAGGAAAGTGAATGTGAAGCCAAGGGCACATTAAGAAAAGGCATGGCCGGTTTTGGCAGGATCTCCGTATAAGGGCGAAGTCGAGTGCCTTCGCCTGCTGCCATAATCATGACATTCACATCTTTGAAATCTTTTGAAAAACTCATAGGGATTCGTACTTTTGTTCTAGGGCTCCAGAATCAATCAAAATATCTCCGAACGTCTTGTATTCAGGGAATTCGCTAATCGCCTTCATGACCCGGCGTAAAGTGCCTGACAAATATTTTAAATAGCGCCGGTCTTCTCGCAAATGATAGAAGCTTGCAAAACTTCCGCAGGCTTTGAAGCATCTTTGTATGGATTGCAGTTCAAAGATACGATCGAAATGTTCACGAGAAAAATCTTTGGGTAAATATTGTTTGGATTGATCAAGATAATAGTCAATTAATCCATTGGCCATGGAATCATTCATATCGACATAGGAATCTCGCATCAAACTGACGAGGTCGTACTGCACAGGCCCAAGCCTTGCATCCTGAAAATCGATCACTGTCATTTGATCCAGTTTAATCATCAAGTTTCTTGAATGATAATCACGGTGGGCAATGCGTTTGGGCTCTTCATGCAATTTAACGCAGATATCAGAGAAGATCTCAGAAATTTCTTTTTGATTTTTTTCGTTGAATGGAAAGTTTAACATTCCCGACAAAAGATTGTCTTTTCCATAGTTCATTTCCCACAGAAATTTTTCAGTATCAAATTGAATTTTGAAAGCCGTGCAATTTGATTTATCCAGTGTGCTTGGATGATGAATTTTAACAATTTCATCAATGGCCATTCGATAGAACTCTATGGCGCTTTCGTGATTTTGGCTTTCCCAAAATTTTCTCTCTAAAGTCAAATCGCCCAGATCTTCCAACAGGACCAAACCTTCTTTTGGAGACATAGCAATCACTTGAGGCACGTTGACATGATTTTTTGCAAAGTGATTTAGAACACTCAGAAAAGGGTAGTCATCCGGATTAAAGGGGTCCCAACGCATCAATACCCAAGACTGTTGATCTAAAACAACCCGGTAATACCTGCGATTTGAGGCATCTCCGGCTAAGCTAAAGACCTTATAGGTGTCAGATTCTAGCGCACGATTTAAAAAAGGATTTAAAAATTCATCTTGAGTGACCATAAGAAAAATTCTCACAGACACTCAGAATATTTTCAAGGAATAAAGCAAAGGAAAGGGAGATTGAGGAATCTCCCTTTTTTAAGATTTTTTGAATCTCTGAACTCAAACACGAACAATTTTCTAAATTAGGCGTCAATAGGTCCATCTGAACTGAAGAAAAAGAGTTCTAAGACCTGCTTAAGCTCTTTATTCGAAAGGGGGGCGCGGTCCACATCAAATGAATTGGCCATGAACTTATCAGTCAGTATGTCTTTGAGCTTATTGCAAGAGTACAGCTCGTCTGCCTTTAATTTCGTCGTCGAAATAAAGAGGGGGACATTGCCTTCCTGAATTTCGCTGGTGTAGTTCAGAAGCAGTTCTTGCTCTGAGGGGTTTAATGTTTCCACGTCTTCGATATAAATCGTCATACTGCCAAGTTTTGCAATATCAGCCACACAGTGCAGTTGATTTTTAATATCATTGAAAGGGACAAAGGCCCAATGGCCGCTCATTTCATGAATCATCAAAGCCACTTTTTTGTGGGTTTTTTCGCTGGAACCTTCAAGGTGAATGGCCCGGGCTGACAATGCTGAAATTTCAGAAGACTGACCTAAGTCGAGGTTAGAATAGCTCGACTCAATGAAAGCTTCGCCTTGCCGTTCTTGTTTTGTTTCCCCAAATAAATAGACATTTTCTACGGACAATTCAGCCTTGTTGATCTCTTCAAGATTTGATTCTCTTTGAGTTAAATACCATCGATACAAGGCTGGCTCTAGAACCATTCGAATGAGCTGTGCGATACTCTGACTTTTTTCTGTATCCAAATCATCGGCAGAAGGGACAACGGCAGTTCCCAACAGAGAGCCATTCACTTTGATAGGAATGTGCAAGTCGCGACCTCGGACAAAGATATCTTTTTCGTTTTGTAGTTCTGAGGTGTTGAGCAATTGTCGAATTTGCAGATCTTTGCCATAGCGATTGGCAAGAATTTGTTTAAGTCGATCCATGAATGCAGTGTCTAATGTTGTGTTTTGCACTTGTTACGTTCCTTTGTATCCTCTAGCGAGCCCATTGCAGATGACTTATAAGCTGCCCTATAAGTTGTCCTATGAGATGCCTTATACAAAGATGATGCCAGGCCTTATGAGTTTCAGAGAAGCTGTTATTAATTAGGTATTTAGGTGCTTAAGCTGTAAAAAAAAAGGACATCGGATTTTATGCCCGATGCCCTCTAAGTTTAATTCAATCAAGAAATTAATTCAATTTAAGTGCGCTTTTTTGCCACTCTTGAACGACAATTAGCGGACTATTTTTCTCTTATCTAGTCCATATTTTTCAACCTTCATAATCAGACCAGCGCGGCTGATACCCAGCTCCTTGGCAAGCTTTGACTTGTTCCAACCGGTGCGACGAAGTCCTTCGCGGATCATTTCTCGTTCGAGGTCTTCTAAGGCATCTTTCAACTTTCCGTGAATGCGGGCGCCCTGAACCTTATTTTTTTCGCTTGTTTCCAAGATTTTTGGAGAGAGCAACTCAGGCATCAACTTGTGCTCGTCGCCGGAAAGAACAACAAGGCGTTCAATTTCATTTTGCAATTCACGGACATTTCCTGGCCATGGATAATCATAAAGTTTCTCTAAAGCACGCTTCATCAACATGCGCTTAGTTCCACCCTGAGTTTCATGAATTTTATTTAAAAAGAAGTCAGTTAAGAATGGAATGTCTTCTTTTCGCTCTCTGAGTGGGGGAACGCGAATGTTGATGACGTTGAGGCGATAATACAAGTCCTCTCGGAAAGTTCCTTGTTCAACCATTTCTTTGAGATTTCTATTTGTCGCGGCAACGATTCTGACGTCCACTTTTCTGTTCTCTGTCGCTCCCACAGGCATGAAGGTGCCCTCTTGCAGAACACGAAGCAGCTTAACCTGCATTTGCGGGGAAGTGTCGCCGATCTCATCCAGAAAGAAAGTTCCTTTATCAGCCATCTCAAACAGACCTTTTTTGTCCTTCATGGCGCCCGTGAAGGAGCCTTTGATGTGTCCAAAAAGTTCGGTCTCTAAAAGATTGTCATTAAAAGCAGAACAGTTCTGAATAACAAAGGGTTTGTCTTTGCGGTGTGAATTGTAGTGAATTGATTTTGCAATCAATTCCTTTCCAGTTCCATTTTCACCTTGAATCAGGACTGTAGAGTCAGCGCCCTTAATTTTATCCATCAAAGCATACAGGGATTGCATTGGTTTGGATTTGCCAATCATATTGTCATATTTGAAGCGATTGCCGAGTTCTTTGTTGAGCTCTTTGATTCTCTCTTCACGATTAGAAATTTCTAAATGAAGAACTAGGATTTCTTGAGCCATCAAATTGCAAATTTCTACGAAATGATTGCACTCTTGATCATCGATGTATTTTAGTTTTGGAATCGCTTTTTCGAGGGCAGCAGAAGGTATTCCAATTTCTGTCATACGGCTGCGAAAGTCAGGCAATCGGTTGCTAATATCTTGATCGCGGAAAAAGCCCATCGCTAAAACAGATCCCACGCAATCGCTGCCGATCATGATTGGGAAAACCCCAGCATCAAATCCAGCAAAGGACCACTTTGTGATCAAGAAGCTGTTTTGAGTTGTGCGAAGTTCGTTCAACGATTGTGTGACGAATTCAGCAGCGCTATTTTGGCCAATTTCCTTTGAAAAGATATTGGTGATGGCGGGGTTGTTGAATCCTGGTTTCTCAGAATCAAAACCTTTTATTTTGCCTCGGTCATCAGTAAAAACAACATCGATATTCCACCAAGCATTGAGAATTTGTTTAAGTTTTTTAATGACGTGAATATGCTCAAATTCGTCCCAATTAATCGTGTTCATACCTTAAGTCCCCTTGGTCCTTGCTCATGCGAATCCTTCGCTTAGCAAAATTTATTTTAAAAAAGTGTCGATTCTTTCATCGTCAATTCTTTAGACAAACTTGAGGGCTTGCTGAAAAAACTTGCATTTCAGGACTTTGGGCTGGGCGTGTGGTGCCTAACTTTGCTGCAGACTGTGAAAGCTAAAATATTCACCTTCATTTTTAAGCAGAGATTGATGAGTGCCAATTTCTATAATTTCACCATTTTTTAAAACTACAATTTTGTCTGCCTTCTGGATCGTAGACAAACGATGAGCAATGACCAAGGCCGTTCGGCCTTCCATCAAATGGTCTAAACCCTTTTGGACTTCGATTTCACTGGCCGTATCCAAAGCGCTAGTGGCTTCATCCAGTATCAGCAAGGGAGCATCCTTAAACATTGCTCGCGCAATGCTGATCCGCTGTTTCTCGCCACCAGATAAAAGGTTTCCCCTATCACCAACACGACTGTCATAGCCATGGGGCATCTTTAAAATAAAATTATGAGCATTGGCAAGCATGGCCATTTTTTGTGCATCCGATTTAGGTCGGTTGCGATTGCCTGCCGCGATATTGTTTTCAATAGTGTCGCTGAAAAGAAAAACATCTTGAGTGACCAGAGCAATATTTTGGCGCAATTCGCCGAGTTCAATGTCTTTGATATTCACATCATCAAAAAAGATATCCCCCGAGGTCGCATCAAAAAATCGTTCTAATAAATTCACGATGGTCGATTTGCCACTGCCACTAGCCCCGACCAAGGCTACCATTTCGCCTCGATTGATTTCTAGATTTACATTTTTTAGAATCATTTCTCTGCCATAGCTGAAGGATACATTTTTATAAATAATTTTTTTCCAATGAGTAGGAAAGGCTTTGTTGAGCTTGCTCAGGGGGACTTCATTAGGATCGTCAAGGACTTCGAAAATTCGGCCACCGACAGCCACGATATTTTGAATGCGGACATAGGCCTCTTGAAATCTTTTAATAGGCTGATTTAACATCAATAACGATGCGATAAATCCAACAAAGGTTCCAGGTGTGGCTCGTCCTTGCTTAACTTCCCATGTTTCGTACAAGATCACGGACATCACAATGGCAGAGGCAAAAATCTCTGTCACGGGTCCCATCACCTCGGATCTTGCGTGGACAAGCTTACGTGTGGCTAAATACTCTTTAGATTCATCGATCAAACGGTCCGACATCGTTTTTTCAAGATTGAAGGATTGAATGATGCGAACTCCATCAATGCTTTCTTTTATTGTCGAGGTCATTTTTTGCAAATAAGTCTGTCCAAGCGGAGTGTATTTGCGCAAACTTCGTGAAATGGATTTCAGGAACACGCCGATGATTGGTGCGATGACTAAAACTGCAAGTGTCAACTTCCAGTCGATGACTAGCAAATTGGAAAGCAGAAAAATAAAAAGCAAAGGATGCAAAAATACATCCGCAACCATGCGCAGTCCATCTTGAATGGCGCCAATATCATTCAGAATTAAACTGATCAAACCACCTGAGCCTGTGTTGTAGGTGTTATGGAAAGTTAAATTTAAGCGCATAAATTTTTGTTGCAGTTTTTGCCTTAAGCCTTGAGTTATACTTTCGGCCACATAATTCATCAAATAAATATGAAAATACCTAGCAATTCCCGCGACGATCGCAAAGCCCATGGCCCAGGGGACCAAAGTTACAACAACGTCAAATTCCGCTTTAGCCAGATTATCGAAGAGGGGTTTGATCAACAAAGCCATTCGCGCAGAAGCAATCGAATGAATAATTCCGGCTACGGCTACGATGATAACAAGTTTTTTATGGGGTTTGGCTTCTCGAAGAATTCTTTTAATTTCAATTAACATTTTTAATTACCACTGTAGGTTTTCTTTTGAATTCTAGGCAATGAATTTCCTATGCATTGAATTCAAGATAGCGTTTTAAATACTGTCCAGTCAGGCTCTTTTTGGCTTTCATGATATCGGCTGGTGAACCCTGTGCGACAATAGCTCCGCCTTTTTCACCTGCTTCAGGTCCTAGGTCAATAATATAATCTGAACAGCGGATCACATCTAAGTTATGTTCAACAACGACCACACTGCCACCAGCATCAATCAGTTTATTGAGGACCTTCATTAATAAGTCCACCTCGCGAAAATGCAGTCCTGTCGTCGGCTCATCCAAAATATAGAGCGTGGATTTTTGATGAACTTGAGAAAGTTCTTTCGCAATTTTTAGACGCTGTGATTCCCCACCACTGAGTGAACTTGCGGGTTGTCCCAGTTGCAGATAATCCAGGCCCACTTCTTTTAAAACACTCAAAGGTTTACGAATATTCGGGTGAGCTACAAAAAAATTCATCGCTTCAGAAACTGTCATCGAAAGGATTTCGTGAATATTTTTATCTTTATATTTGATCTCAAGAATCTCAGAGCGATATTTTTTGGTGTCGCAGACATCACAAGGGATAATCACATTGTCCATGAACATCATATCGATTTCTTCAAAACCAGTTCCCTTGCAGGCAGGACACCTTCCCCCATCGACATTCAAACTGAATGTTCCAGGTGTGTAGCCGCGACTTTTTGCTTCCGGCAGACTGGACATGATTGTGCGAACAGCATCAAAGGCCTTCAAGTAGGTCACGGGCGAGCTTCTTGAAGACTGCCCAATCGGAGATTGATCAATCAAAAGGACGTTTTTAATATGCTCAGCACCCTCAAGTCCGGCATATTCCTGTGCTGGCATAAATTCAATATCTAGAGCTCGCGCTAAGGCAGGATACAATGTTTTTGAAATCAAAGTCGATTTCCCAGAGCCACTGACCCCGGTGATCGTGATCAGCCTGTTGAGCGGTATAATAAGATCGACATTTTTGAGGTTGTGCCCCTTGGCACCTTTAAGTTCTATCTTTATTTTATAGGCTTCAACATCCACAGGTCTTGCAACACGAATGTTTTCAGACTTTTTATTTGAAACCAAAAAAGGCACGGTGTTTGAGTTTTCAAACCTATAAAAATCTTGAGTTGTGCCAGAAAAAACGACTTCTCCACCGAGATATCCAGATCCAGGTCCCATTTCAATAATGTACTCACTGGATTTGATCACGTCTTGATCATGCTCAACGATGACGACAGTGTTTCCAAGGTCTTTGAGATCTTTCAAAATTGAGATTAAACGATCGTTGTCTCGTGGATGCAAGCCGACTGTTGGCTCATCAAGCACGTAAAGAGCTTGCGACAGGCCCATTCCCAATTGATTGGCTAAGATGAGTCTTTGGTATTCTCCACCGGATAAGGTCCTTGTCTCTCGATCCAAAGACAAATAGGTGACACCGACCCGCAACAGAAATTCAAGACGTGCACTGATTTGTTTTAAAATTTCTGAGGCCACTTCCATTTGATAAGCAGAAAGCTCTAAGGTTTTAAAAAACTGATTCAGATCTTCAATGGTCATGGCCGACAACTGATTTATATTGTGACTTGCGATAAGCACATGATGGGCCTCTTCGCGAAGGCGAGCCCCCTTGCAGGCCGGACAAAGAAATGGACTGCGAAAGCGCGAAATAAAGACGCGAACGTGCATTTTATATTTTATTTGTTCTAAGTATTCAAACAGACCACGAACCCCAAAAAATTCCTTGGTGCCGTTCCAAATAAGATCCCGATGCTCCTGCGGAAGTTCACTCCAAGGAGAATGCATGTCTATCTTCGCTTTTTTGCAATAGGACACCAACTGCTTTTTTTCATGGGCAGCACTTGGCATTGTGAAAGGAGAAAGTGCTCCTTCTGCCAAACTCTTATTTGGATCTGGGATAACTTTTGCTTGATCCAGTTCAAGAATATTTCCAAAACCTTTGCAGGTTGGGCAGGCCCCCACAGGTGAGTTAAAACTGAACAGGCGAGAGCTCAACAGTGGGGGAGTGTATCCACACACTGGACATGAGGACTCTTCGCTGACCTGCAGACGCTCACCCTCTGTTGTTAAAACTGTCGCTTTGCGCGTGATTAAGTTTGTATTGAATTTGGTACTGGCTTCATAAGCCTGGGTCAATGAGTCGGCAAGCCTTCCTCGTTCATCCTCATTGAAGCTCATGCGATCAATGACTAAATAGAAAGTTTCAGAGGGAAGACCTTTTTTAATCGCAGCAGCATCACTGATTTCAACCACAGTGCCTAGTTCTTCATTGGTGATGCCACCCTTGAATGTATGAATGGATTGAACAGGCTTGGTGTCAACTTTGGTTTTTCCCTTAGCAGCTTTTTTGGAAGCTTTTTTGCCGCTAAGAGCAACTTCGTTTTCATTCACTTTGGGGATATAAATTCTTAAAAAACCGTCTTGCAAGAAAAGAGAGTGAAGTTTTTTTCCCTCAGCCACTCGGCCTTCGGCGTTGATCTCAACTAAAATATAGCCTCGTTTTAAATTGAAACTCTTGATTACTTTTTCAGTGGCTTCGGTGACGCTTTCTTTTTCAGTGGGACATTGGTGCGTTGGGCAATAGGATTTGCCAATTTTTTCATAGAGCAAGCGCAGGTAATCAATAATTTCAGTCGTTGTGCCCACTGTAGATCTTGAACTCTTCACGGTATTTTTTTGTTCAATGGAAATAGCAGGAGGAATATTGCTGATGCCCTCAATGTCGGGCTTTGGCGCTTTATTTAAAAACTGTCTGGCATAATTTGACATGCTCTCAATAAAGCGACGTTGTCCCTCTGCAAATAGAGTTTCAAAGGCCAGGGAGGACTTCCCTGATCCACTCGGGCCACAAATCACTGTCATCGATCCGACAGGGATTTTAACCTCGATGTTTTTAAGATTGTTTTGGTTCACCCCCCAGAGGTGAATTTCTTTCATTCAGATAGATCCTGTTTGTAAAAGTCCGTGGCTTCTTCTGACTTACCAGAAGTTGCTGTGGGCTCAGTTCCTTCAACGAAAGCTTGACGCAGAATACTCTTTGTCGAAGCGTTTGCAATCTTACCAGACTCGCTGTCAATGTTTGCAAAGACAATACCTTCAGGAACAGGGAAAGTCATCTGCGGAAGTCCCTCATGGGCAGCTTTCATGTAGTCAATCCAAATTGGCAAGGCAGATCGTCCACCGACTTCACCCTTACCAAGGCTTTTTTCCTTATCAAAACCAACCCAAACGCCAGTTGCAATTTGTGGGCTGTATCCAATAAACCATGCGTCATAGTAATTGTTGGTTGTTCCTGTTTTTCCGGCAATTTCTCGACCCAGAGAGCGCGCTCTTGCCCCCGTGCCCTTTTTGTCTTCGATGACGCCTCTTAATAAAGATGTCATCACAAAAGCAGTCGTTGGTTTAATCAATTGTTCGGGATCTTCAAAAAACAAATTTTGTGCAAGAGCTGATTTTTTAGGCTCCTTTTTCTTGTACTCCTCAAGTTTCGCTGGGTCTTTTGCAATTTCTAGGTAGTCCTTGCGTTGATTTTCAAACTCATCATCATAAGTTTTCAGTTCTTTTTCGATACGTGCATCTAAGCTCACGGACTCGATGAGATTAGTTCCCATTTTGTCTTCAACTTTGTGAACTAACAAAGGGCGTGTTCGCTTTCCAAGTCGTCCCAGTTCAGAAAAGACTTTGGTCATTTCATACAAGGTCACAGAACTTGAGCCCAAAACCAAAGTAAAATCAGGATTCAATGGACTGTAGATGCCCAAGCGGTGCGCGTATTCGGTTGCCCAGGCAACACCAACATCTTCAACGACCTTCACCGCAGGTATATTTAAAGATTGGGCTAAGGCATTTCGCACGATGATGTCGCCACCAAAACTTTTTGAATGATTAGCAGGCTTCCAAACTTTTGTGTCTTGTCCTTCGCTGTCATCGTCATTATTTCCGCCACCTTCCTGAAAAACAAGTGGGGCATCCATAATCGGGGTCGCAGGTGTAAATCCTTTATCCAAAGCTGAGGTATAGACAATCGACTTAAACGAAGAGCCCGTTTGTCGTGGGGCTTGAATCGCTCGATTAAATTCGCTTTTTGCAAAATTTGATCCGCCAACCATAGCAAGAACTTCTTGAGTTTCTTGATCGAAAGAAAGCAAGGCCCCTTCAGCAAGTGGTTCTTGATCTAATTCCAAGCCGATGTATTTGCTGAAATCAGGAAGATTTTGTGGCTCATTTTTTTTCTTTCCGCGCTGACTGATTTGTCTTGCGGGTGCAAATTTTTCTTCCACGACACGAACTAAGATAATATCACCTCTTTTTAAGGCCTCCGAAGGTTTTCGAATTGTTGATAGATCATATCTTTTATCGCTGTCAGGCTTTCTTGCCCAAGTCATGCTATCAAAGTCAATCAGGCCATCAACATCGGGAAGTCGAACATAAACCAATCCATTTGTATCATCGATATTAGTGACAAGCCCATGAACCGAATCAGAGATTTTAAGAAAGGGCGGCAATTGTGATGATGTCGCGCCATTTTTATTATCTTTCTTAGCTATGATTTCAGCAAATTTGCCCTCCGGCAGTATAATTCGCTCGGGTGTAGAATCACTCACCAGTTTACTGCGAGTTTCTTTAAGGAAAGCTAAAACATCTTTTTCGCCTGCGATGTTTTTAATCGGGCCTCTGTAGCCCTGGCGCTTATCTAAATTTTTTAGACCAGTCATCACAGACTCTTGAGCAGCCAATTGCTTGGTCAGATCAAGACTTGTGTAAATGCGCAGTCCTTTATCCAAAACCATGTCTTCGCCAAGTTTAGTGACCAGCAACTGTCGCACAGTTTCTAGATAAAAAGGGGCATAGGTTTCAAAGTTTTCACGGACATAGACTTTAATAGGTTCTTTAATGGCACGGTCTGCTTGCTCTTTTGTGATAAAACCAACATCTGCCATGCGATGCAGAACATAAGTTTGCCGTTCCTTTGCACGCAGTGGATTTCGCACGGGGCTGTAACCACTTGGAGCTTGTGGTAAGCCCGCCAGGATGGCCATCTCTGGCAAAGTCAGTTTTGAAACTGTTTTTCTATAATAAGTTTGAGCGGCCTGTTCAATCCCATAAGCCCCTTGACCAAAATAGATCTGATTAAGATAGAGATATAAAATATCTTGCTTGCTTAGATTCTTTTCCATCTCTAAGGCAAGCAGCATGTCGCGCACTTTTCTTGTCAAAGTTTTCTCTGAGGTCAGTAGAAGAGTTTTTGCCACCTGTTGAGTGATCGTAGATCCACCCTGTACAGATCGACCCGCTCTGATATTGGCTAGCGTTGCTCGCAAAATGGATTGAAGATTGATCCCGTTGTGTTGAAAAAATTGATCATCTTCGGCAGCTAAAAAGGCTTGAACCAATTCCTTCGGAATTTTTTCATAGGGGACCAGTGTGCGTCGCTCCCGAAAGAATTCACCAATTTTTTTACCATTGCGGTCATAAACTTGACTCACTAAAAGTGGTTCATAGTCTTTGACTGTGATCAGTTTTGGAAGATTTGAAGAGACGGATCGATAGACAAAATACAATCCCGCTAATCCAATTAAACTTAAGGCAAAAATGGCCAGTAGTACTTTTTTTAACACTTGATGTGGCTCCTTTAACAAGAGCCACATAGTATCAGTGTAGAATGGCGGGGTCTAGCGGTACTGGGCGGAGGGCTGGGTTATTCGACTCCGGAGTTTTTTTGAAAATCCTTGTACCTACTCTTATTCGAGGACTCTTTTCCGCTCTGGCATTTTTTAAAATCCGGATTATCCATGATGTCAAGAGCATCATTGACGCCTCCTGAGATATCAGAGGAAGCATCGGAAACTGAATAATCAGCACTTCGGGACTTTGTGGGAGCTGGTCCTAGGGTGGTCAATTCATTGTTGAGTCTATTAAGCTTTTGATTCAAATTTTGATCTTTTGCTGCAATGGTCGTCATATTTGTTTGCATTTTTTGTTGAGCAGCCAACATCTTTGTTTGGCTGGTTTGCATGAGTTGGGTGACCTTGAGGGTTTCGTTGTCTTCCTCTGTCTTAGCGTCGGCTTGCATTTCAGCCAGCTGAGTAGATGCGGAACTTAGACTGTTGTTTAATTCCTCGATAAACTGTTGAGCATCCGTGACCGCTTTCTTGATTTGGTCCTGTTCTTGTTTTTTTGACTTATTTAAAGCATTTCTTTGCTGCAAAAAAGAGTCGATGCAATCGTTATAAGTAGCTATAAGGTCTGCTTTTTTCTTTTTTGCCTCACCGATATAGTTTGAACTCTGGCTTGATCCAATTGCTTCATAGGCTTTTTTTGCATCCATGACTGCTTTCATACAGGCTCGTTTTCCTGATGCATCCGTCATGGAGATCAGTCTAAGTGCGTGATCCTGTTGAGATTGAATCAATTGGCCCTGCAGACCAAGAACCTCCGTGCCTTTTTTTCTGAGTTCTTCTTTCATTTGATTTTGTTGGTTCTGAAAATCAGCCAATTGCTTGCGTTTTCTGTCTTTGATATCCAATTTTGCTTTTGCGAGTTCTTCTTGGGCTTTTTTTAGTGCATCCTGGATGTCTTGTATTTCCTTATTAAAATCATCCTGAACTGTCGCCCTTTCATCATTCAGCTTTGCAAGATCTTCTTTGGCGCTCTCGATATCATCTGTTAAATTTTTTCTTTCAGTAAAATAGTCTTGTCCACTGATCTGGGGACAGCTTGTGTTCAATCCTGAGCCTCCCATGGAGCCTGCTAGTCCACCCATTGCGCCCGTTAATGATTGAATAACTGGATTGCCAGCCATTTGGCTAAGCAAGCCAGATGCGGAGCTGAAGGTGTCCTCTCCAGCGGTTTTTCCACATTCAACGGCTGCCTTAAAACAAGAATCACTTCCCCCGGCGCCAGCTCTTCTGCAGGCATCACTGATTTGTTTGTTAGCTTCCTTCAAGTCTGTACGCATTTGCTGGCAATCGGATTTTGTTTGGGCATCTGTTGACGCTTTATCAGCTTTTTCGTCTCGTGCTTTTTGATAAGCTTCCGAGACTTCCCCAAACGCCTTCTCAGCAATCCCCATCCCCCCCAACACAAAAACAATAACAACCTTGCCCAATAAATTAACAGCTGTCGTTTTTTTAGTGTGTATAATGGATTTCATTTGAATTACCCCCTGGTAGTCATTGATGCTGCAATAGCAGTACCAATTATCGGCAACTTTGGACAAAAAGTTTACGTTTCAAATTGAGTCAAAATTTTTTCAAAGTAAAAATTTTTAGAGCTCTCAAAAGTGGGCATTTTCTCTGAAAAACTAGACCAAGGTCTAATAAAAAACATCGCATGACCTAAGCTAAAAATTGGTGAAATAATATCGATATCTTGATAGATTTTTTTTCTGAGGATTGTTGGAATGCAAAAAGGTTTTAATTCAGATATTACAGTACGGGGCCAAAAATATCATGTTCAAACTGAGGATTGGGGATTGCAGAATCCTTTCCTGGTCAGTCGAATTTTTTGTAATGGTGCTGTGCTAAAAACCATCAAGATCCCTCATGATAAGGTGCTAAGCTTGGGCTCAACCCAAAAAGAGGACGCCATCAAGAACGCCCTTCATCGGCAACACTCGTCAATCATTGATACTTTGATGACTGGGGCGATGCCTTAGACCATCGCGAAATGAAATAAGTGCGGATTTTAATTGGTGTGAAAGTTTGGTAAAACAGGAACTTTCACACTGTGAAAGTGGGCGAATTGGACTACTTTCACAGATAAATATTATTTTAAATGTCTCTGCGAGCACCAAAGTCCAGTCACCCAAAAGACCTAAAATAATAATTCTTTCATTCAAATTGAAAACCTCGACCGATGGAGAGTGTTCAAGCACAAATATCTTTCATAAGATCTAGAGATGATTGAATTTTCTCACGTCTATAAAACATACAGTGGCCCCGTTCATGCCTTAAAAAATATTGATCTAAAAATTGGCAAGGGCGAGTTCGTTTTTTTAACCGGTCCCAGTGGTGCTGGTAAAACGACGCTGTTTAAAATGATTTCAGCTTTTGATTCCGTCACCTCGGGAAATGTGAATGTCGCGGGTTTTAATTTGTCAGAAATCAATCATCGAGAGATTCCAATTCTGCGCAGAAAAATCGGTGTTGTATTTCAAGACTTCAAACTATTGAGAGACAAAACACTTTTTGAAAATGTAGCCCTTCCTCTGCAAGTCAGAGGTGACAAAAATGTTTTTGTACAAAGAAGGGTTCATGAGGTTCTTGAAAAAGTAGGCCTGGCCCATCGCCATGATCAGTACCCCGAATTTATTTCCGGCGGGGAACAGCAGCGAACTGCCATTGCGCGAGCCATCGTTCATCAACCCGGGGTTCTGATTGCCGATGAGCCCACTGGAAATTTAGATCCTCGCATGAGTGAAGAAATTATGGATTTGCTTGAGGCTGTCTGTGCCCAGGGAACAACTGTCTTCGTCGCCAGCCATGACTTGGAAATGGTGAAACGTCGCAAGAAACGCACACTTGAATTGAAGGATGGAATGATTGTAGGGGATTTAAAATGAAGCCCAAAAAGAACTTCATTTTACGATTGTCTACGCTGGTCGTCCTCACGGCCTGTTTTGGAGCGATCATTGCCTCTTTACTTTTGGCTCAAAACTTCAAAAATCTTTTAACGATGTGGGGCGATGACGTGCAGATGACAGTTTATCTGTCGTCAGAAATCAAAGAAAGTGATCTTGCTGAGCTTGAGGAATTTCTAAAACAGACAGGCCAAGTTGGTTTGATCACGCGCATTTCAAAAGAAAAAGCCTTTAATGATTTTAAGTCCCAATTGGCGAGCTACGCTCCTGACCTTGGCCAGGATGAAGAACTTTTAAAATTAATCCCGGCAAGCCTTCAAGTCCGCCTTGCCTCTGGCATTGCGCCTCAAGATCAGATGCGAACCCTGAACGAATTGGCGGCGAAATTAAAAAACAAAGAGGGCATAGAGGACATCAGCTATGGCCAGGACTGGATTGAAAAATACGGTGCCATCGTCACTGCTGTCGAACGCAGTATAGAGGCCTTGGTTTGCATTATTCTAGCTGCCGCTTTGCTTGTCATGTCCAATGCCATTCGCGCTTCTGTTCAGCTGCGAAGAGATGAAATCTCGGTCCTTGAAATGATTGGTGCGACTTATGCCTATATCCGTAAACCCTTTCTGAAAGAGGGAGCGGTTTTGGGAGGAGCCTCTGTATCAATGGCCATGGTGTTTTGCTATTTGGCCTTTGTGGCAACTAAAAATCTTTTGGTCACAAAACTGAGTTTTCTTCAGCTAGGTCATTACCTGACCTTTATTAGCCCACTCATGGTCTTGTTGTTGATCCTAGGTGGAGCCGGCCTGGGTGCTCTTGGATCCTATCTGTGTGTTCGAAAAATCAATGATGGTTGGTCGTCTCGAAGTAAGTCAGAGGCCTGATTTGAAGAAGGATTATGCTAAACAGCTGTTTGCCTTTTTATTTTGTTTCAATCTTCTGCCTGGAATCGTGCAGGCTTCAAAGCCAGCTCAAGTTGAAGCGATGGCTTTAGCTAAAAAAATTGAAATCAGCAGAAAAAATATTCAAGCCGGCGAATTGAAGCAAAGAAAAGTCCTATCCAGTCTATTTAGCATCAACAAACGAATTAAAAAGTCAGTGACTGATCGGGGAGCATTTTCTCAGCAGAGGGCCGTCACTGAATACACCATCAATAGTATTTCTAAAAAGGCAAGTGAACTTGCAACCAAAACAAAATCCCAGAAGTCTTTATTGGCTGTAAGGCTTAAAGCCATTTACAAATTGGGAAGCCCTTCTATTGCACGATATGTCTTTGCTGCTGAAAATTCCTATGTGCTAGATCGCAATTTGAAAATCCTGGGTATTATTGCGGAACGAGACCTAGAACTGATTAAAAACTATTCTTATGATCTTAAGGATTTGCAATCCAAGAAAAGAGCCTTGGCAGTCAGACTTGAAAGTTTGAAAATCATAGAGGCCAAAATATTCAAGCAGGAATCCATGTTGAAAGGCCAACAAGTTCTTAAAGCAAAGCTTCTTGAGGGAATTAGGAAAAACAAAATGTTTGCTATGACCGAGATCAAAGGATTGCGTGAAAAGTCGCTCAAAGCTCCGATTGAGGATGCTGGAGTTTTCGATTTACTTTTTAAGCCCTCATTTTCGGATCAAAAAGGCCATTTACCTCAGCCCATTGAGGGGCTGGTCACCAGAAGATTTGGACTGATAAAAGGTAAGGATCATCCCTACACTATTTCAAATAGGGGGATTGTGATTTCTGCAGGTGAAAATCAAACAGTTAAATCTGTTTTCGAAGGCAAAGTCTCTTACGTGGGTGAAATTCCCGGCCTGGGGAAGACTTTGATCCTTGATCACGGGGATCACTACTATACGGTTTATGGGAACACTCAGGCTGTTCAAGTGGTGGTCGGCGACGAGGTCAAACAAAGCCAAGTCATTGCCTCGGCTGGCGACAATAAATCAGAACTTTATTTTGAAATTAGACATTTCTCAGAACCCTATGACCCTCAGTTGTGGATGAAAGGATTTTAGAATCATGGAATCATTGAAACGTTATTGGAAGGCTTACACCCTGGGTCTGTTGCTGATCCTGACTATTTTTTTAATGGCTGAATTAAGAATTCATGTGCCAGCATTTGCTCAAGAAAGATATGCAGATTTGCAAAACTTTTCCAAGGTTTTAAATTTGATTCAGCAATACTATGTTGAGGAAGTAGACACAAAAAAACTAATTTACGGTGCGATCAAAGGGATGTTGCACGAACTAGATCCTCACACAAATTTTATGGCGCCAGAGCTCTTTAAAGATTTCGAAACTGAAACAAGCGGAGAATTTGGCGGACTGGGGATTGAGATTTCATTGAAAAATGGGGTTTTGACAATTATTTCGCCGATTGAGGATGCTCCAGCTTGGGAAGCCGGCATTAAAGCCGGAGATAAAGTGGTGGCCATCGATGGAAATAGCACTAGGGGATTGAGCCTTGTCGAAGCATCGCAATTTATGCGCGGGAAAAAAGGCAGTAAAGTGATCCTGCGAGTGGCAAGAGAGGGTGAAGACAAATTAAAAGACATCACCGTCACTAGAGGCAGTGTAAAAATTAAATCTGTTAAATACACGAACATGGGCGAGGGTTATGCCTATGTGAAGGTCACGAGCTTCATTGAAAATACGTCTAAAGATCTAGAGAAAATCCTAGAAAATCACGTCAGTAAAAACAATGGAAAAATGTCTGGTCTGTTAATGGACTTACGCAGAAATCCAGGTGGTCTGTTAGATCAAGCTATCAAGGTCAGCGATATGTTTTTAAAAGAGGGAACAATAGTCAGCACCCGGGGCCGCACTCAAGCTGAAAAAGAAGTGGCTGTAGCAACTAAAAAGGGAAAATACACGGATGTTCCCGTTGTGATTTTAGTCAACGAGTACACCGCCAGTGCAAGTGAAATTGTGTCAGGTGCCTTGCAGGATAACAAGCGAGCTCTCATTGTCGGTGAAAGGACCTTTGGAAAGGGCTCCGTCCAATCTGTCATAAAACTGGGTGATGGCAGTGGATTAAAGCTAACAGTTGCTAGATACTACACACCAAGTGGTGTTTCAATTCAGGCAGAAGGAATTCATCCTGATATTAATATTGAAGATGTTGACCTTGAGACCTTTGGGAAATCCATCGTCAAAAGTCAAACGACTAGAGAGGGAGACATTGCAGGCCATTTAAAAGGGGACAAGGAAAAAGCTCAGGAAAAGCTCGACATTAAAAAGGATGATAGCGAGGGAGCTCTAAACTGGTGGAAAGAAATTGGTTCAAAAAAAGACGACAAACTTTCTCCCAAAGACAAACTTTTAAAATCGGATTTTCAGGCGTATCAGGCCTTTAATTATTTAAAAGCTTGGAATACGATGAAAAATTTGACGCGCTAGTTATTGCTACTTGGGGTGTTGGTCTTTAGTCTTTCAATCTCAATTGCTGAGTAGCTAAGGAATGCATTTTATGACAAAATTTTTTTGGACATTTCTTTTCGCATTGATGGCTTTTGAGGGGAATTGCAATGCGGATCAGATTGGTTTTGAGATGGGCAAAGAATTCTTCGCAGCACCCGTTCAAGGCACAGTTTTAATGACCTGTGTGAACGCTACCGATAATTTTTTTGTAACCTATAACTGTAGAGATGTAGTTCTCGATCCCAAATCAGCAGATTTTTTTGTGGGACCAGTTGGCCAAAATATTTCTGAAGTTGTTTTGACGGCGTTGCACGAGGATGGCTCATTTCGAACTAAATCCTCAAGCTATGACAGCACCACGGGGCGAAGCTCTACAGTTTTTAATTTGTGGGTTTCCACCATATTTCAAAAGCCACTGTTAATGAGAGGCCTCAATAGAGTGCGCTATTCATTCGTTAGTGGTGTATCTGCAAATGGAAATGATTATCAAGAATTGATTCGTGGTGAAATTAGTGTCCATGTTTCAAGTGGCAGCGCTAGAACTTGTCCAAAGACTCGTTATAGTTCCACGGATTCGAATGACTGCACTTCACAATATTCAATTTGCCAAAGGTATTTTGAAAACTTTAACTACTGCAGATAGGGACTCAAGAAGTTTAAGCCAAAAAAAACCCCACATGATATATGTGGGGTTTTTTATTTTTTAAAAATAACTAAAGAATGAATTAATTATTTTCTTCTTTAAAAGTTCCAGCTGGAACTTCTTTAATTTTTACGGACTGATTCAACAAATTGACAACTTTTTCTTCAGTGATTTGGTAAGACATACGGCTTGCCTGTTCAGGGCGACCATAAAATTCTTTAATCCTAGAAACTTCAATTCCAGTTTGAAGAGCGTATTCAGCAAATTTTGCATCCACGTCTTCTTTTTTGGTATTGAGGTCATGTTTTTTTGCAATAGCATCGATCAAAAATGAAGACTGAATCATTTCAGCTGCAGTTTTAGCAAAATCAGCATCCCATTTTTCAACATAAGAAGTGAAGTCCGCTTCGCCCATACCTTGTTCAGTCATGCGGCGTTTGAAATCTTCAATCAATGAAGCTTTTTGTTCAACGAGCAAAGACTGGGGAACCTCTACTGGATTTTCTTTAACAAGAACTTTTAAAAGACGATTTTTGAACTCGTCTTCAACGCGTTTTTTCTCGCTTTGTTCAAGGTCTTCTTGGATAGTTTTTTTAAGTGCTTCTAAATTGTCCGGTCCGCCCAAAGTTTTAAGGAACTCGTCATTCAACTCAGGTAAGACTTTGGCTTGGATTTGTTTCAATGTAACTTTGAAATCCACGGATTTGCCAGCAAGTTCAGCTGAATGGTAGGGATCTGGAAATTTCAAAGACAAAGTTTTTGTCTCATTTTTCTTCATTCCCAAGACGCCATCTTCAAAACCATCGATAAATTGTTTAGCACCAAGCTCAAGGCGGTGATCTGTGCCAGCGCCATTTTCAAGCTCTTTGCCGTCGACAAAGCCTATGAAGTCGATGATCGCAACATCACTAGATTGGGCTGCGCGGTCTTCTTTAATTTCTTCATAAGTTGCACGAGATGAGCGGATGTTTTCCAAAACCTGATCCACTTTTTTAGGATCAAATGTAAAGGCTTCTTTTTCAACTTCAAGACCTTCATATTTTTTCAATACGATTTCTGGTCTGACATCAAAAGCTGCAGAGAAAGAAAAATCTTTATCTTCTGAAGGATCTGTAAATTCAAATTCTGGATAATTGACCGGATCAAGTTTGTGCTCTTGGAGGGCAAGGGCGTAATGTTTTTGAACTAACTCTTGGACCACGTCTTGTTTTACACGATCGCCATAGATACTTTTGATGGTATTCAATGGTGCTTTTCCTTTACGGAAGCCCTTGATGGCAGCGTCTTTTTGGATGCTTGTGAATACTTTATTGAAAGAGGATTGAACAATGGCCGCGGGGACTTCGATATTGATTTTTCTCGAAAGGCCGGACACCTTTTCTACACTTGATTTCATTTTATGACTCCTCACGTTTATAATTCGAAAGATGCTGTTGAATTCGCATACGCGTTAAAACTGCCAGATATTAGAAGAAGCTCGGTTTAATGGCACCACACAATGCACTGCGAAATGCCTATATTTCTCATGTCAGACACACTCTAAGGTCTATGAAGCAACAGATTCACTTTGTAACGGGCAAAGGTGGCGTGGGTAAATCCGTGGTCGCAGCTGCCCTCGCCCTTAAATTCAGTCGGTCCGGCAAAAAAGTATTGCTTGTTGAGTTGGGCGACCAGAGCTTCTATGAGGACTTTTTTACCTTGTCCAAAGTAGGATTCTCTCCCATTCAATTGCGACCAAACCTTGCCTTGGCGTTATGGTCCGGAGAGTCTTGCCTTCGAGAGTACGCTCGCTATTTGATTAAAATTGAAAGCTTAACCAGGTTGTTTTTTGACAATGCTGTCATGAGGGCCTTTATTAGCGTTGCGCCAGGACTTTCTGAACTTGCTATTCTGGGTAAGATTACAAGTGGGCTAAGAAACCATGGCCCGCCCCTTCCCTATGATTGTATTGTCATCGATACCTTTGCAACCGGCCATTTTAAGGCCTTGCTAGAGGCGCCCAAAGGCATGTCTCAGGCGGTTCAGTTTGGGCCCATGGGCGAACAAAGTCGGCAGATCGATCGATGTATTCGTGACAAACAAGCCAGCCACTACCATATAGTGACCTTGCCTGAAGAGCTTCCAATAAAAGAAGCAGCAGAGTTGCAGGCCGACATAAAAGCAGAATTCAACATTGATGCCGAGCTAATTTTGAACAAAATTTTAACAGTTCCTGTTTCCGGGCAAGTCGTTAAAGAAATAGCCTTGGATAAAAAAGACAATTTAAATGAGTTTGCTATTTATCTTCAGTATCAAATTCAGCGTCAAATCGAGATGAAGGAAACGGCCCAAAAGATCACCACTGATTTTAAATGCATACCGCTTATATTTGAAACTGATCCCTGGAAGCTAATCGAAGAAATGGCAGGGAAGATCTAATGGCTATGGAGCTTTTTAAGAACACCAAAATTTTAGTCTGTGTTGGGAGTGGTGGAGTTGGAAAAACGACGATGGCGGCAGCCCTTGCCGTTATCGAAGCCAAAGCTGGTAAGCGTGTTTTGGTTTTAACTATCGATCCCGCAAAGCGATTGGCGCAAACACTTGGAATTGAAGGCACCCACGACGTGACTAAAGTTCCTGGACAGAATTTCAAAGGAACTCTTTACGCTTCAGTGATTGATCATAAAAGGACCTTTGATGATTTTGTTCTAAGAGCTTCTCAACACTCAGAGGCCGTTCAGAAAATATTCAACAACTCCCTTTATCAACAGCTTTCCACAAATCTGAGTGGCTCACAAGAGTTCACCTCATTGGAAAAGCTCTACTCCTGCTATGACTCTGGTGATTATGATTTGATTATTTTAGATACTCCACCCACAAAGCATGCAATTGACTTTCTGAATGCACCTCAGAAATTGTCCTTCTTATTTAGTGAAGGAGTCGCCAAATGGTTTCGGGATCCAGAGGGCAAAAAGTTAGGTCTGATTAGCCATTTGATTCAATCAGGAACCAAGCAGGTCTTGAAAGTCTTAGAAACTCTCACTGGATCACAGTTTATTCGTGAGCTGGGGGATTTCTTTATTAATATTGAAAAATGGCAAGAAAAACTCCTTCAGCGGACCGTTGACGTTCAAAGAATGCTGATTGCACCGACGACAAAGTTTGTCTTAGTGACAAGTTTTGATCAGGCCAAACTTAAAGAGGCCGAATATTTTATCAGAGAAATCAGTAAGGGTGGGTATCACCTAGACACCGTAATTCTAAATCGCATCTTTCCGAGCTGGCTAGATCAGGGTTCAGAACAAAATAAAAATAAAAGTTCGGATAACATGGACCTGAATAACTTCTATTCAAAAATGAAGGCCTATTATAGCCAAAGAGATGTTTACTACAGACAGTTTCAGGCGAAAATAGAAAAAGAGGCCCGAGTTCTGCGAATTCCTGACTTGGTCAACGATATTTCTGACCTTTCAGGTCTTGAGGAGTTAAGCCTGCTTATTGAAGAGAGGCAGTCAAAAACATGATGGCAAAGGGACTTCATTTTGCTTATCAAAAAATCAGCGCTTTATATTTTATTCCTCTATCAATGCTGGTGGTTTTTAGCACATCCTGTGCCTATTTGCCGAAGGTGAACAATGTCATCACTGCCGATCAAGAGCTTGCATTGGCGACAAACCTTCGCCGAATTGAAGAGTTAGAATTAAATAATGCTGAGCGAGCTTTTGCCGACAATCGCTTTTCTGATGCCAGTTTGATGTTTAGGGCTTTTCAAAATGCTCATCCTCATTCAACATTTTTTCATGCGGCACGAGTTGGGGAAGCTCAATCTATAGAAAATCTTGGAAATGTGGCTGAGGCTGGGCAAATCTACAGAGAAGTTTATTTGCTGACGATAAAAGAACAGCCTAACATAGCGGCTCTTGCGCTGTACCGGTTATCCTTCGTTTATGAATTTTTGGGGGATGAGGTAAGGACCTTGGCGACTCTCCTCGAGGCACAGAAGATGGCTAAATTTCTTCCGGCGGAAATTGCTAAAGCAGGAATTCCAGCGAGACTTGCCTCGGCCTATCTTAAGTTCAATAAACAGCAGGAAGCACTTGTCTATTTAAATCAGGCCGAAAAAGGTTTGGATCAATTGCGCTCAGAGCAGCGAAAATTAGATCTTTTCTGGCTTGGAAATATATACTTTCAAATGGGCAAATCATCGACAAATCAACTGTCGGTAGATAACTTTCAGCAAGTAATAAATATTCAAAAAATGGTCCAAGTCTATTTGCTTAAGGCTATTAAATTAAATGAGCCGAAATGGTCTCAGTTATCACTTGTTCAAGCAAAATTAGTGTATCAAGATTTATTTTCCACTTTTGCGCTGCCCATATCCGATCGAACCCAAAAAAACAATATGGGCGGAAGCTTGCTTGATCTGATAGAACAAGCTGAGCTTTTTAAACCCTTTTATCAAGCTGAATCAAATAATTATGAAAAAGAGTTTTTTAAATTTATTAAAACAATGAAATCAGAAATTGAAGCGTCACTTTATCAGCCCAAAGAAACTAACTTCCTGACCGAAGAGTCAGAGAGACTTCACAGTATAAAAAGGCTGGGACGCCGATCACTAGACGAAAAAGCCAATATAGGCGAGCCTGAGCAAATTTCTGATAAACCAAGCATAAAGCAACCAATAAAAATCGTACCCACTGAAGATCCAAACCTGTAAGGAGATCACATGGCAAGGCAGACGCTGCATAAGCAAATGTTGTCAAATAGAGACCAAATTTGTGAATGGTTTGCCGATAAGGCAAAGGGCATGTCATTTCCAATTTATTCCAGCTATGACATCAGAGATGCTGGCTATAAGATTACTAATGTTGATGCGAATATCTTTCCGGCAGGTTTTAATAATATCTGCCCCGTGGATAAAGAGACTTCAGCGGGCTTGATTACTGAATTTATTAAAATGCATTATGGGGACATCAATAATGTACTTCTGGTGACTGAAGAGCACACGAACAATGCATTTTATTGGGAGAATGTTTACACGATTAAATCCTTGATCGAATCTTCCGGTATAAACGTCAAAATTGGAATACCCAGAGAACTTGCTGAGCCCCTTATCGTGACAAGCGCTACGGGAAGAGAGCTAGAGGTTCATTCTGCTCTTATAGACAGCCCAACCTTTAAGGTTATGAAGCCTGATTTGATAATCAGTAACAACGACTTTTCGGAAGAATATAAGGACTGGTCTACGTCGATCATGGAATTCCCAATGAACCCACCTCATGAATTGGGTTGGTATCAGAGAAAGAAAAGCACCTATTTTAAATATTATAATCAGCTAGTAGAAGACTTTTCAAAAATTGCAGAGGTTGATCCATTTCTTTTGACTGTTGAAACTGAACTTTTCGAAAATTTTGATATTACGGATGAAGCCAGTCGCGAACAGTTGGCAACTAAAGTTGATGCCATGATTGAGCGTCTTAAGTCAGCCTACTCGAAGCGTGGAATTTCTCAAGAGCCCTTTGTCTTTGTTAAAAATAATGCCGGAACTTATGGGCTGGCCGTTATGAGGGTGGGCTCTGGTGCAGAAGTCAGGTCATGGAGCTACAAATCACGAAAAAAAATGAAAGCCGCCAAGGGCGGAAGAGTGGTTGAAGAAGTCATCATTCAAGAAGGTATTCCTTCCATTGTACAAGCCGATGGCGCAACAGCAGAGCCTTGTATCTATATGATTGGGGAACAATTAGCTGGTGGGTTTCTTCGAACGCATTCTGAAAAAAACTCTACCGAAAGTCTAAACAGCCCAGGAGCCGTCTATAAGCGTCTTTGTGTGTCTGACCTGCCGGTTAATGTTTCAGGCTGTCCCCTTGAGAATGTCTATGGCTGGTCGGCTAAAATTGGATTGTTGGCGATTGCACTGGAAGCTCGTGAATTAAAAGCGCAATTTAAGGGATACAAATAAGGCCCTAGAACTTTCAAGCTGGTTGCTTCTGCCGACCTTTGTCTAGCCAAGTTGGAATTTGACGTTTCCTCTATGAATCCATGTTATTTTCAACTTAGAGGAATAACTATGAAAAATTCGCTTCTGGGTTGTTGTATATTTATTTTGTTTTTTTATGTTGGCATTAGTCTGTTTGACTTGCCCATCGATATGAATTCAATCAGTCGTGATCCAGCAGCCATAAATTTAAATATAGATTATTCAAGTTTGTCTGGTGATTCGCTCGAAAAGGCTATTAAAGCAAGGCTCTTAGATGGCATTGAAGTCAAAAGAGTAGCAAATGGTGCAGGTCTAATTTTTGGACATTTTGTATTTAAAAATAGCAAAGGCGAAAAAAAATTAGCCTGTGATGAGTTTAATAAAATCATTCTTAATTTTGTGGCTGAGGGCTACTCTGTCGGAGGCGAAAAGCCAACAATGGAGGTAGAAGGACGTTGTGAATTCACGACAGACCTCACTAAAATCAGGCCACTTATCATTCCCATTGATAAAATTTTAGGTGATAAGCCCGGCGATGGAGAATTCCAATTTAGAGAAGGTCAGGCCGTCTCTGTTCGGTTTGCAAGTCTTGCTGAAGAATGGCCTCACAAATGGTTGCTTCATGCCGTTAGGCTTACAAATGATCAAACTAAGGAAAATTTCACCGTCGAAAGCCAAGACATCCTAAAGTATCATGGGAATCAGATCATCATTAAGTTCTAATAAAAAAGCCGCTCTGAATTTCTTCGAGCGGCCATACTTAAAATAAATATTTAGGAATAAGAATTATACGTATTTTTTTGCTATTTCAACAAAGGTGCGAACCATAGCCCCAGAAGCCCCTTTTTTAGGGCAATAAGGTAGGCGGTTCCCAACAGCCCATCCAGTTCCAGCGATATCGAAATGAGCCCATGGGATGCCCTCTCCAACAAACTGTTCCAGAAATGCTGCAGCCGTAGCTGAGCCAGCTCCCTTGCCTGAAGAAATATTGGAAAGATCAGCAAAAGTTCCTTTCATGTCTTTGACGTGGAAATCAGTCAAAGGCATATTCCAGACCCATTCGCCAGAAGCAGAGGCAGCAGCTTCAATCGTCTCTTTCAGAGGAGCGTTGCGAGTAAAATAGCCAGTGTGGGTGTTGCCAAGGGCCATAACCATTGCGCCTGTCAATGTTGCAGCATCAACGATGATCTGAGGTTTCAGTTCAGTCGCATAAGACAATGCATCAGCAAGGATCAAGCGACCTTCCGCATCTGTATTGTTAACTTCAAATGTTTTTCCGTTACGTGCCGTATGAACATCACCTGGCTTAGTCGCAGATGGACCTGCAAGGTTTTCCGTAGAAGCAACAAGGCCTATGGCATTGATTTTTAATTTTAATTTTGCAATGGCGATCAAAGTCCCGATCACATTAGCGCCGCCACACATATCGTATTTCATTTCTTCCATACCAGCAGAAGGCTTAATGCTTATTCCACCGCAATCAAAGGTGAGACCTTTTCCTACAAAGCAAACAGACTTTTTAGAGGGCGCAGCACCCTTGTATTCCATGATAATAAAGCGAGGATCTTGATCTGAGCCCATTGAAACGCCTAAAAGTCCGCCCATGCGCTCTTTTTTAATGCGTGCTTTGTCCCAGATAGTGACTTTCATATTAGCTAAACCTGTAGCAGCAGATTTTGCTGAGTTAGCTAAAAGTGTTGGAGTCATTAAGTTTCCTGGCAAATCTCCCAAGCGGCGTGAATAATTGACGACAGAGCCAATAATGAGACCTTCGTTGAAGGCCGCTTTTACAGCTTTGTCATTTGCCATTTTTGATGCCACATGAATATTTAATTGGCTGTCATCTTTTTTAGATTTTTTTGCTGTTGATGATTTTAATTCATCAAACACGTAAGATGTCAGCATTAAGCCTTCAGCAACTGCTTTTGCGAAGCTAGCCATTTCATTGCTGTCGGATGTGTTTGAAATTATGCCATCAAAATCTACGGCAGCTTCTTTTGAATTGAGTGCTTTCACAGCTTCATAAGCAGAAGCCATTGATTGGCGCACAGATTCATGATTGATTTCTGCATCTTTGCCTAGACCGACGACCACCACATTGCGATAGTTTTTATGATTAAATTCTCTGAATGTAACTGTTTCTTGATGTTTGCCTGTGATAGTTTTCTCTTCGATGACTGTTGCTAATTTCTTTGCAAGATCAGAATGAGTCACTATAACGACAGGTCCTTTGTCCTTTTTTGAAGAAGATTGCGTCGAGGTTTTAGAAAACACGACCAACGTCGGGCAAGTAAGTGTATCAATTTCTTTGCTTAATAAATTTATTGTCATAATTAGGACCCCTTAAACCCCTTATAATTATTCATTTTTTAAAAGTTCTGTTAGATGTAGCATAGCAATATTGAGGTTCAAAGCTTTTTCATAAAGTCTTGGCGATGTTTTCCGATAGGATGACAGTAACTACTTACCACAACCACAGGAGACAGCAGTGGCATTAATTCCTTACGTAATAGAGCAGACTTCAAAAGGTGAAAGATCATACGACATTTACTCTCGACTTTTGAAAGACAGAATTGTCATCATGGGCTCTCAAGTTACTGATGAAGTTGCAAATGCCATTATTGCACAATTTCTTTTCTTAGAAGTGGATAACCCAGAAAAAGACATCCATCTTTATATCAATTCGCCAGGAGGCAGCGTGTCTGCCGGTCTTGCTATTTATGATATTATGCAATTCGTAAAATGCGATGTGGCGACATATTGTATGGGGATGGCAGCAAGCATGGGTTCACTCTTGCTAACTGCAGGAACTAAGGGTAAGCGGTATAGCCTTCCAAACACTCGCATCATGATTCATCAACCACTTCTTGCTGGTGGAGGGTTGTCAGGACAAGTCACTGATATCGAAATTCATGCAAAAGAGTTGCTGCGTACCAAAGAAAAACTAACTCGAATATATGAAAGTCATACTGGCAGACCCTATGATTTCTTGAGAGAGCAAATGGAACGAGATAACTTTATGGATCCTTATCAAGCCAAAGAGTTTGGTCTATTGGATCATGTTGTTGAATCACGTAAGGCAAAAAAAGTATAAGGGCCGATTTCAATCAGCTTAAATATTAAGCTGATTGAAAATGAGTTTTTAGAGTTCGTTTTTAATTTTGATATGAAATTTTTAAATTATTGAAATATAAGACTTTTAAAAAGGACGACAGTCAGATGAGTACAAAAGATACCAACGGAGCATTAAGATGTAGTTTCTGCGGCAAAGGCCAAAAGGAAGTTAAAAAGCTAATTGCAGGTCCTGGCGTCTACATATGCGATGAGTGTATTGATCTTTGCAATGACATTATTGATGAGGAAAAAGGCAAAGACGTAGCTACTAAGGGTGCTTTTAGAGTTCCGAAGCCAGTTGATATTAAAAATCATCTTGATGATTATGTTATTGGTCAGACTCAAGCGAAAAAGACTTTGGCAGTGGCTGTTCATAACCATTACAAGAGAATCAATGCATTGTCTGGCAGCAAAAAAAATGTAGAAGTTGAAATGCAAAAATCAAATATCTTGCTGATTGGACCGACTGGTTCAGGTAAAACTTTGTTGGCTCAAACAATTGCAAAAGTATTAAATGTTCCATTTGCAATGGCTGATGCGACGACACTGACCGAAGCCGGATACGTTGGGGAAGATGTCGAAAATGTAGTTTTGAATCTGCTTCAAGCTGCTGATTATGATGTAGAAAAAGCCCAAAAAGGCGTTATCTATGTTGATGAGATCGATAAAATTGCTAGAAAATCTGAAAATCCATCCATCACACGTGATGTGAGTGGTGAGGGTGTTCAACAGGCCCTTTTGAAAATCTTAGAGGGAACTGTAGCAAACTTGCCACCTAAAGGTGGCAGAAAGCATCCACAACAAGAATTTATTCAAGTCGACACAACGAATATTCTATTCATTGTCGGAGGCGCATTTGTTGGATTAGATAAAATTATTGAAAACAGAACATCCAATAAGACGATGGGGATTGCTGCAGATATTCGGACAGCTCAAGAGGTAGAGAAAAGTGCGAATCTTTTGTCAAAAATTGAGCCTGACGATTTATCAAAATTTGGGTTGATTCCAGAATTTATTGGTCGGCTGCCCGCAATTGCAGTTTTAGGTCAGCTCGACGAAGAAGCTTTGATGGATATTTTAGTTAGACCAAAGAATGCGATAACAAAGCAATATCAAAAATTGTTCTCATTTGAAGGTGTGGACTTAAAATTCACCGACAAAGCCCTCAGAGCTGTTGCCAAATTGGCGCTAAAACGCAGAACTGGTGCGCGTGGACTTCGTGGTGTACTAGAATCTGCAATGTTGGATATTATGTATGACGTCCCTTCAAATAATAATGTGAAAGAAGTTATCATTGATGAAGATGTTATCAATGATGGCGCACAGCCACAGGTTATTTACAAAAGTAAAGAAGAGATGCAGGCCGAAGAGGAAGAAAAAAGAAAGACTTCAGCTTAATAAAAATGAGATTCTAAAGATCAAATCAAACCCAGAGCTAAAAACTCTGGGTTTTTCATTTGAGGATTGCCCTTTACTGTTATTTGATTTGATTTTGCACCCAGGTCGAGCTGAATTGTGCCATAAATAGGAAAAAACTTAGGACTTAAGCCGAGTTAATCAAATCAACATTTTTAATCGATATATTTACTTCCCAGTAATCGTACACATAGTTAAACTGAGAACAGGATTTGCGATGGTTAAATTGGAATTAGCCGGAAAGAAGTTCCTCTTGTGTCCTAATACGCAAGATGCTCGAAAACCCAAGGGAGGGAGAGGATATGAGTCAGGGAAAAGTTCAACAACTACCACTTTTGCCCCTAAGAGACCTCATCATTTTTCCACATATGATGATGCCGTTGTTCGTAGGTCGCGAAAAGAGTATTAATGCTCTAGAAGAGGCCATGAGTAAGCAAATCGACATCGTTTTGGCAGCTCAAAAGGATGCCAAAACCAACAACCCTGAGTCCAAGGATATCTATTCTATTGGAACAGTTGGAACAATCATTCAATTGTTAAGATTGCCGGATGGAACGGTCAAAGTCCTTGTTGAGGGAAAGCGTCGAGTTAAAATCATTGATTTTGTAAACAATGAAAATTTCTTTGTGGTTTCGGTAGAGAACTTAGATGAAGAGCCAACAAATATTGTTGAAGCTGCTGCATTGGTTCGCTCTGTAAAGACAACTTTTGAAACATATGTGAAGCTTAATAAGCGAATTCCACCTGAAATTTTGATGCGAGTGTCGACGATCGAAAATCCAGGTGAATTGGCTGACATTATTGTTGCCCAGTTAAATCTCAAGCTGGAAGACAAGCAAGCAGTGCTTGAAATCATTGATCCGAGTAAACGTCTTGAGCATCTATTAAATTTGATGACCGGTGAGATTGAAATTCTCGAAGTCGAAAAAAAGATTCGTACTCGCGTCAAAAAGCAGATGGAACGCTCGCAAAAAGAGTACTATTTGAATGAGCAAATGCAGGCTATTCAAAAAGAACTTGGTGAAAAAGACGATTATCAAGCTGAGCTTCAAGATCTTGAGATAAAATGCAAAAATAAAAAAATGTCTCAAGAAGCTAAAGATAAGGTGATGAAAGAAGTTAAAAAACTCAAAATGATGTCACCAATGTCAGCTGAGGCGACTGTTTTGCGCAATTATATCGATTGGATCTTGTCACTTCCTTGGGCTGATTACTCCGAAGAAAAGCATGACATTAAAAATGCACAGCGCATTCTTGATGACGAGCATTGGGGTTTGGAAAAAGTCAAAGATCGTATTCTTGAATATTTAGCAGTTCTTTCTATTTCAAAAAATATGAAAGGGCCGATCTTATGCTTGGCTGGTCCTCCGGGAGTTGGTAAAACTTCTTTGGCGAAGTCTATCGCTGAGTCATTGAATCGCCCATTTGCTCGTATTTCACTTGGTGGAGTGCGCGATGAAGCAGAGATTCGCGGACACAGAAAAACTTATGTTGGAGCAATGCCTGGTAAAATTATTCAGGCCCTTCGCAAAGTTGATAAAGGCAATCCTTTGGTGTTGCTGGATGAAATTGACAAGATGGCAAATGATTTTAGGGGTGATCCTTCAGCAGCAATGCTTGAGGTTTTAGATCCAGAACAAAATTCATCCTTCCAAGATCACTACCTTGAAGTTGAGTATGATTTGTCAAAGGTCATGTTTATTGCGACAGCAAATACTTTGCATACTGTTCCACGCCCACTTTTGGATCGTATGGAAATCATTCAGCTGGAAGGTTATATTGAACAAGAAAAGTTCCATATAGCGAGGAATTATTTGGTTCCTAAGCAAATTGAAAATCATGGTTTGAACAACTACAAAGTGTCATTCAAAGACGACACCATCCGTGATATCATTCGCTATTACACGAGAGAAGCTGGTGTTCGTAATCTTGAGAGACAGATTGCAAATGTTTGTCGCAAAGTTGCTAAAGATATCGTTATGGGTGAAGCTGTGCAAAATCTTAAGGGAGAAGGCACGAAGAAGGCTGAATCAAAAGTAGTCGCGGCTAAGAAAACTGGAAAATCAGGCAAGGTCGCAACAACATCAACCATTGCTCCAACAAAAGCGGGTGGTTATGTTGTCACTCCTCAAAAGCTGGTCGAACTGTTAGGTGCCCATAAATATAGATTTGGCATGATTGAGACAGAGAATGAAATTGGACTTACCAATGGAATGGCTTGGACTGAAGTCGGTGGTGATCTGTTAGCCGTAGAAGTCAGCGTAGTTCCAGGTAAAGGCAAATTCACAGTGACGGGCCAGTTGGGTGATGTCATGAAAGAGTCTTGTGCGGCAGCGATGAGTTATGTTCGATCTCGAGGACCCTTGTTTGGTTTGGACAAAGAGTATTTTTCAAATATTGATGTTCATATCCATTTACCTGAGGGTGCCGTTCCTAAGGACGGTCCATCTGCGGGAATTGCTTTAACAACATCTATTGTTTCAGCAATTACAAAGATTCCAGTGAAACGAACTGTAGCCATGACCGGTGAAATCTCTCTGAGAGGTCGTGTGATGGCCATTGGGGGATTGAAGGAAAAGGTGCTCGCGGCACATCGTGGTGGAATCAAAATGATTATTTGTCCAAAAGAGAACGAAAAAGATCTTAAAGACATCCCTAAGGAAGTCATGAAGGATTTGAAAGTCATCTTGGTGGATCATGTCGATCAGGTATTGATTAATGCTCTAGATGTAAAAAATCCTAAAGAACTTTTCAAAGTTCAGAAGGAGCGAGAGTTTGGAATTAAAGCGCAGTACACTGGACAACAGACTGCTCATTAGTTCAAATTTAACTGCCATTTATTTAAGCAAATAAATGCATGCATAATTATAATAAAGGGAGCTGGAAGTTCATATTTTCAGCTCCCTTTTTCTAATTTAGCCCACGATGCCCCTATGAAGACCGAATGCGTTATATAATTTAATGCGATAAATTTTTTCGAACATCATAGGTCTTTTCATTAAATTTCTGAAAATTGTCCTAACGCTGCCTAATATGTTGGCACATATAAACTTCTTACATTGACGAAATGATCACAATCTGAGAAAAAAATGAACCCGAATTGGTAGGTTTTTTTTCGTCTTGGAGTTTTATTTCTTATGAATCAGTCCGATCGCTCATTTGAGCTTGGTAAACTGTATTGTGACCGAGGAGAGTTTGTTCCAGCAATGGAACATCTCAGCGAGGCGTCGGAATATTATTTTGCCGAAAAAAATTTCTCTCAATATCTCAAATGTCAGAATTTACTTCTGCGTGTCTATGCAGAACGCGAACAATTTGAGGACATAAATCTGACCAAAGAAAAGCTTCAAGACCTTGTTCTTAAAGAGGGCTTTGAGCTGAATTCAAAAACTTATTATACTCTTGCAGTTTGTGCCACCTACAAAGGGCAGCACGAAACCGCCCTAGATTACCTGCAGAAGGCTTTGGCCATTGCTTTAGCGTCCGACTTCAAGGAAGACATCTGTCATGCTATTTTTGGCTTGGCGATGGTTTATTCTCATCCGAAAATTGGTCGTCAGTCGGATGCATTAAAAGAAATATACAATCTTCAGGTGTTTTTCCAAGTTTATCAAATGCCTGAGCTGCAAGCTTCCTCGCTGCTCTTAAATGCAGACATTTTAAAACAGCTTAAAAAATATGATGAGGCCATCGATATACTTTGGCGCGCTTACGACGTTATAAAAGAGACTCGCAATGTCGTCATGGGGAATGTTCTTTTAGGGGCCCTGGCGGATTCGTATTTTGAGCTTGGTGATAAAGATATGGCCCGAACTTATATCGTTTTGGCATCAAGATCAGTGGATTCTGAAAATCACCGCAGAACTGCGCGTATGATTAAGACGCTTTCTGAAAAAATCGGCGGCGACTCTCACTCTAATTTCGACCTTATTTTTGATGAAGCAAATCATGCCGTCGTTGAGAAGAAAATGGGAAGAATCGATTTTAAAAATCAATTTATACTTTTAGATCTTTTGCGTTTGTTTGTGACAAGCCAAGGGACAATTTATTCAAAGGAGTATTTAGTAGAGAATGTCTGGAAGCAGCCCTATGATCCAGCAATACATGACAATAAAATCTACGTGACGATTAAGCGACTTCGTAAGCTCATTGAGCCTGATTACGAGAAACCAAAATATATATTTAGAGCCAAAAATGGATATTACATGAATAAGTCGGCTCGAGTACATTTCGAGCACTAAAAGGGGGATTCATGTTGCGTCAATCAATTCTAGCTATTTTACTGATATTTGTGAGCACATTGGGTTCAGTTCATTCGAATGCCTCGGTTCATTCGAAGGGTTCCGTTGAGAATAAATTAAAAATACTTGGCGATGACCGTTGGACGCATTGGCCATGGAGATTAGCTCAGCCCATTCCATGGAGTGATATCCAGGGAATTTGGAAGGTCGAAGGCAGTGAAAACGTTTCCTATTTTTCTTTTAAAAAAATCTACGGGAGAAATAGCGATTTGCGTCAGATTAGTCTAAAACAGATTGATCCCGAAAGCTGTCAGGTCATTGGAAGCGGCGTCGGTATTGAAAAGGGTTCTTTTATCTATGCCCAGATCACTAACGAGGATGGTGCAATTTTTAGGTTGAATCTCTCAGCCTTTAAATGTTCGGATTCGCCGTTATTGCCGAATGAGAAAAATGACTGCGTTGATTCAATGATGGTTCTTTCCATAGGTGAAGTGTCTGTTGCCAATTTGGATCAGATGCTTCATATGAGAATTCAAAAGCTCACGTCGGATCTAAATGAAAATATTTGCTTTATAAAATAGTAATTATTTAAAAAAAGTTATTGCAAAATGGGTAGGATCTTTGGTAATAATTGGTCCTTCCAACACAATAGGGAGTTAGCTCAGTTGGTAGAGCGCCACCCTTACAAGGTGGACGTCGCAGGTTCGAATCCTGTACTCCCTACCATTTAACCACCGCAATCACGGTGGTTTTTTTATTTGTAGAGACCGCCATTGGTATAAAATCACATTAAATTGCTATAATGGTAGAAATGAGTAAGGTCGCAAGTTTCAAGCTGGGCGATTTTTAGGTATGAGAATTATTCACTACAAGGGTGAAAGGATTGGTTGGACCGAGCTGAATCCATTTTCTGAGTCTCCCACATCTGCGAGTTTCACTGTTCAAATCAGCCGTCCTGACTTTAGGGGAAAAGGTATGGGCAAGCAGATACATGAAATGGCGATCACTGATTTTTTAAAATTATCTTCAGAGGTTCAGTACATCGAGGCGTGGACTCACCAGCGAAACTTAGCTGAGCAGAAAATCTTATTAAGTCTAAATTTTATTAAGCACGACGGCGAGGGCAAAATTTTTGTCATCAATGGAGTTGAGGAGCCGTTTATTTCGTTTGAACTTAAAGTGCCAAACGATGTCTAAGGTTCTTCCTTTATCTAAAATCTCGAGAACAGATTTTTTATCACAGATTAGCTTGCCGCGAGTATATCTTTGTAGACGTCAAAAACACGAGCCTTGTGGTGATGGGTCTTTATAGCTATTTGATATGGAGTACTGCCCGGATTTTTTTGTAGATAGCTTGCGACATCTGCATTTACAACGGATCCAAAGAGCGCTCGGTTTCTAAGTTCTAAATTATTTTTGTAAATGAGGGGCACGGGCAGTAAAAACTTGTCAGCTTTGAGCTCAAATTTTGGCGCAGCAATTCCATATTTAATGAAATAAGAAGCTGGCTGTCGAGGGGGAGGCCCCTTAAGAAGTAGCTCAACGTGGGACTTTTTTTTGCAAAAGGGTCTTATTATCTTCAGCTGGCTAGAGAGTATGTTATTTTCAGCTAAAAATTCTATGAATCCACCAAGTATGGCTGGGTTAAAATTATTTTCTGCCAAGATAAGTCGTCGTATTTTGGATGGACTTAAAAGGTGTCCAAATTCTAAAAGCCAACAAAGAAACCCTTCGGTTAATCTTGAAGTTTTTAGATGAAGAGATGCCGACAAGAAAAAAAATTCAATATCCATAAAAATTAAATCAGTGTTTTCTTTAGTTATGTTTGTGGATGCAGCCTGAACAGCAATTCCAAAATAGCGAGCCATCTGCAGAAAGAAGTCCTCACTAATGTTATTTTGTGATTTTTTTAAGATCATTAATAGTCTCCTTAAAATCAGCTAAAATTTTATTTGAAGCACTCTCTGGTGGCGAGTTACTTTCCTTTATAAAGTTAATAGCGTCGTTCATTTCTTCGGATGTCGGTTTTAGCAGTGTAAGATCTTCCCAGTCCTTATTGGTAAGGTCCCGACGTATTGAAAAGGCCGAGGCCTTCATTTTAATTAAGTCTGCACGGCTGACTAGTGAGGCCTTAATGGACTTCCAGTGTTGAAGGGGCGTTGCTCTGGATAGGAGGCCCTGCGGCAAGCTTACCGTGGATGCTTGGTCATTAAGCCAATCGGGTCCAAGGCCTAACGTTTTTCCGACTGCTTCGATAAGCTGCTTGGCCTCAGCAGAGTTAAGCTCTGTGACGCTGTCCACATCTAAAGTGTATTCTGCACGTGAATATCCGAGTAAATGAATTGCGTACGCACCACAGATCACAATATCGATAGAAAGATTTCTTTTTGTTAACTCGTTGTCAAGTTGGGCCAGCGCAGTACTCAGAATATCATCCATTTTAATGCCTCCACTAGATATTATTATAATAATACCACAAAATGATGAGTGAATACAATATGTTGCTTGGCATCAGGAGGTTGCAATTTTGTTGTATGATATCAATGGCATACGTAGTGACCGAATAGCTCAGTTGGTAGAGCGCTACACTTACAAGGTGGACGTCGCAGGTTCGAATCCAGTACTCCCTACCATTTAACCACCGAAAGCACGGTGGTTTTTTTATTTGTAGAGGCCGCAATTGGTATGAACTCACATTAAATTGCTATAATTGTAGAAAAGATTGGTCTTTCTTCAAAGGCGAGACGGGCAAAAATTGGTTCTACTTAACGGTATAAATGCCTGCTGCTCTTTATTCAAAGAGCTATACGGGAAGAGTTATAAGGATTTTCAGCTGATTTAATTTTTGGTGCGCTTTGACTAAAATGTTAAAACTCGCCGGGGAATATGCTAATTTATGTTTATATTTTAGGTGTTTATATGGCTAAAAAAGTAATTCAAAATAAATCAAATGATAAAAATCAACGCATTCATTCCTGGCGTCTTTGTCCTTATGGCAGACATTGGGTGCGTGAACATTCCATGCATACGCCACCAAGCAATAAAAATCCAGATGGCAGTACGACGATTCGACATGCGCATTGTGCAAACAACCCATAAATATCTGGATGCATTGGTGAAATGTGAAGCAACTTAATAAGAAATACTTTTCTATTGCACTACTTATTTTAGGTCTCCCTTTTTTTTCACATGCTGCTGATGGAAAATTTCAAAAGAGGAGGTTTGGTTCATATCAAGTATCACTGACTCAAGAATTTCGAAGTGGACTTGGTAAAGTATTAATTAAAATAGGAAACGACAAAGTTTTTCAAGAAGCTGAAATTGATAATCACTACTCTTTGGGGAATAATTTTGATCCAATTTTGGATGGTCGCGATCGATACTCGGGACGTGATATTACGGGAAATGGAACTACGAATTTAGTTATATCTAATTGGACTGGCGGGGCGCACTGCTGCCATTTTCTGCACATCTTTGAGCTAGGCAAGAAACTAAAAAAGCTTGTCACTGTTGAAGCCAACAGCTCTTCTATCCGATTGGTAGATCTGGATCATGATGGGTTTCCTGAGATAGAGTTTTGGGATGGAGCTATAGACTATCTGTTTGCATGTTTTGCGGGCTCTCCTGGCGGAAGAGTTGTTTTAAAATTTCAAAAAGATCGTTATGACGTTGCAACTCATTTAATGAAGATGCCGGCCCCAACGGTACAGAAAATTAGAGATCTAAAGAAATCCATCGTGCTTTCTTTCGAAAAAAATGAAAGTCCTGATCTTCCATATGAATTTTTAAAGGCGATGATGGAGCTCAGTTACTCCGGCAATTTTAATTTAGCCTTAAAGCTGGCAGATGAAACTTGGCCAGCTGAAAAACCGGGTTTAGAGAAATTTAAGGATGAGTTTTCTAAAGCTTTGCATGAAAGCCCTTATTGGAAAAAGCTTTGAGGTATTTTTAATAGCGGGTCCCTCAAATGGTAAAAGGGCGAAGTGATGTCTAAACCTTACTCAGTGACCTGAAGTATCGAACTTTGATGCAACTATTCAGATTTGAGTAAATACTTTCGAAAATTATTCATAACGATGAGATGCAACTTTGCTTGGGTGTATTTATAAATAAACCAAGGCAGTGCAGGCCTAAAGTCATGAATGGCCGCCAGAATATACTTTCCGTTCAATACAGTTCTAAACTCTAATCGCCCCTGGTTTTTGGATGCGACTAAAAGTCCTTTGTTGATGTACAGCAGTTGGCGATCAGAATTGCTCCTGCGCTCTGCTAAATCTAATTCCAACAATACCAATTTATCTAAAATTATTGAGAAAATAACTTTTGTTCCATCCGTGTTGACCTTAACCAGGGGAGCAAGAAAGCGCGGCAGCCAATGAATGTATTGATTTTTAACCCACTCAGCATTTTTTCCCTGTGGCAGTGGCAATCTTTGAATTGAACGTACTGTTTTTCTTTGTGCTTGAAATCTAAACAATGAACCTCGAGGGTGAGTTTTCATTGAAGCTTTATCAAGCAATTCAAAGTAGCTGATACTCAGGTTTTCTTTTGAAAACATATACGCTTCGCGAGCGACCATGGGATGTCGTAATGATTCAATCAGAGGATAGGCTAAGTTTTTTGGTGTGTTAGTAATTAAAGAAACCCAAAGCCGTGACAGGGTGGGCGTAAAAAAAGGAACACTAAAAAAGAACCTTTTTTTCCCCTTCTTTTTGGCAGTTTCCTTCATCATTTCCAAATAGGTCAATGGTTTACAACCAGCCAAGTCGTAGACCTTATTAAAGTGTTTTTCTTCTAAGGCTGCACTCGTCAAAGCTGAAAGCACTGTCGTTAGATCCACCGGGGTCGTCAGCGTTTGAGTCCAGGAAGGACAAACCATTAAAGGTAGTCGATCGACAAGTTTCAAAAGAATCTGGAATGAGGATCCTGAGTCTCCCAATATGAGTCCGGCTCTGAAAACTGTGGTGGGCAGTTGATGCTCTGTAAAGACTTGCTCTACTTCAAGGCGGCTTTGTAAGTGAAGTGAAAGCTCTTTAGATTGAGGGATCAAGCCGCCAAGGTAAATGAGCTGCTGAATGCCCTTTGTTTTTAAGGCTTTTGAAAAATTATCTGCAAGAATCAGATCATAGTCTGCAAAAGAACCTTGATCAAGTTGAGCCGTGGGGCCCATAGAGTGCACCAGATAGAAAACAAGATCGACATGCTCAGGGATTGCTAGTTCAATGGATTTTAATGAAAAGAGATCACAGGCCTTCCAAGTTATTCTTGGGTCGTCTGAGTTTTGTTGACTGCGAGATAAAGCCGTTATCTCTGCATCGGGGAATTTTTCAAGAAGCCTTGGAATGATGGCTTTACCAATATAGCCGCTGGCACCTGCTACAACTATTTTTGGTGATTTTATCATCCAAGCCTCCTGATTTAAAATTTTTTAATTTAAGTTTAATAATTCCTGAATGAACTATTAACTAATTAATTCTGCTCACTTGCCAAGAGCTTTCTTTTAAGATCTGAGCCCCAGTGATATTTTAAACGGCTACCTGCGGTCGTGCCCTTGCCAACAACTCGGTGGCAGGGGATGTAAAAGGCGACAGGATTTTTAGCAACGGCTGAGGCCACTGCACGGTATGAAGATGGCTTTCGAATCTTTTTGGCCACTTCAGAATAGGTTAAGGTTTTTCCTTTAGGAATTTTGATAAGTTCCAACCAAACCTTCATTTGAAATTCAGTGCCTTCTAGTTTGATCTTATGCTTTGCTTTCCAGAAATTACCTTTAGTCCATTTCGCTGGGGTAAATTTACCAACTTCAAAATGATAATTTATCTTAAATAGCTCAGCCAATTCGTCTTCAGCCAATTTTTTTCCTGCAGAGTAGCTTCCTAGAAAAATGAGCTCTTTTCCTTCAAAAGCAGCCAACCAGTCGCCGAATTCAGAAGAAACTTTGAAAATATTAAACTCAAGATCAGCCATGTATCACCTCATTTAAAAAATTGAGATCGGAACATAGCTCTTTTGAATAATCTTGTCATTTCAAAGAGGCTAAAATTGAGAATTATTCACTCAAACATCCCATCCATTGTAATGTATAACTGGTTTCCTGGTGTCATCCGAAGCTCTTTGTAAAATGATTTCTGGCATTGACCCCTTAAAAGGGCGTCAATGGCACCTATCATGGCTGTATACACTTGATTCATTTCTAAGACTGCTGTGGACGTAATCACGCCGGTGTGGACTGCAGCTTTTCGAATGGGCTTAAGAAAGTGATCTCTGGAATCACAGGACATCAAACCCAGTATTTTAGTTTGTTTGAGTGGGTTAGAGAGCGCCTGCAATAACTTCCTGAATCCAGGCCGATAGATTTCATAGTAGCCATCGTAATCCACTTTATTGAACCTATTCAGGCGAGGTGGAGCAAAGTCTGGCCCCCCGCCATTTCGAGAATGTCCAAAATAAAAAATCGCATCTGAGTTCTGCAGTCCATCAGCAAAGAAGGAATCCATATTTGCCGTTCGAGCCTGCTGTTGTGCGTTCAGGTAACCAATATTGTCGAAGTAATATTCGCTTTCCGAAGAATAATTCATTTCAATTTCGGCGCGATAGCGCTTGCCGAAAATATTTAGGTCTCTTGTAAAAAGACGACCATTGCCTGGATCGGGCTTGAACCCACACAGCCGCAGGTTGCCCGAGCAATGATCCGTTATAATAGAGTCCAAGGCTGAAAATGCACCAGGGTCCATGGAAGGACTCAAGCCATAGGAGCCCACTTCTTGTCCTGTCGTCCAATCAAAATATCCAACAGCAATTTGGATGTGAATGACACCATCGCTCAATATATCAGTATAACGTTTTTCACAGGCGGTTCTTTGGGTTTGGGGAAGCTTTGTTAAGTCATCAGTGGGTAGCTCTTCTAAGAGACTTAGGTAATCCAGGCCTAAATAATAGAATTCTCTTTCGTAAAGATAGCCATCACTTCTGCTTGAAGCTTTGGACTCGATTGCAACGAAGCCCAACAGACATAGGGTAAGTAAAACAAATATTCTGAAAAACGAATTGTAATTTTGGCGATCAATAAAAAAATGAAGCATAGTCTATTATATGAAAATATAAAAAGCAGCCCAGTTACATTCATTTAATAGATTTGCAAAGGTTGCATCGATTTAATTTAAAAGCGTTGCAATACTTTTTAGGAATTTCTCTACGCCGGGAATGTATTCTTCTCTAAAGTCGCGAAGTCCTGTCAGGTGTTCTGCTTCAGGCAATGAGAGTTTAGTCCAATCAATATTTTCGTGAGACTCGAAAACCTCATCGATATGTTTTGGTGGAATCAATTTATCTTTCCAGCCGCGAATTGACAAAATTCTAAATCCTATTGGAAAATGTTCAAGATCCGCCTTGAGGTCCTTATGTAAGAGAGGGCTCCATCCAAAACTCAGTACTGGAGTCAGTATCAATTTTAGCATTGTCGATTTAATATGATAATCTTGGCTGAATAAATTATAAGCGGATGGGATGAATCGTGCGGTGGGTCCGCTGTCACATATTAAGGCCGTGGTGTCAGAGCAGTGCCTGCGGGCCATGGCCTCGATCGCAGCGGCAGAGGGATTAGAAAAAGCGAAGATGATTTTATTGCCTGGGATCTCGTTCAAAAGCTTTTCAATTTGATCTGCATAGGTGTGCTTTATGCCAAATTTTTCTTTAGCACTGATGGGTATTTTACTGAATATATCCTTAAAAAGATCTTGGAGCAGCTCCGTGTGATTGCCGTGCAAATGAAAGGCAAATGCATCAAAGCCAAGCTTATTCACTAATTTAATATGTCTTAGGAGTTGGCGTTTACTGCCCTCGTAAAAATGAACGAAAAAAATAAGCTCTTCATAGGCTTTGTTTTTTGAGAGAAAGAATTCACCGTCAAAAGGAAGTTGAGATTTAGCGAGTTGGCTGTAGTCCATCTTGCATCATTCCTTTCCATTAATTGGGGTTCAACACATCACTTAAGAGTTAATATGTTGAACCCAAAGGTCATCAAATTTTAAATTTTAATGTTTTTGCACAGCTGTCTGTGAATGCCATAAGTCAGTCCAGTGAGTGACTCGACTTTCAGTCTGATGAGTTTCAGCTAATACTTGAGAAGACACCATGACTTTTTCTAAAGCCGTCTCTGACAGAACTTTGCCACAGGCATCAATGACCGATTGGAAATCAATGCTATGGTATTTGTATATTTCAGAAGGGCGTCCGCATTTGGAATGTTTGCGCACAGCCAAGGCCTCTTGTCTGACGCCAACAATTGAACCAATATTATCTAACAAGCCCTCTTCACCGTCGGCAACGCTGACGACAGGGATGCGCTTTCCTGCAACTGTGATCAAATCACCCGTGGAGATTTCGCCGGCTTTTTTCAGATGCAAGTTAGAGTTAATACCCAGACTGTTTCTTAGATAGCTATAGTCACTTTGATAACCCTGAATTCCAATCAAAAGATCTGCAGAGGTCACAACGATCACGTTGGCATAAATTCCAAAAGTAAGAAGGGATTCAGAAGCTTTGATTCCCTCAGTAACCATCGATCCCATGGCAAAAATATTAACAACATTATCGCCTGGTTCATATCCAGCATAGGCACGATAATCGATTAAATAATAAGCCCCTTGAAGTACTTCTTCGCGAATTTTTGACAAGATGTCGCTCTCGCCAAGGCTCTCAAGCTCTTCCTCGTTGACTCCACCCGCGATTGGGAAGTCTGTGCGCGCTAGCAAGCCATCCAGGTTCAACTTAAAGCGAGCTTGTTTTTTTAAGTAATGGAGCATGTCTTTTTGCTCGGCACCACGAGTGACTAGGCGAAGTAAAGTTCCGGTACGACCTTCATTGTCATTCATCACATGGCGCTTGATTGTATCACAAAGTATCCAATCTAACTCTTGGCAGAAGAACGGCTCCCAAGTGATTTGATTCGGAATTTGAATGTCAGACTTCCAACCGTGCTGAGCTCCCTCTGGTGAAAGTGTCACTCCCGAAGGGGTGCCGACGCAGATATAAGAACTTTTCCAATACAAATTATAGAAGTATTGATCCAAAGCCCGTTTCAAAAAGAAATCATAAACGGTCATCAGGGGAATAATAGGAATTCCGACAACATCGCGCATTTTTCCAAAGGCCCCCAGGCAGGACATGACATTGCCCTCTGCAATTTCAAAGCGCAAGAAGCGGTCATTGACTTCTTCACCAGGAACTAAGTCAGGAAGCTTATGATCTTTAACACCCAAATCAGTCTCATGATCTGTAACAACAGGGGCCCCAAAAATTTTACCATCCATTGCAGGATTAAGATTTGTTGAAGTTCCTACGTCCGGAGCCATAGAGATCAGCAATTCGCCTGGCAACTTGAAAGGCTTTTCAGTTTCAATAAGGGCTTTTTGTTTTTCGCCTAATTGTTTCTCGTCCAGTGGTGTGTTGGATATGCGAGTCAATTTGGCTGTCAATTGACCTAGCATCCACTGCGTGTGCGGATAGCTTGTCATCTTGGTATTTATATCTAAGGTCTGTGGAATCTCGCCAAACTCAGTTAGTTTTTTAAGGAAAAAATCTTGGTTCTTAGCTTTCAAAGCATGTTGGGCTTTAATTTCTGAATATAATTTTTCACATCGACCGGATAAAAACTTGGCCTCTGGGGTTGTCGCAGCAAAACGCTCATAGAGTGTTTCCCCTTTGATTCCTTGTTTGGCCTTCAATTCATTCACTTCTTCTTCTTGTGGCAATGAAGAGTGATTTCCTGGTTGTGCTGCAGATTTTAATTCCCAGCCCTTCAAGGTGTGAGCGATTATAATCGTTGGCTTTCTAGTGGATTCTTTTGATTTCAACATGGCCTCAGCAATACTCATCATATCGTGTCCGCCGAAATCGCGGAAGGCCTCATAAAGTTCCAGGTCGGCAACGCTCTCCAAGAATTTCTTAAGGCTTGGATGCTCCTTTGCAATACCTTTTTTTAGAGCCTTCATGTCTTGAACTAAAAGCAAGGCTTGAAGTTCGTAGTCTTCAAGCTCTTTCTCTAGGAAGTTTTGAAATAAATGACCATCTTTTTTAGCAAAGAGCGCCTTACGTTTTGATCCATGACGGAGATGAATAACTTCCCATCCATTGGCGGCCATTGTGCGCTCAATACGATCAGCATCAGTACCGTTCATGATGGTTTGATTTGAAATTCGATGACCATCTAATGACTGGCGATTGTAATCTACAATCCAAGTTAAAGAACCCAATTCGCGTTCTGCAAAATCAGGAACTGCTTCATACATAGAGCCTTCGCGGAATTCAGAGTCACCACAAATAGCCCAAAAATGTGCATCTGGAACTTCGTATCCATGCTCTCGTGCATATCTATAAGCCAGTGCCATGTAGCCTGCTTCAACAGGTGGGATTCCAACTGTTCCCGAAGGAAAGAAATTATGATGATCAGGATCGTAAGTAGAATGATAAGACTGAAACACAAATTCGCTGCCGTCAGTGAATTTACGTAGGCCATGCATGGCCTGATCTGCTTCGGCTTGAGTGAGCTTTGATAAATCTTTTTTTAAGAAGATATCGAGAAGGTAATTGTAAGAATGATCAATAGGTGATGCGTGTGGTTTATTTGCAATATGGTCAAAGCCTGATTTCACCAAAAGATGCAATGCGCCAACAATGTGGAGGGCGCTGGCACAGCCCGCAGGGTGACCACCTATCTTAGGGTCCCCTTTTTCTTTATCTGTGCGATGATTGGCCTGCCAAATCATCTGAGTCGACAAATAATGTGCTCGGCGTGCAATTGAATTTAAGATTTCTGGTTTTATATTTTTTAATTCAGAGTGAGCCACTTTGGTTCTCCGTTAAACGACTGCCAGTGGCCCGCCATGTTACATGGCCGACTATATTACTGGCAGGAAGCTAGAGTTTGGATATTAGATTATATTACCGAATCGAAAACTAGCACTCTACAATATTAGAGTCCATAAATTTTAAGACTTTAGGCTGCCAAATTTCTCAATCTGCTGAAACCAAAATTGGTGCTCAGTCGCAGATAATGAGTAATCTAAATAGGAAAGTTTTACAGCCAAGTCGAACCCTTCGTTTGTCACGAAGGCCATTTGGCGACGTTCACCTTTGCGCGAGTAATAATCGATCTTTTTAAGACTAGGCATAAGTTGGATCGAGCTCATAATGGCAATAGCTTCCTGCTTAAAGACGCCCAATTCTTCACGCATAAAATAAGCTAATTTGGGATCATCAAAGACAGCTTCATTGGACCAAATTTCTTCGCCGTATTGTGCTTTCATAAACGCAAACATGAATCCAGCCAGCAGCTCTGTAGGGTCTTGCATGTTAATCCCCGAAACGGGAATTCGAGCTAGATGAATTTCAAAAGTTTCCATCTTATTTGGATCCATAAAGACAGAATGCAGTCCAGGAAGTATTTGCTCGAGAATATGAAGATCAAAAAGTTCCATAAAGGCAAGATGAGGCTCATTCAGGCGCAGAAACTTCAACCACTCTTCCCGACGTCTGGGGAGGACTGATTTTTTGAGTTCGCCACTGCACTCCGCAATAGCGGCTCGCATAGAGGACTCAATTGAAAAATGAAGCTTATGTGAAAGTCGCACTGCGCGCAGAATTCGAATGGGGTCTTCAATAAGTCTTTCTTTAGGGTCACCAATCATTCGCAATACACGATTATTGATGTCTTCAATTCCACCAACATAATCATGAAGCTTATCCTTCACTGGATCATAAAAAACGGCATTGGCCGTGAAATCACGACGTTTTGCATCTTCTTCGCAAGTGCCAAAATAATTATCACCATCGACAGAGTCTTCCTCGTTCACAGAGGCCAATTCATCAGTTGTGATGTTGCGTCGAAAAGTTGCGATTTCGTACTGATGATCGCCTCTTTTTGCCAAAACTAACTTAAATCTGCGACCAATAACGTAGGCATTTGATATTTTTTTGCGAACCTGATTTGGAAGTGCACTGGTGGCAATATCAAAGTCTTTAGGATGAATTCCTACCAGAAGATCGCGAACACAGCCCCCAACCAAATAGGTTTCAAAACCTGAGTCTTGTAGGTTCTTTACAATTCGAAATGCATAAGGATCAATCCAGTCTTCGTGCAGCTGGGGCTTTTTTGTTGAATTCATCTTTGCCAAATCTATTCTCTTTCTGAAAAAAATTCAAACTTGAAATACATCGAAGGGAAGCGCAGGATGTGGGCACTATGAATTATCTCGAGAATTTTTACCATCATGTCTATGGCCCAGAAAATGGACGAAAGTGGATTTTTGTGCATGGTCTGATGGGTTTTGGTCAAAATTGGCGCCGAATAATTTCAAGTTTCGAAAAAACCGAAAGATGCTTGTCTTATGATCAGCGTGGGCATGGACGGTCATTTAAGCCTGAGTCTGGTTATACGCCGGACGACTATGCGGATGACTTGAAAAAGATTGTCGATGAATTGGGCTGGGAAAAGTTTATTTTGGTTGGGCACTCCATGGGGGGCCGCAATGTCCTAGTCTTTGCCTCAAAGTACCCTGAATATGTTGAAAAGCTCATTATCGAGGATATTGGACCTGAATCCAATTCCGGAGCAAGTGAGTACTATGAATATCTTTTGAATTTAGTGCCCACTCCTTTTTCGAGTCGGGACCAAGCTCGCCAGTTTTTTGCAGAGGAATTTGTGAAAACAGCGAAAACTAGGGAAAATGTCGAAGTGATTTCAAGGTTCTTCTATAGCAATATTGAGGAAAAACCGAATGGAACTCTTGATTGGCGGTTTTCAAAAAGTGGAATAATTGAGTCCGTGAGAGCTGGAAGAGACCAGGATCGTTGGCAGGAAGTTAGAAATCTAAAGGTTCCAACTCTTTTGATTCGCGGCGAAAATTCTCAAGAACTTAGCCGTGAATCCTATCAATCTATGCTAGATTGCAACTCAATGATTAAGGGCGTCGAGGTTTCTAATGCAGGACATTGGATTCATTCTGATCAACCTGAGACTTTTGTAGAGGTCTTGAAGAGCTTTGTTGGTGACTTTTCCCAGTCTGAAAAGTAATTTCGGGAAACCATACTGGAGTAATATAAGTTGAAATTTTCAGAGTTAAATTTAGAAGCGAGCCTGGCGTCAGCAATCCAAAAATTGGGTTATGAAGACTGTACGCCAATTCAAGAACAGTCTATGCCTCACATCCTAGAGGGAAAAGACGTCGCGGGCCTTGCCCAAACAGGAACAGGTAAAACAGCAGCATTTGTACTGCCAATCATGGAGCGGATTCTTCGTGCTCGCCCCCCGCAGGGTGATATAAGTGACGACGAAAAAGCTCTTATTGAGGTGCGTGCATTCAAGGATTGGAAACCACAAAATTTTATTTTGATCCTGGTTCCAACACGAGAGCTGGCAGAACAAGTTCAGGACAACATCATGAAGTTCAGCATCGATTCAGGGCTTAAGGGCTTTGCAATTTATGGTGGAACTGGATACGACAAACAAAAAGAGGCGTTAAAAAATAGCGTTGAATTTATTGTCGCAACTCCAGGTCGTCTGATGGATTTGTATAAAGAACACCTGGTTGATTTAAAGCAAGTTCGAGCTGTTGTATTCGATGAAGCAGATCGCATGTTTGATATGGGCTTTAAAGAAGACATGAAATTTATTTTGCAAAGGATTCCACGAGAGCGTCAGCTTCTTGTTTTCTCTGCAACATTAAATTTTGAAGTTTTAAATACCATCTATCAATTTGGATCAGAACCTGTAGAGATCAACATCAGTCGGGATCAAGCCAAAGCTGACAATGTGAAAGATCAAATCTTCCATGTTGGCAGTGATGAGAAACCTCAGCATCTTTTGTCTTTGCTAAAAGCACAAAATCCAAAACAAGTTATTATCTTTACTAATTTTAAATTAAACGTAGAGAAAATAACAAAATTTTTGACCGACAATGGATTGCCCGCAATGGCAATTTCAAGTTTGCTGACTCAGGCTCAACGCAACCGCGTTTTGGAACAATTTAAGGCCGAAAATAATTTAAATATCCTAGTAGCTACAGATGTAGCTGCACGAGGCTTAGATATAAAAGGCGTTGATCTTGTTATCAATTATGAATTGCCTATGGACTGCGAATCCTATGTTCATCGTATTGGTCGAACTGGACGTGCAGGAACAATGGGAACTGCATTTTCCCTGGTAGGCGACAAGGACATTGACTCTTTATCTCGCATTGAAGATTTTTTAAAGCATAAAGTTGAAATTGGTTACCTCGAAAATAGCCAACTGATCCAAGAATTCAAACCGTTTCCATCATATTTTGATAGTCACTATCCAAAATCCTTAGATCGATCTCCACGTCATGGTGCTCGTGCAAGCAGAGAGCGTACCGGAGAGCGTCGTCCGCGCACAAATGCTGGCCCTGATAGAGGACCACGATTCGATAAAAAAGGTCCTCGCAATGCTGGTGAGGAAAGAAAACCTCAAGATCGTCTGTATTCTGCAGGTGAATCAAGAAGCGAAGTTGATCAAAAGGCAGTCTCTAAACCTCAGTATGCTCACAAGCGTACTGAAGTGAGAAGCCAGGGAACACCGGCAAAGAAACAAGAAGCTGGGCGTAAGCCTGGATCCTATCAGCATGCTAGAAGAGCGCCAGTTGTTGCTCGGCCTAAAGGTGTTGGACAAAAAATTGCGGGTTTCTTTAAAAAGTTGTTTTCATAATATATAAAAATATCAGCCAGTTAGGTTGTATATTTTGGTGAAATAAGTTTTTTAGTTTTAAAGATAAAAAAAGGGAGCCAATTTGGCCCCCTTTTTTTTGATGCGAGTAGGGATCTATTTCTTAAGGAGCTCAATAGCCTCTTCATTTTGGGCCTTGATAGCTATATCAAGAGCAGTTTTTCCATTTTTATTTTTGGTCTTTTTATCGGCCCCGGCGTTCAACAGAATCGAAATTGTTCCCATTGATCCAAATCTGGCTGCTTCCATTAAAGGTGAGACCCCATTTTTTGTTAATTTATTAACTAGAGAAGATTTCTTTTTAATCACCAATTTCATCACTTCGTTGGCATTGGCCGTCGTCGCAACCTGCAATGCCGAATCGCCATCACCGTTTATAGAACTTAGACTAGCTCCCTTTTTAACAAGAGTCAGAGCCAAATCAGGCTGCTCATTAATTAAAGCTATAAAGAGTGCTGATTGGCCGTCCTTATTTTTTAAATTAATATTGGGATTGCTTCCAAGTATTAGTTTTGCCAAATCAGAATGCTCATTTGCCAGGGCAAGCATAAGGGCTGTATTTCCCTCAGCATCAGTTTGGTCGATATCGATATTGTTTTTTAACTGTTCTTTCAAGGATTCAAGTGAACCTTCTTTTGCCGCTGTTATAAGGGGACTGCTGGTTTTAGAATCACTTGCGGCAAAGAGCTTTCCTACAAGTAAGGTTATGAAAATAACTGCAAAAATTTTGATTCTCACTTTAATACCTCTGTCGCTTTTGCTTTTACTTCCTCTGCCACTTCTACTTCCAATTCCATTTTTGAATATTCATCAGTGGATTGCATATCTCCGGCTTGTTTGTATTCGAATTTGCGAAGCTTATTTCTTTCAGCCAAGGTCTGCACTAATGATCGAATGTACAGGCGTGAATTTGTTAGATCTGGCTTTTCATAGGTGTCAGGTGAAGTGAGCACTGCAAAAAAGAGATCTGAATCTGCTGTTGAAAGCATGCCACCAAAAGTGATGGCTCTTTCCGCTGAACCTGTCTTTGCAACTAGAGTATTGTTGAATGTTCCACCCGAGTAAAGTCCCTTGAATGTAGAGTAGGTTTCATTTGTACCACCAGTTGCCATAACGTCGGCCAATTGAAAATGTCTTGAACCCTTGTAATTATCGAGGGTTTGATCGAGATCCTTAATAATTGTGACGAGTGCCGCACAGGTAACTATGTTGTACTTTTTTTGTTGGTTGATGTAGGCCGGATATCCTGAACCATTATAAATCTCTAAATCTTTAGAAGCTAAGCCGAGTCGTTGATAGATGAAATTAGAATAGCCTGTTTTTCCACCCAGCTTCTCAAATAAAACATTTGCGGCATAGTTAAATGAATATTTGTTAATATCCTTTGCCATGACAAATAAAGGAAGTGATTTAACGTGAAATATTTTATGTGGTGTTGTCTTAAGATATTCTTCAAAGCTAGTTTTGGAAAGCAGGCCAATCTTTTCCGGATTTACTTTTAGTCCAGATTTTATTTTTATAAATGCACTGAAATCTTCTTTGGTTTTGCTAGAATTAAAATAGAGGGCTGGATTTTCCCATCCCAATTTATGGACTGTTTGATGGGTCATGACATCAAGAAAGACTGGGAAAAATTCATCATAAGATATGGACTCAATATTCGTGCATTTTGCTTGCTCCAAGTTGGGCTTGAGTTGCGAGAAAATTCGATCAAGCATTTCTCTGCCCATATAGGGATCCATGTCCCCCTCGATGTGAATATTGCAGCTATTTTGATTTGATCCAGGTGTAATATAGATGCGAGTGGTAAAGCGGTACTCAGGATTGAGTTGGGCTACTGCCCAGTGGGTTGTAAGAACCTTAGACAGTGAGGCAATTCGATATTTCTGCTGAATATCTTCCGGAGAAACATTTGTAGGGTTATTTTTTAGAGTGGGATCCTCGGAGATTTCACCGCTGGTTGGATTGAATGGGTGTGCCGCAGTCTCTTTTTCACTCATGAAGCACATGGCATTCATAGTCACTTTCGCAAAGGCAAATGAAGATACCATTAAGCTCATAGTCAATGTCAGAGATGCATTTTTCATCAAACGGAAAGGGATCATCATACGCTCCTAATTAAAACTCGAAATGCTATATCCAAGTTTTATACCAAGGCGGGAGCGGTTTAATTGCGTTAAAGGTGTATCATTTTAATACAGTAACGCAAATTGTGTCACTTTGAGACTCTCTGAGGCCTCAGGCGCTCTTCCTATATTCTTGTTTTTTAATTAAAAAGGCATTATCTCCTAATGCAAAGTAAAATAGAGTTTAGTAAGAATACTAAGGATATGTCTGTAGATGGTCGTGCACTAAGTTAGGCTCAGACATCCAGCAAACGTAAATCTGAGCAGGAGTAAATTCATTTGAAAAAAATTGATATCAAAAGCAAAGGGCTCAAATTTACAATATTTCAAGTGGCTTCATATTTTATCTTGTTGTTGCCTCTTGGTCTCACCAGCTGCAGCCCAAGTGGTGACACCTCAACAACTCTTGAGGCTACTTTTACTTCCCTCTATAATAATGTCTTAAGTAAAAACTGCGTTGGATGTCATCAGCCAGGCGGCAGCGGTTTTAATGCCGGTGCACTTATTGATTTTTCGACGCATGCTACTTCTTATTCAACACTCATTAATAGATCCACCTCTGGCGACACAGCCGTTCTCAATGGTCAATGCAGCAATGTACCTTTGGTGCTGAGCGGTCAGCCGTCATCCTCATATTTACTTGCAACTTTATTTACGGATTATAATCACAGTGATTTTTATAAAACGGGCTGCACCCCGTATTCACCCAGTGGTCATGGGGCTACCGTAGGAACAAGTGAAAAAGATGCTTTTGTTCAATGGATTCAAGGTGGAGCTTTAGATAATTAGACATCTAAAATCAGAATTTTTTAAATGTCTAAATCTAGCCACCTTGATTTAAGAAAACTATCTTAGTTCAATGAATTCATTTCGTCTACCAGTGCAGAAAAGCCCTTGGGGTCCTCACTAAAAACTTCTAAAGCCAGTGAATTCTTTTTTAGATTCTCCTGCCATCCAGCGACTTGGGCTTGCTTCAAAATTTGTTCTTGAAAAAGAGTCCAAAGGTAATTCAGTCTCCATTGTTCCTTTTTGATTTGCAGGCTAGGGGATGCCTCTTGTCGTGACAGCGCCAGCAATGTCTTTTCAATTTGTGTCTGAAGATCTTGATGCTGAATACCCCTATAATAATCTTTATTGAGTAAACCATGAATCATATAATTAGCCAAAGTCCGGAAGACAGTTTGACCCAAAGGACCATTGTCTTCAGAAAAAATACGACAGTCTTTCATCGTTTTTTGCATTAATTCCGTCGCCTTTTTTGGATTTTGCATCGTGATCAGTTCACTGAGTTTCATTTGAGCTTGAATTAGAGAGGCTGGATCGTCTTTTATCAGAGATATTCTTTTTTCAAGGGCTTGAATTTTTTCTGTGTCAGTTCCCATTTGGGCCAAGAAGCCCCAAACAAGCACTTCAATTTCTTCGGGGTCAAAGGCCATCGATCGAGAGCTTTCTTCAGCATCAAATCGCCCAGCATTCGCAAACAGAATCTTTTCAAAGACTTTTTTTGCTTCAGCCAGCCTGCTCGATCTGAATAGTGCATATGCAAAACCAAGTCGAACTTTTGTGCGACCGGGTTCGGGAAGTTTTTCAAAGAGGGGACCTTTGCCCTGCAAAACTTTTTCGTAGGCTTTGAGTGATTCAGGAAAATCTTCTGCCACAGCCAAGTAAAAGGCCCTTCGTTCCATAAACTCCGGAGTTTGTAATAATGCGGGAAGGTTGGAGATCTCTTCCGAGGCCTGCTTAGCCTTGTTTGCAAGAAACAAGGCTTGAGAATAATACCAGGTGAAGGCCTGAAGCTCTGGGATCATTTGAGGGTCATCGAAACCCAGTTGTTTGCGCTGTTCCCAAAAATGTAAGCTTTGATTTGGATTTTGTCCCCACAAGTACAGCAGTCCCAAATTTGATAGAGCAGCGGCTTGGATTCTGCGACGGCCTCGTGCTAGGTCTACAGCTAAAATCAAAGAATGCTGTGCCTTTTGCCAGAGCTCGTCGTCATAAATGACTCCTTTTTTGCTGCGACGGAATCTTTCTAAATAAGTATAGCCTTCGATAAGGTACAGAATGGGATCATTTAAGTCGGTTCTCAAGGATTGGAGTTCCTTCAGCACCTCATTTAAATCACTGTCCGATGCCGTCCACTGATTTGCAGCCGTCTCACCATCGTCTAATTTCAACAAGGCTTTTATTAAGGGGAGACTATCTTTTATGGCGCCGTGCTTTTGTAGGTAAAGCAGTCGATCTTCCATGTTTTTTCTTTGAGAAATTTCGAGCATGGTATTTACGTATCCTGCATGGGACTCAAGATCATCTGTAAGACTAAGAGATTGAAAGAAATAATCCGAGGCTAATCGTGCATTTCCTTTCGACCAATATCCATAAGCCTCTTCACGAGCAGCGGCTATAACAACATCACGGGCATATGAAAACTCGGTGCTAGAGGCTGGGGTGTCCCGCAACCAGTTTGCTGCCACGACATTGAGCTGTTGAAATTCTTGATGATTCAGAAAATTGAGTACACTGCGGACATTCATAGCTTTTCGAAGAAAATATTGCTTTTGAGATCGCCGTAAGAGTTTGTCTATTTCCTGTAATGCCAAAAGTTTCTCTTTTTTATCGCGACCTTCAATAAGGGCTAAGCCGTTAATTTCACTTTCAATCAAGGCTTGAACTTCCGCTGGCCCCTCGATGTCACTGACAAAGCTTATCAGGATTTTTTTTCTTTTTGGCAATTCCATGGGTTCTAAAAAACACAACATCTCAAAAGTATAATAAAGTTTTGATTCCGTCGACAGGGGGTAGGCCGCCACCATTTTTTTGAAGACCCTTATCCAAGATTCAGCGTGCTCCTGATTTTTTGGAAAAAGCTCTTGGGCAAGATTAAAATAAAGCCAATATTCTATGGGTGTGGATTTTGCGGTCAGGCTCCGACTGACTTTAAGAAAATCAACCGGACTGCCTTCCATTGCAGTGATGTTTGTCGTTACTAGTGATTTTAAATTTTTCTCGCCTTTAATTTTTTCAAGCTTAGTTTTGTAAGATTGCATGGCCTCTTTAAACAAATACATTTTTGTATTTGCTGGCTGATTTTTTTTTAACAGTCGGGCTCTTAAAAAAATTTTTAGGCTCTCAATAGAGGGGATGTGATCAGCATAATACAGAGCTGCGGAGATTTCGTCTGCTAACAAGTGGACATTGAATAATTCCTCATCCAAAGCATGTCTTTTTTTAAGGTCTTCGCTTCTGGATTTCAATGTGTTCAAAAGCAAAATACGATCTTGATAGGACCGTGCGGATTCTAGGGCATTTTTTATTGTACTTTCACTCCAAGAATGTGGAATAAACCCTTCACTGGATAAAGAGTAAATATCTAGAGATCCTTCAAAGGCACAAGTTATAAAAAGGCGATTTTTTCGTGCTGTTGGAAAGCTGCAATTGAAATCCATCGGTGTAAGTTGTTTGATAGAAAGTTCATGCTCTTTCTCTTCAGAATGTTTTCTGGCGTAAGCTTTTATGGCACTTATGTTGGTTTTCCACACCACAGAGTTGTCGTGACCATCAATGATTGAGTCCTGATTTGAGTCCCCAATAAAGTGTGAAAAATACAAAGTCTCTCCATCATCACCTAAACTTGCAAAACCAGTGATCCCAGGAATAGCTATTGGAACAATCCACTCTTCGTGAGTGAGTAGATCAAGCAGAACCAGTTGAACTTTATCTTCGACCCTCTGGGTGTAAATTATATTGTTGCCCTGTGGACTTCCTGATGGTGCAAAAATGGCAGGACCTCGAGCAAGGGTACGCAATTCACTGACTTTGTCTAGTGAGGCCGATTGTAAGTGAATTTCAATGAGGTCTTTTTCTAAAAAAGAAATTTCATTATTTTTCGACCAAAATGGCTGTGATCTCTCCGTCTTGGAGCCTTCTGGTATTCTGATTAAGCAGTGTATTTTTGAACTGGTTAATGGCAGCTCATTCATAGATTTGATTTTATCTGTATAGCAGATGTCACCCTTTGAATTTTCTTTGAAATAGACAAAAACAACTTGTCCGAATTCGTTAAATTTTCCTTGTATAGAGTCCGATGTTTTAGGCAGCAGGTCTTTTGTTTTTCCAGTAGAGAGTTCTTGAATCTGCAAGTGAGAGATCATGTTTGCTTGTTGAGTGAAAACCATGAGCTGCCCGCTTGAATTGATACTTTGATCCAACTGATCATCGGGACCCACAGTTATTTTTTTTAATTCATTGAAGCGTGGAAAAGAAGGCAGCATCTCAGATCCTGTCGCCAGCTTTGGTGTGATGAATCCTGCAAATAAAAAGATCAGGCCAGAAGAGTGAAACAAAGTTTTCATTGAGTCACGCCCATTTCCCCATTGAGAACTCTGTAAAGGCGTTGGTCTTTCTTGTTTTCTGCTTCAGAGCTTTTCGAAAATTTAACGGTCTTTTTATGTTTAATTTTAGGCAAAAGAGTTTTTTCAAATTCGGGCCATTCTCCAGCGGCTTGCTCTTGAAGGACCGTTTGGCGATCAATGATGTAAACTTTAGGGGCGCAGGAGCAGATGGAAATGGAGATACAAATTTGAATACACAATAAAACAATTTTTTTCATGTCAATTCCTTTTTTCTAGTATTTGTCTATTTCTTCAAATTGACGGCTGGATCGCCGAGTTTTTTCTCAGTAAAGGATTGGTCTATAAAACTTTGAATAGATAGGCCAGGCATGTTCAGCTGAGTTTTAAGCCCCATACTCTCAATATCAATGGTAAGATCAAGGAAGCCCTCTTGAAAGGCCATCCCTAAGGCCGTAGGGTAGCCAAACTCAAGCAACGAGCGAGCCTTGTTCAGTTTATTATTTTCGTAGGTGGGATCTATAATATTTATAAAAGCTGAGCATTGAGAGCTGCCAAGTTGAGTTATGTCCATGCGGCCATTAAGGATGTGGCTGTTCATTGAAAATGCAACTCCCGCCCTGGCAGAAAAAGGCAATTTTTCAGACCGAGAATTTTTTAAATACTTGTTTGGGAGAAGTTCTTTAAGATCCAGCTTACTGAGTCGGCCCAAAAACCCGAGGCGTTGATTTTTGGGATTTAGATCCATATAAAATTCTCCGCTGGCACTGCCTGAGCCTAGATCCAAGGAAAATTGATGAAAGGATAAAAGATTTTGGGAAATCTCCAAGACCCCCTGGAAAGGTCCAACTTGATGGGAGCCGAATATTAAGCTCTTGATGTTGAGTGCATCGTTGCTTCGCACCAGAGGATCTAGGCGTTGATAATCGGCCCTTTCAAAAGGGTTTGGTTTTACAATCTCTTTGAAGGTCCAATTGGGCTTTCCTTGTTGATTTTGATTATAGTAAATTTTTTCGGATAGAGGTATTTGGCCGTTTATTCCTAAAGCCCTCATATTTTTATTTTCAAAATTTACATTTTTAAGTTCAAGGATGGTTTCTAAGGAAATTTCTTTTTGGGTTGGATCGGAGCCTGATAATACCGAAAGATGCAGGGGCACTTTCAATATTCCGTAAATGTTTTGATCAATGAACTGACTTAGAAAGTAACGCGGAAAATTGGCCTCGATAGCCCCATCAAATTGCAGTTGTTTTTTTTGCAATTCAGAACGACCAGCCAACATCAATAATTTTTTGGGGAAGGTTACTATCGAAAAATTCCCTTTGGTATCAACCCATTGACCTTTAATGCGCAAATTCGTGCTCTCTTTTTTATTTTTAAAGGGCCCGGCATTTATAGATATTCCGGTTTCCCAGGTCCAAGGTAGATCAAAACGTGCCAATGTGGCCAGGGCAGGTTTCAATTGACCATGGCTTTCAAAATCAAATCCTGAACCTTGTTCAGGGATGAATTGAAAGGCTTTCAATCCCCGGCCTTTTATCTTTTCTGTTTTGATCTCGAAATTCCAAATGAAATTTTTTATATAGAGTGGGAAAGGCTGGGCTCTGGAGAGATTTTGCGAAATGGTTGGACTATGCAATTGAATTTCTGATTCAACCCGCCATTGGGTGCTGCCAACCTTCAGATCAAAATCTCTTTGAAGATTTAAGGCATTGGACCTTCCATGAATAGCAAGAGGTTTCAGATGAAATTCCCAATCTCCCAATGCAGTCTTTTTCATAGAGCCACTTAATTGGATATTTAATTCAGCCAGATCAAAGTGTATGTTTTTCTGTCCAGCGGTTTGTATAAGTTCAATTGGACTGTGGCTTTGAATTCCGAGTATGGCATTTAGAGAATTTAACTTCAGATCGACTTCAGTTTGCATATTTATTTTTTTAATACTTATTTTTTGACTTTCAATTGTGGTGCCAGGTAATTTTTTTTTCCGGATGGCAATATCGGCTGACAAATCGGTGATTTTCAATTTATGGATTTTGATAAAATTCGGTGGATTTGATAAAAAATTCTGAAAAGCTAATAATGATTGATAATTCTTTTGATCATCTTTTTCTTCAAATTCTTCGGGATCTTCGTAAGTCTCCAGATCAGCTTTGATTTTTGGATTGTCTAATAATATTTCATGAATTTCAACGGCTCGATCATTCCACTCTAGTTGTCCTAGAACTTGAAGACGGTGAATTGACAATTCTATGTTGCTCTTTTTTATTTCGAGATCATCAATAAAAAAGCCGTCTTTGCCAATAAAGCCTGCGTGTTTGTATTTAATGTCAGTTTGAAAATTATCTTTTGCTAGGGACTGTGCTTTTTTAAGTGCATAGTCCGGACCTTTTAAATAGATGAAAATTCCTAGGCCGATGGTCAGGCAAAGGATGACTAGTATAATTGTGCTAGTGATGAGGGCAAATTTTTTAACCAAACCAAGTGCTCCCTTACTAAAGAAGGGTAAGCCCCTGGTTTCTTTGAATCAATAGGTTATTTAAAAGTCAGAATTTCGGTTGTTGAGCATTTAAAAAGTTATTGGGTTTTCTTTTCATGATCTAGTTCCTTTTCAACAGGAGTCTCAAAATAATCTGGCATTACAAAATCAGTCATAAATGGATATTTGTATGATTTGTAGGCATTTAGTTTTGGCCGTCCGGCTTTTGCATAGGCATCATCCCAAAGGTTGGCCAATAAAGTTGCACCACGGGCAAGGTCAGTCAGAATCATTTTATTCATTCGTTTAAAGCCGACCGAAGTGGATTGGCGCTCAGCTTCTGTTCTGATTTCCATTCCATGCTCTTTGATGACATTGGATTTTTTAATTACAGGATCTAATTTAAAAATTGCTGGAATTTCATTCATAGAAATTTCACTGAGGGCCTTCATTTTTTCCAACACTGTCGTTGGTTTTAAAAAAGAAGATTCGGACATTGTGCGTGCTTTTTTCAAGACCAAGGCTTCAAGGTCTCCGTCAAACTCACTCACTATACCATCTTCAAAATAAGCATGAATTCCACCGTGTCCAGCAATCCAGCCATCATAATCTGCAGTCGTATGAAAGGGTTGTGAAGTGTCTCCAACAAAATGACCCATTAAGCCCATATCGATGATCATTTGGTAGACTAGTTTATTATAAGGAAGCTCATTGTCTTGTTCTTCTTTGCGATTCGCTGGTGGTTTTGCTTTTTCGAATTCAGCTTTAAGATTTTGAATCCGCTTTGAAAACTGATCAGCACGCCACCAAACAGAACCAAATTCAGTTGGAATGAACTTGATTGTCGATCCATCGTTTTTAAGTTTATTTGTTTTTCCAGTGTATTCATCGATGATTTTTTTGTAGTCCAAGGAGATAGATTTGATCGATGCTCCTGTGATTTCAAGATCAATAAAATGGGCAGAATTTCCGTATTTGGCGGCATTTCCACCAAGGCTTTTCCAATAGAAATCAGGGATATTGCAGAGATGTCCCATCATTTGTGGTTTGTTGCTTAGGTATTCTTTTAGGCTCTTGTCTTTAACAAGAAAGCTTGCTGTGCGGCAGATTGTATCGTGACCTCGACCGCCCCAGGCCCCTCCAATGGAGGAGTAAATAGTTACAGAAATTATGGATGTGATGAGTGTTAAAAACATTTTTTTCATCTGGACTCCTCTAGAGCTCTTTGCCCAAGGCTTTTGGTGGACGGCTTGTGCCAATAAATCCAGCCAATGCAATAATGGTTACTATATAGGGCAATATTTGAATGAACTGAACTGGTATTTCTGTGCCGTTGATCTGAACCCCTTGCAATCGAATTTGTATTGCGTCAGCCAGTGCAAAAAGTAAGCAGGCAAGGAAAGTCGGAACGGGCCGCCATTTTCCAAATATCAAAGAGGCTAAGGCCATAAATCCTCGGCCACCGGTCATTAGAGGTGAGTAAGAGGATGCTAAATATAAAGACAAGCTTGCTCCACCCCAAGCAGCAAATCCTCCACTCAAGGTCACAGCAGCCCACCGAACTTTCTTAACACTGACACCACTAGCCAGCAGGGCCTGTGGATTTTCACCGGCGAAAAGCAACCACAGTCCCGAGCGAGTGTTTTTTAGCCACCAAGATAAGGCAAGAACAAGTAGGGCTGCGACAAGCAGCGGTTCAAATGAAAATCGACTTTCAAGAGGAAGCGATGGAGTCGATCCAGTCGAATTAAAAAGTATTTTTGAAAAAAAAGGAATCAATCCCATGGCTAACAAATTAAAGGCCATCCCAGTAATAATTTGATCGGCACGCAGCTCAATCACAAAAAAGGCATAGACTGCAGCAATTGCCAGTCCACCTAAAAATGCCGCCATCCATCCGATCCATGCGTGCTCAGAGTAGTGAGCCGCGACAGCGCCCACAAAGGCACCCATTAACATAAAGCTTTCTAGAGCTATGTTAATAATTCCGGATCGTTCACTGATCATTCCTCCCAGGGAGGCAAAAACCAAGGGAGTTGCTAACCTCAACGTCGCTAAAAATAAAGCTGTGAAGAATAAAAATAAATCCATTAGTTCTTTCTAATTCTTGAAGTGCGTAAATGCTCCCAATAGGCCTGTCCAGCAACACCTAATATAATGAACGCTTGAATGATCCTTGAAAAATCGCGTGTAATCGTAGTTGTCTCCATATCAAGGTCCGCAGCCCCTTTATGCAAGGCTCCCATCAAAAAGGCAGCAAAAATAACGCCAATTGGATTGTTGTTAGCCAAAAGGGCCACTGCAATTCCGATAAACCCATAGTCAGGTGAAAATCCGACGCGGTACTGGCCAGCACTGCCAAGCACTTCAGAAAGCGCAACACCACCAGCAAGCATTCCAGATATAATCATAGAGAGGACAAGAATTTTGTTTTTTGATATTCCTGCACGTTGGGCAGCTTCTGAATTTGCACCCATGGCTCTTAGTTCGAAGCCAAAGGTCGTTTTCCAGATAATTATCCACATCAAGACCGCAATAAAAATCGCAACGCCAAAGGATGCATTGGCTGGTGTGTCCGGAAATATTCTGGCGATCAAATCATAATCCTTAAATAGATAATTATTGGAGACCATCGCCGTCTCAGGATTTTGTGAGTTCAGATTGGGAATAACTTTTAGGGCCAACCAATTGGCAGTGCCAGCGGCAATGAAATTTAACATGATTGTGATGATGACCTCATGGCTTCCACGAACTGCCCGCAGCCACCCAGGTATAAATCCCCAAAATCCACCAACAAACAAGGCTGCAGTGAATGCCAGTATGGGAGCGAACGGAAACGGCACTTGGGGAAATAAAATACCAACAGCGGCAGCTGTAATAGCCGCCATGGTCAACTGACCCTCGGCACCCACATTGAACAATCCTGCATGAAAACTAACGGCGACAGAAAGCCCGCAAAAAATCAATGGGGTGGTGTATGAAAGGGTTAAGCCAAGATCATACATCGATCCGAAAGCACTTTTGATCAATATTGAAAAAATATGAAAGGGGTTTTCACCAGCAAAAAAAGTGATCAACAACGCTATAAAAAGTCCAACGAATAAGCCGATAAGACGTTTCACAGGAACTCCGCATTTTTGGTAATCACTTCGACTCCGCCCATTGCTGCGCCAATAGTGATTTCACTAAAATTCTCGCGATGAAATTCTGCAATAAATCGTCCTTTGTATAAAACAAGAATTCGATCAGAAAGAGTCATTAATTCATCCAACTCGGAGGAGATTAAAAGGACGCCAGCGCCATGGTCTCTTGCTGCGCGCAGTTCGTTGTGAATAAAGTGTATAGCACCAATGTCTACACCTCTGGTTGGCTGAGCTGCTAATATAAAGTGAGGATTTTGAGAAAGTGCTCGCGCCACAACCAATTTCTGCTGATTTCCCCCTGACAATTTTTCAAATGGCAGAAATTCATTGGTGGGTCGAATGTCATAATTCTCAATCGCACGCTTTGTAGATTTCAAAATTTCAGTTTTTCTTATAAAAGGCCCCCAATTAAATTTTGCAAGACCTTGTTGGCCAAGAAAAAAGTTTTCCCATACAGGGCGTGATGGCAGGCAGCCAAAACGCAGTCGATCCTCAGGGAATGAAACCATTGTTCCGCTAACCGAAACTTCACCGCTAAAATTTTTTTTATTTAGGCCCTGTTTGTCGATGAGCGAGCGCACTAAGATGTCCTGCCCATTGCCTTCGACGCCAGCAATGCCTACTATTTCTTTGCCGTGAACATGAAAGTTAATATCATGTATCTTGCTTGAATTCATTTGAGCATTAAGATTAGAAACTCTCAAAACTGTTTGAGAACTGTCAGCTGCAGTGCTCCTTTCTTGAGGAGTAACCAAGCGGTGTCCAACCATCAACTCAGCAAGCTCTGCTAGGTTTGATTCAGAAGTTACTTTTGTGGTGATTACTTTACCAGCACGAAAGACAGTGACTGAATCGGTGAGACTCATAACCTCTTTAAGTTTATGAGTAATAATGAGAATTGTTTTTCCCTCTGACTTCAATTTTTGAAGATTGCAAAATAAATCTTGAACTTCTTGTGGGGTTAACACCGCCGTCGGCTCATCAAGAATTAGAATTTCAGAATCTTGAGATAAGATCTTTAAGATTTCTAATCTTTGCTGAGCTCCAACTGATAATTCGCTGATTTTTGCGTCGAAATCAATTTCGAAGCCAAAACGTTTGGCAATGGCTTCTAAATGTTTTTTTTGTTCATCTCGCCTAAGAATCGAAAAGGCAGATCCTTTTTGATAAAGTAAAATATTATCTAAGGCCGTTAATGTCTCTGCCAACATAAAATGTTGATGAACCATTCCAATTTTTTCGTTCATGGCATCAATAGAAGATTGAAAGCGAACAGGCTTCCCCTTGATTAAAACTTTTCCTTGGTCCGCAAGGTAAAGTCCAAAAAGGATATTCATCGCAGTGGACTTGCCAGCGCCATTTTCGCCGATTATTCCATGTATAGTTCCAGCCGAGACAGAAAAGGAGACTTCAGAATTAGCTGAGATATCGCCAAAACTTATTGAAACACCCTGGAATTCTATGATTGGATTGCCGTTCAACTTGATTTACTTTCGCTTGAAATAGTCAGGAACTTGAATCTGACCAAGGATGATTTTCTTTTTTATTTCTTCGATCTTTGTTCGCATTTCAGCTGTTAATAATTTTTCATTGTATTTATCAGAAGTGTAATTCACGCCCAGGTTCTTGAGTCCAAACTGAACCAGGCCTCCAGTGAATTTATTTTGCTGTGCATCTTTGATAGTATCAAATACCGCCACATCCACAGCTTTAAACATGCTAGTTAATATAAAACCAGGTTTGATCCAGTTTTGATTCGAGTCGCAGCCAATAGCTAGTTTCTTTTTATCTTCAGCGGCATCAAAAACACCTGTGTTGGAAGCACCAGCAGCCACAAAGATAACATCGGCTCCATTGCCATATTGAGTAATTGCTAGTTCTTTTGATTTTGCAGGATTATTCCAGGCTTCACCAGTTACGCCGACATAGTTCTCAGAAACATTTATTTTTGGCTTAATATATTTGGCCCCTGCTGAATAGCCCATGGAAAAGCGACGAATAAGTGGAATGTCCATTCCACCAACAAAGCCAACATGTTCTGTCTTAGTGGCCATGGCTGCAAGCGCTCCAACAATGAAAGCACCCTCATGCTCAGCAAACATGAGCGAGCGAACATTGGGTTTACTGACTTCGCCGTCGATGATTGCAAATTTCACATTTGGGAATTGGGGAGCAACTTTTGACATGGAGTCCTTTTCTGCAAAACCTACTCCAATAACAAGGTCATAGTTTTTTCGGGCAAAATTTCGCAGTAAGCTTTCGATGGCGTTGGTGTCGGTGGCTTCGACGTACTTAAGTTCAATCTTCAGTTCCTTCTCTGCTTTAGTTGCGCCGGCATAGGCTGCAGAATTAAAAGATTTATCATCTTTGCCTCCTTTATCGAGGACTAATCCCACTCTGAGGACGCCGGAAAAACTTTGAGATGAGAAAAGACTGCTGATTAACAAAGCTAACAGAGTGGTAAGGATATTTTTAACCATCTTAGAACCCCTGTAGTAGATGCCTATATTATGAGAATGCTCACTCTATGGGCTATTAAGCGTTTGATTTTACAAAAAATTTTCTATTTTTGAATCGGCTCAAATTAAGGTGCCGTCTGAGTTCAGTCAAGATCATTTCATTTTGGTTAGTCTAGGTACTCTCGTTACAAGATGTTTATGACTTAATTTCAATTAGGAGCCCTTGTGGGTCGCCCTTAGGATGAGCATATCGATAGTTTTTAACTTAACTAATAACCAATAAAGAAAGCGTGGAGGATTTAGAGTATGGAATCTCAGACAGTACTCAATGGTGGAGTAAATTCCCTCGGATTTATCGGAAATCAGAATATAAGTGTCCCGACAACCTCAACAAGTTTGCCCTATGAAATTATACACTTGAAAGAGGAAGAAATGATTTTCACGGAAGGCGATGTTTCGAAGGGGCTTTATTACGTTCAATCAGGTTGCGTGAAGGTTGTCGTGAATCGATCTCATGCTAGGGGGCGCACAACCACTAATGAATATGTGACTAAGCTGGTTTCTCCAGGTGAATATTTTGGTTTTAAGTCCATTGTTAAAAATTCAGTGTCCCAATCCCATGCCAAGGCGGTTAAATCGACTGTGCTCTGGTTGTATCCTCGAGAGTTGATTCAAGTGGCAATGGCTCAGGCGAGTCCTCTGATCAAACTTTTATTAAATCAGGCTGTCAATGATTTGGAATCTTTTGAAAACACCAGTCAATTGCATTATTTGGCTTCAGTTCAAGAGCGCATTGCCTACCAGTTGGTGATGTTATCAGATAAATTCGGAGTGCCGACAGCCAACGGAATTTCTCTCAATTTGAAGCTGACTCGCAATGAATTTGCACAACTGGCCAGCACGATCAATGAGTCTTTGTCTCGCCATTTAACTGAATTCAAAAATGAAGGCCTGATTGATTTGAACGGCAAAGAAATAATCATTAAAAATCGCGAAGGGTTAATGCGAAGATCAGGGAATTTCTAAAAGCGTCGATTTGTTCTTGACGCATTGAGTGTCAAAAAGGTACGGCGTACCTTATGGAACCTATTGGTTATATTGAGAGTTGTTTTAAAGATAAATTTGGGACTCCTCGTCAGCCCGGTCTAGTGAAAAAGGCCGTGGCGAGGCTGAGAATCCGCACTGACTTGCAGCCTGCAGAAGCTTTGCAAGGGTTGGAGGGCTTTTCCCATATTTGGCTGATTTGGGTCTTTCACCAAAATAAAGTGGCTCGGTATCATTCTAAAGTTCATCCACCGCGTTTGGGTGGAAAAAGTATGGGGCTTTTTGCGACGCGGACTCCACATCGCCCCAATCCTATTGGGCTCTCGCTAGTTGAGTTGGTCCGAGTGGAAAAAGATGGAATACTTGTTTCAGGTGCGGATCTTGTGGATGGAACACCCATTTTGGACATCAAGCCCTATTTGCCTGAAATTGAGTCCAAACCGGAGGCTTTCACAGGATGGCCTGCTGAACTCAATAAACCAGAAATTACTGTTCAATTTACCGATAAATCTGAAAAAGCTTTGGCCTATTGGCAGGACAAAAATCCTGATAAATTCTTAAGAGAAATCATTGAAGAAACTTTAAAATTAGATCCTCGGCCCGTGGTGTATCGCGGTTATGAGTCTTCCGAATCACCATATCGGTCGACCCATGCAGTTCGTCTCTTTGATGGGGATATTCAATTTAAATTTGAAAATGCGTCGTTGGTTATTGTTACAGACATATTGATTTTGGCAGTTTGATAATATTTTGGTTATTTCGAAGTCTTGCAGTTTCCCAATCCATTTGACCGCAAGACCCTGTTTGGTTGATATTTAGATAATGACAAGAAAAAATTCATTTAAGTATGCACTGTTAGTCGGAGTCTCTGTTGTTGGTTTATATTTGGTTATGTCAAACCAACCCCAAAAAACACTTCCGGATATTTCTCCCGAATTGCCAGATCCTAACATTGCAATGAACCGCTCTGAGGGTAAAAAAATTCCTAATTTAAAAGGAAAAACAAGCAGAATGGAAGCCCCAGCTGCGGACTTCAATTCGGGTTCCACTGGTTTTTTACCAACCAAGATGGAAGATCCGAAGCTTTTTGAAGCTATCCAGAAAAACATCAAAGAAATGTCAACTTGCCTAAATATGAAGATCGGGCCATTCACCGAGCATGATGAGATGAATTTGCATACTCTTGTAAATGTCATGTCTCCAGATCTTGGTGATGTTGTCGGTTCAAAAGAAGACTGGACTGTCACTGACATTAAAACCAGTGCAGGAGAGACACGCCGCATTTTTGTTCAAGTGAGTGATGAGAGACAGGATCATCCCATACGGACTTTAAAATATTTTATCATGAGCCTTCATGGGCAAAAAGAAATTCCATTATCAAGCGAGCAGATGAAAAATCCAAGTGACACCGTGATTGGAAGTTTGGAAGCAGATGGTCAATTGATTGGTAAAAGTAATGCTCAAAGAATTTATTTCCAAAACGGAGATGATCTGAGTGTCGTGGTTCGAGATGGTCGTATTTACGGATTTGAGCTTGCACATGATCAAAAAACTTTTAAATGCACTGAATTTGATTCTTCCGGAAAAATGAATTGCAGCTGCAAATAGAAAGCTGCAATTCGTGGTCGCTCTCTTTTTTTTAGGAGCCAACGAATTGCCTTTATTTTTTCTAAGTTTTGTCTTTGTTAGATTTCTATTTTGACATAGTGAACATGAAGTCCTTTTAAGGAAACAATTTTCATATTGATCCTTTGTCGTATAAAAAGAGATGATATTTCACGGTTCAATAAGAAATAGGAATCTAAAAAGATTTAAACAAGGATGAAGATTATGAAGTTGTTTTTAATGGCCCTATTGTCCACTTCTCTGCTGGCATCTGCAGCGTTTGCTGGAAGTATCAGTCTTGATACTCGCTTTGACTTTCAAAATGTAGATTTCAATGATGCAGGGGTGACTGGCGCAAATGCCGACAACAGTCGATTGTATTTCAGAGTGGGGCGCTTGGACTATCAAGGTAAATTGTCTGAGGATGTCACTTTCCGTTTAAGATATGCATTCACTAGCTTTGGAGCAAACAATGTTCGTGATAATGCAGCAGATGCCGTTCAGTTTGCAGCAATCACTCAAAAATTATTTAATGGATTGAGCCTGACTCTTGGTAAATTCAATCCAGAGATGGGTGGATATGAGGGGATCACTTCGGGCTCTGACATGTATCTGCAGTCAGAGTACTTCACTCATAAATTTGGAAACAATTCATTGGGTTCAAGCACCTATGGCGTGGGCGATAAGCATCTTTATATGACTGGTCTTAGACTTGACTATGCTTTTATGGATCAAACTTTGACGGGTATGATTTTGGATCCAATCCCAGATCAAGCTGTTGGAGCGACAGGAAATGCCTCAAATCAAAAAATGTGGGGATTTCTATATAAAGGTTCATTTATGGATAAAACCTTGGGTGTGATGGCGAGCTATCATTTAACTCCCGGAGCAGGAAATGCTTTCAGCGGAGACGATAAAACCTCGTTCAGCACTGTTGGACTGAAATGGACCTCAAGCCCGGTTCTAGTTTCTTTAGATTATAATATGGAATCGGCTGACTTCACTCCGGTAGCTGGAACTTCAAGAACAGACAAAATGACAACGATCATTGCAAAAGTAGCCTACACAGGTTTCGAACAATGGACACCACGTCTTGAATACCACACGACAAAAGAAGATTTCTCAACCAACTCAAACACCTTCACAGGTATGGGCGCAGTTGCTGAGTACAAACCAATCAAAGAAAACAATTTCCGCTACCATGTTGCCTACAATTCAATCACGGCAACAGGTTCAAGCTATGCCCAAGATCAAACCAGAACCGAGATCCTAGTAGGCACAAGAATGCTAGCCGATTTCTTGAAGTAAAAGGTAGCGCCGTACCTTTTTGCCACTCGTTGCATTATAAATTTAGATAAAAATGTAACATGAAATCAAACTGACCAAATTCAAAACACCGATGAGGGGGAGCTGCGCTCTCCCTCATTTGTATGACGCACCACCAATAAGAAAACTAGACCCTAAAAAATTAAATCAGCACTGAATAAAATCATAAAGAGTGGCAGGCTCAGTTTGAATCTGCTAATCTTTAAGGGTTCAAAATATTCATAATTGGTGTGATTAAACCTTTAGGGGCCTATTTAAATGTCAGAAAATAATAATTCACAGAATACAGCGACTCATTTGTCCGATCGATACAATCCAGCTGATGTTGAAAATAGAACCTATCAGTGGTGGGAAGATTCAGGTTTTTTTAAGGCTCAAGATCAGTCAACAAAACCGCCATTTTCAATTATCTTGCCGCCGCCTAATGTAACGGGTTTTTTGCATATGGGCCATGCACTTGATCATACGATACAAGATATGCTGATTCGCTGGAAAAGAATGAGTGGTTTTAATGCCATGTGGTTGCCAGGCACTGATCACGCTGGAATTGCTACTCAATCGGTAGTTGAAAAAGAACTTAGAAAAGAAAATATAACCCGCCATGAGTTAGGTCGCGAAAAATTTGTCGATAAAATCTGGGAATGGAAGCACACCTATGGGGATCGAATATACTCACAAATGCGACGATTGGGTGATTCCTGTGATTGGGACCGCGCAACTTTCACCTTAGACGAAGGGGTTTCTAAATCAGTTCGAAAGGTTTTCGTAAGTCTTCATAAAAAGGGTCTGATCTATAGAGGCAAAAGATTGGTCAACTGGTCGGGTCCACTGGAAACTGCAATTTCAGATCTTGAGGTTGAGCACAAGCAAATTAAAGGCACACTTTTTCATATAAACTATCCCTTAGAGGATGGTTCAGGATTTTTAACAGTTGCAACGACAAGACCAGAAACCTTGTTAGGTGACACGGCAGTTGCAGTGAATCCAGAAGACGATCGCTATCGACATTTAGTAGGAAAAAATGTCATTCTTCCACTCATCAATCGCAAAGTTAAAATCATTGCTGACACTTACGTTGATAAAGAATTTGGATCTGGCGTTGTAAAAATAACGCCAGCCCATGACTTCAATGACTATAAAGTCGGCAAGACTCATAACTTGGAATTTATCAATCTTCTGACCAAGAAAGCAGAAATGAATGAGAACGCTGGTGTTTACGCTGGCCTCAAAGTTCAAGAAGCTCGAAAGCGAATAATAGAAGATCTTAAAGAGCAGAACCTGCTTGTGAAAGAAGAACCACATGTCCATTCTGTCGGACATTGCTCTCGTTCAGGTGCAGTTGTGGAACCCTTTTTATCAGAGCAATGGTTTGTGAAAATGGACCAATTAGCGACTCCTGCAAAAAGGGTTGTGGAAAATGGAACAATTCGCTTTGAGCCTGAATCATGGACAAAAGTTTATTTGCATTGGCTGAATAACATTGAGGACTGGTGTATTTCTCGTCAGTTGTGGTGGGGACATCGAATTCCCGTATGGTATTGCGCTAAATGTGAACATCATACAGTCAGTGAATCGGATGTTTCAGCTTGTGAAAAATGTGGCAGTACCAATTTAAAACAAGATGAAGATGTTTTAGACACCTGGTTTAGTTCTGCGCTTTGGCCATTTTCAACAATGGGGTGGCCTAAGGACAGTGAAACTTTAAAGACCTTTTATCCTACAAATTATTTAGTGACTGGGCATGACATCATTTTCTTCTGGGTAGCTAGAATGATTATGATGGGCTTAGAATTTAAACGAGATGTTCCATTTCGCACAGTCTACATTCATGGACTGGTTCGAGATTCTCAGGGACGTAAAATGTCTAAGTCATTGGGCAACTCCATCGATCCAGTTGAAATGATAGAAAAATATGGTGCCGACGCCTTACGTTTTACATTTGTGGCGCATTTGTATTCTGGCAAAGATTTAAAATTCAGTGAACAGCGACTTGAGGGTTATCGCAACTTCATGAATAAGATTTGGAATGCAGCACGATTTGCTTTGAGCAATCTGGCTGATTTTAAAGCCCCTGTCGAGGGTATTAAAGCATTGCCAAACATAGCTAATATCAGTGTGTTTGACCAATGGATTTTGACGAAACTTGGTGAGGTGATGAAAGCAGTTGATGAAGCGATGGAGTCTGAAAGATTTTCTGAGGCAGCAAATGCCCTTTATCATTTCATTTGGAATGAATTTTGCGATTGGTATATTGAGTTTACGAAGCCAATTTTAAATGGAGTTAATGCTGCAGAAAAAGCGGCAACTCAGCTGGTTATTGCGCAAATTCTAAATCGGATCACAAGATTGCTTCATCCATTTACGCCTTTCATTTCTGAGGAAATTTACCAGAAGCTTCCAATCAATGGTCAAGCCTGTATCATGGATCAATATCCGATGGTGATCAACGATAAGGACCTCCTTGCGTTAGGCTCTCAACAATCTGCTTTTGAAATTGATTTGGTCAAAGAAGTGATCACAGCTATTCGTAACATTAGGGGCGAAAATCGCATCAGTCCGGCTGTCAAATTGAATGTCCGACTTGGCGTAAATAATGATCAAGTTCAAAAGATTCTTGGCAATAATCGCAATGCTTTGATTGTTATGGGTCGCCTTGAAAATATCGAAATTGGTGAAGCTGGCAATCTGATGAAATGTGCCGTTAGTACTGCCATTGTTAAAGACGCTGAAGTAAAAGTCATTATTCCACTTGAGGGCTTGGTTGATTTCGATGAGGAACTTAAGCGAATCAATAAAACTATAGAAAAATTAACAAAAGATATCAGCATGTTGAACGCAAAATTATCAAATGAAAAGTTTGTGGCAAACGCTGACGAAGATGTGATAGCTGCCGATCGAATTCTGCTTGCCCAAGCTAAAGTTCAAATTGAAACTTTACGGGATGCATTGACTCGATTTCAGTAAAACTGAGTTCTAAGTTAAGGGTTGTTTTAAGAAAATCATTAACTTAGGGCTCTAATCTTGTTCAAGTGAAAGTGGGAGAGAGATGTTGCACTTAAATTTTACAGAAAAAAAAGCTAGCAAAATCTTTAATATTCTTCTGCTAATTTTTATTCTTAATGCATGTGTATCTGAGACTCCAAAAACAGAACCAAAGCAATCGACAGTAATAATAAGTGAAGAGCCCACTTTCAAAATTAAATTCAAGGATGGTGTCAATTCTTGGACAAAACAAGAGTTATTAAACTTGCCACAGCTTAGGAAAATTGAAATTGAAAAAGATCCATTCTTTGCAGGAAGCAAAGTAAGTTATTTGGCCGTGCCGCTGGCGGATCTTTTTGGTGGAGTTTTAACAGCGGAGGGCACCAGTATTTTGTTTTCTTGTCTTGACGGTTTCTCGGCACCCATAGATGCGAAACGTTTGCTCAACAGGGATCCAAAAGGAGCCATAGCCTATCTGGCGATTGGCCAAATAGATAAAGAGTGGACCTTGGGTAAATCTAAAGAAAAAAATCCAGGGCCTTTTTATTTGGTATGGCTGAATCCGGAAAAATCCCATATTGGTTCTGAGGAGTGGCCCTATGCGCTTGCGGGATTTGAATTGCGATCTTCCATAGAAACCGAGTTTCCGCTGATCACTCCAGATAAAAATTTGAGGCCTAAAAATCAGGTTTATCTAGGCTACAAGCTTTTCGTTAAAAGTTGTTTTGCTTGCCACACCTTGAACGGTGATGGGCACTCTCAGATGGGGCCAGATCTCAATATACCTTATAATCCCACTGAGTACTTTGAGACAAAATGGCTTGAGAAGTTAGTGCGTAATCCCCAAAATCTGCGATTTTGGCCTCAAGGCAAAATGCATGGGCTAGATCAAACAGCACTTTCAGATAAAGAACTGAAATCAATAATAGAATATTTAAAATATATGTCTCATCGCAAAGTGAAAAAAATCTAACGTTTCTCGTTATGGACTTTTATTTCAATTAAGTTAAAAAGCCTAACTTCTAAGATCCAAGCTCATTTCGTTCTTTAACCAAGCCATTAAGTCCACCTTTAATGTAGTGGGCATTGATAAAGCCTGAAGCCTCAAGCGCTTTAGCAATCTGCATGGCCTCAGATCCATCCTGATCTAGAATCACGATTGCAAAATGAAGCGGAATATTTTTGGCTTGAATCTGTTGTAAAAAATTTTGCTTGGTACAATTGACGGTGCAGTTCGCAATATGTTGAGCTTCGATACTGTTATACCAAGTCCCAATATCGACACCCAAATTGAGCAATATAAACTGAACACGACCTCGAATGAGATTGTCCAATTGGAAAAAACCAAGTTGAGCAATATCAATGGTGCTCTCTTTAAAGTTTTCGAGGACAGCTTTAGTTTTTTCAGCATGAGTTGGTTTTAAAATTGTTTCCTTGCCTGATGCTGCTTTTGATTTTGCAAGTTCAGGAATTAATTTGTAGTTCACCAAGACAATCAACAGACCTGAAAAGGCAAGCATTCCAGAAACCCAAAATGGTGCGGTGTAAGCGACAGCACCATAAAGAAATCCGCCGAGCGCAGGACCCAGGATGCGACCTAAAGATGCCATGCTTTGAGTGACACCCATTGCCGCCCCTTGTTCGTCAGCATCAGTTAATAAGCTGATGCTTCCTAGCGTAGATGGGTTTGAAAGGCCGGTTCCAATCGACAACAAAGTCATTGTGATGGCCATTGCAGGAATCGAATTTGCTAAAGCAATACCAGTTAGACCCATAGTTAATAATAAAAGTCCCAACCGTAAAACTTTACGCTCACCCCAGACAGGGAGCAATCGCCGTACAATAAGTCCCTGAGTCAGCACCATGATTACGCCAATATAGGAAAAACCAAAGCTAACCTGTTTGATATTCCATTGAAACTTTTCGCCCATAAATAAAATGAGGGTCGCTTCCATCCCCGACATCGCAAGAGAGGAAAGTAAAAAAACAGCCATCAGCTGTCCCACTGTTTTTTGTTTAAAATATTTAAGTATCAATGAAAGACGTTTTAGTTTTTCAGGTTTTTTATTTTTTTCTATGAGCGATTCTTTGAGGTACTTCAGGCCAAATAAGAAATTAATGAAGCAAAGACCAGCTACACACATAAATGCAAAGGAAGTTCCAAAATGTTGTGCAGGATTGATGCTGTGACCCCATACAGCCAGGCCACCGCCCAGTGCTGGTCCAACGACGAAGCCAAGACCGAAAGCGACACCAATCAGCGCCATTCCTTTGGAGCGTTCATTTTTAGGTGTTATATCAGAGATATAAGCCGATGCCGTCGAAATGCTTGCGCCAAAAAAGCCAGCCAGGATTCTAGCGACGAAAAGCCACTCAAGACTGCGCGCCCATGCAAACATAAAATAAGAAAGACCTTCACAAAGTAAACAGAAAAGTAAAACAGGGCGCCGACCCAAGCGATCACTGAGCTTTCCCCAAAAAGGGGAAAACAAAAACTGCATAGCTGAGTAGACTGACATTAAAAGTCCAGATTGTAGTGCTGTGGCTCCAAAATCCCGTCCAAGCATAGGAATAATTGGAATTACTACACCAAAGCCCACTAAGTAGAGAAAAACTGTAAAAAATATGATGGCAAGTTGAGATTTATTTGATGTCATAGTCATAGACTACTTAATATTAGGAACTTATGAAAATAGCAATGAATCTTCAACGTTTGACCTTTGTCTTGTCTGTCTTAGTTGGTATTTCAATTGGTGGAGTTGTTTTCTCTCCCAGCGAGGCTCTTGCTTTTGACAACTATAAGGAATTTAAAAGAGATCATTTAGATTTTCAAGTTGGAGGTAATTACTTCTACACCAATGCAAATTATATCGACATGGGCACAGGCACAACAAGCCTACCCACTGATAATCATTTCAAACTGATCGATGCAAAACTAGAAAGTCGATATATTGTGAATGATATGTCTTTTTTTGCCATGGGAGCTTTTAGCAGTGCTGAAAGTAAGGACGCCTTTTTAACTCGCTCGAATGGCTCTTTAAGTCAGGTCCTTTTAGGAGTTGATTTTGTAATGTTTGATCACATTCTTCAAGTCATCCCAGAGCTTTCTGTTCTGATCCCATTTAATGGCGTAACACCAAGCTCAGATAAAGTTTTAATTTCCGAAGGTGTTTATCAAGTCAATACAAGAGTGAATATCCAAAAGGAGCTGGGTCGATTTAGAGGCTATTCTTGGATTGGATTTAACTATCGAAGTGATGATAGGTCCTATTTGCTCCCTTGGGGTGTTGGATTAGCGGCCAACCTTAGATCTTTCAAATTTGGTGGAGAAATTTTTGGTACACAGAGTGTGACGAATGATAAAGCTTCTGATTTTTTTTCAAAAGCAGGTCGCCAAGCTACGGTAACGGCTATTGATGCGGGCTCTTATTTATTTTATTATCCAAATCCATCTGTCGTTGATTCGTCAGTTTATGCTGCTTGGAATGTAACTCCTGCTCTTCAAATTCAAATAAATGGTGGTATGACCTTGGCTGGCGAAAATACAGCTGCCGGTTATCATGTGGGCACCTTTATTAGGTACTCTTTTGATTTAAATAAATTGGCACAGCCAGCTGAAAAATTTGAACCAGTCCATAATGAAGTTCCAACCGGGAAGTCCAGTTTGCATCTTCAGTCTAATGATTCTGAGCTGAGCTCGGAGAAAAAATTGACTCACTTCCGTGAGGAAACTAATGACGGCGTAAATCAAGGCCTTTTCAAAGCACAGCCCACTAAAAAAATAAAAGCGGTTGATGAGGACTTGCAGAAACAAATGGACAGCACTGAAATTCAAATCGAGTTGAAGAAAAAAACTAAGTAGAAATATTGAGTTCTTAAATCGAAGTCAGCAGAGTGCCAAGCTTTATATGCACTTGCTCAAGGCTTATACCACGCAACTCAAGGGTCTTTTTACGACTCGTTTCGCCTCGAATAATGATGATATTTCTTTTAGGAATATCAAAATAATCAGAAAGATACTCAATCAGTCCTTCGTTGGCTTTGCCGTCTACTGGCGGAGCTGTAATTTTGATTTTTAATAGTCCGCTGTGTGGGCCTATGATTTCGTTTTTCGAAGCCTTTGGCTGGATAAATATGTGCAGCCTAATGGCTTCTTTGGTAACTTCAATCATGTTTGTGATTCTTTTTTTTCAACATAAAAAAAGTTAAAGCTTTTTACTAAGATAATGGCAAGGCCTTTTCATATAGGCCCTGTCATAAGTTTTGATAGCAACGATTTATTCAGCGGACAGAGGGGAAATATTTGAAGACCTATTTCCCGAATTTCCTGAGTTAGCAAAATTCTGATTTGGCAGGCTAGCTTGCGGCATATATTTCTCGCCTTGATCTAAAAGGGCAAGATGCGCCTGCGCTAAAGCCTTGAGATTGGCTTCAAATTGCATTCGCATACGTTTAAGCTCTGCAACCTCTTGGTAAATTTTCTTTAAAGAGTCGCGGGAATCACGAGTTATTATTTCGGACTTTTGCTGTGCATCGGCAACGATCAACCGCGACTCTCTTTCGGCATCTTTACGAAGGCGCTCAGCCATTTGAGTTGCTGTAGAAATGGTGTCTTTTAGGACTTGGTCGCGCTCCTTGTACTCCATTAAAGAAAGATCTTTTTCGCGAAGAGCTTCCTTGAGTGAGTTTTTTTCCTGAATTAAAGATTCCATTTGGCTAGCAATTTGCTGTAAGAAATCCGTGACCTCGTCAGCATCTATGCCCATCATTTTTCGATTAAAAGAGCGATGAGCAATATCAATAGGAGTAATTTTCATTTTGTTCCTCCTTGAACAACATGAAAATAGGATAAAGTCCTAGTCAGTCTCAATGCAAGACTATTTGATTTCTCTGGCCATTTCTTTGTTCCTCATCGCTGCTTTTTCGAAGCTGATACGAAGTGCGCGCTCAATTTCAAGCTCCCTCATGGACTGAAGTCCAGCTGCGGTGATGCCTTTTTTTGAAGTGACTCGTGCTTGAAGTTCTTCGACTCCCTCTTTGGCTTGGGCCGCTAAAAGAGATGCTCCTACAAAAGTTTCTATTGTCATCATGCGAGCTTCCTCTGGAGAAAAGCCATGCTCTTCAATCCAATCCTGCCAATACATCATCATTTCAAAAACAAAGCCGGTTCCACTAGAACAAGAGATCATGAGTGATTCAAATTGATCTTCGTCAGAAACTCGGATGGTTCGGCCAAGAGCTGAAAATAAATCTTCAACAGTGCTTTCGAGGGCCTGATCGTCATAATCATTTAATAAGTAACCAATAACCCCACGTCCAATCAGAGCTGGTGTGTTTGGCATAGCTCGGGCAAGACGAGCATTATTCAAATATTTCTCCAAGACTTCCATTTGAACACCGGCTGCAATACTGATTACAATTTTAGTTTCATCAAAGGCTCGCCCGATAGGCTCGAGAGCACCCAACAGATCCTGTGGCTTAACAGCGAGAATGATGATGTCGCAGGAATCAATCAGCTCCTCATTATTCTGAAGTGTATTGATTTTGTAGTGCTCTTTGAGTTTAATCAGCTTTCCATCAGAACGATTTGTAGCAAAGATATTTTTTGATGGAATTCCTCCATCAACAAGACCTCTGATCATGGCATTGGCCATATTTCCTGCACCAAGAAATCCAATTTTCTGTGTTTTCATTAGCGGATTCATTCTTGCTCCAAATGTAGAGGCTCATCCAAGACTCAAAAACTATGGCATGTTTGTCAAAAGTTCTGCCTTGCATATTTACATTACACTTCTAGACGGTCTTTCTCCAAATAAAATAGTCCCAAGTCGAACCATTGTTGAACCCTCCTCAATCGCGATTAAATAATCATGGCTAGTCCCCATTGAAAGTTCCGTCATTGGATGTTTACTAAGATCAGTGTGAGTTTTTAGATAATTTCGCAATTCCCTGAGCTGACTAAAGTGAGGACGTACTTCGTTTGAATTTTCGGCTAATGGGGGCATTGTCATCAGCCCCATAATTTTCAGATTTGGCAGTTTTGTAATTTCAGGCCAAATTTTTTTGAGCAAGCTTTCACTAAACCCAGTCTTGCTTTCTTCACATGCAATATTCGTTTGAATCAATATTTTTTGTTGAATGTTTTTCGACTCACATTGCTTACTTAGCACTTGTGCTAACTCTAAGCTATCCACTGATTGTATCAAATGGAATTTTCCAATTATATTTTTAACCTTATTTTTTTGAAGGTGGCCGATTAAATGCCATTCGATGTCACTTAAATCTTTCAGTTCTTCAAATTTCAAGAGGGCCTCTTGAATGTAGTTTTCACCAAATTGCCGTTGGCCTTTTTCATACAGTTCTCTAATTTTTTGAACTGGCTGAAGTTTTGAAACTGCAATTAATTTTGATTGCCCAAGGGTTTTTTTGATTTCTTCTATCGCCATTTTATGGGTTACTCCAGCATAGTGATGTAAACAGGTTAAATGTACAGCTGACGCCTAGGCAAATTCATCTCTAAAGATAGCCCCGTATTGTCAAATTGTCGACAAGCCATGTCTTATTAAATCAAATATTGTGTGCAAAATGCCAATCGCCTTGCCGAATGGCGGTTGCAAGGATTTTTAAAAACCAATATGGAGCGCATAAACCAGAGTTTCCTTATTGCAAGTTAGGACTATAAGGAAGAAAGTGGGCAGCTATGAATTTAGAGATAATCCCCTCAAAAGACCATTTTATCAAAGATTTGCAAGGGGCATTCAAGTTGGATGCCTTTCGTATTGGTCAAAGGGAGATTATTGCCGACGCACTTGCCGGAAGAGATGTTTTGGCCGTCCTTCCGACTGGTGGTGGAAAGTCCCTTTGTTTTCAATTGCCGGCAGTGATTGAAAAAAAACTGGTGATCGTCATTTCCCCACTTATTGCATTAATGAAGGACCAAGTGGCCTCTTTGCAAAAGAAGGGGATTCCATCAGGCTGTCTGCATTCTGGGCAGTCAGATTCTGATAAAAGGCAAATATTTGCAGAGATGCAAAAAGGTGGAGCTTATATTTTGTATTTATCTCCTGAAAGAGCCCAAAAAGAGGGATTTCAGCGTTGGATTCAAAATCGACCCATAGCATTATTTGCAATTGACGAAGCCCATTGCGTTTCCCAGTGGGGTCATGATTTTAGGGAAGAGTACGCTCAGCTTAAAATTCTTAAAGCGATTCGATCTGATGTCCCTATTTTAGCTTTAACAGCCTCGGCAACGCCCACTGTTTTGGCAGACATTTCAAAGAACCTTCAATTGAACAATCCTGCACGACACGTTCATGGATTTTATCGTCCCAATTTATATTATCAAGTTGAGTTTTGTGAGGATGAAGACGTTAAAAAATCTATTTTATTGCATGCCCTCAACGGAACTCCAAATGGAAGAGTCATTGTTTATTGTGGGACACGTAAAGTCACAGAGGCTTTGGCCGCATCCTTGCAAAAAAAATATCAACATGTCGGTTGTTACCACGCAGGTATGAGCAATGAGGATCGCAATTCCACTCAAGAAGCCTATGAGTGTGGAGATCTGCGTATTTTAGTAGCAACCAATGCTTTTGGAATGGGTATTGATCAGCCGAATGTTCGACTGGTGGTGCATTATCAAATGCCGGGAAACATTGATGCCCTCTATCAGGAAATGGGACGGGCTGGGCGTGATGGCATAGACTCAACTTGTCTGATGCTTTACTCGCGAAAAGATAAGGGCTTGCAGGGCTTCTTTATAACAAGTTCAGAGGCACCCCAGGAAATTAAAAATTCACGTTGGAGAAACTTGGATGCGCTTGTCAACTACTCCGAAGGCGGAGAGTGTCGGCACGCAGAAATATTGACCTACTATAAAGATGCTCAACGTATTCAACGCTGCGGGCATTGTGATGTTTGTAGCCCGGCTTCCGAGCGAAAAGTTCGATTCCCTGCCGGCGCCAATTTATCAATTGCCAAAAAACAAAAAAATGAAAAATCTCCTGTGTCGACAACAAAAATGACGAGATCTAAAACCGATCTTTCCACAGTCATACTTGATGACGCACAAGAAAAGCGCTTTCAAGTTTTAAAACAATGGAGATGGGAAAAAGCAAAAGAGCTCGATGCTCCAGCCTTTGTAGTTATGAGTGACCGAACTTTGAGGCATTTAGCATTGAAAAATCCAAGGAGCCTGTCAGAACTTGAAACTATTCATGGCATCGGTGAGGCTAAGTTAGAAAAATACGGTTGGGATTTGCTTGCAGAGTTAGGTCATCCTCATTCATAATAGTTGAAGGGGGCCTCATGCCACACAGGACTCAAGCCAAAGAAATTATGAATAAAAAAATAATAACGGTGACAGTTGGAAGTAGCCTTGCCGAAGCCACTTCTTTGATGAGTGAGTATCGGGTGCGACACCTTCCAGTGAGAACACTAGATAACAGAGTGGTTGGAATACTTTCATCGAAAGATTTTTCTAATATTGTTGATCCACAAAATACCCCTGTTGAAGGCTTAATGTCTGGCCCCGTTGAATGGGTTGAATCTGATTTACCTCTGCGATCCGCCATTTTGAGAATGATAGAAAAAAAGATATCATGTCTTTTGATTGGTGATTCTAGGGGTGATATTAAAGGCGTGATTACATCAGAAGATTTATTATGGTTTCTGGCAGAGATGTTGGAAAAAAATGAACATAAGCAATCCCCATTCACTTTGTTCGATGTTCAAAGTCTTTCAGAGGTTGCGAATCAGATTTCATTCACAGGTTTGTGAAAAAAAGCTCGGGGATCAATTCACTGAGCAGCAAGAATAATGACAGCCCGACAATGCCAAAAAAATAAAAATAAAAACGGTGTCGAAATGGGCAGAACAACAGCCCATGGTTTAGAGCTGTGAAAAAGCTGAAGAAAAGTGATGACGAAAATCACTGGTGATAGAATCAAGAGATTGAGCCCCACAGCAAAATCAAAAAGTAAGCTGAGACCACATAATATTTCTATTATCTTCACTATTGGCATAATGAACTTTATCTCAATGCATGAATCAACAAAATTTGTGATTTTCGGGCTTGAAGGTGGAATTTTGACAAAATGAAGAAAACCATTCGCTCCCCAAAAAATAATTTGAATTGCGAAAGTCCATCGTAATATGAGTTCTAATTTTTCAAACATAGTTAAGATCCTATCTTTCTTTGAATTCTGCTGTAAATGATTTTTGTCACTGGACCCATTGGAGACTTCAAAGTTTGCGTCATTTCCTTTAGCCTAAACTTATGAGGCCTGGGAATAAATTGTAGGATTTAAAATGCCGCAACGACTTTTTTGAATTGAGGGTTTTATGGATATTGAACTTTCAAAGCTAGCCGATGACATGAAAAGTGAAGAGATTTATAAACAGCTTTCCCAGAAGTGGTATCAAGAAAATAACCACGCCATGGCTCTTTTTCGATCGCAAAGTCATTACACCAACCCCTGGATTTTATCTGAAATCAGAAAGCATATTGGATACAGTGCTAAGATTATTGATATCAGTTGTGGAGCAGGCTTTTTTTCTAACGAGGCTGCTAAAGTCGGACACAAAGTAACTGCGATGGATATTTCAACTGCTGCAATAAAGGTAGCTAAACTCAATGATGTGACCCAATCGGTGGATTTCATTCAAGGGGATGCCTATAAAATTCCCTTTTCAAGAGGAAGCTTTGACGTTGTGGTTGGATTGGATTTATTGGGTAACATTTCCGATCCAGAACAAGTTTTTTTTGAGGCCTCCCGTGTGTTGAGACCTGGCGGTCTATTTTTCTTTCAGGCTGTAAATAGAAATTTTCTGAGTTACATCTTTGTGGAAAAGGCCATGGAAATGTTTTTTGATAATAAGGCATCTCCGGCTTACGTCTATTCACTATTTAGGAAACCAGAAGAAATCGCCGATTGGGTTGAAGACTCGGGTATGGATTTAGAGGTCTTACGTGGAGTCATGCCAGTTGTTTTTCAAAAGGCATTTTGGCAGTTACCCTGGACTCATCAAATCCAGAGTGAATTCAAATTCAGGTGGACTGAAAGCACGCTGTTGACCTATGTAGGCTATGCAAAGAAATTACGAGAGCAATAATTTTTTTAAGCCTGTACTCTACTCAACGATTTCAGCAAGATGGCGTTGCTGTCTTTTTGGTAAATGTGAGGGTGCCGCAATTGTTTCTTGATTCCTTCTTTTGATGTCCTCACCAGCCAATCGCAGAAATTTTGGCAAATCAATTTTGCCAGTGCCTCTGTAGTCGATCAGCATAAGGTCCCTTGCTTTTTCTGGTTCCCAGAATAGGGCCTGCGTTAAATAGGCTAGCGCTGATTCAAATAAGCTTAAGAGTGAGATGCCAAAGTGCTGTGAGTGTCGAGCTGAAAGAAATTCGGTAAAAGCGAAGTATTCCCAAAAAAATGATTTATCTTCTCGGTTCATTGATCGTTCTTTAAGTGCGGCAATTAAATTTTTAAAATTTCCACTGTTGGCATAGAGGTCCCAGTACTTAGCGAATCGATTCATTTTCTGGAGAGTCAGAAAATCCATGTTCTTAGTGCTTAAGATTTGAAACGGCGGCTGATCAGCATAGATCATTTCCCAGGCCGCATCATGTCTGGCAATGGGAGCCCCTTTGAGTCGCTTTAAAATACCGACTTGAATTTCATCAGGTGCAACAGCGGAAAGGGCGTCAAAGCCTTTGCCGAAACTGTGGATGTCTTCACCAGGAAGTCCAACAATCAGATCGGCATGAGTATGAACACCAGTTTCAGAGGAAAGAAATTTAAAATTATCTTTAACCTTTTCATAGTCGTTGCGTCGACTTACAAGTTTAGCGATTTCAGGATTCCAAGTCTGAATGCCTATTTCAAACTGAAGCGATCCTGCTGGAAATTTTTTAATAATATCTCTAATTTCAATGGGAAGTCGGTCAGGGACCATTTCAAAATGCAAGAATAACCCAAGTTCGATTCGGTCTAAGAAGAACTGCAAGATTTCGATGCAAGTTGTGGGACTTAAATTAAAAGTTCGATCAATAAACTTGAACTGACGTGAACCCCGGTCGAGCAGCTCTTGCATATCCCTAAGGAAATTTGGAACATCGAAGCTACGAACAGATTTGTCCAGAGAAGATAGGCAGTATTCACAGCGGTAGGGACATCCACGAGACACTTCGACATAAATAACACGGTTTTTGATATCATCATCTGAGTAATGGGCATAGGGAGATTGAATTGATTTTATATCGGGCAATGCGCCAGAGATGAATTTCGACTCAGGAAGTTGACCGCCCTCAAGAAATTTTTTACAGAATTCATAGAAAAGGAAATCCCCCTCACCCTTAATGGTGAAATCTGCGATTTGGCAGATTTTGTTGGATTCAGCTTCGTGGCTAACCTCAGGGCCGCCAATCACGACGATAGTTTTAGGGCTGATTTTTTTTAATAGAGAAACCAATTCAAGGGATTCATCAGCATTCCAAATATAGACGCCAATGCCAATAATCTTAGGGCTATGACTTAATAAACTCTCGGCGATGTCTCGAAGTGAACGCGCAATGGTAAATTCTAAGATCTGAGCGCGCTCCTGCAGTTCATTGAGGTTAGCATAAAGGTAACGAAGCCCAAATGAGGAATGAGCGTAAGATGAATTCAAGGTCGTCAGTATTATATCGTTTTTCATGGGTTGATCATGATAATGCATATCGCGATAGAATGCGAATTGTCTTTGCTTTAGGGATGACATTCTCGTTAGATTGAAAAAAGGTAATCAAATCTTTTCAAAGGATGAAATATGAAAGCCTTGCTTCTGGGATTATTATTCATTGCATCGTTAGCTCAGGCCCACATAGATAATCTTGAAAACTTCATCACGAAGCCTATTTTAGCAGATTTATCGGATCTTCGCACTTTGGGCATCCCCACAATGGCTCAGGATGAATACACTGGAGTCGGATATGCGGTCGTAACTCCTGAAATGCAGTTAAAAATTCAGGAGCTGTCCCATGCCACTGGCAAATGTGGCGGTTTTGAAGATTTAAGTTTAGATCAATTCTTTGTCTCAACAAGTTTTGATCAACTTCTTGGAAACTTGGCCACCTTAAAACAGAAGAATGAACTTTATGATCGTGGACCATTTCGGTCGGTGATTGCTGAGAAAAGCAGCATCATTGAAGGTGCTTTTGCCGAAATTAGCCTCGAGAATATGAAGTCGACTGTGCAATGGTTGTCTTCGTACCCCAACCGATTTAATAAAGCACCTCAGCCAAATGGGCATGTTGAAGAAATGAAGAAGAGATTAGAGGCTCTTCTTGCAAACTCTAAAGTTCCCTTTCAAGTCAGCCTAATTGATCATGGATCAACAAAACAAAAATCAATACGAGTTCGCCTTTTAGGAAGCACAAACCCTAATGAAATCATAGTGATGGGTGGACATCTGGATTCTATCAATATCTCTTTGGGTGGTCAGCGACTAGCGCCTGGAGCTGATGATAATGCCTCTGGCTCGGCTAATTTATTTGAAGCCCTTCGAATTATCAGTCAAAAAGATCAATCGCTAAGAACAATTGATTTTTTTTGGTATGCGGGTGAAGAGTCAGGACTATTGGGATCTGCAGAGATCGCAAAGCAATATAAAGCCCAAAAGGCCGATGTTATCGCTGTTTTGCAGCTTGATATGACGCTATTTCCTGGATCTGGGAATCTTGTGATTGGAAATATGACTGATTTCACAAGCAGTTGGCTGCGTGATTATTTGAGGTCAGTGAACGATCTTTATATTCATGCGCAAATTATTGAAGATAAATGTGGCTATGGCTGCAGCGATCACGCTTCTTGGCACCGCCAAGGGTATGCGACTTTGATGCCCTTTGAATCTCGAATGAAGCAATACAATCCAAATATTCATTCAGCTCGGGATGTTGTGAACAAGGATTCAAATTTTGATCATTCGGTGGCTTATACTAAGATTGCCTTAGTTTTTGGGATGGATTTGGCTAATAGTTCTGTTCGACAGCCTTATTAATACGGTATCGCTCTGTGGTGGCTCTTGTTGGTTGAGTTGGTTTTTTTGACTCAACCGGGATTCCCTTATTTTTTCTGAATAACAATTAGATTTTTTGTTTTTTAGGGCGGTCTGCTTTTTTTGCAGCTGCTCTCGGTTTGCTGAGTCTGGCCATCCTGTGCGGCCTTCCTCAAGCGCATCGTGCGCTTGAGGGCGAAGTTTAGATTAATTTACTTCATTGCTGTTGTTAGATTGCGGACCTTTTTTGTTGCGAAATTTTCGGATACGAAGTTCCAGTTTACTTGAGACCAGAAAGTTTCTAGGTATTTCATGCGTAGATTTCTGTAATCAACGTAATAGGCGTGCTCCCATACATCGGCTACTAATAATGGTGTTGGACCATTTCCGGTGAATGGAACTGCAGCATTTGAAGTTGAAACTAGGCTTAATTTTCCAGCGGCGTCTGTGCACAACCAAATCCAGCCTGATCCGAAGGTTTTCATTCCGCCATCAACAAATTTAGCTTTCAATTCGTCCATAGTTCCAAAATCGCGTGTGATGGCTGCCATTAAATCTGGAGAAGGTTGCCCACCTTTTCCAGCAGGTGTGATTCCAAACCAAAAGAATGTGTGGTTCCAGCTTTGAGCCGCATTATTGAAAACACCGCCTGTGGAATTCAAAGTGATCTCTTCAAGAGATTTTTCATTCAATGAAGGGTCAGTTTCAGCAAATTTATTGAGATTATCGATGTAGGCTTTGTGATGCTTTTCATAATGAAAAGTCATTTGTTCTTCATTAAACAAGGGAACTAATTCTGTTTTCAAATAGGGAAGTTGGGGAAGTTTAAACATGGGTGCCTCCTGTGGCAAATTTGCTAATGCGCTATTAAAATGAACTCAAGGCTATTATGAAAAAAAGTCTTGGTCCATTTTATCTGAAAATTGGCGCGTGTGGTCTTTGTTCGCGCCAGGTTTACTATTCAAGAGCTGCTTTTATTTTTTGAATTTGAAAGCAGTTGTGAATTTTTTTATCATGATAATCTTGGGGAATGCTTTCCTCGGTGATGTCCTTCACTTTATATTTTGAGAGGAGGGCCTGGGTCAGTTTAAACTTTCTTTTATTGTTTGAAAAATAAAGAATGCCTTCTGGACTCAGCATATTCATACAACTTTCTACTAAAAAATCCTGGTCTCTTTCGACTTCAAAGCTGTCGGTCATTTTTTTTGAATTTGAAAAAGTGGGAGGATCCAAAAATATGATGTCAAAGCTCAACTTTTGGGAGTGTTCACTGAGCCATTCCAGAACATTGGCATTGATAAAGCTATGGTTTTCGATTGAGATATTATTTAATTTAAAGTTTTCTTGTGCCCAAAAAAGGTAAGTTTGAGACATATCAACGCTCGTGGTCTTGGCTCCCCCGAGGGCCGCAAAAACACTGACTGAAGCCGTGTAACAAAACAGATTCAGAAATTGTTTATTTTGTGCTGATTTAAAAATCTTCTGGCGCATGGGGCGGTGATCAAGAAAAAGGCCAGTGTCCAGATAGTCATATAAATTTACATTCAGCAGGGCCTGAGACTCACGAACAGCGAAAATTTCATTTTTTGCAGCAAGCTTTTCATATTGGTTGAGGCCTTCCTGGCGCTCTCTTTTTTTATGGACGATCTTATTTTCATCGCATTTAAACAAGGTCATCAGTGCATTCATTAAATGCGGGAGGTGATTTTTGTCTTTATCTAAATAGAAATCGGATTTGTCATAGACGACATAATGATCCTTATAAACATCAACAATGAAAGGATATTCAGGAATATCTCGATCGTACAAACGCCAAGCCTCTATTTTTTGGCGGTCGGCCCAAGGTTTTAATTTTTTTAAATTTTTTTCTAGGCGATTTTTAATCATATCCATGGACGCGTTTTAGACAATATCTGGCATTTATGGTACTATTTCTTCTATGTCTGATGAAAAAAGAGCCCAACACCTAGCTTTTTTATTAAATAAAAATGAATTTGATCTGGCCTTTGTCGAGTACAATGGTATTGTCTATTATTCCCGACATCATAAGCTTGCCGAGGCGCCTTCATCAGCTGTCGTTAAGCTTTTGCAGGGTATTTTTGAACGTTATGCAGATCACAGTTTCTTTATTTTGCGCCAAAGGATCTATACCACAGCTCCATTGACCGAAATGTGTCGAGGGATGATTAAGGTTGTTGCGAAAAGGGTGACTGAAAGTATTTCAATCCAAGAAAGTGAATTGCAGGGGGATGACTGTGCCGATGGCTTCAAATTTCAAGAGATTGGAACTTGTGATCAATTATTAGCCACGGTGACGCCATCCATTGAAAATCAAAAGCAGCTAGTTGAAATTGAATCCCTTCTGGGCAGTTTTAATCAAAACAAAATGGGTGAGATAGGCACTTTGGAATGTTTAAAAAAGGCGCAAATTTTAGCTGAAACCGTCCCCAGAGGAAATGTTTTGCATGATCATGATCGGTCGATTGCTGCCATACTTGTGAGTGCTAGGGGCGAGTTGTTAGGCTATGGAATGAATTCCAATTCTAAGAATAAAACGCTTCATGCTGAAGTGAACTTGATCCAAAGATATTATTTAGAAAATAAAAAAAGAATTCCTCAGGGAGCCATCTTATACAGCACACATAAGCCCTGTAAAATGTGTGCAGGAATGATTTATCACTGGTCTGAAAAACCGGATTCAATGCAGGTGTATTATTCTAAAGAAGAGATGGGTGGAATGTCTCGTCAAACGATTCTGGATCGTTTGCGCCTCAATAAGCAAGTTCTGGCTGAATAGACGAACAGGAATTGATCAGGTTAATTAAAGAATCCTTACGAATGGGCTTTGATAAATGAAGATCACAGCCAGCCAGTAAGCTTTTCTCAATATCTTCGTTAAAGGCATTGGCAGTGCACGCAAATATTTTGGCAGGTTTTCGATGATCCAACTTTTCAAGTTTGCGTGCTAGTATCGTGGTCTGATGGCCATCCATACCAGGCATTTGAATATCCATGAAAATCACATCAAAAGCATTTTTTTCAATCAATCTCAGAGCCTCAATGCCGTTTTCAGCGAAGTAAACGTTATGGGCTGTCTTTCTGAGATATATTCCGAATAAATTTCGGTTGTCCTCAACGTCATCCACAATCAATATATTCAATATTGCGCTGGCCGATTGTGGTGTTTGTTCGTTCAATTGAAAATGGCCTTGCAGGGGGTTGTGCATTTTTGTGTTTCGCTCAGTTGTTTCAGCCATTGAAGCTGTAAAAGAAAACACACTGCCTGCCCCCAGGGTGCTGGTCAGCCACAATTCGCCCTTCATCAGTTCAACTATTTTTTGAGAAATAGAAAGGCCCAAGCCCGTTCCGCCATAGCGTCTCGTGGTCGTAGAGTCAGCTTGAGTGAAAGGTCGAAAAATATCTTCATGTTTGCTTTTTGGTATGCCAATACCTGAATCAGAGACGACAAAAAGCAGATTGCCATTGTGCTCGGTATGATTTTTTTCTATGCAAACTGTGATATGACCCTTGTGCGTAAATTTAATCGAATTTGTTACTAGATTAATAAGCACTTGTCGCAGTCGATCGGCATCTCCGACATAAAAGTTTTCTATTTCAGGATCGATAGAAATATCAAGTACTAAACCTTTTTCTTGGGCACGAAAGCCAAGAACCGAGACAACATCATCCAGCACCTTTCTTAGGTCGAAGGGGAGAAACTTAAGTTGAATTTCGCCAGATTCAATTTTCGTAAGGTCGAGCACGTCATTAATGATAGTCATGAGTTGATTGTTTGCTCTTTGGAGAATTTCAACAAAAGATTGCTGATGAAGATCTAAGGGGGTCTCTGCCAGCGTGTCTGTGATTCCAATGATTGAGTTTAGGGGAGTTCTGATTTCATGGCTCATATTTGCTAAAAATGCAGATTTGGCCTGAGTTGCTGCGCGAGCCTTTGTAAATGCAATTTGCAATTCTCTATTTTTAAGTTCAAGATTTTTTGCCAAGTGTTTCTTCTCAGTAACGTCGATGACCATTTTTAAAATTTTGTAAATTTCCCCATTGTCATTTTTTATGGGATTGTAGGAACCATGCAGCCAGAGATAGGATTTATTTTTTGCAATCCTTTTAAACTCTCCAGTTTGAACTTGTCCTTGGCAAAGTAGATTCCACATTTCATTGTATTCATTTTGGTGCTTGTTATATTCAGGAAGTAAAATAGAGTTTGACTTGCCAACAACTTCCTCTAGTTCGTAACCCATAAGATTTAAAAAGTTTTGATTTGCCCAGAGAATATGACCATCAATAGAAAATTCTATTAAGGCATGTGAGTTAAGTAAAAAATTATAAACTGAGCTATTCATGAAAAAAAGTGTATCTGACATATTCTTAAAATGGTTAATTACAAAAAGTACATATTGAAAAAAAATCTGTAATGTTTGTTTTTTGAAAATCAAAAGCTAGAAATTAATCTGAAGAAATAAATTTTTTGTAGGTTTAAACAACTAATTCATGCCACATCATAAAATGAAGTGCGGTAAATTTTGGCAATAAAAAAACCCAAGCTGAAATTAACTTGGGTTTAAAATAATTTTTAAATTTCAGAATTAAAACTACTTAACAGCAGTTGTTTCAAACATTGAAGTTGCAAAGTATGATTTGCGGAATGTTTTCCAGTTATTAGGTTTTACTGCAGATACGCGCCAGAAGTATTTTTTACCAGCTTCAAGGTCAGTAAGATCAAATGAATTTTCCTTGTGTGCAAAATCCTCTTTCACCATCCATTTAAAATTTGGATCAGTCGCAACTTGAACGTGGTATTCTTCAGCTTCTTGAACTGCTGTCCATTGCAATTTTACATTGTTACCGGTGATTGCCGCAAAGTATGTTGGGCTAGTTAATGTGGGCTTTTCAGGAGCCTGTCTAGCGGCCATTTTAGCTTGTTTTTCAGGAAACAAGGAGTTCATTTTTTCAGCTAATTCCTCATGTCCACCGTGGCCCTCTTCAGAAGCCAATGCTTTCGGCGATAGGGACAAAGTCAGAGTCAATGTGAGCGCAAATATAAATACAGCTATCAAGATTTTCATAAATGATCCTTTTTAATTCAGTCCCCTGAAAGTAAAATAAAACTGCGATGAAGAAAACCCTCTTGCGCTTTATGCTGGAGGGTGTTACAAAATAGTTCGGTTTTGTGGGTGATCGCTCTAATAATTTTTGTATATTGCTGAAATTAGAGAGGAAAGTCCGGACTCCATATGGCAGCGCAAGGGGTAACGCCCCTCTATAGTAATGTACGGAACAGTGGAACAGAGAGAATGTCCGGGGCTATGAGCCTGACACCGGGAACGGGAGGGTCAGGGGAGCCGCCGGAGTGAAAACAGCCAAACTCTGCGCGGAGCAAGATCAAATAGGGGGACATTAGTAGGACGGCCAGTCCGTAGTCTCCGGGTAAGATCGCTTGAGGGTGTCAGTAATGACACTCCTAGAGGAATGATCATCCATCTTTATCGGGGTGCTAATGGGACCTGGTGAAGTGGACAGAATCCGGCTTATAGCAAAACCGAACTCCCACCTTCTTTCTTTCGGAAACGCGATTATTTTAATCGCGTTTCCATCAGGTCATGCATAGCATTCAGTGCATCCACCCAAGTGAAAATTCCAACCAATTTATGATTATCCATAACCAAAACTGAACTGTATTTGTGTGAAGCCATTTCTGAACAAACCTCTGAAATCGGTGCTTTTGGAGAGACGGTGTAGGGTTCTTCAGTAAAAGCGGCTCTCACCTTTGTTTTCTCAGGATCGACCTCTGTGAAGCTTTCAATCATTTTAATGTCTCGATCAGATAGAATTCCAACTATTTTGCCCCCATCCAAAACCGGTAAGTGGCGAACATGAAACTCGCTCATGGTTTTGACAGCCTTCGCGATGGTTACATCGGCTTCAATAGTGCGGGGAGATGTGGTCATAAATTTTTCAATGCTGGGAATGGTTTTCATAGAAGCTCCTTGGGTTTATAAATTGCATTTTTGATATTATTTACAAAAAATACACAAACCTAGAAAAGCAACAAGGATGCCAACAGATCCCGAGGAAACTAAATATATTTTTAATTATTCTGAGCCAAAATGTCCCAAAGGCCATGACAATAGATCTCAAAAAGTTCAATGAGCAAAAAAATCTTAAGGCATCAAACAAGGAATATGAATGCTGAACTTACTGCCATTATTTGGTTGCGAAGTGACGGTCATAAAACCATGCCAAGCTTGCAAAATTTTATAGGATGTTGCTAAGCCTAGGCCTGTTCCTTTGCCAATTCCTTTTGTTGTATAGAACGGAACAAAAAGATTTTTTATAGTGTCATCCGACATTCCGCAGCCATTATCTTCGAAGTGTAGAACATTATAGGAGTCATTATTTTCAGTGAATATTTTTATTTGTCCCACCAGTGCAGGGTTGTTTTTGCGAGCTTCTTGAATGGCATGAATGGCATTGACTAAAAGATTCAGGGCAACTTGAAATAAGGAAGTGTAAACTCCCATCAACTCGAAATTTTCTGGCACCTCAATGCTGAACTCAATCTTATTTTTATTAAGTTCAACTTTTAGGAAGTCTTCGACATCGGAAATCAAGGTGAGCACATGGATATTCTGTGGTGTCTCTTTGTCTTGGCCTTTTGCCAGTTTGAGAAGATTTTTTATCAGGTGAGTGATTCTATCAATTTGTTGAATAATAATATCACTGTTTGAGGCAACCAAGGGTAAAATATTTGGAATCATCGTCATCATTTCGGCACGACCCCTCATGATGCCAAGGGGTGTTCCAATTTCGTGAGCCAATCCAGAGGCAAGAATTCCGACCGAGGCCAGTCGATCTTGTTGGATCATTTGACTTTCGTATTGGGCTTTTTGCGTGATGTCTCTAAAGGTGACCAAATAGGCCCTGTGCTGTTGGAAAAAATAGGGTTTTGTTGTGACTTCAAGAAGATGAGGTTTCTCTGCAATCAACAGTTGGATTTGTTGAATATCTTGTATAAATAATTTGTAATGCTTTTTAAAGATGTCATCAACATGAAGTCCAAGAAGCCTGGACTGAGGGAAGTCGAATATCTCCTCGGCGCTGGAATTGCTCCAACAGATGTGTCCGCTTAAATCATAGATCAAGAGGCCTTCAAAACTTGCATCAAGCATGCTTTGCAGGTTTCGGCTTGTTTCGATTAGTTCCTTTTCGGCGTCTTTTTTATCAGTGATTTCCCATCGAATCGACACGAACTCTTCGATCACGTTTTCTGGATTAATGAAGGGGATAATGATCGTGTGCACCCAGTAAAGCTGACCGTCTTTGCTGCGGTTACAAATATCACCTTCCCACCTTTGACCTGCAGAAATAGCACGCCACATTTCCGTAAAAAAGCTTTTCGTGTGGATTCCGGAATTTAATATCCTGTGATCGGCACCAATAAGTTCTGACTCAGAATATTTTGAAATTTCGATAAATTTAGGATTCACATATCTAATTTTGCCCTTGGGGTCTGTTGTCGCGACGATGGCAGAGGAATCAAGGGCATTGCGAATATTTTGAAGGTTTGAATTTAAATCCATAAAGGAAGCATCTTATTAAGTTCACCGAAAGTAAATAGACAATAGGCGGAGTTTTTGCTAAGTCCCAGCTATGACTGAAAAAGCCCTGATATTTTTGATTGATGATGATTCTCAAATGACTTCAATGTTAAAGGATTTTTTGGAGGGGCATGAGAACTATCGAACTCAGTCCTTTAGCTCCGCCCAGGAGGCTTTTCAGGCCATAACAAACGAAGTTTCTCTTGTGGTCACAGATTTGAAAATGCCAGGCATGGATGGAATAAGCTTCATTGATCAGACAAAAAGAAGATTCCCATTGTTGCCCGTTATCTTAATCTCTGCTTTTGGATCAGTAGAAACCGCTATTGAGGCCACTAAACGTGGGGCCTATCATTTTTTGATAAAACCGTTAAAACTGACGGAACTATTGGTCTATATAGAAAAAGCACTGCACTTTCGGCAGCTCCAAAAAGACAATATGATTTTGCGGAAAGAGTGGCGCAATGAACATTCTTTTGCGGGGATCATTGGCAAAAGCTCGGCTATGCAGGAAGTGTTTGATTTAATTCAAAGGGTTTCGCCCTCAGTCGCTAATATTCTTATTCAAGGTGATAGTGGCACCGGAAAAGAAATGGTGGCACGAGCCCTCCATGAAATTGGGCCAAGAAAAGACAAAAAATTTGTCGCGATCAATTGCACAGCCATTCCAGATGCCTTGCTTGAAAGTGAATTGTTTGGTCATGCCAAAGGATCTTTCACGGGTGCCATCCAAAGAAAAAAGGGCTTATTTGAAGAAGCCGATGGTGGAACAATTTTCTTGGATGAAATTGGCGATATGGATCTTGCGCTTCAAAGCAAGTTGTTGCGTGTAATTCAGGAAAAAAGAGTTCGTGCCGTGGGTGAAAATGAAGATAAACCCATCAATGTCAGGATCGTCGCGGCAACTCATAAGGACTTGAAGGCCGCAGCCCATGAAGGTCGATTTCGAGAAGACCTTTACTATAGATTAAGTGTGATACCTATTTTTATTCCTCCGCTTCGTCATCGTGTTGAAGATATACCTTTGCTGGCTCAGGCTTTTTTAGAGAAGTACAACTCTTTAAATCAGGGAGCTATCAATGGCATCAACGCCGATGCCATGCAGACGTTGATGTCCTTGCCTTGGGAAGGCAATGTTCGAGAACTAGAGAATGTGATGGAGCGGGCCGTTGTTTTGGCTCGCGGAGAGATGATCGAAAACTCCGATTTACCTCAGGCGGACTCGATGAGTTCAGAGGCACTGATGTCACAGATTATGGGTGAAATGCCGACTTTGGAAAAAATGGAGCAGCGCTATATACGCTTCGTCTTAAATAAGACCGCTGGAAGAAAAGAGAAAGCGGCACAGATATTAGGAATTAATCGCAGAACTCTCTATCGCAAAGAACGAGATTACGGATGGGTCGCAGAAGAGGACGGAGCAACTGAAGCACTTCTTGAAAGTCAGGAAGTTCAGGAAACTCACGAAGACACCTAGCGTTGGGGGTAACTTGCCCCACCTGTATTTTAACCTTTGGGACCTTTTGACTCATAATACATAAGTAAACCTCTATTTTAGCCTTAAATAGTTGGCACTCATATTGCTTTTACAAATTTGTGAAGTGGTTGATTAAACCACAATAAAAACTACACAAAGGAGTGCATATGAAAATCACAACTATTTTGACAGCAGCATTGGTTACTCTTGGTATGAACGCTTTTGCTGGGCAGCAAGCTGCAGCAGAAAAAGAAGTTCAAATTGGACTCAACGGTGTTTATGTTCCGGGAGGTTTTGATTCAGCTTCCGATTCTTACGTCGTTGTTAATGGCGTTTTTCAAAATGGCTGCTATAGATGGAATAGAGCAGAAGTAGAAAATAAAGACACTTTCACTCACACTGTAAAATCAGTGGCATCCGTGAGTCAGGGAATGTGCATCATGGTGCTTGTTCCATTCCAAAAAGAAGTTCGTTTAGGTAAATTTGCAGCGGGAAAACACAACCTGCGTTTTGACAATGGCGATGGCACTTATTTCGAGAAAACTTTAATCATTGAATAGTTAAAGAAATTATAAATTAAAGTTCGAATGATTAAGAATTGATTACTGAATGAGGCTGACATCATGAAAAAGCTTATTTTTTTAAATTTGATTGTTTTGTCAGCCTGCAATTCTAAAACTGGTTTTAACCAGATTGAATGGAAGAAGGGTGAAGCCCTATCGGCCATTCAATCCTTAGATAAAGTTGAAATCACTTCAGTGTCTAAAGTCATGTCGTCATCTCAGTTAGTAGAAATTCAGCAACAGACTATTCATGGAATAAAGATTGAAGAGAGCTTTGTAAAAAAACTTCGCAATATCAATGGCGAAACTCTGTTGATAAGAGCTGCTATATCATTGGATGAAGAAAAACTAGATGCTTTGCTTTTGTCACACTTTGAAACTCAAAGAAATACGATTTTAAGTGAAATTCAAAGTGCCTTTCCAATTTTTCGCAAACGACCCCCAGAGAGAATTGAAGTCTCAATTATACATCATCATAAATACTATGAACCGGTCTGGAATATCGTCTATTCAGACATCCATGGAATTCCCTGGGAAATGAAACTGGGCAGTCATTTACAAATTCGATCAATCAAACGCTTAGGATCTCAATTTCATGACACGCCAGCCTTTATTTTTCCAAGGGGTCCTAAGCTCAGTGATCTTCAAGAGGTGATCTTAAAAGGCTTGGCCGCGGATCCAACTCTGTCTAATGGCCGCCTCACAGTCACATCGCAAGCTGAATCCAAAATATCTGACTTAAATGGACCTTTAAAATTTTCACAACAAGATGCACGATTTGATCAGCTTCAGGCTTTTTATTATTTAGAAGAATCTTTGAAATGGTTTGAAAAAACATTGAATGTTAAATTGCCGTTTAATATTCAGGCTGAGGTTGGAATTGGGGCTCCTGAAAAAACAAATTCAGCCTTTTATTATGAAGGTAAGATACGATTTGGTTTAGGGGATGACCAAACTTATTCACATATTCCTCAAGATCCCTCGATTGTGATTCACGAAAGTGTTCACGCCTTAGTTGATTCGATTGCTCGCCTTCCCTATGAAGGTGAAGGGGGCTCATTGAATGAGGCCTTTGCTGATTTTTTCACGGCCCTGCAATTAGATAATCCCAATATGGGGGAAGCTGCTTACTTGAAAGGTCCCTATCGGAGGACATTGGCCAATGATTTTAAATTGGCTGATAAAACGGGTGGATTGTATCATGACTCAGGAATTGTCAGTGGAGCCTTGTGGGATTTGCGAAAAAGTCTTGGCCAGGACAAAGCCAGACAAATTGCCCTATTGACCTTGAATAGATTAACACCCGGAAGTGACCTTGCGGATTTTGGTGTGCAGGTCAAAGAAGTTTTATCTTCAATTTTATCAACAGAAGAGTTTGGAATCGCTACAACCATGCTTGAAAAAAGAGGCTTTTAATCATGGGGCAGGCCTTGCTCGGAATATGGTTGTTCACCAGTATGATTTACCACGGGCAATCGGTGCCTCCCTTAAATCCAGCGCTTAAAATCAGTTTTCAATTTGAAAAAAATGGCATCAGCACACTCTATTATAAACGAGATGATGAAGTGGGTTTCTGTGAAAGAAAAGCAAACTTTAGTCTCAATAAAAATCAGCTCAAACAGACCGTCATTTGGGTCAATCCTGAAAATTCAGGAACTTGTGGTGTTGATCCTGACATGCAAATGGGACACGAAAGTTTGACCCAGGCCGAAATCATTAATGACAAATTAAATTTAAAATTTCAAATGGGTGAAGATGATCTGTTTTATGTGTGGGAAAGAAAAGGACGCAATTGATTTTATGGACAAAGTTAATTTTCTGAATGACTTGGACCGTTTGCCAGAGAGCACTCCTAAGAACCTTGATTATCGCCTTTCTGATCATCCTGTTGAATGTGTCAGCGAAGAGGCTGCCTTAAAAGGACTCTTTCTTGGGCCGCAGGCGGAAAATCGTGAATGGCTGCAATCGCAAATCAACTCATTATTGAATTCCTGGTTTGATTGGCGTCGTGAATTTCGTCCTGATGATGGCTGCGCAATTTCTGCAAGGGACATGGCCTCAGAGGATTATCGAAAACGGAGAACTCATACAGAGAGTGTCCTGAATGATCTTGCCGCACGATTTGAGTCTGAAATTCCGAAATTTTCACCGCGCTATATTGGCCATATGTTTTCTGAGATCTCTTTACCTGCCTTATTCGGGCACATCTTAACCCTGCTTCACAATCCCAACAATATTTCTGAGGAATCTTCTAAGGTTGGAATCCTCATCGAAGATGAAGCCATTGACCAATTGTCTGAAATGATTGGCTTTAAAAATGGAGTGGGTCATTTTACTTCGGGTGGAACAGTAGCTAATTTTGAGGCCGTCTACAGAGCCATCACTCGTTGTTACAACTGGATGTCTGCGGGATTAGCACGAGGCGAAACCTCTGTTTTCAAAAGTGCCTCGATGGGATGGGAGACTTATGACTCTCTTTCAAATGAAATTAAAGAGCGCTCGCGAAGTCTTAACCCTTTGGAGGGTAATGCTTTTCAAGTTGCAGCCAGAATTCAGCAGCACACGGGCAAAGAATTTTTAGGTCCTGTGATGTTGATCCCAGAGCACAAACATTACTCTTGGGTAAAGGCTGCCAGTGTGTTTGGCTTAGGGTCAGAGGCTGTGTGGCCTGTGCTTTTGGATTGCGATGGACATCTTGATGTTGATGATCTTAAAAAGCAAATTCAGAGGGCAGAACAAGAAGACCGCCCCATTGCTTTGATCGTGTCGGTGCTTGGCACCACGGAATTGGGGATCGTGGACCCCATCGACAAGGCGCAGGCCCTGCTTGATTTTTACTGCAAAAATAATAAGAATTTTTTGTGGCATCACATCGATGCGGCTTATGGTGGTTTTATGTGCTCTCTGCGTGGGGCAAAGAACACGGCGCTTTCAAAAGCAACCGAAGAGGCCCTTGAGGCGGTGGCCTTCGCCACTTCAATCACCATCGATCCCCACAAATTGGGCTATGTGCCGTTTTCGTCAGGAACTTTTATTGCAGCTTCTAAAAAGGACTATTACCAACGCTCATTTGGTGCCCCTTATGTTGATTTCACTGAGACGAGGTCCAAGGGGTCATTTACCTTAGAGGGCTCAAGATCAGCCACGGGTGCTGTGGCCACCTGGATGACTGCTCGCTGTGTGGGTCTAAATCCCGAAGGCTATGGGCAAATTATTTCTAGAACAGTTAGGTTACGTAAAGAATTCGAAGCCAAGTTATCAACAGAAATATCAACATTAAAACTAGCACCTGCGGTGGACGCAAATTTATTGTGCTTTTGTTTTGCTGGCCAGGGGGAATCTTTGCAGACGGTGAATGCCAGAACTATGCGGGTTTATCAGGCTTTTAGCGCCGAAAAAAATCCGGACTTTTTTATTTCAAAAACTAAACTTTACCGAAAAAATTATGAAAAATATTTTGAAAGCTTCATTGGTGCTTGGAATGGTGAAATTGATTGCGAAGAGCTTTTGTTGATTCGCCTCTGCATTATGAATCCATTCTTTCAGTCGGTGGAGATGAAAGTTGACTATCAGGATTTGTTTGTCAGGAGTTTGAGGGGGAAGTTGGGGGATGGGTGCCTAAATGCTTCTAGAGATATCTGAGTGTTTAATGGGTTATATCAGGTCCTGGTCCATTCAGTCGGTTTATTCGCTTTAAGGATTTTAATTATCTTGAATATTGCATATACATGTATATACAATAGGATATATGTTTTTATATGAGATCACTGATGCCTTAAGTAAGGCCGAAATTAAATATGCTATTGTCGGTGGATACGCTTTGGCCTTACACGGTCTGGTTAGGGCCACCATGGATGTGGACCTTGTTTTAAGTCTAAAGCAAGATGACTATGAACGCACTGAAAAGGCACTTCAGAGTATTGGCATGCAGTCCCGTTTACCTATTAGAGCGCAAGATATTATCAAGATGCGCGAAGAGTACATTAAAAATCGCAACCTAATTGCCTGGTCCTTTGTTGATTATAAAAATCCGTCACGGCAGGTGGATATATTAATAACAAAGGATTTGCGAAAAATGGATATCGTAAAAATGTCTGTGGGAGGCAGGAAGATTCCTGTTGCAACTCTTGACGAACTTTTAAATATGAAGACGGAGTCAGGCCGGCCCCAAGACCTGATTGATATTGAAAATATTAAAGAAAAGTTAAATGGCAAAAAATAAACCATCCAAAAAACCAACTAAGACCAGGGAAATAACTCCGGATGAAGCTGTTCGTTTTCTCGAGGATATCAGACTGATGTCTTCCGAGATCGACGAGCCTACTGTTGCTATTAGTCTTCGTGTTCCGGGAAATATATTAAGAGCGATTAAGTTGAAAGCAAAAAGCGACGGGAAAAAATATCAGTCCTTGATGGTTGAATATCTGCGGCGGGGGTTGAAGGGGAGTTAGTGCTAGTTCCATTAGTAGGCCCCCCACCTTTTAAATAGACTTGCCCAAGCGGCATTTTCAAAATCAGTTGAGTGTGCCATAACATTCAGAGCTAATTTTTTTGCTAGCGTCCTTTTAAAATAATCACCATCAAGCTTGCCTTCTCTGAACGTGTAGTGATTTTGCCAGTGTTGTATAGAAATGCGAGCCCAGTTTTTTGCGGTTTGCACTTTTCCTTTGCTTTGGTATTGATGAGCTAATTCTGAGGCGCCAACCCCCATTGAAAAATCACCAAGGGAAGGCCGCAATTTCTTTGTTCTTTTTCCTAAATTATATTGATCTAAAAACCGACCTGAATGGTAATAGAGTTCGTTTTCATAGATGTCTCTGACTCTCCAATTATCAAACTTATGAGATTTTTCTAAAGTTTTGTATTTTTCGACAGCAAAACTTTTATAAGCTATCTCCTTACTTTCTGAAAGGTGCTGCCCCCAATCTCCCCACAAAGCTAAAGCCTTGATGTGCGCGTAAGCTTCTTTGGGGAAAATCTTAGGAAGATTTTGGGCCTCTTCATAATATTTTTTGGTATCGCCAATATTAATAGAGTTTTGATTTTTTAACAGGACATCTCTAAAATCCTGATTGTAGACATACCAATAAGCCGGCCTTTTCGGCGATTGAGGCCCACTTTTGTGACTGTGACACCTGACCTTTTTTCATCATTAAGTAGGCGTAAAAAGCTGCACCAACCCCTTGCGAGTAAAATCCCTTTAAATTTCCAGTTTCCACCAACCTTTGTCCAAGCCCATATTGGTCTCGTGGTTTTTCTGAAAACCAAAAATACTCATTCATTAAAAGACTTCGTGTGTCCTCGTCAAATTTATCAGCATGCTTAATAAACTTTGCCAATATTTTTGCGGCTGTTTTTTTATTTTTTGCCATCAATTTGGGATCGTCTGCTTCTTGATCGCCGATCAGGACAGCTTCTCTGATTTGGTAGATGGCTTTGGTTCGATGTTTGCGCTTTAATTCTTGTGTAAGCCGAAGGGCCTTGGCGTAATCGGCCTTCCTTACTAGTTGGGTTATTTTTTCGACGTTACGAATGTCTGAATCTGAAGTTTCGAAATCCAAGGTGGTATCTCCCAATGAATGTTTGAGTTTGGAGTCCGCAGACTTCGAGTAGCCAAGTTTTTTAATCAGCCTTCGTGTCCCGGGAAATATATTAGGACCATAAAATTGAAAGCAAAAAGCGATTGGAAAACGAGCCGGTCCTTGAAAACAAGCGATTCTTAATTAAGAATAAAATATGGATATTTATTTTGAGCCATTGAATATAGCAGAAAATTCAGACCTTTTTTATGGTGAAGATGGCAAGGGTGCCGTGTTCACGTTAGCCTATTTGAATGTTTCACCAACAAATACAAGTGCGATCAATTTCTACAAGAAGCACGGTCCTGGATACCGACTTTATTACGGTATCCACAATGACGAAATCATTTTATTACTTATGGGCGGAAATAAACGGACTCAAAAAATTGATATTGAAAAAGCAAAAAATCATTGGGAACAATGGCAGGAGGAACATGATGAAAACTAAGGGGCTTCGCGTCGAAGACGACTTAATGCTTAAGCTTAAAGACCCTAATTTTGCATCTGCCTACATTATGTCAGCTGTTATCGATAATGACCTTGCATTCCTTCCCATCGCCCTTGGCGATGTCGCCAAGGCCCATGGACTTACTAAGTTAGCTGAAAGTACAGGCCTCAACCGCCGCACGCTTTACAAGGCATTTGATAAAAAAGGCAATCCAAGCTTCGGAATGGTTAGTCAGATTATGGCTGGACTTGGATTAGAGATCGAGGTCAAACCTAAAAAACAAAGACGTCAGCGGCGGAATGCCTCTTAAGGTAATGATATCACTTGCATCTAAGGCCAGGCGATCCACTTCTTTTGGACTTAGTGGCTCTAAAATAATTCGTTTCATTTTTTTAGAAAAGTCTTTAAAATTTGTCTTTTTCGTTGATGGTCAACTGTCATGATCCATATCTAACCCTTCTAATTCTGTCCTGTTAATGCTATTTTTGGAAGGGTTAAGAAAATCAATCAGAATTTGTTTTTCCCGTGAGTGTTGTGCATGAGAATGTTTTGGTTTGTTCAGTTGGGATCAATTGAGGACCAGCAAATACGATTGAATTCCGCAGACTATGACGAGTCATCGGCAAGTGGAAAACGAGCCACTCCTTGAATACAAACGAGTACTAAATAAGAATAAAATATGAATATTTATTTCGCGCCATTGGATATAGCAGAAAGCTCAGACCTTACTGTCGATTTCAAGGATTTTAATAAAAAGGGCAATCCAAAAATCGGGATGGTTAGTCAGATTAGGGCTGGACTTCGGTTAGAGCCCGAAGTCGAAAATCAAAAAATAGTATCAAAGGGTTACATGGCCCTTCAAATTGATTTGAGCAGTTTAGTGGGGCAATTGAGGACAACCTCAGGTTTAGAATTCTTCAAGAGTATTACAGTACAATTATTTATAAAGAATTCATTGATAGAAATAATCCTAAAAATCCCCATGCAGTTTAACAATGTCTCAAGATTTTGATTAATCAAGTTGGCTCGCTCTATTCAGCAACGAAAATAGCTAACCAGTGCAAAAGTTTAGGTTATAAAATTTCAAAGGGTGATGTGAGTGATTATATGGGATGGTTTCAGGATTGTTACTTAATTTATTCAGTGCCAATTTATACAGAAAATATTAATCGTCATCGAAACTAGAAATCGAGAAATTGAGTCACTCATTAATGCAATGGATGATCTAAAACTTAAAACAGCCTGAATTATTACCCTAAATGAAAGCTCTGAAGAACTTATCGATGGGCTGCGAATAAAAGTTATTCCGCTTCTCACATTCTTGCTTACCTCAAGTGATTGGTAGATGGCTTTGTTTTTATGTTTAAGCTTCAATTCTTGTGTAAGCCGAAGCGCCTTCGCATAATTGGCATTCCTTACAAGTTGAGTTATTTTTTCGATATTACGAATATCCGATTCTGAAGTTTCGAAATCCAAGGTGGTATCTCCCGATGAGTGATTTGATAATAATTCATTGCGCGATTTTTTACTAGAAATACACCCTGACCATCGGCAAAAGGGCTAGTTGGTTTTCTTGAAGGTTTGAGTTTTGAGTCCGCAGACTTGGAGTAGCCAAGTGTTGTTATCAGTTTTCGTGTCCCGGGAAATATATTAGGACCATAAAATTGAATGCAAAAAGCGATTGGAAAACGAGCCGGTCCTTGAAAACAAGCGATTCTTAATTAAGAATAAAATATGGATATTTATTTTGAGCCATTGAATATAGCAGAAAACTCAGACCTTATTGTCAAGTTCAGGGCTGATTCTTTTTCCACCAGCTTCGGAAATGCAGACCTTTTTTATGGTGAAGATGGCAAGGGTGCTGAACGATATTTAGAGCTTTTAAAAATCAGGAATCAGCTTTTAGGGAGTTGTGTCCATGTTTTTTTAAATGGTAATATTATTGGCCAAATAGAATTAAGATACATGACTGATGACATTGACGCTGGTTATGTAAATCTTTTTTATTTGTCGCCTAGCTGACGAGATCAAGGATTTGGTAAAGATCTTGAAGCTTATGCCAGAAGTTTTTTTCTATCTAATTCAAAGTCAAAGGCCTATTTGAATGATTCACCAACAAATACAAGTGCGATCAATTTCTACAAGAAGCACGATTGGGTTGTTGTAGATCAGAGATTTAAATCGGGCGCTCTTGTCTTTGTAATGCAGAAGGATTATTGATTTACGGTTTAGGAAATTTAAGTATTTTTTTGTCAGAGATTAAAATAATATTTTTACCTTCTACAGCAATTCCATCAGGGGATGAAATTGTTGATGGAATGCGACCCAATACCACGCCTGTTTTTCCTGCAACTCCTAATATTGTCGAGACAAACCCATCAGGGGTGATTTTTCTAATGAGGCTGTTGCTGAAATCAGCAACATAGACATTTCCGCTAGCATCGACAGCAACTCCGGCGGGGTAATTAAATGAGGCAGCTGTTCCAGGGCCATTTGCCGCGCCGGAAATCCCTGCCTGACCAGCAAGAGTTGTCACAACGCCAACTGAGGTGATCTTGCGAATGAGGTTATTGCGCGAATCAGCTACATAGACATTTCCGCTAGCATCGACCGCAACTCCGGCGGGGAAATTAAATGTGGCAGCAGTTCCAGTGCCATTTGTAGAGCCGAAAATCCCTGCCTGACCAGCAAGTGTTGTAACAACACCGGCCGAGGTTACCTTTCGAATGAGATTATTGTACCAATCAGCAATATAGACATTTCCGCTAGCATCGACCGCAACTCCGGTGGGGTAATTAAATGTGGCAGCAGTTCCAGTGCCATTTGTAGAGCCGGAAATCCCTGCCTGACCAGCAAGTGTTGTCACAACGCCAGCTGCGGTAATTTTTCTGATGAGGCTGACGCTTGAATCAGCAACATAGACATTTCCAGCAGCATCGACAGCAACTCCGGTGGGGTTAGAAAATGAGGCAGCTGTTCCAAGTCCATTTGCAGCGCCGGAAATCCCTGCCTGACCAGCAAGTGTTGTCACAACGCCAGCCGAGGTAATTTTTCTAATGAGGTTATTGCCCCGATCAGCAACATAGACATTTCCGCTAGCGTCGGCAGCAATTCCGTAAGGGTAAAAAAATGTTGGTGCCTGACCAGAAAGAGTTGTCACAACACCCGCGTAGGTGATCTTGCGAATGAGGCTGTTGCTGAAATCAGCAACATAGACATTTCCGCTAGCATCGACAGCAACTCCGGTGGGGTTAGAAAATGAGGCAGCTGTTCCAAGTCCATTTGCAGCGCCGGAAATCCCTGCCTGACCAGCAAGTGTTGTCATAACGCCAGCCGAGGTTACCTTTCGAATGAGGTTATTGCCTTGATCAGCAACATAGACATTTCCGCTAGCATCGACCGCAACTCCGGCGGGGAAACTAAATGTGGCAGCAGTTCCAGTGCCATTTGTAGAGCCGAAAATCCCTGCCCGACCAGCAAGTGTTGTCACAACACCAGCCGTGGTTACCTTTCGAATGAGGTTATTGCCTTGATCAGCAACATAGACATTTCCGCTAGCATCGACAGCAACTCCGGCGGGGTAATTAAATGAGGCAGCAGTTCCAGTGCCATTTGTGGCACCAATAATCCCTTTCTGACCAGCAAGAGTTGTCACACCACCAGCCGAGGTTACCTTTCGAATGAGGCTGTTGCTGAAATCAGCAACATAGACATTTCCGCTAGCATCGACCGCAACTCCGGCGGGGAAATTAAATGTGGCAGCAGTTCCAGTGCCATTTGTGGCACCAATAATCCCTTTCTGACCAGCAAG
>CANFQX010000014.1 GCA_947449255.1 Pseudobdellovibrionaceae bacterium
ATGCGAGAAAAAGTATCTTTGAGTACATCGAAGTATTTTACAATCGTCAACGACTACACTCGTCGTTGAATTATAAATCGCCAATTGACTATGAAGAAAACTTTGCTAAATGTGCGTAACAACGAGTCCGTTTTTCTCAGGTAAGATCAGACCCACCTTATGCAAACCCACAATGATGTGGCGCTGTTTGGATGGATTGATCTTAGGTCATTGGCTCCAAGATATTTGCGTTGGAAGCAGTCAATGCACGAGTGAAATCCAAAAATAGATTCTATAGGGGCTTAAGCCAAAGCCCCTATACTCTTAAGGAATATAAGCAACAAAAATACTAAAGCACAAAAAATAAATTCTTATGCTGATTTTATATGGCGATCATCTGAAATGGCTTTTTGAATTATGCCTTGATTCAACTCACGGATATAGGGGACAGTAATTTCAAACTTTGTTCCAAAATTTACCTTCGAAGACAAAGCTAGACGACCACCAATGTTAATTATTTCTGAATATAAAGATGCCATTCCCACGCCTCGACCAGACATTTCCGTGGTGTGCTCTTTGGTTGAAATACCTTGATCAAGAATATGATAGATAACTTCTTCGTCGGATTCCGCAAGATGATTGATTCCTTTACGATCTAGTCGTTCACGAATGCGAACAGGATCAATCCCTCGCCCGTCATCTTCAATGCAGAATACTAAATTTTTATCGCCATCGATTGCATCTATTGTTACGTTTATTTTTCCTTCAAGACTTTTTTCTCTAACTTGTCGTTCTTCAGGAAACTCAATGCCATGATCAACAATGTTATTGAACAAATGAATCATCTGTTCAAATAAAGAGGTATAGAATTCGGGTATCACGCGAATTTCTTTTGGATCCTTTATGAGAAATTCCACATTTTTGCCCATTTGAATCGAGATTGAGAAAACATTTGAATCAATGGGCGCAAACATACTCATCACCGGAACTTCTACAATTTCTCTCACATAATGATCGAGCAAATCTTTAAGTCCTGTTTTCAATAAATGATCCGAAAATTTATAAATACTGTTCGCAGGAACTTCTTTAACAACTGACTTGTTAGTATCAAATTTGAACACACGTTTATGTTTATTCAGAAAAGCACTCATCTCATCAGCTAATTCTTGGCCTTGAGCGCGAATCAAAATAACCATATCTGGCAGACTTGAATTTTGTTTTTGTGCGGCCAAAATTTGATCTTCAAACTCGTGAACCTTACTTCCAATCTTGTCGATAGAAAGCATATTCAATCCACCCTTTATAGTGTGTAATTGCCGAGTCAAAAACTCAAGTGTCTGGGTTTCGCTTGCTCCATTGAACTCCCAATTTCGCATTAAATCAGCTGTCTCGCGGGTCATCTGAATCATGCGCTGAAAGTTACTTTTTCCATTTAGATACTTAATTACCATTTCTGTAAAACTCTTCTGCCCCTTCAAACTCTTCTCAGCTTCAAATATCTCTGCAACATCCTTGAGTATGATAACAACTTCTTGAATTTTACCATCTAACGCCCTTATGGGCTTAAACGAGACCTCAATTATTTGATTTTCATCCCTCGTTTTTAAAAACTTAGGTGCTAAGGCGATAAGATCCTGAAAGGCAATGACCTCATCAAAAACCATCTCAAGCCATTCTGCAAAAGACTCTCTATTGTCGGCCTCAATCGAGAAAATATCCGCGATATTTTCTCCTGCGGGATCATGCCCTATGAATTGTTTGGCAGCTAACGAAATAATTTTGCTGCAGGTACCAATTCGATCAATAACCAAAAAGCCTTCGTCTAAACTGTTTAGCATTGCTGTAATGGCACGATTCAAAAAAACTGCTTTCTCGTTTGCATCATAAAGCTCTCTTGTTGAAACTTCCAAACTGCGATTTGCAAGATCCAACATGGTCTCATTCTGCGCAAAGGTTTTATCCAAATTCTCAAGAAAAACACCAAACTCTTTCAGTTTTTCAGCAGTGCTCTGCAAACCTGGATTTTCTCCATTTTGCGCCCAACTGGCTGCTGCTGCTAGCACCTCAGGAGAAAATTCTTCATCTCCAAAGGCTTTCTTGATTTGTCGAGAAAGCTTTTTGCTATACATCATTAACTCTCTGTAAAATAAGTAACAGTCATTGTTTGATTATGCAGTTTACAGTCACCAACAAAACCCACCGGACAAATTTCACCGTATGAATAAAAACCAGTTACACAGCCTTTATTTAAAATTCCTTTAACAGCATCAACCTCGTCATCAATTTCGTCTGACATTACAAGCTTACGACCTACACAGCTTACTAACACTGAGAAAGCACCCTCGGATTCTGAAAGTACAACACCCTTTGCTGCAAGTTCAGCCGCAGTAGATGCTCCATTTACAAGAGCCGCATTTTTTGCGCTCATAAGACGAACAAAACTGTTCTCTGGCATATCACCGGCAAAAGTCAAAGTACCTTCTTTGTCATCAACACCAAGAATAGTACGGATCAAACCAGTTTGGTCTCCGTTGTCTTTAAGAATGGCGAAAGGGAAGAACAATCCAGCACCTGGTAGTTCTTTTGCTTTTTCACCAAGATATTTCTTATAAACATCCAATGCTGGTTCACCATCAAGTGTGTACAACACATTTCCACTCGCCTTTGTCACTTGGCGTACTGGTCCAAATGGATCCCAACCCCCTGTGGAACCAAAACCAATTTTTACATCAGCTCCGTAAAATCCAACACCAGCTGTGATATCTGAACCCACTTTTTCATTTGAAAGCACATAAGTTTTTACAAAGGCGCCAGCATCACCAGCCAAACCACCTGTTACAACTGTATCTTCGTTGATGTTAGATTTAATACCAACGATGAGCTCGCTTCCATTCACATTCACACCCTGCCCAAGAACAAAAACTCCGCGCAATCCGTCTTTACCGAGTTGACCTGACATTTTTGCTCCAGAATTTCTGGAATCATCAAGGCCCTTAATTTCACACCAACTAGATTTTAAATTTGTTTTTTTAAAGTGAACACCCGTAACGATAAGTTTATTATCATCAACACCTTTATCGCTAATTTCACCGGCTGTTGAACAACCGATAATTTCAGCCTTTGGAAATATTTCTTTCAAACGTGCTCCCAAATTGCCACTTTCAAAAAATGACGGATGACCAAAAACTGTAATCCAGTTCGGTTGTACTTCCCGAAGCTTGGTAAGATCCGATGCAGAGAAATCTACCTTATTTAGAATAACTTGACTCGTTTTCATTTTACTCCTCTTTTTTGTAACCACGTTCATATTGTGATTTTTTTGTTATTAAAATAATTAACTAGCCTTAGGCAGCCTCGAAGGATTTTTCTTCCCGAGAATTAATTCCAGTACGGCATCATCACCGCTAATACTGTACTCCATTACAAGTCTTACGTCGGTCACTTCCATCATCATCGTATGACTACCACCAATGATAACAACTGGAAGGGCCATTTCATAGCAACCGCCACTGAAATTTAGATCAACCTTTGCAACGCCATAAATAGCATTAGTCAGCTCCCCAACACCGCCGACGACTCGACTGTTGATTTCTGACATTTCCTCCCCGTAAAAGGGGCCCTAAAAGCTTAAATAAACTCTCTTTGTGAAGTCTGATAAACAAAGTAGCTTCGATCTGCCCTTGCAAAAATACAATGGCTCCAGAAATGTCATAACTATCTTTTATATTTTCATCAGTTACTGAATGCCGCTTCAGTTGAGGTGTGACCCCAAGAAACGCACTAAATGTTTCTACCATAGCCTTATCGATGATCTTAAGTGTCTTATCATCCAACTTCATGTGATCAACTGGCAATGGTTTTACGGAGTCTCCCATATCTATGCCATTCTTTAAGCAGCAGATTTACGTTCAAGAATTCTATCAATTTTAGTTGCCAAGGCCTTTGGCGAGAACGGCTTAGTTACATAATCAGAAACTCCAGCCTTTAAAGCAGTTACAACATTTCTTTGATCTTGTTCAGCCGAAACCATGATAAATCTGATATGCGCAAGCTCAGCGATCGCTTTACATTCATTAACAACTTCGAGTCCATTCAAAATTGGCATGTTCCAATCTATAAAGACCAGATCATAATTTTGTCCTTCCGAGTTCGCAGCTTTAATTTTATCGAATGCGTCTTGACCATTCACTGCTTCAGTAAAATTTTCGTAGCCAATCTGAGTTAGCGACTGTCTTAGGAGTGCACGGACCATTTCGAAATCATCAACTAAAAGTATACGTAACTTTTGGCTCATCAAATCTCCCCAAGGTAGAATTCAAAAAAAAATTATTGCTTTCAAAGCTTCTCTTCGGCGAACCTTAAAAAAACTAAAGAGTCTAAGTTTAGTTACCAAAAAAATTGTTGCTTGTTTTATTTAAAAATAATTTCATAAGGTAATTGAAATGGTTACAAAAACTTAGTGTTTCAGAAAAAACTAGCCAAAAATATGAGAAAGAATGTACTAGACTTTAGTCAGATTGGTCTCATCTTTATTGCGGCTGAAAAAAAGTCGGAAGGCTAGGAAATACAAAGCTAAAAAAAGCTAAACCCTTCCCCGAGCCCCCCCTGATATCGGCCCGAAGGGCCTCTTTAGCGAGTGTTGGCGAAAAATGTTGTGTCACGTTCGGAGAAACGTCTCTCGCAACTGGTAAAATAAACAGGGTTTTTCGGTTTTTATTGTCTCTGGGACATATATCGGCCGCACATGGTTTTTCACCACGTTGGACCTCTTTGATCGAAGTCAAAATCCGGAATTTCCTCTGTTCGTGTTGGCCCCCTTTCCACCGCAACCTCTAAGTGTCTAAAAGTAGTAACTTCCCCTATGCTTTCTAGAATTTTCTTAGCTATGGCTTTGTCCATGATGACTGCAATTTGCTCCAATCACCCTTGGCACTTTGGGCAAATTGTTACATCGACATCAAAAACTCTTTTAAGCATTTCAGCCCATCGCAGTCTCTCTTGTTTGACTTTCTCAGGGAGGCCGTTACTGCAAGGATCAGAGGGCTTAGGCTTATCCTTGGGTTTCTTGACAATAAGTTTTCTTCCCCCAAAATTTGGAGCAAAAATTCCTTTGTACCTCACCATATTAATTCTTGGAGTTGGAATCAACGCCACAAGCCTTGCAATAAAATCTAGTGGTGAAAGGCTCACATGAGTGGCTCCAGCAACTGCACATGATTCTGGCTGAAGCGAGAGGCCCCCTGGCCATGAACCTGATCAACTTTTCTAGCTTCTTTTTGTCATCCCCAGCAATCCAAACTCGGGCATTCAAACTAAAACCGCCCATATTTGCAGATTAGGGATCCTTTCCCTCGGGATCGATCTCGATTCTTTTGGCACCTAATTTTCGAATACTCTTCCCAGCTCGCTCTCCAAAGCCCGATTTATTGGCCACAGACAGTGCAGCAATTTGCTCTTAAAAAAAGAGTGGCCAAAAGGTCTGCACAGCCCAGTAAACTAGATTATTTTCCGGATGATGGCGTTGATATTTTTTGGATTGTAATAGATCGGGAGCTGCCACCATGGAGGTGGTGAGAATGCAAAATGAGGGCTTGTCGTGCGCCTATTTAATATTCAGGCTCCTAAATTATTGAAATATTTTTTTAAATTTGATCCAAAGATACGAAAGCGCAATTTCTAACAAGCAGAAAAGACCAACAAAGACTACAAAAAAACCACTTCCAACTGGAATCCCCCTTTGCTCAACTGGCTCTTTAAAAGATTTACCTGTGTTAAAAAAAACAAACACTACAAAATATTTTTTAATCAAATGAGAATATTTTAAATTGCGCATGGAGGACTAGAGGCTAAAATCAAATAGAATGCTAGAATCAAGAACACAATTTCCCCCACGAGAATCACAAAATTCTCCCCCAGCCAAACCATCCCATCGTCTCATCCTGAGACAAACATCAAAATTAAGCGCAAAATTGAGTCCTAACGGCTGACACCCCTCCCTATTAAATCAAAGGAGTGCCTTCTGTTGAGCGTATCATTTTGAGATCTCATTGTTTTCAATATCTTAGCTGTTAGGCACGCCTCTTGTAGTACCTAAGAGCAGGTATACTGAAAAAAACAGGAGGATTTTAAATGAAAAACATTAAAATAACTTGGCTTGTTTTAGTCATCACATTTTCTCTTTTATTAACTGGAATTCATATAGACCCAGCCTCTGCCTCTTTTTCAGAATCAGGCGTGATCACCTTAGCATCAATCAGCGAGGGAGCCCGAGTGGCCCATGCCAAAGAACTTTTGGGAGCCGGGTATTTCGGAAGTGAAGTCGAGAAGACCGCAGGCAAAAGATCTCTCAATGAATTAATTTACAAAAGACTTGAGTCTAAGCTGTCACTTCAATGGAAAGGGAGAGCTCGAAGTATTGCCAGTGCTGTGATTCTTGAAAGCTCAAGATACAATTTTGATCCTGTGTTTGTTCTTGCCGTTATTCAAACTGAAAGTAAGTTTAATCCACTCACAGTGGGTCAACATGGCGAAATTGGCTTGATGCAAATAAAACCTGAAACTGCAAAATGGATCGCCCATAAATTCAATATCTCTTGGAAGGACGAAAAAGATTTAAAAAATCCAGAAATGAATATTAAAATTGGATCAGCCTATCTGAGTTATCTGCGAGAAAAATTTGACACCAAACCCAAAAAATATGTCAGTGCTTACAATATGGGACCTAAGGCTCTTCGCCGCATACTTTCACAAAACCTGAATCCTACAGAATACAACAGTCTCGTTATGAAACACTATGCCCACTTTTATTCATCGCTGACAGCACAGACAGTACCCACAAAGACCCTGCTCTAAGGATGTTTTCTCATCTTGAACGGTTTTCTGATATTCCGAAAATCCGGATGAAAACTAGGGCCCCTGACTCAATCTCAGTTCATTTTATTTTCGACTTTTCAAAAGATAATCAAAAGCCAAGGCATAATTTTTAATTTGTTTCAGCATCGCATGAAGCCCATTGGCACGACTCGGCGAAAGGTTTCCTTCAAAGCCCAAAGCTTTTAAAAATTCAGGTGGTGTCGCTAAAATCTCCTCAGGAGTTGAGCCAGAATAGACCGCCAACAACAAGGCCACCAAGCCCTTCACAATCAGCGCATCACTGTCCCCCTGAAGCATGACTTGCCCTTGATCATTCAAAGCGGCGTGCAGCCAAACTTGTGACTGACAGCCTTTGACGATATTTTGCTCTGTCTTTAAATTTTCAGGCATCTCGGGCAGGGCTTTTCCAATTTCAATAATTTTTTTATAGCGATCCTCCCATTGAGTGTGAGCAGAAAAGTCAGCGATCACTTTATTTTGACGATCATGGATGGTAGACATAAGTTCCTTCTATTTTATTTTCTCTAGGGCTAATGACATCTCCGGAATAATTTCAAACAGTTCTTCTTCAAGGGATTGTCCAGTTTCCCCTAGCAATTCATGAAATTCTTTTTTGCCTAAATTTGCAACCAACTCAAAGCACTTCTTATAAAAGCCCTCTTGATCCTCGTGATAGCCATTCCATAGCTCTTTTGATTTAGCCTCAGGCAGGACCATGGTTTTCTTTTCGGCAGCGGTCCCCTCATGCCGATTGTGGTAGTCCAACAAGGTCATCACCTGACGAGGCGAGAAATCGAGCATCACCAAGGCTTCCTCTAAAAGGGCCAATTCCACATACCAAATGTAATTGCTTAATTTTTGCCAAAAATTTTCGCCCGTTTTTCCGTAAGAACTTTTACAGAAAAAAGTTGTGCAAACAACCCCGCGGTGGCGCCAAACATTGCAGTTTTGTTTTTCTTTATTGTAGTAAGGACAAAGCCAATCTTCACGCTGACCAAATTCGTGCTCTTCGCGATTATTAAATCCGACCTGATATTGGACTGGTGCGACCATTCCAATCGGCAAAGCGTACTCTCGGCGAGCCATCTTATCGCGAAAAATTGTCTGCGCCTCTTGTGCTGAGGGTTCGGAAAACAAGGCCCCCACCAGATAATTTGGCAAAAAGGGATGAAAGGTGCAGCATTTTAAATCTGCTCGATAATGAATTTTGGCTTTATTTTGAGGCCTGGCCATCGCGCAGTTATCGCAAGTGGCTTTCGTTTCCTCGGGCGAGAATTCTAAAATTTCTCGAGGCAAAAGATTTTCATAAAAGCGCGGCAGTTGATATTTTAAATTCATGGTTCTTTCCTCTGCACAGTCTATTAAACAGTTTCTTACGTCATGCCGCCAACACTGGCAAGGCGTCAAAAGCCTGGGTGCAAATAAGTCTTTTGCTAGCCACCGAAAAAAATGAAATTGCCCATTTTTTTAACAGTGAAGTCCCCTTTTCGGTCTTAAGGAGACCGCCCTCCGCTCTGACCCTACATTGGCTCAGAATGAGAAATTATTTGCCAATAGTTTCAATATCTTAGCTGATTCTGCTCTCTCTAGGAAATGACCTTTCTGGCCCAAGCCTTGCTCTAGATACTCTGTAGAACCTATTCGTTATTTTAAAACCATAAGCGGGAGGCCCCATGAAACAAATTCTTACAATCTTGATTTTTTCATTCTACTGCAACTCTTTTGCTTGGACTTCTCACAATCAGCCCGGCAAAGACTATGTCTTTAAATTTAAAATGGCCGACCAAACCTTAGAGCTTAAAGAACAGGCAATCTCCTATGAAGATGCCTATGAAAAAGCGGCAAAACAATGCTTTCAATATTTTAAAGGAGCGGCAAAGGTCTCTGAAAATGTCGGTTTAAGCATCATCGATGTCTGTGCCAATCCACGCAGCTAAAAAAGGGCCTGCTTTTCTAGGATCCTTCATGACTTGAAGCACCGTCTGCCTGAAAAGTCCCTTCCCCCTTGAGGTATTTTGTTTTACATTCAAAAACACCTCCAAGGAGATTTTAAACATGGGCATTCTTAAATCCATCGGTGAATTTTTTATCGGCAAAGATCCAGACATTTTCGACGAAAAAGGAAATGTTGCCCATAAACTTCCAAAAAGAAAATGGGAAGCTTGGAACAATCGCACAAAAACAGATCCTCAATACAACTGGCGCAATCACACTGGTATTTCCGGATCTAGCAAGAAAAAAATAAATCAATAGTCCTACCACAATGGCGGGTTAATCCCAGGTGGCAAAAAGAACACCCCCGTCTGAAACATCATTTCAATGATGGATTTTGATGTCTTCCGCAAGTCTCGGCCTTGAGGCGCTCCATTATCAACAATAAAGAGCCCATCATCACTGGCCGAAATATAAGTGTGCCCCGGTGAATTCCCTGATCCATTCATCAATATGGAACCAGTCAGAGGCTTGTACTTTGCAGTATCCCAAGGAATCCAACCCCCTTTATACAGGGCCATTGAAAAATTAACCACTGCAGCCGAATTCGACCAAATCAGTGTATTCCCTTTGGAACTGTTAAAGTCATCACTGACCCGGTAACCAGCCCGCTGATAGGCCTCACGCACAATTTCAGATTGAAACTCTGCACAGGGCACATTGGAAAATCCGTGACGGACTGAGGTTTGACCGACGGCAATCGACCAAGCTCCATTTTTAGGAACAACAAATGATGACTCATAATCCAGCGAAGCTTTTTTTGCAGTCACAGCATCCACCATTAAATAAGACTTTGAGGTTGGAACTCTCCGATCAGCTACTTTTTTTAGTTCGGCATAAATGCGCTGTGATTTTTGCAGATCCGCAGCAGAAAGTTTTCTTGGATCAACACCTTGATTTAATTTTCCCGCAAAACGTTTGATCACTGACTTTGAATAATTAAACTTTGGCTGGCCGCTGACATTATAGTTTTTGATAAATCCATCACCGGGAGTTCCAGCCGTTAGCGTCGCAAAATCACCATCCACACCTTGCATGACACCAACGATAGAGGCAAAAATAAAAAGGCCCCCACTGATGCCATTTATTTTATCCAACTTACTTTGGGGGAATTGAGTTTTATTTGCCTCCGGCACTGAAAGCACTCTAATCGGATATATAAACCCAGTGCTCGAGCGCACGATCGCTCCGTTAGAATCACGATAATCCAGATTCTTCGAAGAATAATTGGCAGGCACTTCAACTTGCGCTCCGACGGGCAATTCCGCCTGACTTTCCAAAATTCCTGAAATTTCAGACCGTACACTCATTGCCTGATTCAGAATTAAAATATGAGAGCTTGTATCTAAAATCGAAATTCCAGTGCTAGAATTTGGATTGCTCCCAAGAGGTGAGGACTCTGGGCTTGGAGCGGCCGTTGCTGTCTCCGTTCCATTTTCATCTATGGCAGAGAGTGATTTTTGATTCACTCCGCAACCTACGACTGAAATACCCAATCCTGCGATTGATCCTAAGAAAACTATAACTGCAATCTTCTCGGATATTATTTTTCGACTTGTTTTTTGAAAGCCATGATTCATTGAAAACCTCCATGCCTAAAGGTTTTCGGTCGATCCTGATCAGAAATTGAATGTTTTTTTTACTGCCTATTTTTTTTCATGAATTTCTGGTAAAACGTCAGATACCTGTGCAAAATATCAGAATGTTTCTTTTATTTTGCAAATAATGTGAGCTTCTGTTCATTCTATTATTTTATATATAACAATGAGGTTTTTATGATTAAGGCCAAAGGATTTGCCGCTATCTCTCCAAAATCTCCTCTGGAGTCTTTTCAATTTGAACGAAGAAATCTGCGCGACAATGATGTGCATATTGAAATTCAATACTGTGGAGTTTGTCATTCTGATATTCATCAAGTTCGTGATGAATGGGGACCCGGAATCTTCCCCATGGTTCCTGGACATGAAATTGTTGGCCGAGTGCTTGCTGTCGGAGCTCAAGTGACCAAATTCAAAATCGGCGATCTTGCCGGAGTTGGCTGCATGGTGGACGCTTGTTTAGATTGCCCCTCTTGCAAAGAAGGCCTCGAGCAATATTGTGAAAATGGTTTTGTAGGAACTTACAATGGCAAAGAAAAAGATGGAACTGGAACCACCCATGGAGGTTATTCAAATTCAATCGTCACTCGTGAAGAATTTTGTTTAACAATTTCATCGAACTTAAATTTAGCCGCTGTGTCTCCCCTTCTTTGTGCAGGGATCACAACTTATTCACCGCTGAAGCATTGGAAAGTTTCTAAGGGTCAAAAAGTGGGCGTCATTGGGTTCGGTGGATTAGGACATATGGCTGTCAAGCTTGCTCACGCCATGGAAGCTCATGTCGTTGTTTTCACGACCTCACCATCAAAAGCCGCCGATGCTCTCCGCCTGGGTGCCCATGAGGTCGTGATCTCCAAGGACATGACTCAAATGAAAAATCACACCAACAGTTTTGATTTCATCTTGGACACAGTCTCAGCACCTCATGATTATAACATCTACCTCACTTTGCTTCGCCGAGATGGCAATATGGTTCTCGTTGGTTTGCCCGATAAGCCACCAGAACTTTACCCAGGAGCATTGATCATGGGCCGACGCAAACTTGGTGGCTCTTTGATTGGTGGAATCAAAGAAACTCAAGAGATGTTAGACTTCTGCGCCAAACACAATATAGTTTCAGATATTGAACTGATTCCTATTCAAAAAATAAACGAAGCTTATGAGCGTATGATCAAAGGTGACGTTAAGTATCGCTTTGTCATTGATATGAAGAGTCTATAGCTAGGGTCGTGACTGCTCTTTCGCCAATAGCCCAATTCAAATGTGGCCTTTGAAAAAGTCTGCCGGATTTCTGGCAGCAATCCCTTTATCTTAGGCTTGTTTAGGCTCATGAATTGACGATTTGTGAGTCCGGTTTTACAGTATTTCTTATTATTTTAAATAAAAATCATGCAATACTAAAGATCTCTTCACCATTGATTTTTGATTGATTTCTAGAGGACCTATAATGAGTCATGTTATTGCGAACCAAGAAGCTACAAATCCTGAAGCAGTTGATATTGCATTTTTTAAATTTCCGCAAAAGTGGATTATTCCCAGCGAAATTCGAGCTGCTTTTTCTGTACAAACAGAAATCAATACCTCTTCACACTTATTGTTGAAGTTGCACATCCATTTCCAAGATGGTAAAAACTGGCTCATTTCGTCTTTTGAAATTGATGAGACCGCCGGCAGATACATTGTTTACGGACCCATAGAAGCTGAGTGTATCCATAATGTTGAAGATGAGACTTGCCGGTGGCTAGGTCATATTGGTGAAGGCCCCGTATTAAGCTTGCGCTCGTCTTCAGAGTTTTTTTTAGATTTTAAAAATGACATTCTGAAAGCTGCGAAGAGCCAAATGTCGAATGCCGAGCAAATACGAGCCTACTTTCAAAAATAAATGTGATACAAAAACCAAGAAATTTCAGCGCGGCGCTCAATCTGCTCCCGCTTACCTTGGATCTTTCACAAATTCACACAAAGCCCGACGCTGACTCAAACCACCATTTTGAATGGAGGTCAAAATTGAGCAAGTGTCATAGCCAATGGCTTTTAAATTCTGCTCAATTCTAACGTAAATATCAGCACCAAGCACCGGCTGACGAGACAATATCCAAGCATATTTCAAGGAAGGGTCACCGACGACAGCATAGGAGTAGTCTGGCGATAAATCCAAAATCCAATAATCACCACCAAAAGAAAACACCCAGCCAATAATTTTAACAAAGGTCACTTTCAATTTTGAATTTGAGACAATATCCACAACCTTCGCACGCCCCTCTGCCACTGAACGCTTTCCAGATTCGGTGTCACAGGAGTTCATGACTTTGACCATACCATTGGCTAACAAAGAATAATCGGCCGTTGTATTTCCAATGCATTGTTTTTGAAAAAATTGCGGAATGCTTGCAACCTCATACCATTGGCCTAAATATTTATTTAAATCAACATAGGGGACCGTCGTTGGCTCAGCTGCCCTGCATAAAGACATCGCGGTGAAAGTTAAAAAAGAAAATACAAACTTTTTCATCTTGGCTCCTTTTGAGGTCATCGCCAAAAGTTCTTCCACGGCTCATTCCGCGAATCCCTCTTGGCTTGGCAAAACAAACCCCAGTTCATGTAAAATAACAAGCCTTTTTGAGAGCAAGTCCCATGAAATTTTTGCAACCTCTCACTCACTTCACTCATTGATTTGAAAACGATCCTGCAGTGTTCGAAGAAGGTCTTTCAGCTCGCCCTTGGGCTTCACAAAAAATATATCATCCACTTGTCTTCCCCAAGTGTGAACACGGGCTGAATTGATGCTCACTCCCCCATCACTCAAGGCCCGGGCTGCTGAGGCCAGCAGGCCACCTTGATCTGGTCCTTTAAAGCTGATCACCCATTCTTTTTCATCGGCACTGACCACTTGAATGGAATCAAATTTTACCAAAGGAATAGGTCTCTCATTCACTTTCGAGTTTTTTATGATCTGAGACAACTGCTGTAAATTTTTTGTAGTCACGACCTGAAACCAATCATAGACGCCAATTTTTGGCAAAGTATGAATAGAAGCATGCCGAACACCCAAACCTAAAGAGTACAATTGGCTCACGTAATCTGATAAAATACCTTTTCTATCTTTATGGTCATGAAATCGAATCCAAATTTCGCCTTTTTTGGTCTTTAATATTTTTGGAGGAAGGCTCTCATCTTTCTCTTTAGCCATTTTTTCGGCAGCAATTAAATCTTCAACGAGATCCTTCATATTTAAGCTCTCAATTAAAGCCAATCCTAGTTCTTCAAAAATCTCTTCAGAAATATTGAGTTTTTTAACTTTACTTAACTTCGCAAAATCAAAATACCCTTGTGCTTTTTTCGACTCCAGATTTTCAACTAAATCTTTTAACAGCTTGGCTTTCCAATCATTCCAGGCTTCCGGATTCGTTGCTCGTATATCAATGGCGGTGAATAAGGCCAGGCGGTAAAGCTTTGCGGATTCAATACCTTTATCTTTAAGCTCCTGCCACACCTTGGGATCCTTAAAATTTTTACGAAAGGCTGCCTGCGAAAGTTCAAGGTGATTTTTAACCATCCACTTTACATCTTCGGTAAAAGTTTTAGAAAATTGGAATTGCTTAAAATCACGCTCGACAATTTGCTCTCCCAGTTCGGCATGATGAGAGCTTTCAAGCCCTTTTGCTAAATCATGATACAGGCAAGCCCAAGAAATAACCTTCCAATCATAATCCGACAGTCTGGTATGTATAAACTTAAGCGGCCCAAGCTGCCTCGGCTTTTTATAGAGCCTCTTCACTTCACGACAGGCCTGCATAATATGCGAATCAGCGGTAAATCGATGATATTGATCATGCTGAACATATCCCACCAAGCGTCGTATCTCTGGCACTAATTTGTCAATCAGACGGGATCTAAAAACACTCACTAAAAAATCATCTTCTTCATCAACGTCTAAAAGCTGAACTAAAAGTTTACCCCTCATTTTGGCATTTTTTGAAATCGTCGCTTCGGAAAAAAAATCGTCGATATGCTCTCTTACTTTTTTCTGAACCAGGACGCTTGAATTATTATGTAACACTTCAAAAAGATCTTCACTTTTTTGAAACTCAATGGAATCTATTTTCTTGACTGTTTTCTCAGAACTTTCAGCTACGGCAACAATCCAATCAGAATAAAAATGAACCCGAGACAATCCTCTTTGCAGTCCTCGCATAAAATCTTTGTGGGTCTTAAATCCCATCCATTTTCCAAGATCAAATTGCAGAGCACTAGAAAGTATATCTCCCCCACCAACCAAATGTAACTTTTGGCGGAGAGACAGCAGATAGCTGCGATAATAGGTCAAGACATTGAGTGCATGCCCAGGGTTTTTAAATTTTTCTGAAAACAGCTCGTAAATCTGCAAGCCTTGCTCAAGATCGCGCAACCCACCAGGGCCAAATTTGATATTTGGTTCTAAATAATTGGTAATTGAATCAAATCGCTTTTCACGATTTTTTCTTTCCTCTTGTAAGGCCTTGAGCAAAATTCGCCTGAAATGATTCTTTTGTGCCCAAATATTTTTTTGTTGCTCGAAAAGTTTTTGTGCCCCTTCAGGAGTCAATGGCCTGGCTTTCAGTAACGCTAATATATCAAAAGCCTCGACATTCTCGGTCCAATTTTCGGGATTGTGGGGCATCCGATAGCGCAGCTTTAGACCCGATTCATGCATCTGATCCACAAAGGCTTTTACCTTTGCCTCTTCGCCGCAAAATAAAATATCAATATCAGACTTTGGACACAACTCACCCCTAGCCCAAGAACCTAACATGATCGGATGTACGTCGCGCCAAAAGGGAAGACTTTTTAAGTGGTCTTCTAGTTTTACTCCCAGCCAATGAGAAAAACCTTGCGACGAAAAACTAAAAGACTGATGAACATCCCCATTGGGAATTGTCAGGGGTGGAGTCAATAATTCGCTAGCAGCTTGTTGTTGTTCAGCAGTCAAAAATGACTTGTGTGCCACGAAATCCTCATTTTTTTATTTTAATAAATTCAACTCAATCTATCCCTAAAGAAAAACTAATGAGTCTTCATTTTTTTTGCTTCTAATCCGATATGACTGACTTCACTTTCCAGCTCTGCAACTCTTTGTTGAAGTCTAAAAAGTTGAGACTGCAATTCTGAAAATGATTTTTTAATTGTTCTTAGTTCACTATTGCTTCCACCTTCAGCGGAATCTCTCTGCCCTGATGAGTCCGACTTTTTTCCTGAGACCCCATCGTCGTTGCCAACCAAACCCGCCCCCATTTTTGCCCGCTGCTGATTGAGTTGTACTAACTGATCAAGATCAGCATCAACACCAGTGTCCTGTTGCGATTCGAGGTTTTGATTTTGAATAGAATCTGCTGACTTTTTTTCGGTCATGGCTGTGGATGTAATCATCATTTGACGTAAATTTTTAAAACTGGTCAGCATTTTATTGAAATCTGGAGGAAATCTATTGGTTGCAACAGAAACTGTCACAACCATAATAAAAATCGAAACAAGAAAAGATGTCGCCGCATAAATAGCAATGTTAGAAAGGAATCTCATTTCTGGCCTCAAAGACATAAAAACTTAAATTTACTCAAAAAAACTGAATAAATTTATTATACCTTATAAAAGGGCCTCTGAGACAACCTCTTTCCACTTTGCAATTTGATTCATAGCCTCAAGGGGACTTTTCTGCATCAAAGGATAGTTCTGAACTTCATCCCTTAGACTCAATAAAATCTCATCTCTACGAATGACTTCTGGAGCGACCATGACTTCATCTGAAATTTCTGAAGAATTGGTTTGTGATAACTCATTTGCGTTTGCGTTTTCAACCTCGAACTGGTCAAAATTCAATTGATCAAGCAATGACAACTGGCTGCTCGCATGAACTTTTTTGGCCTCAAGATCACGCAAGAGGCCCTTGGCCCTTTTTGTAACACTGGCTGGAAGTCCAGCCAGTTCAGCCACCTGCACACCATATGATTTCAAGGCAGGACCTTTAGCAAGTGTATGCAGAAATCGAATGGCGCCATTTCGCTCTGTGACAGTCATATGAGCATTTGTGATCTGTCCAAAACTTTGATCCAAAGAAGTCAGCTCATGATAGTGAGTTGCAAAAAAGGTCAACGCTTTCACTTCACTCAAAAGATGTTCTAAAATGGATTGCGCAAGACACATGCCATCGAAGGTGCTTGTACCCCTTCCCACTTCATCTAAAATAACCAAGGAGTCTTTCGTGGCATTTTTAAGCATTGCCGAAGTCTCTGTCATCTCAACCATGAATGTTGATAACCCTTCAGACAGCTGATCACTGGCTCCAATGCGAGTAAAAATAGCATCAAACAATGGCAATTGAGCATCATCGCAAGGAACAAAACTTCCCATCTGTGCCATGATAGAAATTAAAGCCACTTGTCTCATCAAAGTGGATTTACCGGCCATATTGGGACCCGTCAGCAAAATGCAAGAGCGAGATCGCATTTCAATATCGTTGGCAATAAATTGCGATTTCACGGTCTGTTCAACAACGGGATGACGACTGGCTTTTAACTTCAGTGAACCGTCAGATGTAAATTGCGGCCTGACGTATTTTTCTTCTAGACTGAGCCATGCCAGCCCCGTTGACACATCAAGTTCACTGCAAGTGAGGGCCAGTCCTAACAATGCCGGACTTTGAATTAAAATTTCTTTTTTCAAAGTCTCAAAAAAATCAAATTCAAGATCAGCTCTTTTGCTGTTAGCACTGAGCACTTTACGCTCAAGCTCAACCAATTCTTCGGTGCAATATCTTTCTGCATTGGTCAGAGTTTGCTTGCGCTGATAGTGAACTGGGGCTTTATCTTTATGGGTGTTAGTGATTTCAATGTAATAACCAAAGACATTATTGTAGCGAATTTTAAGACTAGAAATTCCAGTTTTTTCTTTTTCCTCTGCTTCCATCTTGGATACCAAAGATTGTGAATGTGTCGAAAGCAGGATCAGTTCATCTAATTCTGGCGAAACACCAGAACGAATGAGGTAGCCTTGCTTAATTGCTAGAGGTGGCTCTTCAACCAAAGTTCGTTCAATTTTATAGGCCAGTTCGCGTAAGGACTCAAAATTTCCTTCAACTCCAGCAGTTTGTACTTTGATCTCCAAAGCACTGACTCCAGCATGAATGCTTCCAGCCAAAGCCAATAAATCCCGACCATTGCATTGAGGTTGAGAAATTTTCCCCAAGCGACGTTCAATGTCCCCCATTTGCCCAAGGATCTGCCGAACACGCTTTAATTCGAGGCCATGCAATCGCCAAAATTCAACCGAAGACAGGCGAGCTTCAATAGCTTTCTCGTCTCTCAATGGAAAACTAAGCCACTGCCGCAGAAGGCGGCTGCCCGCCGAAGTTTGTGTGCGATTGATCGCATGAAATAAACTTCCTAAGCCCTCACCCTTATAGGTTGAAAACACTTCCAAATGTCGCAGGGTTGTATTGGTGATCTCAAGTCGATGCTCGAGGTCTTTTTCAACAAAAGCCGAAAGGGTCGCTAGAACATGACCTCCGGAAAGGCAACTCGCATAACTTAATAATCTTGCCGCTGTTTCAGGTGCATTATTTTTTAATAAAGGGTGATTTTGTTCATGCAATTCCTCATGAAAAGAAATCATTGAACCTTGAATCTCAGCCACGAGGTCTTCATTGGACTTTGCGACCACTATTTCTGCAACTGGCAGAATCTGTAAAAAGCGCAGCAGGTCTTTGGTTTTTTCGGATCGAAAAAAGAAAGCTTCGCCCGTGGTGGTGTCCAAAAAACTCATAGAGCGAGCATCCACGCTCACAAGGTAGTGAGCTTTGGTGCCATCCAGCGTATCTGAATCATACACCATTCCTGGCGTCAAAACACGAGTCACGCCCCTTTTGACAATTCCCTTTGCCAGTTTTGGATCCTCCAATTGGTCACAAATGGCAATCTTAAATCCATGGGCAAGAAGTTTATTGATTGGCCCAGCAATAGAATGATGAGGCATTCCACACATGGGAGTTTCATCTTGCGACTTTTTATTTCGCTGAGTGAGTGCAATACCCAAAACTGGCGCAGCTTTGACAGCATCATCAAAAAACATTTCAAAAAAATCCCCCATTCTAAAAAGAAGGATTTTATCTTCATGAACAGACTTAATGTCCCAGTATTGCTTCATTAGTGGCGTAAGATTTGACATAGGTCGGTGACCCTATCACAGCTCCCTCAAGTAAGGTACGCCGTACCTTTTTGCCACTCGCCGCGTTGATGTTTTTTTATCGCCATTCTAAAAAAAACACCCAGAAATCATACAAAAAAGTCTAAATAATAGGCAAAAAAAGAGGTCCTTTAAAAACGCAGCTCTAGCAGAGCTTTTCATCAATTCTATCAAAAGCACTTAAGAGTTTTGTATAAATCCCATCAAAGCCACCGTTGCTCATGATTAAAACGACATCGCCTCTCTTAGCCCGATTTTCAAGGGCTGAAACGATCTGATCTGCTGAATCAAAGGCCCCAGCTTCAACCGAAGCCTTTTTTAAATCCGCGACTAATTCTTCAGTTGAAAACCTATCCTCTGAGTCAATTTTTGATTGATCAAAGGCTTTTGCAAGCAACACTTCATGGGAACCTTTAAAGGCCTCAACATAATCATTCTGAAAAACTTTACGTCGAGAGGTCGCACTGCGTGGCTCAAAAACCGAAAAAACTTTTCGACCAGGGTATCTTTTTTGAATGCCCTTCACTGTTTCACGCACCGCTGTTGGATGATGAGCAAAATCCTCAATAACAAGGATGCCATGGGGTTCTCCAAGAATTTCTTGACGACGCTTAACACCTTCAAAGGACTCCAAAGCTATTTGAGTTCTATTTTCTGAAAAACCTAAACACTTGCTCATCGCGACCACAGCCGTGGCATTCAGAATGTTGTAATCACCAGTGATTTCCATTGAGTAGGGCCCAAGAATTTCATTTTTAAAATGCACTTCAAAACCTAAACCTTTTTCATTCTGAAAGAGGACTTTGGCGCGAAAATCACTTTCTTTTTTAAACCCATAGGTGAAAGATTTCTGACATTTCGCTAAAGACCTGAGCTCCATCACATTTGCATCTTCAGCACAGGCTAGCAAAGTTCCATTTTCTGGAATTAAAGTCATCAATCGGGCAAAGGAATCTTTGACCGCTTGCAAGTCTTTGTAGATATCCGCGTGATCAAACTCTACAGATGTTAAAATCACATGCTTTGGTCGGTAGTGAATAAATTTGGGCACTTTATCAAAGAAGGCCGTATCATATTCATCGCCTTCAATAATAAAATAATTTCCTTCAGGATTTTTAAACGATTGAGAGAAGTTCTTTGGTATTCCGCCAATCATAAAACCAGGCTTTACTCCTGCATTTTCAGCAGCCCATGCCATCATCGAAGTCGTTGTTGTTTTCCCATGAGTCCCGGAAATAACAACACTCTCACGATTTTCAATAATATATTCACCCATAGCTTTAGGCAGTGAAGTGTAAGGGATTCCTGATATTAATAATTCTTGAGCTTCTTCGTTGTTTGCCGAAATTACATTCCCAACAATGACAAAGTCTGGACGAGGTTTTAAATTCTCTGCCTTGTATCCTCTTTGAATGGTGATTCCCAAACTTTCCAATTGAGTCGACATTGGAGGATAGGGATTCAGATCACTCCCAGTGACTTTGTATCCGCGATCTTTCAACAATCCTGCCATGGAGGCCATTGCAGTTCCACAGATGCCCATCAAATGAATATGACTTCCAGCTTTCAATTCCATGTACGATCTCCCTCAAGGTGATACAAAAAACATCAAAGACCCGATTTACGGTAATTTTCAACGATCCAATTATGAATTTCTGGTCTGAGTTTTGAAAAAGCTTTATTTTCTGCTCCATAGAGCACTCGATTTGCAAGGATCACGACACTCATATCCATTTTTGGATCATACCATATTGAAGTTCCAGTAAATCCCGTGTGCCCTATCGAATCTAGAGAAAAATATTGACCACAGCTTGCTGAACCAGGCGTGGGCATCATAAATCCCATTGCCCAATCCCCTTGTCCCGCGGGCAACGCCCGTTTAGCAAATAGCTGTGCCGTCTTTTGACGAATAGAGTAGCGCGCGATTCCCATGAGTTTTGATCGCAAATTTAAAGAATACCAACCAACGTCATCAATACTTCCAAACAATCCTGCGTGCGTTGATACACCACCCATGGCCCAACAATTCAAATCATGAACTTCGCCTTGAACGAGGCGTTGACGCACTTTGCACTCTTCTGTAGGCGCAAAAAGTGACAGCTTCGTGGTGGTTTTATTATCTTGGTGAAACTCTAATGTTGTCCCTGAATAAAATCTATTTTTGATATCATTCCAAACTTCAAGAAGTGGTTTCTCAAAAATATTTTCAAGAACATATCCTAAAACAATAATTCCTACATCTGAATAAATAGCGGTCTCATGCTTCTCAATTTTTAACTTTTCCAGCATCAACCGCAGTTGTTCACGCCTATCATCACTTGAAATATTTTGATTTAATTCTTGATAGAAAGGCAACCACCAGCCTAGACCCGAACTGTGGGTCAAAAGCTCAGTCAACTTTATATCCTTGTAGACAAACCAAGGAAGAAAATCCGCCACTTTAGATTCGAAAGTCCATTTACCAATATCAAAGGCCAGCATCATTGCTTTTTGCGTAAAAATGATTTTTGTGAGGCTTGCTAAGTCATAATAGGCAAAGGTATTTCCTACAGCCACGTCACAAATTATTTTTCCGCCCTGATAAGCCCTGACCATCACACCCGGAGTTGTATCTCGGATTCGTTCTTGCAGCTGCTTAATTAAGTTTTTTTCCAGAACCGAATATTTCATCAAGCTTGCCCACCTGTTTCAATTTTAAGACTGACCTTACCATTTTTATCGACCTCTAAAACACAATGAGTATTTAGAGGCACTGGTCTCTGAACGACAGCATGTCCTGCTTCAAGACCTTTATAGACAGGAATTTTTAAATCCTTCGCCCATCGTTTAAACACCAGATCAAAATTATTCTTTCCTGTTGAAGGCTCCTCGCCTCCAATAAAATCTCCCAATAAAATTCCATCGCACTTTTCAAAAATCCCCGCTTGGCGGAATTGCTCAAGCATGCGATCAATACGATAACCCCGTTCGCCAAGGTCTTCGATGAATATTAAAGCACCTTTCGCACTGAATTGCCAAGGAGTCCCCAAAGAAGATTGAAGGACCGTTAAATTCCCACCCACTATTCTTGATTTTAGAATTTGAACTTTCCTCGCAGCTTCGTTCAGAGGTTTTAATTTTTTAAATTCAATAGACTTCTGTGGGCCAAAAAGAATTTGATGCAACTCTTTTTCATATTTTGGGGCAACCAGATTGCGACCCAGACGATCTAGTAAAGGCGCGTGTAAAGTGGACCAGCCCCATTCCTGAATGAAAAAGGTATGCAAGGACGTGATGTCACTGATTCCTATGAGCAATTTTTTAACTTTAGGCTTTTTCATTTTTGCAAGCATCGGTAAAAGTCGATTGCTTCCATATCCACCGCGCAAACACCAGATCACCCTAGAATCACTAGATTCTATTGCCGCTTTAAGAAAAGCAAAGCGAGCTTGATCCTCATTGGCATGAAGAAAATGGGGTTTAATCAAGCCTTTCGGCATTCGCGGGGTGAGTTTCCATTTTAAAAGAAAGTCGCGCGCACCCTCGACTTCATGAGGCTTGGATGGATAGCCGGTGGCTACCACATCTATGATGTCCTGGTCTTGCAAAAAACTCCAAGAAGCCACTATTTCACTCTTTTCAAAATATCTTTAATGGATTTTTTATGTTTTTTTCCGGCAAAAATATCCTCAACTTCTCTTGGGGTGAGAAGTCCAGTCACTTCTTCATCATTCAGAAGTTTATCTTTTAATTGCTCGCCATAGCCCAGCGAATGACAGAGCCTCTGCACCAAAACATAGGCATCCTCTCGGCGCATTCCTTTTTGAACCAGCGCCAACAAGACATGAGAACTAAAGAGTTGCCCTTGAGAGCTCTCGATATTATCCAGCATGCGTTTTTTATTTACATCCAAGCCATCCAACAAAATGCTCATTCGATGAACCGCATAATCTGCCACAATAAAAGCATCCGGAAAAATCACTCGCTCAACTGAAGAATGCGAAATATCTCTTTCATGCCAAAGGGCTACATTTTCTAACGCAGCAATAGCATAGCCTCTCAATAATCTTGAAAGCCCTGTGATATTTTCAGCACTGATTGGATTTTTCTTATGAGGCATCGCTGAAGAGCCCTTTTGACCCTTGGTAAAACCCTCCGTAATCTCAGCAACATCACTGCGCTGAAGATGCCTTAACTCCACCGCCAAGCGCTCTAATCCAGTTCCCAACATCGCCAGAGCCGTCATCATTTCTGCATGTCGATCTCGAGGTATAACTTGAGTCGCTATGACTTCAGATTTCAATTTTAATTTTTTTGCTACTAGAGCTTCAACCTTGGGTGATTGGCTTGAATAAGTCCCTACGGCACCGCTCAGCTTGCAGATAGCAAGATTATCAAGGGCCACTTTCACTCGCTGCTTATTGCGACGAAGCTCCATCAGAAACCCAGCCATTTTAAAACCAAAGGTGGTCGGCTCGGCAAACATTCCATGGGTTCGACCGGCACACAAAGTCTCTTGATGTTTAGTGACTAAAGTTTTTAATGTTTTTTCTAAATTATTAATTCCTTGCATTAAAACCAGTCCAGCTTCCCGAACTTGCAAGCTGAAAGCTGTATCTAAAACATCCGAGGAGGTCATTCCAAAATGGACATATTTTCCGTGAGGTCCAATATTTTCTGCCATATTACTGACAAAGGCGATGACGTCATGTTTCGTTTCTTTTTCAATTTCTGAAATGCGCTTTACATTAAAGCGCGCTTTTTTTGTAATTTCTTGAGCTGCAATTTTTGGAATCAAACCCAGTTGAGCCTGTGCTTGCGCCACAGTCACCTCAACCTCCATCATCTTGCCGAATTTATGATCTAAATCCCAAAGTAGGCCCATTTCAGGGCGCGTGTATCTTTCGATCATTGGCTTTGTTCCTTTCGTTTTTCCTTTTGTTCTTTGAGAAGCTTGTCTTGCCACCACTTCATCAATTGAGATTTTATCTCTTCGCTTCGCTCAAAAATAGCATTCCATGAATACAGAGGCCAGTCCTCAGGACTATTTAACCTGACATTTTTAAAACGATTTTCGCCCCTTCGTGCCTGATCATGCTCAGAATAAACAGGAAATCTAGGAGCGCCCAACTGAGCATATGTATAATAATACTCCTGCGGAAACATCAAAATCTGAGGATCTGAAAGCGGCATTTTTCTTTCGATATGATTTCGCATTCGCTCGCCCCGATGGGTCAAATATTCTTTATTAAATCTCTGCACCGTTGGTATTCGCATCCACATATCAAATTGATTTTGTAAGGACGTCCTCTGCAAAACTAGCAAATTCTCGTGTGTCCAGGGAGAGTCAATATCATCTAAAATAACACTATGGAGTGGCAAACTTTCTCTTTCGAAGCATTCATTCAACCCCACCCGATAACGAATCCAACACCATTCTGATTCAAGAGCACCCTCGGGAAAAAAACATTTCCCCAGACGCTCACTCAGAAAGTAAGTCTCCTCACTGGTCAATGCCCAAACCAGTTGTTCCAAATGAAAAAGCCCCTGTTTAACTCCAGATATTTCAAATCCAGAAACCGTACTCTTATTTCCAAAGGAAACATCCATCAACTGCTGTGGCTGAAGAACCTCCACACCCTTTGACCTTAACCATTCTATAGATCTTTCCAATCCAGCACGAGAAGAGGCTCTGCGGACTAGAAAAGGTGACAGAAGGGGCAAACTCTGACCAACCTCCGCAGCCCTTACACTGGGAACATAAGTTGTCCCAGCAAATTGGTGGGCAAAATGCAAAAGCCATGTTCTCTTAAAGCTGAACTCACTCAGATTTTTATAAAGAAGCTTCAAAGATTTATCCTGAAAAGCGGCGAAAAATACATCTTTCACAGATTGAATCAGCGACATTTTTTCAATCTTAAACTTAGTTAGAGGCCCTTTGAACTCGATGGGTCCTTCTGGCAGCCAAAGGGTAAATCCATTGGGAACTTCTTCAAATGGATTTGCGGAATAAAGGGATTCCAATTGAGATTCGGATATTTTTTCATTTCGATAAAACCCAAAGGGCCCTTCAATATCTTCAATGGGCCAAACACCCAATTGAGGAGAAACATCAATTAAAGTGGTCTTAATACCTTCTTGAGCAAGAGCCGCGGCTAACCAATGATCTCGCCCAAATGCTGAAACCAAGATGATGGGACTGCCCAACTTCATTATGAACCCTACTTCTGTTGAAATTATTGAATATTTACGACCACTGCACTCCTGATGAGTAGAAAATCTGATGACACCAAAGTCAAAGCCGCGCAATGCGGCGTTATTTTTAGACGACTGATTTGAAACTCAATCCCCAATCTGAGCAATTAACATTCGCCAAGGCCATTTCTGTAAAGGTGCTTCCATTCCTTCAAGTTGCGAACAAAAATCACTTTATTGGCGTTCTTTGGACGAGCAAAGATCCTCAACAACTCTGGCCGCATCTGCCGATGAACGATACTTAGGCTTCTGAAGAGCTTCAAGGTGTGTGACCAGCTGAGTTCAGAACATCCCTCTGGAAGCTCAATCCGTGGCGAGTACAAGTTTTGAACTTGCCTTTTTGCACACCACCAATAGTGACGCCAAAGAGGAAAATCAATAAAGACAATTCGATCTGCCCTTTCAAATCTTTTTTCGATAATATCTAGGGGGCCATAGCCATCTATGATCCATGCTGATTGATCTTGAATTTCTATTAAAATCTTAATCGACTCAGGGAAGGGCCGAATTTTCATCCCAGGCAAAAACTGAATTGAATCCACATGAATCAAGGGCAAATTATGAAAGCTAGCCAACTTCCGGCTCAAGGTGGTTTTACCTCCACCTGCATTGCCTACAATCACGATTTTCTCTATCAGTTTACCCAAAAACCCTCCAAAAAACCCGCCCAGTTCAGTCAAAATTGAATAACATCATAAAATAAGGTGTTAGCAAGGCAATTTTTTTGACAACCCAGGTGTTTCTAAAAATTCTCCTTTTGGTACGAAGTGAAATATATTTTCATGGCAACTATTCCCCTCCCAGTAACGCTCCTAAATAGTTGTTACTATTTAAAATTGCGTCCGCAGACAAAATGATTCAAAGGGTGTGAATCTCAATCTGAGATACTCACCCCGACTCAGTCATCATTTTTTTATAAAGTATTTTGATTTTTCATTCGATAATGAATCTAGGGGGCAACTTTGGCAATTGATGGAATCCAAACTCGAACAAATATTCGTTCAAGCCTTCTTCTTTTTTTTATTTCATTGGGAATTGGAATAATTCCAAGGCAGGCTTTTGCCCTTTCATTCGATTCAAACCCACCGCGACAGCAGAGTGGGTTTCTTTTAGGCAATTCAAGTCCTAATGAAAAGCAATATTTGATAGCACAATCTGAACCCGATGAGGCCTATGATCCATTTTCAGATTACAGTGAATTCGATGAGGATTCCGAGGAAGAGGCTGACGTCAATTTCTTCAGAAATGGCCGATTTCTAACTGTGGGCATCACCGGAGGATACGGTGGCTTTACCGGCAACTTTTCAGACATCTATACTGGATCACCCATTTTTGGATTGTATTTAACATACTTCTTTGATCTTCGACTTGCGATGAGTTTTGGATTTCTGACCGGTGATCATGCCGTAAAGTTCGATTCAAAATTGGAAACCTACACAGGAAATGTCTCCATGTCTTCGATCAATTTTGATCTCAAATATTATATGAACACACAAAATGTAACTCGCGGCCTGGCTGATCTCAACCCCTATTTTCTGGTCGGATTTGGACAGTTCTATCGCACTTACACGCTTGCAAAGCTGGATGGTTATAGCCGCGATTCCACGACTGGCTTTGATCTAGGCGCTGGGCTAGAAATACCTTTGATGCGCAAGAAAGCCTATCTGGGCCTTCAAGCGACTTACAATTATGTCGATTTCAACGACGAAAATAAAGGTTCTATCTCATCCGGCGGACAAAGTGAGGAGCTCATTAAAAAAATATCTGGTGACCTTTTCAATATGCTTATTATTCTAGGAATGAATTTTTAAATCTAAAACAATGTGATGATCTGCAATAAAAAACCAAGGGCAATGACTGCCGGAGCCACCCATTTCATAATAAATATCCACTGAGGATACATTGAGTAACTCACAAGTTGTCCCTTTTCTAAGAAGGCTGACTCTTTTTGTTTTTCTGCAGTTCCCTTGTTAAAGGCCAACAACACCATCAAGGCGACAAGGGGCAAAATCCAATTGATCAACAAAGAGTCCAAAAACTCAATCAGGGATTTCCCGTTGACTTTAACACCTTTAAAAACTGAGCCAGAAAGAGCTGGCATCACGGTTAAGGTCAAGGCCACAACACCAGAAAACCAGGTTGCTTTAACTCGGCCCATACTTTTGTTAATATCAACAAAATTAGAAACCACAACTTCCAACAAACCAATGCTGGCATTCAATGCCGCCAAATAAAGACAAATAAAAAAGAGCAGTCCAAATAAGGCGCCTCCAGGAATCCCCAGCAGATAGCTAGGTAAAACTTCAAACATCAAGGCTGGGTCTGTCAGCGGAACATTAGAGGCTTGAAAGGCCACTGGGAAAATCATCATCACGGCGATAAGTGAAATCACACTGTCAACAAAGGCCACGCGAATTCCCGCAGTGGGAACGTGATCCTCTTCACGCATATAGGAGCCATAGGTGACCATTGTACCAAAGCCAACAGACAAAGTAAAAAAGACATGCCCCAAGGCATGATTCAGAGAAGACATAGTTAGCTTTGAAAAATCTGGATAAAATAAAAACCTAAGAACTTCTGGTGTGGACGGCAATGAAAAAGATTTAACGAGCAAGATGATCACAAGACTTGCAAAAAGAGGCATCATATAACTGATCCACTTCTCTAGCCCCTCATGAATGCCCTTAGCAACGACCACAATAGTCATCAAAAGATGCGCGCTCGCCAGCATCAATTGAAGCCAACCGTTGGACATCAATGCAGCCAGATTAGCCTTGCTTGAAACATTTCCCGACTCTAAAAAGAGCGAGACCACAAATTGAGTCATAAAATGCAAAACCCAACCGCTGATCACAGAGTAATAAGAAAGCACAACAATACTTAAAATCACAGCAAATCGACCAGACCACTTCAGCGCAGGTATGGATTTGTTTGCCATTTTCACAGTGGCAACCATCACTGACCTTCGGGTGTTTTTTCCAAGCATTAATTCTGCTATCAACATGGGTGCCCCGATGGCCAGCGCAATCAACACATACAGAAGTATAAAGGCTCCCCCGCCATTTTCGCCGACGACGTAGGGAAAACGCCAAAGATTACCAAGACCGCAGGCTGAGCCTATGGCCAAAAGGTAAAAACCAAAGCGAGTTCTCCATGCGCCGCGCTTAATCATCTATTGCGATCCACCCTTACGAGATTTCATACAGAATATTCGAATCGGCAAACCATGAAGGTCCCACTTTTCTTTAATATTCTTGATCAAAAATCGACGATAAGAATTCGTCACTCCATCTGGATGATTGGCAAACGCAATAAACGCAGGTGGTTTTTGATATGTCTGAGTCACATAATAAAACTTAACATTCGTTGTGCCCCAGACTGGAGCTGGTGCTTTACGAATAGTCTCAAAAAAGAATTCATTCAGATCCGAAGTTGACACTTTAAAATTGATTTGATCAGAAACTCGCTCAATCGTTGAAAATAAATCTTCAACGCCAGAACCCGTTTTCGCGCTCGTAAAAACAACATGAACGTCATCAAAAAAATGAAAGGTCTGTTGAACTTGTTCACGAAAAACTTTTCGATATTCAGGAATCTCTTTAGCACCCAAATCAGATTTGTTAGCAACGACGATCACCCCTTTGTGATCTTCCAGGATTGATTGCATAATTCGCGCATCCTGATCTGTGGGGCCAATCGTCCCATCAACCATAAGCAAAACGATATCAGAACGTCGAATAGCTTCTTGTGATTTAAATGCTGAAATGATCTCTAAATCTTCTTCTCGTTTGGCCGACCGTCTAAGACCTGCTGTATCCACCAGAGTGTATTTTCGATCATTATAAATGAATGGCGAATCCACTGAATCGATTGTCGTACCTGCGATATCTGAAACCAACATTCTGTTTACGCCAAGGAGCAAATTACAAATGGAACTTTTGCCCACATTAGGTTTCCCTACGATGGCAATATTCATTCCCTCTTTAACTGTTCCCTTGTTTTCAGGAATTTGCTTCGTGATCCATTCCAGAATATCGCCGACTCCTCGACGCTGTTCGAAGGAAGCCGCGATCATATCTACACCGAACTCATAAAAGTCAGCTTTGAATAATTCCTCATCCATCACCGTATCCACTTTATTGAGCACCAACAAGAAGGGCTTCCCCGCCTGTTTCGCTACTCTGATAATGTCACGATCTTCGGGAAGCAAACCAGCGCGTCCATCCATGATGGCTACAATTAGATCTACTGAATGCAAAAACTCTGTGACCTGTTCACGAATCAGCTTTGAAAAAATATCTCCCGCTTCAGTGATTCCACCTGTATCGATTAAATCAAACTGCTTACCCCAAATGTCAACGGGCTCAATATTTATATCTCGAGTGACCCCAGCCAGATTCTTAACGACTGCTTTTCGTGTCTCTGTGATTATATTAAATAAGGTAGATTTTCCAACATTAGGACGCCCAATAAGCGCCACTTTTGGAGGAAAATCAGACTTGAGTTCAATCTTAAATTCACTCTTCTGATTCGATGACATAACCCAACTCCTTCATAATTCTTTTATTTCCAAACCACTCTGGTTTCGATGCAACGTTCAAATCTAGGAAAACTTGCTCATCCAATAACTTTTCTAGTTCCTTCCGAGCATCCATTCCGATCTGCTTAATGACACTAGCACCTTTCCCAATGACGATAGCCTTATGACTTTCTTTCGAGACAATAATTTCGGCATAAATCTTTGGCAGGGGGGCTTGCTCATCAAATTTGATAATTCGAACGGCAATATTGTAGGGAATCTCGTGATGGAGATTCTCAAAACATTTTTCTCTGATAATCTCGGAAGCCATCTCACGCACATTTTCATTGGTAAAAAGCTCGACATCATAAAGTGGAGCCGGAGACTCTGGCATCAACTCCAAAAAGTCGATCAACATGGCTTCTCGCTCTTCAACGTCTTTCGCAGAAGCCTTTGCCGAAATCGACATGGACTTTCCACCCTTTTCTTCAATCATTTTTTTCAGAATAAGAATGCGATGGGCTTTTTCTTCGATATCGGTTTTGGTAATCACACCAATCCATGGCTTCCCGCTTTTAGAAACCAAATCTAGAATTTGCGCTGCATCCTCAGACTTTTGTTCATCAACGCTGATTACGGCCAAAAGGGCATCTGAATTTGCTATAACATCATGCGCCTCCCTAGCCAAAAATGCATTCAAACCTGAATCAGAATTGATCAACCCTGGAGCATCGACAAAGACAACCTGTCCTCGGTCCGTGCTCCAAATTCCAAGAATTCGACGGCGGGTGGTTTGGGGCTTAGCCGAAACGATGGACACTTTCTCATCAACGAGAAAGTTCATCAGTGTGCTCTTCCCCGCATTGGGCTGTCCAATCAACCCCAAAAATCCTGCTTTATAACTCATTTTAACTCTCCTTAAATTTTAAATCTAATGCCATTTTTGCTGCCATTTGCTCAGCAATTTTTTTACTTCGTCCCCGACCCTGTGCCCACTCAATATCTTTGACTTTCAAACATATTAAAAAATCACGATCATGAGGCGGACCCTCTTCGGCTAAAACCTCATACCGGGGTGTCTCCTTCAATAATTTGTGAACCAACTCCTGAAGGCGTGTTTTATAATCTTTTTCAAAATCTTCTTCGCCACAAACTTTATCAAATAGAGGTAAAAAAACTTTACCGATGAAAAGTTTTGCAAAATCAAAACCACCATCTAGATAGATCGCTCCGACAAGTGCTTCCAAGGCAGAGGATAGCAATCTTGGTTTCATGGCTCCGCCAGTTAAGATTTCACCCTTTCCTAACTTTAAAAGTTTATTCAATTCAAGATCTCGAGCCAGCTCAAATAATATTTCTTCATTGACTATACTGGCACGTTTTTTGGACAACCCACCTTCAGTATCTTGGGGGTAGCGTTCAAATAAAAAATCACCCACAACAAGATCCAAAACTGCATCTCCCAAAAATTCCAGTTTTTCGTTGTCTTCTTGATCATGATTGATATTTTTATTTTCATTTGCATAACTCTTATGAGTCAGGGCCCTATCCAACAACTTAGGCTCTTTAAACTTGTATCCAAGAATTTCTTCTAAATGTGAGATTGTATTATTCATGGAGCACAAACCTCACCTAAGAGATGACATTCCATCTGAGTTTTATTTGAGTGTTCATAACCTGTAATCTTAACTTCGATTTCTTGTCCTGCCCAATGCTCTAAAAAATCCTCTGCACCAGCAATTTGAACCGGCCAATAATCATGACTTAGACCCTGTCCACCCTTGGCTGAATTCTTAAGAATTAAGACTCTTTTATTTTTACTCAACTGCAATTCAGCTTGTGCGGCAAATCGAAGAGAGCTCAGTTCCCTTATTTTTGCAGCCCGCTCGGCACGAACGTGAGGATAAACCGAAACATCCAGGGCTGCAGCTCGAGTCCCTTGCCGTTCACTGTAGGGAAAGACATGAATTTTAGTCCAAGGAAGTTCTTTAAGCGTGTTTAAAGTATCCTGAAATTGCTCTTCAGTCTCCGTTGGAAAGCCTGTAATGACATCCATACCCACAAAGGATCCAGGAACTTTTTCTGAAATAGCCAGCAAGGACTTTTTAACATCCTCTTGAGTGTATTTTCGCTTCATATTGAACAAGACTTCCGTATTTGCACTCTGAATACTCATGTGAAAATGCGGACACAATCTAGAGTCTTGGTAAAGATCTAGCAGCCGATCTGTAACCTCAACGGGCTCTAAGGATGACAAGCGAAAGCGTGGCATTTTTGTTCGCGCAAGAAGATTCTCAATGAGATCTTCCATCACCATTTTTTTCCCGTTGATCTCATCTTCGTAATCACCAATATGAACACCAGTGAGAACAACCTCACGACAGCCCTCCGTATAGAGCTCATTGATTCGCTCGACTAATAGGGCTATGGATATGCTGCGACTTTTACCCCGCGCAAACGGAATAATACAATAAGTACAAAAACTATTGCAGCCATCTTGAATCTTTAAAAAAGACCGCGTGTGATTTTTTTCTATCCCACCGCCAGCTTCAAGATCTTCTTTTTTGAAAATATTAGATTTAAAAACCTTTTCTTGAAGTTCACCTCTAAAGTGTTTACCTAATAGCGTTGGCAAAGACCCCTTGTGCGAATTCGCAATGATCAAATCAGCTCCTGGCAGATCAACAAAAGATCCGGTGTCAACTTGAGCCGCACAGCCTGTCACAACCACTGTGCAAAATGGATCTTTGACCTTCAGGCGACGAATATAACGAATAGCTTCCTTCGTCGCTTGAGCTGTGACCGCGCAGGTATTTAAGACATGAATACGAGCTGACTTATCGCCATGAATAACTGGAGAAAAGCCATGGGCATTTAAATTTTTTTGAATGAGGCCCGCATCATAGGTATTTACCTTACATCCAAACGTATGAACTTGGTATTTTAGAGTGTGATCCATCCGCCCCCCACAAGTTCTTTATCGCGATAAAAAACAGCAGCCTGCCCTGGTGTTACTGCCCGTTGTGGCTCCGCAAAATTCAGCAAGAGGCCCGTCGATGTTTTTTCAATTTTTGCTGGTGATCCCTTGTGTTGATAACGAATTTTTACGTTCATGATTTCACCATCGGCTATGTCACTTAAAAGTCTTGGATCAACAACTTTGATTTGGTGGGAATAAAGATATTTTTCATCTCCAATCCAAACTGAATTGTCTTGAGCATCTATTTTAACTACAAAGAGCTTTTCGTGATAATCCATCCCTAAGCCCTTACTTTGGCCATAGGTAAAATGATGAATCCCCTCATGCTTTGCCATGACCTCACCAGAAGGAAAGCGTTTTAATAGACCTTTTTTGGAATCTAGGATGCTTTTTGGAACCTGGCTGCTAATAAAATTCTGATAGCCCTGATTACCAACAAAGCAAATTCCCTGAGAGTCTTTTTTGCGAGCGGTGCTCAAACCTTTTTTTTCTGAATAATCACGAACATCAGGTTTTTTCATGTCACCAATTGGAAATAAAAGTTTCGAGACCAGTTGAGGATCAATCGTAAACAAGAAATAAGTCTGATCTTTCCAATCATCAGCAGAAGTATGAATTGAGGCCCGCCCTAACTTATCAAAAACAATTTTTGCATAGTGACCCGTTGCCAAATAGTCGCATTCAAGTTCTTGCATCTTTCGAACAAGATGATCAAATTTTAAATAGGTGTTGCAGTTCACACATGGAAGTGGAGTCTGTCCCTCTAAATAAGATTTTAAGAAGGGATCGATAACGGAGGCTTTAAACTTTGCTTCGCAATTTAGAACATAGAATGGAATCCCCAATCGATCAGCTACCGATCGTGCATCATCCACGTCGACACTTGAGCAACAAGTCCCATTTCCCTCTTGAATATCACAAGAAGAATAATCCCAAACCTGCATGGTTGCGCCAATGACTTCATAACCTTGCTCTACCAAAAGTGCAGCAGCAGCAGAGCTATCCACTCCTCCACTCATTGCCACAAGAACTCTACCTTTAGACATGATTTGATCCTCCCACGGCACTGCAAATTTGTGCGGTTGCACAATTATCGGCATCACTCAACGTTCTCAGTCTGGTCACCACAGATTTTAGGGTCTCCACAAAACTTTCAATTTGCTCCAATGTCGTGTCCCAACCAAGACTGACGCGCAGACTGTTCTGAGCTTCATCACGACTTAATCCCATTGCCAACAATGCGGGACTGGGCTCAGGGTTTCCACTTGAACAGGCGGCCCCAGTGCTCACGGCAAACCCTTTTAGATCTAATGACATGAGCATTGTTTCACCATCCACTCCAAGCAACACCAAAGAACTTGTATTGGGTAAGCGCGGAGTCTCACTAGCTGTAACAGTGACATCTGAAATTTCAGAAAGAATTCTGCTTTCCATGTGATTTCGTATTTTAGAAATTGATTTTGCTTTTTCGGCAATAAATGCAGTCCTTTTTGCAACCACGCCTAGACAGCCTATACCCATTGTATTTTCTGTCCCACCTCGACGATGTCGCTCTTGAGCGCCACCATGGATCAATGGATTGAGTTGGGTTCCTCGTTTAGCAAACAAGAAACCGCTTCCCTTGATAGAATTAAATTTATGTCCAGAGAAGGAAGCAAAATCAACATTTAGAGCACTGAGATTAATTTCTATTTTACCAAAAGCTTGAACGGCATCGGTATGAAAGAGAGCTCCGCGAGCGTGAGCCATGGTGGCCATTTGTTCAATAGGAAATAAAGTTCCAGTTTCATTATTTGCCATCATAACAGAAACCAAGGCTGTCTTTTCAGAAAGATGACTTTGATAAAATTCTAGATCAATTTCCCCACGACGATTCACTGGTATTATATCAACTTCGGCGCCCATTGATTTTAAATACATCAGAGTTTTAAAAACGGCTGGATGCTCTACTGCTGAACACATATAGTGATTGCGAATTTCTTTTGATGTCCCATTCACTTTTAGCTTTTGAATTTGCTCGAGCTGATAAAACTCAAAAATTCCCTTGATCACAAAATTATTAGCTTCACTTCCACCCACCGTAAAAATGATCTCCAAAGGACTCACTTTAAAGGACTCAGCTATGGCTTTCCTTGAATCTCGAATAATATTTTTTGGCATTCGACCCGCTTGATGTATTGAGCTGGGATTTCCCCATGCAGCCGCAAATCCTGGCAAAGCTTCCAGAACTTCACCACAGACAGGTGTTGTGGCGTTGTGATCGAGATAAATGAATGATTTCATGTGGGTCATAAGTTTGCGCAACCTAGCATGTTTCTTAAATATATGAAACCTCTATATTTTTTTGCCAATTGAAGGTGTTCAACGTTTTACCAAATATGCAAAAACTACAGGCATTTTGCCCACCCTAAGTCTGGGTGGACCTGAAACCGGGCAAAGAAGTGGCTTTTCTGGACCTGAGGCTCAGGTTTTTTATTAAAACTCCGATAGGATAAAAGATGGGAAAGCAAAACTGGTTTGAACACTTTAAACATAAACTTCAAGGACTTACGCCAGCTTTTGAAATGAGCGATGGCCAACTCAGTCTGCTTTGTTTTGCATTAAAAAATAGCTATTTAAACGAACAGGACTATTTGGATTGGGCTTCAAATTATTTTGGTCTACCAATATTAAAACCTGACTTTTTTGTATCAAATCCACAACCTTCTGACTTTTTTTCAAAGTGGAACTCTATCTTTCCATGGTCTGTGGAATGCTTGCCTGTTGCTGAATGGGATGGCTCCTTAATTGTAGCTAGCCTCCAACCTCCGGAACAACTTCCTGACAGCCCTAACTTTATTTTTGTTTTAACATCGTTAGAACAGCTTGAAGCCACCTGGCATAATTTACAGGACAGCACCTCTCCGGAGATTTCTCTGCCGCCTCTGCCTGACGGTCTGATTTTAGAAAATATGCCCATGAATTCATCACAAAATAGCCCTGAACGCACATTTACATTCGATGATCTCAAAGAGGACAAAACAAATTACATTGAAAATTTAGATGATAAAGTGGTCTTAAAAGCCCCCCCGCTAGTCATAAAGGACCTTTCCGATGTTGAAAGAACGCAAATAGAGCCACATCCCCAAAAAAGCACAAGTCTCAATTTAGATTCGCCGGGCCGAGAAATAGAAGAACAAACTTTCATTTCAAAAAGCCTCGATAATGATAATAATGCTGCTCTAGCTAGAAAAATAAAATCAACGTTTGATCAAATGAAAATTCATTTTGAAAAGGCCATGATTTTATCCATAGATAAAAATGAAACGAAAGCTTTTGTTATTGCTTGGGACTCAGGTTTTGAAGGCAAACATAAGGAAGATTCAATAATTCCACTCAAGACTCCAAGTATGTTCAATATAGTGGCCGCCACTTCAAAGCCTTATCATGGCTATGTTTCATTGAATGACATCAATGAAAAGTTTTTTGAGACTTGGAACCATGGCGAGATTCCAGACCATATCACGATAGTCCCTATTTTATTTCAGGAAAAATTAGTCGGCATGCTCATGGGTTTTGCGGATAAATCCGCTTATAACAAAGCATCACTGCAACTTGCAGAAAAGTTATCCAACCAATTCTTAGCGGATTTAGAGGCTGCTTAACTTCTATAAAATCCTTGATTTTATACGGCGTTGACCTTCAATTTCAGTTGTTTCGATCTTTACCTCAATCCGTTGCCAATGAATTGGTAAGTACTCGTAATTCAAGCGTTGCGCCCACTCTATGACAACCAAACCATCTTCCGAATAAAAGAGATCCCAAAAGCCAGAGCTTTCAAGATCTTCATCATCCTTCAAGCGGTACAGATCAACATGATCCAAAGTCTTGCCTTGAATATTTTTGTAAGCAAGGTGAATTGCAAATGAAGGAGACTGGGCATTATTCATTCCCATTAACTGAGCAATGATGCGGGTTGAAGTTGTCTTACCCGCCCCCACTTCTCCATTGAGTAAAATTAAGCAGCGATCACTTATCACTCCTAAAAATTCCCTCCAATAAGATTCCAATTCATGAATATTTAGAATTTCACGCTCAGAACTAAGAATATTTTCCAGTGAAGTTGCACTTTCTGTTGAAGTTAAAATTTTTCATATAAATAACAACTCAGCCAAAATATTTTTCATTTAAAGAAAATTATTTTACTAAAATGCTATTTTAAAATTTTTCTCATTTTGTGAACTGCACCCTCAAGGCCGCTCTCAAGAGCATAACAAACTAAGGAGTGTCCAATATTTACTTCCTCAAGATAAGGAAGCTTACAGATCGCTTTGGCGTGGGCATAATCCAATCCATGCCCAGCATGAACATTCATTCCCAGTCGATGGGCCCATTCGGCTGCATCACAAAGGCGTTTCCACTCCTTCTGCTTAGCGACCCCGCTCAGTTGCACCCACTTGCCAGTATGCAATTCGATAGCATCAGCACCAAGCTCTGCTGAAGCTTCAACTTGCTCTAGATTAGGCTCAATAAAAGTTGAAATTTCAATTCCCATCCTTTGAATTTTCTCGACATAAGGGTGAAACTGAGAAAAACCTTTTTTTACATCCAGTCCCCCTTCAGTAGTCAATTCCTCTCTTTTTTCTGGCACAAGACAAACCCAAGCAGGTCTATACTTTTTGGCTATGGTGACCATCTGGGACGTCACCGCCATTTCTAAATTGAGAGGAACGGGACAGGACTTTGATAGCAAGATGACATCCTTAAGCTGAATATGGCGACGATCTTCGCGCAGATGAATTGTAATTTGATTGGCACCACCTTTGACTGCCCTTTTTGCCATATCAAGCAAATTTGGGTAATCGGTTGTCCCCCCACGCACCTGCCGCAAGGTTGCAATATGATCGATGTTTACGCCCAATCTTATTTTATTTTTTAACTTTTTTTTGGGTGTCTGCTTCGCTTTGCTTTCAGAGATTTTATTTTTCATTCGATTGTCCAATTCCTCTGGATTATAAAAGGGATTTAATAAAATAATGCTAAGAAAGTTCTCTCTCAAGGAATGTAGCTATCTCTCCTGCAAACTGGCTTATTTGTGCTTTATCTAAGCCCTCGACAAGTACACGGATAACGGGTTCAGTGCCCGAGAAACGCACAAAAACTCGTCCATTCCCCTTCAGTTCATTTTCTATATTTTTAATCATACTGTTATAGCCTTCAATTTCATGAAGATCCATACGACGCTTGACTCTCAAGTTGATAAGAACTTGTGGAACATCATCAAAAACTCGAGCAAGTTCGCTCATTTCTTTTCCAGTTTGTTTCACAACCGCCAAAACACTCAAGGCGGCAATGATACCATCCCCAGTCGTCGTGTGATCTAAGAAAATAATATGACCAGACTGTTCACCACCCAAGTTATAGCCATTTTTTCGCATTTCTTCGACGACGTATTTATCGCCAACACCCGTTTTGACTAATTTGATTCCAGACTGATTCATTTTTTTCTCAAGACCAAAATTAGACATTTGAGTTGCAACAACAGTGTTCTTTTTTAAAATCCCGAGCTCTTTCATTTGCAGAGCACAGATAGCAAGAATTCGATCACCATTTACAATCTCACCTTTTTCATCAACCATGATGACTCGGTCGGCATCACCATCAAGACTGATTCCAACATCGGCTCTATACTGAACAACAGCTTCAGAAAGTTTTTGGGGATGCAAGGCTCCCACTTTATCATTAATATTTATGCCATTGGGTTCATCGCCCAATTGAATGACTTCGGCTCCCAGTTCTTGAAACACAGAAGGGGCTACTTTATAGGAAGCTCCGTGAGCCGTATCAAGCACAATTCGCATTCCATCAAGGGTGTACTCAAGTGGAAAAGTGCTTTTGGCATAAACGATATAGCGCCCTTGGGAATCTTCTATTCGTTTTGTTCTGCCTATTTCTTTGCTTGCAGGTAGTAACTCGGTCAAATCCTGACTCAAGACCAGTCGCTCTATTTCGCATTCTATTTCCTCAGATATTTTAAACCCATCAGGACCAAATATTTTTATCCCATTATCGTAAAATGGATTATGAGAAGCTGAAATAACAATTCCAGCTGCCGCGCGCATGGTTCTGGTTAAATAACCAATTCCAGGAGTTGGCAATGGACCAACAAGCTGCACATGAATACCCATGGAGTTCAATCCACTAGCAAGAGCTTGCTCAATCATATAACCAGAAAGCCTGGTGTCTTTCCCAATAACCACTTTCCGAGAGATATGAGTCAGAGGTGCATTTTTTTGATTATCCTGAGATTTGAGATCCTGCTTCAGAAGAAGATACCCAATAGCCTGCCCAATTTTGACAACCATATCCGGTGTCATCGGATATTGATTCGCGGTGCCGCGAATACCGTCAGTCCCAAAAAGCTTCGTTGTTTTTTCTTTTTTAACGACCTTTTTGCCTGTCATTTTCTTTTTCCTTTATACGTGCCACTTCCACCTGAATTTGATTGGGACGAATACCTAAGATCTTCACACCCAGAGGGACTTCAATTTTATTAGCTGGAATATCCACCGGAATCACACCTTCTCCCCTTTGCGATATATCTAAACTGATATTTTGCGAAAAGGAACTGTCCATAAATTTTTTAAGAGCCGATCGAGGGCCAGAAACTTTTAATTTAATATGATCCGTGGTTTGAGCGACCACTTGAGTGCCCACGGCCGGTATCAACTCTATATCTATGTTTTTGCTTAAGACAAAATCTCGTCGCCCTAATATTGTTAACCACAAAATCAATGAGATAAAGAGGGCAACAATTTTATAACTGAGGTTTTCCGTCAATGCACCTGACCATCGTCGCTTCATGACAGATCTCCTTGAGGAGCGAAAGCCTTGTATTTAAGACCAAAAGTTTCGTAAAGTGCCTGCCGAATATCTCCGAGCTCTGCATTTGGACTTAAATGTCCACCTTGCACAATGCCTATGGATTTATTTTCCTCAGAAACAACAAAAACCAAGGCATCTGTTTCTTCCGTTAAGCCAATCGCTGCCCGGTGACGAGTTCCTAAGTTTTTATCCAACACAGGATTTTTACTCAAAGGCAAAAAACATCCAGCGGAATGAATTTTTCCATGACGAACAAGCACTGCACCATCATGCATCGGACTTTCTGGATGAAATATGGATCTCAAGAGTTCGGCAGAAATTTTAGAATCCATTTCGGTTCCAAATTCGATATGATAATCAATGACGATTTCTCTTTCGATAACGATCAGAGCACCAAAACCTTTTTGTGCTGTGGAAATAATTCCCTTGGCAATTTCTTCAATAATTTGAGTGTCCTCAAGAGCCGAAGCGTCGGTAAAAAATGGATTGCTTCCAATATGAGCCAGTGCTCGGCGAATCTCGGCCTGGAATAGGACAACCACAATCACAAATAAATTAGAAAAGAACTTCTCTAGAATCCAGTTAAAGGTAAAGAGTTCAAGCCATATACTTAAGATATATCCAATAGCTAAGACACCAAGGCCCGACAACATTTGTATCGTGCCCGTCCGTTTAATGAGCACCAAAATTCGATAGACCACAATCCATACAAGGATCATATCCACAATATCTTGAAAGCGCAGGTGCTGCACAATAAAGATCAGGTTGTCTATGAATTGCTGTAACATCAAAAAGACCTTTACCCTTAAAAAATGTTTTTACCTAGACTACAACGGGATCAGTATTTCCCACGGGATCATTTTCTGTACTCTTTTTTTCTTTTGCTGCAGCGATGGCTTGGAAACTTTCTTTTCTATTACTGCGATACTTTTCAATCTCAACAACAGCGGTTCCGTTGATCAGCATCTCAACCTCTGTACCATCGATAGTTTCATACTCAAGCAAGGCCTGCGCCAGTGACTCAAGAACTGTTTTATTCTCAGTCAATATTTTAACTGCCATAGCATAGCTATCATTGATTATTCTTGAAACTTCATTATCAATTTCTTGAGCCTTCGATTCAGAATAATCTTTATGGGGAGCATGTCCATACTGCATCCCTAGAAACACAGGATCACTGCGTTTTTCAAAAGCCAACGGCCCCAATTTACTCATGCCCCACTCACACACCATGCGACGAGCGATATCAGTGGCTCGTTCAATGTCATTCCCAGCGCCTGTGGTTATGTCCTTAAAAATCAATTCTTCAGCAGCCCTTCCACCAAAGAGAAAGACAATCATACTTTCAGCCGTTGATTTTGAAAGTGAAACGCTTTCTTTTTCAGGAAGAGTCTGAGTCACTCCCAGAGCCATTCCTCGAGGGATAATGGTCACCTTGTGAATGGGATCCAGGCCCGCAAGTTTTTTATTTACAAGCGTGTGACCGGCCTCATGGTAAGCCGTTATTTTTTTGTCTTCATCAGAAATAACCAATGATTTTCTTTCTGAGCCCATAATAACTTTGTCTTTGGCTTTTTCAAAATCTTCCATCTCAAGATATTTCTTATCGGTGCGAGCCGCAACTAAAGCGGCTTCATTCACGAGATTCTCAATATCTGCGCCTGAAAAACCTGGAGTGCCACGAGCAATTTTGCCAAGCTCAACATCAGGTCCCAACGGAGTTTTTCGAGTATGAACTGCAATAATTTGTTCGCGACCTTTCAAGTCTGGCTTATTCACAACCACACGACGGTCAAAACGTCCGGGACGAAGCAATGCAGGATCTAAGACATCAGGACGATTGGTTGCTGCAATCAGGATCACACCCTCTGAGGATTCAAATCCATCCATCTCCACAAGCAATTGATTCAAAGTTTGCTCACGCTCATCGTGACCGCCCCCCATACCTGCTCCACGATGACGTCCTACAGCATCGATTTCATCGATAAATATTAAACATGGCGCACTTTTCTTACCCTGTTCGAACAAATCTCGAACGCGACTTGCGCCCACGCCGACAAACATTTCGACAAAATCTGAACCTGAAATAGTAAAAAATGGCACACCCGCTTCACCCGCGACCGCACGTGCAAGCAATGTTTTCCCTGTTCCTGGAGATCCCACGAGCAAAACCCCTTTAGGGATGCGCCCGCCTAATTTTGTGTATTTCTTTGGGTCTTTTAAAAAGCTGACAATTTCTTGCAAGTCTTCTTTTGCTTCATCAACCCCAGCAACTTCTTTGAAAGAAATGCGATTTTTGTGTTCTGTAAGCAGTCGTGCTCGCGATTTCCCAAAAGACATCGCCTTGCCGCCACCAGCTTGAATTTGGCGCATAATAAACATAAACATTGCCACAATCAAAATCAGTGGCAACCAGTTCACCAGCATAGACTGAAAAAAGCCACCATTTTCAGATCGTTCATAATTGGGAGTCACACCGTGCTGCTCAAGGAATTTAAAGCCCTCGTCTTGCACATTCCCTACGATTGAGAAATGACTCCCGCTGTATTTTTTTTCAAACTCAGGTTTGATCTCACCAATGATTTCACTCGAGTCTTGCCTGAAGGTTACAGAAGCTATTTCATTAGCCTTTACAGCCTCAGTGAATTTTGAGTAATTAAAGTCACCAATCATTTTTTGGTGCTTACTTTCATAGGCCTGAAACAAAAATACCGCCATAATAACTAGGAAGAACCATAGTGCTAGCGTTTTTTGACTAGAGCGCATCGCAAATCCTTTCAAAACATTCAATGTTTTCACATTGTATACTTTCATTTTGTCGCAATATTGAGACAAAACGAATTAAAAATCTTGGAAATCAACATTAAAATCATTAACTAAAAAAACAAATACTTAAACAACCTTGAAGCCACCAATACCAGACATAATCAAATCGATAGAAACGCAGTGGTCGCAACACAAAAAAAGGGTACCACAAAAAAACCTCTGAATGAAAGCAAGAACCTTGCAAAGATCCATCTTCAAGATAGCCTCTCAAGCTAAATGAGGCTCCCTTCATTTTAAAATCAAGACTGGACTTTAATTTGCTCTGCGTTAATCGTCCAATTGCATCCACACATTACAAATGTGATCACTTTTTGAGATTTGTCTAGGCGCTTTTGCACTTCTTCTAAATGACTTTGAGAGAAATTTCGAACCCCTAGGACATAGAGATACTGCGCAAGAAGTCTTTTTTGTTCAGTCGTAGTTAAAGTGAGGTAAAAAGATCTTAAAATACCTGGATCTAAATCCGAACTGATCTCTTTTTTATAAATTTGATTTTGCTCCCAAAGATCACCCCAGGGCTGAACTTCCAATTCGGTTGCGATTGTTTCTAGCGACCGTGCTAAAATATGGACTGAGCCATTTTGCCTTTTCTCTAGAATTTGAAGCCACTCCTCCCGAATCCAGTTGCGAAAAGGATCCAAGGAAAGGTTACTTGGGTCTTCTATTCGCTTCACGTCCGCTAGAGCTAAATAATTCTTGAGTTCCTGCTTTCCAATCTCCAAAAATGGCCGAAAAACCCCAGCCTTATAGCCTGACATGGCCTGAAACCCCTGAGCCCCTGTCCCACGAATCAAGCGCAAAAGTCTAGTTTCTAAAAGATCATCTCGATGATGCCCGGTGGCCAAAACTTCAAAACCCTGTTCGTTCATCAATTGGTTGAGCGCTTTATAGCGTTGCTGACGGTTTTCAGCCTCAGACAACATCCCTATTTTAATTTCATCATTTTGAGGTTCTGTGACTTTCCCCACCTCTATATCGGTGAGGTTGGCCGATTGCACCAAAACATGGAATGAAACACCCCAATCCAAACAAAGGTCTCTGCAAAAGTCCTGGGCCTCAGCGCGATATTTTTGATTAGAATCTTCCCCATGGTGAAAATAGGCCGCTCCCAGCAAATTTGACGCATGAACTTTCATCGTGGCTCTCAGCAATGCAACAGAGTCAACCCCTCCAGAAAGAGCCACCAATATTTTTTTCTTTTGCAACCCATGCTGTTTTATTTTTTTCCATACATGGTGATCAAGGTCCTGCCTCTGGCTCATGAATTAACACCCACGATCTTAATGTTTACAAACTCCAAAATTCCAAAAAGCCCCAATTCTCGACCATAACCGCTGTCTTTAAGTCCTCCAAAGGGCAAACGCACATCTGACCGCACAAAATCATTCACCACAGCAAAACCTACCTCAAGCTCCTCTGCAGCAATGACTGCTCCCTTAGCAGAGTCACCAGTGAAAACACCGCCACCCAAACCAAGATGAGAGGAATTTGCGACCTCTATAGCCTCTTTGGTGTCTTTAACCACAATCACCAAAGCGACTGGGCCAAATATTTCTTGAAAGTGAATTTCACTGCAATTTTTCATAAATAAAATAACAGTGGGTGGATAAAACGCTCCCGACCCCTCGGGAGTTACTCCACCCAAAAGAATCTCCCCACCTAAGGCTATCATGCTTTCAACCTGTGCAATAATTTGAACTTGAAATCGTTTCGCGGCCAAAGGAGCCAATTTGATTGATGCCATTTCTTTAATAAAAGCCGATAAAAATTCCTGAGCAACACTTTCTACGACAATAAATCTTTTTCCTGCAACACAACTTTGTCCACAATTTTGCAGCCTAGTTTCTGCACATTTTTTTGCTGCAGCTTGTAGATCCGCATCTTCTAAAATCAAATAAGCATCACTTCCACCAAGCTCCAGTACAGTTTTTTTCAAATTATACCCTGCTGTTTTTGCGACCTCGCGACCTCCAGCCGTGCTACCAGTAAAACTCACGCCTCGAATCAAAGGATGACTTATAATTAATTCTGCAACTGCATGATCTACATGGCAATTTTGCAGAAGTTTCAAATTTATTTTGAGGAAAGAAAAAATATCACCTAGCAACTCAGCAGTCCCAGCGGTCAGGTCAGCATGTTTTAAAATGACAACATTTCCGGCCATGAGTGCTGGAGCTGCAAATCGAATAACCTGCCATAAAGGAAAGTTCCAGGGCATGATCGAAAAAATAACACCCATGGGCTGAAATACTATTTCAGTTTGTTGGTAGCTTGACTGCAGTAACTTTGGAGCCAATAGAGTTGAAGCTTCTCGAGCAAAATAATCACAAGCTGCCGCACATTTTTCTACCTCTAAGAGTCCTTCTCCAATTTTCTTGCCCATCTCCAGATTCATCTGCTGAGCAAGCTCATCTTTTCGAAGACGCAAACAGCAAGCAAGTTCAAATAAGACTTGGGCTCTCTCTTGAAATGTTTTTTTTCGCCAAACCAAAAAATCCTGGTGAGCGGCAGTAACCACTGCTTGAGCAGACTCCCAGCTCATATATTTAAATTTCTGTAATTCTGTATTATTTGTAGGATTGACTGTCGAGAAGTAGTCCATCAAAACCTCCGCGAGACAGTCAAACACATTTTTTTTTTAAAGAACACTAAAGACTTGATAAAACGAAAGGGCCACTGCAACTAAAAAAAAGACAGTCATTCCGCCCCAGGAAATGACCTTATACACTTTACCCACTCGCATTGCTCGCAAAGCGTAAGGGCGCTCAGTGACGAGCAAGGGAATTGGCAACAAAGCCGATTTAATAAATTGCCGGCAACAAATACAAAAGAGAACAACTGAAAGGGTACTTAATATTTCCTGTGCCATAACAGTCTTATCGGATAAAATTGTTTCAACTTGAGATCGACTTTAGTGTTGAAAACAAGTCCTTCAATCAAATCTTGATCTTGATCTTGATCTTGATCCTGATTTTGATTTTAAACTTAAGACTTATCCTTCTCTTCATTTCGCGACGACCGCGGCTCTTTTTTAACGATATCAATTTCCGCCGTAATTTTAAATTTATGTGACTCTGCAAACTTTGAGAACTCTTTCACAAAATCAATTTTATCAAGAATTGTTAGGATTTCACGTCCAACCCGTTGAGTGATTTCATCTTTAGATTTGCTAGCACTTTGAATAATCAAATTATAGACTTCTTTGGGAAGTTTCATTTCCGCAAGGTAAGCACGCAGACTTTCTTCCGTTATAAAGGCAGCACTCACCCCAGCGGTAAAAACTTTTTTTACCGTTTCACCAAACAAATGTTTGATGTCCGAGGCCTCCTTGGGCTCTTTTTCTTCCTTTTTTGAGTTTGAATCAGACGCCATATATTTGTTTTACTCGCTTCTGATAAGAACTCATCATATTGGGAAGATTCACACTGACCAAAGCATTGGCAATAGGTCCAGGCACAAATAAATTAAAAGTGGCCTCGACGGAATAAGTAGCCCGCGTCTTGCCCGCATCATTTTCAAGCTTCCAAGAGCCGATTGAAGTTTTAAACATGTCTCCACTTGCAAATTCCCAGGAGATACTGTGGGGGCTGTTTTCTGTCATCCAAAGTGAATATTTAAAATTTTTAATCACAGACACACTGAATTCGACGAGCTTTTTATTGCCTTCAACTTTCAGAACGCGACAATCTTTGACCTCTGAAAGGAACTCTTTGTATTTAGTGTAATCAGCAATAATTGCATAAAACTGCTCTGGAGTGCATTTAAAAACTTCTGTTGTCGTAGCCTTTGCCATATATCCTCACTCGGTCACTTATAATTTTTAAAATTTAACAAAACTGGTTTTGCGGCTCCTAATTTGTCTATATTTCTTTAGCCAGCTTTAAGTCTGATCAAATCGTTAATAATAGTCAAACCTGCTGTGGCCTGATTTTTTTCATCCTTTTAGGTCGACTTTTTAAACAAGGCTTCGGCTGCTGCCCTGAGTGCCGCAGCCTTGTCTATTTGTTCAGTGCTCCCTTTACGGGGTGAAAAGAAGTCGCAAAAATTAGCGTGGTCCTTTTCTCGAGCCACGTCAGCTGAAGTTTCACGACATTCATTGTAAACTTTAGGGTCATAAAATTCACAATTTTTACAGACATGAACATCCGCTCCACACTGCAGACATTCATCGCGACGGCCAATAATGCCTGAAACTACAATTTCCTTTTGGCAACTAAAGCACTTTAGTTTTACTTCCATTTATAAAATCCTAGTTTTTGTGATCTGGCTTACGATTCAAATCATGAAAGGCTTCAATTGCACGAATGGTGCCTGTTGCCGATCTCATGACTAAGGAATGCGTTTTTGCTTTTCCATCGCCATGAAATCGAACACCTTTCAATAGCGCCCCATCCGTTATGCCTGTTGCTATAAACATCACCGGACCGTGGGCCAACTCATTCACCGTGTACTTCTTATCTGGGTCTAAGACTCCCATTTTTCGAGCTCTCATCTTCTCTTCTTCATTTCTAAACTTCAAGCGACCTTGAAAATCACCACCGAGACACTGCATGGCCGCGGCTGAAATAACACCCTCTGGCGCCCCACCAATCCCCATAAGTAAATCAATGCCTGAATCCGGCCAAGCCGCGGCAACGGAAGCTGAGACATCGCCGTCATCTATGAGCTGAATACGGGCTCCCGTTCGGCGAGTCTCTGCAATAAGATCCGCATGACGGGGGCGATTTAAAATCACAACCGTCAACTCATTTAAAGGCTTTCGTAAAGCTGCGGCCACAGCATGGATATTTTCTGTGGCTGACTTATCTATGTCAATTTTTCCACGAGCTTCAGGACCGCAGGCAATTTTATCCATATATGTGTCAGGTGCGTGCAAGAATTTTCCATGCTCAGCAACGGCAATCACAGAAAGTGCACCAGCTCCGCCAGTTGCGCAAATGGTTGTTCCCTCCAATGGATCTAACGCAATATCAAGAAATGGGGCATCTTCAGAAACTTGCCCTACTTTTTCTCCAATATAGAGCATCGGAGCTTCATCACGCTCACCTTCACCAATGACAACGGTTCCGTTCATACGAACCACATCAAAGGCCTTCCTCATAGCGTCTACGGCCGCGGCATCAGCTGATTTTTCATCGCCACGCCCCATCCAACGAGCCGAGGCCAAAGCTGCTGCCTCAGTCACACGTACAAATTCTAAAGCCAGGTTTCTATCCATAGTTCCCCCTCTGTAGCGGCTTTTATTTCAGCCGGTAGTCTTTGTAATTTTAAATCTATTCCCAACGGGACATGAATGGTTTGAGCGACTGAGCAAACTTCATTGCCCCGACCTCGCATTCGATATTCAAACACCAATCGATTGCCAACGGATTTAGCTCGAACTTCAATTTGAAGATCATCACCAAAAAAGGTTGGCTTACGATGCTTCACTTGGGTTTCATAAACAGCAAAATGATTGGCAGAGCTTGGAGTCTGATAACTAATCAAGCCTTTACTGTGCGCCCAAGCGACCCGAGCCTCTTCATAAAAACGCAAGTAGTTGCTGTGATGGACAATGCCCATCAAATCGGTTTCATAGAACTGAACTTTGTGGTGATGAATAAACATTGATTATTTCTATTCTAAATTGTTAGGCTTAGTCGAGCGCTTTGGAAACCAGACTGCAGCACAGCGTAACTCGGAAAGAATGAGTGTCAATCATGGAAAACAATCAGAAATCGACCAAGGACGTCTCAGACGCTGGAATCAAAAAAAACCTCGCGGAGATCACAGAGTGGCAAAAAAACCTTCCCACACGGATCACAATGTCCAGGGTAGTCGCCGTACCATTAATAATCCTGACCATGTGGCCAAACACCTTGGGCTGGAATATTGTAGCTGCTATTTTGTTTATGCTGGCCTCCGTCACTGATTATTTCGATGGTTATTTTGCCAGAAAATATAACGCTGTAAGCAATTTTGGCAAATTCATGGATCCCATCGCCGATAAGATCCTAGTCACTAGCGTTTTAACCATGCTGCTTGCAATGGGCAAAGTGGACGCCTGGATGGTCATCATCATCTTAGCAAGGGACAATTTCATTGGGGGCATAAGATCTGTTGCCGCCGCTGACCAGATCATCATTGACGCAAAGCCCGCTGGCAAATGGAAGACCGCCATGCAAATGGTAGCGATCCCCGCTGTTATTATAAGCCATGGAACCCCAGCCTTATCCTGGCTCGACAAACTGGGCTACACCACACTTTGGATCAGTGTTTTCTTAAGCATCACCAGTGGAATTGAGTATTATTTTAGTTATATTAAAAATAACAAGGCACGTAAGAAAAAGGCGTGAGGTAATTCTTACCCTCAAAATAGACCCTCATTTCGGCTACATACATGATGCGGGGCTCTATTTTGACGAATTTCATCAAATAATTCTTGAATATAATTTTTTTTCTTCCCTCCGCGGTGCTTTTTAAGCTACAACAATGTTTCCAAATATCAGTCTCTCTTGAGTTATGAGCATTGTGCTCATTTTTTCTTTAGCGGCTCCCTGTGCCTTAGGAGGTTAAAATGGGTAAAAAGATTTACGTTGGAAATTTATCTTACAATGTTGGTGATCAAGAACTTGGTGAAGTTTTTGCTCAGTACGGTAACGTTGAATCAGCTCGCATCGTAATCGATCGCGAATCTGGACGTAGCAAAGGTTTCGCTTTCGTTGAAATGTCTACTGACGAAGAAGCTAAAGAAGCTATCGAAAAATTGAACGGCACTGAACTTGGTGGCCGCAATATGAACGTTTCTGAAGCTAAACCAATGGCTCCACGTGAAAATCGCGGCGGCTTCGGCGGCGGCGGCGGCGGCGGCGGACGTAGCAACTCTCGTGGCGGCTTCGGCGGCGGCGGAAGCGGCGGCGGCGGTGGACGTCCTCGTTACTAGTATTTGAAATTTAATTTTCAATATTATTATAAAAAATAAAAAAAGGACTTGAGAAATCAGGTCCTTTTTTTTTAGCCTTTATTATTAAAAAGTAACTTTATCTCGTCTTTATTTAATCGAAGGGACTTATCGATGGCTTTTCATTGGATTGGTAAATCAGAGGATGGCAAATCCGTTACACTCAAACACCTTGAAGAGTGCAACCTTCCCCAACTGCCTTACATCAACCCCGAATGGATGACTAAAAACACGGACCTTATCCGAATAGGATTGGCTTTAGATGTTGAAACTACAGGCCTCAGTCATCAAGATGATGTTGTCATTGAAGTTGCAGCACGTCAGTTTCTGTTTAATAAAGACACAGGTGACATCATCTCTCTTGGCAAATCCTACACGGCTTTCCAAGATCCCGGACGCCCCCTAAGCAAAGAAATTAGCGACTTAACTGGCATTACTGATGAGATGCTCGCTGGAAAAAAAATAGATTGGGATCTTTTTGACACTTTACTTAGCGAAAGCGCCATCATCATTGCGCACAACGCTCGCTTTGATCGACCTTTTATTGATAAAAAATCAAAACATTCCAAAGATAAAATTTGGGCCTGCACAATAAAACAAATAAACTGGCCAAAAAAAGGCTTCTTCAGCTCTAAATTAGAACTTTTAAATATTTATCACGGCTTTTTTACTGATTCTCATCGCGCCTTGAATGATGTCAGTGCACTTCTAAATCTTCTCACTTTTAAAGACACCGGAACAAACAGACCCTACTTATTTGAACTCACATCGAACGCCAAAAGGCCCATGAATCAAGTTGTTGCCACCAGTGCTCCTTTTGAAACGAAAGACCTTCTGAAAAATCGAGGATACAATTGGGACAATGGCAATCGGGTTTGGGCAAAAACTATTTATAGAGATGAAGTTCCAACGGAAATAATATGGCTTGAAGAAAACGTCTATTTTGGTCCGTTCAGAGGACTTACAAGAGAGTTTGCCCTCAGTGACAATTTTAAAAACTAAACATATCAGTATGAATTTATAATTTAAAGAAGGCAGGGCCAAAGATTAATTTGAAGATTTAAAAGTTCTCCTTCAACTTTTTAAATCTTCAAAAAAAGACAGCTCACCAAAGGCGGGTTTTACGCTCTGAATTACACTTGCCTACCTCGGAAAAGCATGAGTTCATATCATTTATGATTCTAGCACTCCGAAAAAAAACTAAGATTGTGTCGGCCATTCTATTTATTCTTCTGCTGGGCTTTTTACTTTATATCAATATTCCATTTTTGATGCCTTTTTTGATCGCCGGGATATTTTCATTGGGATTTGATGATTTTATTACGCGCGCAACCACTGGCTGGAAAATTCCCCGCTGGCTGATCATCATTTTCATTTTATTTTCTGGCTTTGCACTTTTCTGGGCGCCATTAACTTTGGCAACTTATCGCATGGTTAATATTTTTCACATGCCAGACAGCCTCAATACAAGCCATATCAGCGAACAACTCGGTACACTGAAAGTATACACGATGGAGCTCGTACAAAAGATATCAAAGCTTACAGGCCTTGATATTACAAGTCCGATACAAGACGGTTTAGAATCTTTTGTGAAAAAAGTTGGCGAAATCATACTTTCCTTATCCAGCAATTTAATCCGCTCAACCCCTTCGATCGCCTTTAATGGATTAGTTTTTAGCATATTTTTATTCTCGCTTTCAATTCGCCCGAGGGAAATTAGATCATTTGTTTTAAAATATAGCCCCTTGAATGAATTGCTCACTCAAAAAGTCATAAAAAATCTCAAAGAAAGTTGTTCCCTCACACTTTATTCAACTTTTATAATTGGACTCATTCAAGCGGGAATCGTTATCCTGGGCAGCTTAATATTTGGCGAAGGCGACTTTTGGATTGTGATGCCCGTGACCTGCGTCCTCGCCTTCATTCCTGTCATTGGCGCGGGACCCATGGGATTTTTACTTTCAGTTTTAGCTTTCATTGGAAACCGTATTATTGCCGGAATTGGGATGTTGGTCTTCTCAACTGTGGCTAGCACAATAGATAATATTCTAAAACCAATGTTGATTGGCGGAAAAGATTTGAAAATTTCTCCGGTTTTAACCTTCACCTGTGTCGTTGGTGCCATGATCACCTTTGGAATCCCTGGAGTCTTAATTGGACCAATTATCATGAATATCTTTATCCGACTTGGACCACTACTTATTGGTGAATTTAGCTCGATGGACAAGTGAGCTGACAACTCGTCGAAAATCTTAATTAAAAATATTTAGACTATAAGGTTCATTTTTTTTCTAATATCGTCAATAATGTAATGGCTGCATTCAACGGGCTTAACTTAATAAAATCAAAACACTGGATTTTTTGCTGTGAACTTTTCCCTGTGCATTTCTCAAATGAAAAAGATGTCCAATTTATTAGTCGTAACAATATTAATTTTATTTTCCGTAGGTGCTCAAGCGGAAAATCAAGAAGACAAAATTGAATTTAAAAGTATCTTTACAGAGATCCCCTCGACCGCCCTATTAGGCCTAAAGCTCGGGTTTTCTAAAGAATCACTTCCATGGTGGGGGGCAATCATTGGCTCCTCACTGATCTTTATCAATAATGATGAATATCTTCTGCAAGAATTTCAAAGAACAGGTCGAAATTTGAACCTGGGAAACGAAGATAAAACGAAAGCAGCACTCACTTCAGGACAAATCGATATCATCAGACTTCCGACCGACATTGGATCCCTTATGTATTTTTTGGGTGATGGCTGGATGCATTTTGGAATTGCGGGTGGATTTGTTTATAATGGTTTGATAAATGAAAATAATCGCGCCTACAACACCGGCCTACGCCTTATGCATGGAATGACTGTCTCAACAATTTTTAATCAAATTTTAAAACGGACTTTTGGACGTGAAAGCCCTTACGTCAGAAGTGAACCCGGTGGGCGATGGCGTCCCTACCCAAGCATTCCAGAGTACCAGGAGCGAACATCAAGATACGATGCTATGCCCAGCGGACACATCATGACTGCAACAATGACTTTTACAATTATCAATGATGCTTATCCGGAATATTCTCATTTCATATTGCCGCTAGAATGGACCTGGCTGACGCTTCTGGGCTTTCAAATGGTCAATAACGGTGTTCATTGGCTTGGCGATTATCCTTTGGGAATTGGAATGGGTTATGTTTTCGCTAAGGCCGCCAATAATTTTGGGAAAGCACCCAAAGCCGATGACCCTCAAAAAGTTTCATGGATGATTTTGCCCTATCAAGATTCGGAGAGCTCAGGAATATCCATGACAGTCAGATTTTAAATCTTATAATCTGCATTCGTTACTATAGAGATTTAGGCATCACAGCTCTAAAGCTTGCGAATAACTGATTTGAAAAAATCATTTCCTTTGTCATCAATAATAACAAACGCTGGAAAGTTTTTGACTTCTATTTTCCATACAGACTCCATTCCAAGCTCTGGAAAGTCTAAAACTTCAACCTTGGTAATGCACTCTTTTCCCAATCGAGCTGCCGGACCGCCAATGGATCCTAAATAAAATCCGCCGTGCTTTTTACAGGCATCCGTCACCTGTTGAGATCTATTTCCTTTACCCAACATGATCATTGAGCCCGCCAAACTTTGAAAACTATCTACATAGGGATCCATTCGCTCACTAGTGGTTGGACCAAAAGCACCGGAAGCATAACCCTTTGGAGTTTTAGCCGGCCCAGCATAGTAGACTGCATATTTTTTAAAATACTCGGGGACACCTTCTCCCCGATCCACTTTTTCTTTTAGTTTTGAATGCGCGATATCTCTGGCTACGATCATAGGTCCATTGAGCATCACTCGAGTTGCAACTTTAAGTTGTGACAATATTTTTAAATTTTCCTCAATCGGTTTGTTTAAGTCCAAAGCCACAACCTCGGCATTCGCCTCGTTCAGGTGGTTTGGCAAATACTGTTCCGGATGAAGCTCGAGCTGCTCAAGGAAAAGACCATCTCGATTTATTTTAGCTTTAATATTTCGATCTGCAGAGCAGCTCACTCCAACGCCAATAGGACAACTTGCCCCGTGTCGAGGCAGTCGAATCACGCGCACGTCATGGACAAAGTATTTTCCTCCGAATTGCGCGCCAATACGTGTTTCTTGAGCCCATTTTTCAATTTTCAATTCCATTTCAAGATCACGATAGGCTCGCCCACCTTCACTTCCAGATGTTGGAAGGCCATCTAAATATCCAGTCGTGGCATATTTAACAACTTTTAAGTTTTCCTCAGCGGATGTTCCACCAACACAAAATGCAAGATGATAGGGGGGACAGGCGGCGGTACCTAAAGAGTTTAAAGTTTCTCGCACAAATTGTTCAAAACTTTCAGGATTTAGGACGGCTTTAGTCTTTTGATAGAGATAGGATTTATTTGCACTCCCTCCACCTTTTGCCATAAATAAAAAATTATACTCTTCGCCCTGTTCTGCGTAAATATCAATTTGTGCTGGCAAATTTGTCCCCGTATTTTTCTCTTCAAAAAATGAAAGGGGCGCCATTTGTGAAAATCTTAAATTTTTCTGAGAGTAGGTATTAAATACCCCTTTTGAAAGGAACTCCTTATCGTCGGCACCAGTCATCACCCGCTCGCCTTTTTTTCCTATGATGATAGCAGTCCCTGTATCCTGACAGGATGGAAACTCCATCTGAGCCGCGATGATTGCATTTTTGATTAAATCGACTGCTACAAATCGATCATTCGGCGAGGCCTCTGGGTCTTTTAGTATTTTTTCTAATTTGCCAAGATGAGACGACCTGAGCAAATGAGAAACATCACTCAGAGCTTCTTGCGCCAACAACTCTAAACCTTGGGGATCTACAATCAGGACATCACCTTGCCCAAACTTTTCCACACGAACAAAGTCAGAGGAAATTTTTCTGTATTGGGTGGTATCTTTTTGTTTTTCATAGAGGGGAAAGTATTTAAATGGCATTCAAAAACTTTAAAATAACTCTATATCGCGCGCAAGCCTCGGTGCGGCTTTTGGGTGGGACATTGGGGTGGGAAGTGGGAAGCCGTGAACACGGCATTTTTATGACAAACCGACGATCGTCGAGAACCTACCGAGGTCCGAAGCAGTATGCTTCTTGTACCTCTATACATAACCTCCTAGACCTATAAGGACAAACATATAATATTTTGGTTATCCATAAGAATATCTTATGGATTAATAAAACAAGATTTTTCTTTAGAAAAGTTAAAATCTCCCTAATAGAAATCAATCACTTACCAGATTGCAAAATGATTACTTATGCTTTACGTTAGGCCGAAATTAAAAGATGGAGGCGATGCCTTATGGCTCTGTTACTTTTGACACTTTGCCTGTCAGCTGTGATTTTCTTATATTTCGCAAACAATCCTCTCAATCATTCTCGAAAGTTTATGATCCGACGCTTCATAAATTGGTTCCCTCTGGGGATGAGCTACGCCTTCCTCTACATGGGAAGATACAATCTCAATGTTGCAAAAAATGCCTTAGGCGAAATGATGACCAAAGAACAATTTGGATTGATTTTTGCGGCGGGAACTATCACCTATGGCTTCTCATTCCTTATTAATGGCCCTATCGTCGATAAAATAGGTGGTAAAAAAGGGATTCTTATTGCGACCCTTGGAGCCTCTGTCATGAACCTTTGCATGGGCGGAGCCACTTACCTCTACATGATGGGACGCTTAAAAACAAACATGGTTGTGTTGTTTTCAGTTCTGTATGCTTTGAATATGTTTTTTCAAAGTTATGGCGCAGTTTCCATCATAAAAGTTAAAGCCTATTGGTTCCATGTTCGCGAAAGAGGTGTCTTTGGCGCTATCTTTGGAACATTAATATCTTTTGGCGTTTACTTCGCTTTTGACTGGGGACAGGCCATTGTTGAAGCTTCTCAACTGCATTCAACAAGCAACACTTGGTTTACAAGGACAATACAACACCTTTTCGCCATTGACACACTAACGACAAATGCAACGTGGTTGGTCTTTGTTATACCGGCATTTATTTTAATTCTTTGGGCTCTGGTTGATGTAGTGCTTTTGAAGGACTCACCAAAAGAGGCTAACTTTGACGATTTCGACACAGCTGACGCTTCGTCAGCTGATGACGAAAACGTCAAAATCACCATGAAATTAGTCTTAAAAAAAGTCTTCTCGACTCGAATTATGTATACGATTGCTCTTGTAGATTTTACATCGGGTGTCCTACGCAATGGAATAATGCAGTGGTATTTAGTCTTTGCACACGAAATGAAAACTCAGAATCCAAGCTACTATCTTGGAACTGAATTTTTCACAAAAAACTGGGGTTTGCTCCTCTGTTTGACAGGAATTTTTGGTGGATTTATTTCTGGCATTGTTTCCGATCGAGTTTACAACTCTCGGCGTGGGCCTCCTGCTGCAATAAATAATATGATAATGATTATTTTATTGATTGTGATGGCTTTTTTCCTAATGAAAGATCCCACGATTGTTGGCATTGCTGCTGTCATGATGACCTTGGCTGTCATTGGAGTGCATTCACTCATGTCTGGAACTGCAGCAGCTGATTTTGGTGGAAAGAAAATGACTGCAACGGCCTCTGGTATTGTGGATGGCTGCGTTTATCTTGGCAGCGGCATTCAATCATTAGCTATTGGATATCTCTCAGCCAAAAGCTGGCAATACTGGCCGCTCTTTCTGATCCCTTTTGCCATTCTGGGATTGTACCTTTCAATTAGCATGTGGCACGAACTGCCGGAAGCAACAAAAAAATATATTCTTAAAATGGAATTGGAAGAAAACAATAAATCCCTTGCAAAACAGGCTGTCACTGAATCCCCACTTTGATTGATTTAGCTCATAAATAGCCCTCTCAATTTGTTTCTTCGCATAGTTTTGAACGCCCTGTTGCTCCTCTCATAGGCTACAGGGCCAAATATAAACTAGCATCTAAAGAGAGGACACATTATGAGAATCATCTGGGCCATGGATGCCTTCGAAGACAATAAAGAACTCAATAAAAAACTTGCTGAGACCTTAGCAACTGTGCACGAAAAGACAAACGCACAGATCGAGCCCGTCTATCTCCTCCAGGAAAACGAGGTCATCCTTCCGACTTATGAAGCTCCAACATGGGTGACTGATCATTCAAAAACAGCTGAAACATTGTTTAATGAAATTCTTGAAGACTATAAAATGCCTTTCCTCCAAAAACCTCATGTCATCCCCCATGCATCTCAGTCTCATGCCGGTTCTGCGAGCGTCCTCTCTGATTATGCAGAACGAACCAAAACTGATCTGATTCTAGTGGGTAGCCATGGACGCAAAGGCTTTCAAAGATTTATTTTAGGCAGTTTTGCAGAAAGCCTTCTCGTCCAATCAAAAATTCCAATTTTTCTAATTAGTTCTTATTGCACCCAACCAAGCAAAATACAAAACATCCTCTTTCCAACAGAATTTGGCGAGCATTCAAAAGAAAGCTTTCGCCATGTTGTGAAGTTGGCTCAGTTGTTTCAAGCCTCAATAACACTCCTTCATGCTATTCCTCGACCTATTGAAGGAGTCTTTGAAATGCACTCTGTACCAAGAACCTTTAGCTACAAGGGGCAAATGTCCACGCTAGAGCAAATCAGCGAAGATCAAATTGCCGTTGGGAACGCACAAGGTGAAAGGTGGAAAAACTGGGCAAAGAAGGACGGAGTTTTTTTGAATTATGTTATTGATCCAAGTTTTCAACCACTTGATAAACTGATTCACGACTGCATCGTTTCAGAAAATATTGGTTTAGTTGTGATGGAAGCCCAAAGCGGCTCCATCAGTGCCACTTTACTGGGGAGTACTTTACGAAACGTCATTCGAACTGCAACTTGCCCAGTGTATGTCTTACCAAAACACTATTATGACCTTTTTGAAACTCAACCGCCCAAGGAAGCTCATTTTTAAATTGAATGCCTCAGAGACAACTAGCTACCACGCAGCTGAGAGGGCCGCATTGAAGAGGGCAGTTTTTTATAAGCATTGTTAAGATGGGTTTTTAGAGTTGCCTTTGATATAAATAATTTTTCAGCAATTTGATTGTTGGTGAAGCCATTTAAAACCAATTGCATAATTTGTGTTTCACTTTTGGTTAAGCCGCGCTCTAAAAGAAACTTTTCTTGCTTTTCGATTTTACCTTGGTTTTCATCCAAAGGATAAATGAAAGTTGAGATTTGAGTCCCATCGTTAAGGATCATTGCATCCACTTTGGAACCATCGATATCTGTATTTTTAAAAACTTTCATACCTTGAGATATGGCTGAGCACTCTTCAACCTGATGATAAAGATTCATACAGCCTTTATCGCAAACACGCCCCTGTAAATTACCACATAAGTTTAATGAGATTTGATTTTGAAAAACCACATTTTTTTCTAGGTCTTTAAGGCAAACCCCAATCGATTTATCAATTGAATCTAAATGTTGTTTTTTTTGATCTGAGCCCATGTAAACCTCAAAAAATCTTTTGAAACACTTCTTTTTAAATTGAAGCCACGAATAAAATAAAAGAAATACCCTAACTGTTATGCCACAAATCAATCCGAATTAACATCTAAAAGAGCTCAAAAGCTCTTTCAAAAAAACCTTGAGTACTCTCTCCCGATACTTTTGAACGGACCATTGAATCCAGCAGCGGAGAGCTCGAATATGAATAAGAACGGAATTAACTTATTTTAAACCTCTAAAAGGAGGATCAAATGGGCTCAGCATCCCTATCTCACCCACAACCCCCAACACAAACAGGCCCTGAAAAAAAATATATGCTAAAGACCCCTGTCCAGAAGAGGTCTCGAGAAACTGTGGCCAGTATTGTTGAATCCTGCTCTAGATTATTAGTTCAGGATCCTTATCACTCTATTACCACTGATAAAATTGCTGAGCTTGCCGGAGTCAGCATCGGGTCCCTCTATCAGTTTTTTGCCAACAAAGAAGCTATTGTGGCTGCAGTTATTGATGACCTCCTACAAAAAGATTTGATTTATATTGAACAGAACTTATCGCAACTTCAAGGCGCGGAACTAGATTCAAAAATCAAGACCTTTGTAGAGATCGGATTCACCCGCTACCATGATAATCGCCCACTGCGTACAGCACTTCAAGGGGTTCAAGGAATGCTTGATTATTGGGAAACACGAAAAGGATTTTTCGAGCATTATCAACAGGCCGTTCTAAATTACTTGCCGAGTATGGCGGAAAGAGATCGCGAACTCGTTGCTCTCATCCTAGTCAGCTCTTTTAACAGCATCCTTCAATTGACTCTTTTAGGACCCCAATCTGCTGAAAGGGAGAATGCCGTGAAGAAAGAAGTCTACCTTTTATTCAGTCGCTACCTGCAATAGTAAATACTGCTTGCATCCTTGATTCCTCCTCGTATTCTTAGATTGAAATTGGAAAAAATTGGTCTAAGAATTCGAGAAGGAGCTTCCAAAAAATTATGCTTAAAAAAATCAACACCTCATTCACAAAAATGATGAATATTGACTTCCCCATAATCGCTGCCCCCATGTTTTTGGTGAGCAACACTGACTTGGTCACTCAAGCGAGCGAATGCGGGGGCATTGGCACTTTCCCGGCATTAAACTATCGACCTATTGAAAAATATGCTGAAGCTTTGAAAACCATAAAAAGCCAGACAAAGAAACCCATTGGCGTGAACATCATCGTCAACAAAAGCAACACTCGCCAAAATCAAGATTTAAAAATTGGCCTTGATGAAGGCGTAGAACTGTTTATCACTTCTTTGGGTAGCCCAAAAACAGTTATTGCGGAAGCACATAAAAATGGTGCCAAAGTATTTTGCGATGTGACCAACTTAGAACACGCTAAGAAAGTTCAAGACATGGGTGCCGATGGAGTCATTGCCGTTGGCTCTGGAGCCGGTGGACATGCTGGACCAATTTCTCCCTTAGTTTTAATTCCGTGGCTCAAAGCAAGTATGGATATTCCAATCATTGCCGCTGGAGGAATAGCCCATGGCTCAATGATAGCAGCTTGCTTAGCCTTGGGCGCATCAGGTGTAAGCATCGGAACACGCTTTATCGCCAGCAAAGAGGCGCAAGTTGATGAAGCCTATAAAAATGCCATTTTGACTTCAACACCAGAAGACATCGTCATGACTACTCGTGTATCTGGCACTCCAGCCTCTGTCATAAATACACCCTACGTTCAAAAATTAGGCACTGATTTGCCTTGGGCCTTTAAAATATTGAAAGAGCATAAACTTACAAAAAAATACATGGTTCCATTGATTCATTTAATGGGAATGAACGCCCTAGAGGAAGCAGCAACAAAACCAACTTGGAAAACAGTATGGACTGCTGGCCAATCCGTCGGTTTGATTGACGATATTTTGAGCGTTAATGAAATTTATAATAAATTATTAACTGAGTATGATGAGGCTGTTAAGAATCTATCTCAGCTTGGTGTAGAATAAAACGATAACAAACTGGCCCCTTAAATTGTTGATGGCATATCTTTAAACCAGCTGCCCTCGGGTATGACCTAGTCTGGCCATCCTGTGCAGCCTTTCTCAAGCGCATCGTGCGATTGAGAACTAAGTGCAAAATTAGGTAGTTACATCAACAATTTAAGGGGCCAGTTTGCATTATTTAAAATAAGCAGCTCAGTGCTCAAGATTTTATTCTATTTTTCACTGACAAGGTCAACTCATAGGTCATCACTGGATCAATATCACTTTTTGATGGAACAACAGCGTAACCTTTAATTTTCTTTTCTATTCGCTCAGTATTGTTTTTTGCTTCTTCGATCAATGAAATAACCTCTGAAACTTCTTCGCAAACAAAATGAACATCGCCATCAGCACGTTTCAAAAAGTTTGCCTTAAAATCTTTAAAAACAAAGTCAATTTTAAGTTTCCCCTCGTTGATTGCGACAACCGCCGGTGCGGCAACAGAAATCTCAGCACCAACAGCCAAAGCAGCAAAATACATTGAGTTCAGATGATTTTTTGTTCGATAGCTGAGAGGAATTTTGACGATAAACTTTTCATCTGTCATTTCCACAACCCGTGGCGTACAGAATAAAATTAGGGGAACCTTCGCAAGGCCAAACATGTTTAAAAAAGCAGTAACTTTAAAAGTTTTTTTATTCATCAGGAAATTCTAAAACTGAAGTTTCCGAGGAGCTAGGATTTTATTTTCCGTCGGGGTCTAGTTTTATCCAATTAGGCATTTAATCCCAAGCTAAAGCTAAAGATCAGCGCTAAGAGCACAAAAAAGGCCATCACTGTCATTTTATAATCTCTGCTAACTCCAAACAACACCACAGTAATAAAAACCCGTAGAAGGGGCAAAAGAACCAGCAAAGCTAAACCAAGAGTAGCAAAAATCATGGCTCTGTCATTCAAAATGATAGCCCATTCAAGCCTCTCTGTCAGAGACGATGCCTCATAATTTTGCAGCGCCCTCACTTCATGATCACCATCGATAAGCATCCAAGCCCAGCCAGTAACTAAAAAAAAGCCCGCAGTAATAACACCTATTTTTAAAAAAACTCCAATATAATTCGCAATCTTCAGCTCTGCTTGTCTTGGACTTACTTTATTCATTCACTAAAACCCTTACTCATCATCTCAAAAGAAACTATAACAAGTACGATGACAAAAAACTTTCGAATGCGACTTGCTGGAATCTTCACCATCACTAGAGATCCAATAAATGCTCCAACAAGTACACCAATGGCGACAGGCGCTGCGATTTCAGGCCTCACGTCACCTCTCAAAAAAAAGGCACCCACACTGCCTGCGGCTGTCACTCCGATCATAAAAGTTGAGGTTGCCGACGACACCTTTATTGGCAGTTTCATCACTGTATCCATAGCCAGTACTTTAAATATTCCACTGCCAATTCCCAATAAGGCCGACAAAATCCCTGCCCCAAACATCAAAAACAATCCTAGTGGTAACTGGGCCACATTGTAAGGTTTTAGATTTTCATCAACACCTAAATAGACACCAGACAACTGCAGGCTCTCAGACAAAGGATGATTAATTTCAACCTCTTGTGTTTCTCTTTGACTGAGCATCATAATGGCAGAAAGCATCAGCAACGCTCCAAAAATTAAATATAGAAAAGAGGACTTTATCGATGCAGAAATTAAAAAACCAATAATAGCACCTAATACAGTTCCCGTTTCAAGGACGACTGCCAAACGCAAATTTGTCAGGCCCTCTTTTAAATAACCGATAGCAGCTCCTGATGAGGTCGCCACAACTGAAATCAAACTGGCCGCGATGGCATAGCGAATATGAACATGAAAAAAGAGTGTCAATGCTGGAACTATAATGAGGCCACCGCCCAACCCCAGCAACGCTCCTAAAAATCCTGCAAACACAGATATGAAAAGTAAAATCAATTCATCCATTAAGAACTCGCTTCAATTTCTATGGTGCAACTTTTTTGCGCAATAATTTATTTTCTGAAAGATGCTTTTTTGAATCCAAGCGCCTACGGACGGCACTTCGTTTGGGCTTGGTGGCCACTCGTCTTTTGGGAACAAAGAGGGCTTTTTTTAAAATAATTTGCAACTTATTGATGCAGGATGATCTATTTTGGTCTTGATCTCTGTGCTCGTCACTTCGAATAAGAATATCCCCATCGTCAGTCAGTTGCCCCGCAAGGTTTGCTGCCAGCCGTAATTTAACAGCTTCTGAAAATGCCTGAGAGCGTTGAAGATTCCAACGCAGTATCGCTGCTGAGTTGGTGCGATTCACATTTTGACCACCGGGCCCTCTGGAGCGAGCATAAGTGAATTCTAATTCATGAAATGGTATAATAATATCCATCAGCTTTTCAGTTCTTTCGAAAATTTACATTGGCCTTCCTCGAACATCCATATTTTCATTGATTAACCTTTTCGAAAAACGAGTTATTCTCTCATACAGTTTGAATCTTATCCCAGAATAAATCTAAGGTAAAAAAAATATGAGTAACGCCAGCAGCAAAACATCATAATTTTGGCCCAAAATTTCTGTTAAATTTGCGTTAAAGCTGCGATCCAGGTAGAGTAATCCAAATGAGGAGTATTATATGATGTTTGCAATGATCACCACAGCCTTAATTGGAGTCGTCGCTGGTGGCGCTTTTGGCTGGGCCTTGCACAGGTTTCAAAATGCTCGCACCCTGCGCTTGGCTCAAGAAGATGCCCAAGAAGTTATTGATGAAACAAAACAAGCCATAGAATTTAAGCTGCTTGAAGAAAAAGAGCGCATTCAGGAAATTGAAGCCGAAATGTGGACCAAGGTTGAACCTGACTTGCTAAAAACAGAAGAATCTATTGAAGATCTTCAAGAAGTTGCCAACGAAAAAAAATTAAAAGCGGATCAAATTATTCTTGAGGAAAAGAAAAAGCTTCAAGAGCGCGAAGTTGATGTTAAAAATCAGGAACTTTCCCTGAAGTCGCAGGAATCTGTGATCACCTCGCTGAAGGAGACGCAAAAATCTCTCAACGCAGAATTCGTCGAGAAACTGACCACAAAACTGAATACTTCAACAGAAAGTGTTAAAGATCAGTTGAAATTAGTTTTAGAAGAAGAGGCTCAAAAACGCGCACATCGACTCGCCCAGGAGCACGAGGAAGACACCAAAGAGCACGCCGAGTATCGAGCAAAAAAAAATACTAGCTCTCATCATAGATCGATTTTCTAGACCCTATTGTGCCGAGCGAGGCATTGGTGCTGTTAATTTTCCGGATGTCCAATCTCGAAAGTTCTTTTGTGATCCTGATGGCAACAACATCAAGGCTGTGCAAGAATTTTGCGGCTGTGACATCATAATTGAAGAGGGCTCTGAAATGGTTGGAGTTGCTGGTTTTGACCCGGTAAGAAGGGAACTCACTCGCAGAACATTAGAGCGAATCTTCAAGGAAAAAAGAAGCATCACACCTGATTTAATAAAAAGAATCGCTGAGAATCAAAAGAAAGAACTATTTAAAAGTATCAAGGTCGATGGCGATGCCCTAGCAAAAGAACTTAAACTTGAAAACCTCAATCCTGAAATAAGACAAATGATGGGTTCGCTCAGATATCGCTATTCTTTCACTCAAAATCAATACTTTCACTGCGGTGAAGTGGGTTGGATAGCGGGATTGCTAGCCGGAGAGTTGGGAATCGATATTAAAAAGGCTCGTCGCGTTGGAATGCTTCATGACATTGGAAAATCAATGGACCACGTCAAAGAAGGTGGGCACGCCGTTATCGGCGCTGAGTTTATTGCCGAACGTGATGAAACTCCAGATGTTGTTCATGCGGTGCGAGCACATCATTTCGACGAACAACCCTCTACAGATCATGCCTTTTTAGTGATTGCTGCCGATGCTATCTCGGGGGCTCGCCCAGGCGCTCGGCGCTCTACAATCGAAACCTACAATCAGAAAGTTTCTGAACTGCAAGATATTGCACGAAGCTTCTCTGGAGTAACCGATTGTTTTGTCCTCAGCGGTGGAAGAGAATGCCGAGTCATGGTCAATAGCAAAAAAGTCGATGATCTCCACGCCCTGGAATTGGCTAAAAAGATTGCAGCTCGTATCGAAGAAGAGTGCAATTACCCTGGCCAAATCAAAGTGGTTGTGGTCCGTGAAACTGTCATTGTCGAGCAAACCAGGAAGGAGCTTGCCTAAATTGGAAGCTCTTACTTTGTCACCTTGCATGAGTTGAATTAAATTCAGTTCATAATGAGACTATTTAAAGATTCTTGGATCAACATCATATCAAATAAAAACAAGACAGAACATCACACTCTCTGTCTTGAAAATGATATGACCGAAGGAGTTCCAAATGATGCTTGAAACCACTTCTCAACCTTCACTTGAGAGACAAAAAACACCACGAGTGCTCGTCATTGATGACAGTCTCGACTCAGTTAAGCTAATGTCACACATCCTTGATCATTATAAATGTGACGTCACGATGGCCTTTGATGGCCAAGATGCGATCCCCCTCTTAGCTAATAAATTTTATGATCTCGTCGTCTTGGATTGGCAAATGCCTCAGATGGGCGGACGAGAAACACTCCTGCTTATGGATCGACTTCTAACTGAAAAAAAAATTCATAAAATCCGCAAGCCCCTTCCTGTCGTCATCTACACGGGCCATTCGGAAGAAGAACTTGATCTGCCACTTGTTCGAAATTTTTCTTATCTGGGTTTTATTAATAAGCGTCAGCCTTTCAGCTCAATGCTGAAATCATTTAATGCTATTCTGCGCTCGATATAACGAATAATAAATTTTCTAAATTTTAATTAAAGACCCAACTCAAACTTGCGAACTCTCAAATCGAAAAAATAAAAACGCCGCGCCTGTAAATCAGGCGCGGCGTTTTTTTGTTTTAAAAAATTAGCGACTAAAGTACTTTGTTCGCGTGGTATTGCTCTTCACTGAAGTCATCCACCAGAATGGCATCATATCGAACAGTATCACATTCCTTCATCAATTTTAGCTCATCCTCAGTGATGATGTTTTTACCTCTTGCCTCATCTAATAAAAGATGAGCTTTTTTCTTAGGCAAAACTCCATCACGAATTGCTTTTTTGATTTTCTTCTCAGCTGCTTCTGATCTTAATGAAACTGAAAAGGCATATTCTAGTCGAGCCAACTGCTGACTGCGGTCTTTTGGTATAAAGATACCGTCCGTCAAACGATCGCGAACTCCGCCTTCTTTCATCATTGCCGTTGAAATGGCATGACTCCAGCCATCAGAAGCTTGCGAGCCTAAAGAATTGATTCTCGACCAAGCCCCAATCCAACCTTTGAAAAACCATCGCATTCCAGGAATTTTTAAATTATCAAATATTCCATCAAAGCCCTTTTGGATTTCAGCCATGCAAAGCTTTAAGCTATAATGTACAAAAGCAAGATCTTCTTCACGACGACCTTCAGCTTCAAACCGACGCAATATTGCAGTTGCAATATACATATTTGCTAGAATATCAGCAAATCGGCCAGTTATTTTCTCTTTCATTTTCAGTGTTCCGCCAAGGACACCCATAGCTATATCAGACAATAAAGCGAAAGTTGCGGACGCCCAAGACATGCGTCTGAAATAAACTTTCATCTGCGGATGACAATCCGGCGTTGCAGCCAAATATCCTCGAGTGCAAGAAAGTAAAATTGCTCGACATTGGTTTCTTAAAATATGCCCAATATGTCCAGCAAAGGCCCTATCAAAGGCAACCACATCATTGGCTTCATAGGCTTTGACTTCCGCATAAGCAAAAGGATGCGCGCGAAGAGCTCCTTGACCAAACACGATCAAAGTTCTGGTCATTATATTTGCACCCTCTACAGTGATGCCAATTGGTGTTGCCATATAAATTTCAGCCAACAAATTACGGGGTCCTAGGGAAATCCCAGCACCACCCATAATATCCATAGCATCAACTATACTTTTTCTTGCCATTTCAGTTGTATAGTATTTTTGCATAGCCGTGATAACACCTGGCTTGATCCCTTTATCGAGAGCTCCAAGGCAAAACTTTCTCATTGCTTCTAGAGTGTAGGCATTTGCACCAATGCGAGCCAGTGGCTCTTCTATACCTTCAAACTTACCAATCGATACGCCAAATTGTCGACGGACGACGGCGTGAGCTGAAATTACACGAGTTGCAAGTTTAGTTCCACCAGTAGCTTGAGCTGGCAAAGAAATCCCGCGACCAGCAGCCAGACACTCCATGAGCATCATCCAACCTTTGCCGGCGTTAGCAAGTCCGCCAACGATTGTGTCTTCCGCATCGACAACAACATCATGCCCCTGAGTTGGACAGTTATAAAATGCTGTGTTGAGTGGATCATGACGACGCCCTAAAACTACACCAGGTGTTTTCGCTGGAATAAGTGCCGCTGTAATTCCAAGTTCCTCACCTTTTCCCAATAAATTTTCAGGATCGCGCAGCCGGAAAGCCAAACCTATGACAGAAGATATTGAGGCTAATGTGATCCAACGTTTATTCCAATTCAATTTGATCTGGATTTTTCCATCTGGACCTTTAAATAAAACACCGGATGAAGTGATTGCACCGGCATCAGAGCCAGCCATAGGCTCCGTCAAACCAAAGCACGGAATTTCGATTCCGTCAGCCAACCTAGGCAACCAGTATTTTTTTTGCTTTTCAGTCCCGTAATGTGCCAACAATTCTGCTGGTCCCAATGAATTTGGCACCATGATTTGAATCGCTACAGCTAAAGAACGAGATGAAATTTTCATAATCACTTCAGAGTGACAAAGAGCTGAAAATCCCAATCCGCCGTATTCTTTAGGAATGATCATTCCTAAAAACTTTTCTTTTTTCGTATAAGCCCAAATAGGCTCAGGAATTTCTTTTGTCTTATATATAGTCCAATGGTCAATCATCTCACAAAGTGTATTGACTGGTCCTTCGAGGAAAGCCTGTTCTTCAGGAGTCATACTTGGGTACGACTCTTTCATCAAATTTGAAAAATCAGGTTTTCCAGAAAATAAGTCTTTTTCGACCCAAACAACACCAGCATCTAATGCAGCTTTTTCCGTGTCCGATATTTTGGGTAAAAATTCAAACTTTTTAAATAGTGCAAAGACTCCTTTGGTCACTAAAAGAGTTCGAAGTTGAGGAATATTGAACACAAAGGCCAGCAATGCAAAGACCACCCACAACCATGGAGGGGCCGCAAAGCCTGCCATAATTAATGCAAGGACTAAAGTCCATACAATAAGCGGACTTCCAAAGAAGCCGACGAACAATAATACAACCATTGAGCCTAATATCCAAGCCCAGGCACAACACTCTAAGAAATATCCATACAAAGAGCTGACTGAATCCACGATGTTTCTCCTTTTTCTATGGGACCCATAAATTAGACTCCTTAAGATTCAGGAATGCAAGTCGAGTTCATATGCTGAGACAAAGGAAGAAACTTGATCGCAAATTTGACAAATAACAAAAAAAAGCCCTCTTAACGAGGGCTTTTTTTCAGGTAAGCTTTAATTTCTTTAAAAGCCTAGTGACCTGCTGGAGCTGCTGGAGCTGCTGGAGCTTCAGTTGGAGCTGCAGGAGCTGCTACTGCTGCATCAGCTGCTGGTGCTGCCATTGCTGCTGCATCAGCTGGAGCTGGAGTTGCCGCTGGAGCTGTTTCAACTGGAGCTGCTACTGGAGCTTGCTCAGCTGGTTGGTTTTTAGAGCAAGTAAAACCAGTCGTGAAAGAAAGTGCTAGCAAAGCCGCGATTACGATTGCTTTCATGTTTATTGTCCCTTCGCATTTGTAATTCACATTCAAAAATTTAATCATTTGAACATGTTTTGTTTAATTAATTCTAGATTAAAGTCTAATCTATACAGTTTTTAACAATCTAGGCAAATGAAATTTTCAAAAAAATAATGTGCTTTTCAAAAAAATTTATTGTCTATGCGTAAATTTTCAGCACAAAATATGAGCCTTGCTCATCACTCACTTTATGATCTTTGTTTTGGATAAATTCAGAATTTTGCACCTAAATCAGTTGCCTTTTTAATCGAAGACTACAAGGATGCTAAACATGTCTGAAAAAGAAATAAAACACGAAAACAGCTGGCTCAACCTTAGTTTTAATATCGTTTTACCAGTTCTAGTCCTCAATAAATTGACGCGCTTTCTCGGCCCACTTTACTCCCTGCTGCTCGCGCTCTCATTTCCCTTTATTTACGGGGCCTATGATCTCAGAAAACGACGCAAAGTGAATGCCTTTTCAGCCTTAGGACTTCTCAATGTTTCCTTGACTGGCGGCCTAGCCCTTGCCGGTTTGCATGGATTTTGGTTTGCGATTAAAGAAGCTGCCTTTCCAACTCTTGTTGGACTATTTGTTTTTGGATCTGCTTTCACAAAGAAACCCTTCATTGAGGCTATTTTTTTAAATCCGTCCGCAATGAAAGTGGACCTGCTGGATGAAAAATTAAAGGAAAACAACAAGCATCCAGAATTCCACCAGCACCTGCGCCGAGCCACGATGTGGCTCTCCCTCTCCTTCGTATTTAGTGCCGTCTGCAATTTCTTTATAGGCCAAAGAATTTTTACTAACATTGACTCAACACTGTCTAAGGAGGCTCAATCGATTTTGCTCAATGAGCAAATAGCCCGGATGACTACTTGGTCACTCGGTATCGTCATGGTTCCTTCTATCATTTTCCTTCTCGGTGTTTTTTGGTATTTCATGCGCGGAGTGAAAGAGCACTCCGGCCTGACAACAGATGAACTATTGAAATCCTAGCTTAAAACTCTCCAAAGGGCGGTGGAGGAGGCGGTGGTGGTGGGAAGTCATTTCCAAAACCACCGCCCAAAGAATCCTCACCGAATCCTGGATTCATTGGTGGAGGCGGTGGCACATCTCCAAAATCTTCAGGCAAGTTCGGGGCTGGGACATAGCCTCCTCCCCCTCCGCTAAATCCATCAAATGATGGCGGCTGAGGAAAGTTGCCTGATGCAGAACTTCCTGCTTTTGTTTTCTTCTTCCCCGCATTCATCCTTTTATTAAATTCGTAGCGTGGACGAATCTCATCAAGAGCAAGCTCTTGAGCCTCGGTTGGCATCTTGAATTTGACTTGATCTTTCGATTCCTTTGCCTGCCTTGATTTTTCACTCAGATATTCTTTAAGTGAGGCTTTATATTCCTCTTGATTTTTTCGCTTCGCTGCAGCGTCCTCTTTCGCTTCCACGCCATCTTCCGCCATCTGGGAAGCTTGTTTTTGACGTTGGTTTTCTATTGCTTTGCGGTCTCGCTGAGTTTCCCATTGTTCAACTTCTTCTAGAAATGCCTTTTCTCCCATCTCACGGGCTTTATTGAATTGTGCATTCTCAGAAATATGTTCCTTAAAGCCTTGCATACGCTCTTGCTGTGGATTGCCACCAAAGGTCTCCGATGGAATCAACTGAACCAGAGTGAACGTAAAAATAAAAAGAAATAAAAGCATAGTTATTGGCATCATACTGTCCCACTCTATCAGAAGTCTGATTTTTTTTTGAATAAACAAAAAAGTTCCTCGACCTTTGACTAAATACTGACTAATTTAAACCTCTATTAAAAGAGATTTGCTGATTCTTGCAAATCAAAGGAGCACCATGACAGCCCTAGAGAGCATTGGGATTTTCGCAGCCGAAACCTTTCTTATACTTTTTGCAATCATTGCTATTATTATGGCCATCGCCTTTGTGGCCTCAAGGGCTGCAAGTCAAAAGTCAGAGATAGAAATCGAACTCTTGCATGATAAATACAAAAATGTTGGGAGTTTACTCAAAGAGTACACCTTATCAAAAAGCGAAAAAAAAGAGCTTAGGAAAAAACAAAAGATTGAAAGCAAGCAAAGTGAAGACAAGTCGCGGTCTCACGAAAAGAAAATATTTTTAATTGATTTTGACGGCGACGTAAAGGCCTCAGCTGTTGAAAATATGAGAGAAGAAATCACAGCGGTATTAACATGCGCAACCCCCGAAGATGAAGTTGTTGTCAGAATAGAAAGCCCTGGTGGTGTTGTTCATGGCTACGGATTTGCAGCTTCACAATTGCTAAGAATTCGCGAGAAAAACATCCCATTAACAGTCTGTATCGATAAAGTGGCCGCAAGTGGTGGATATCTGATGTCGGTCACTGCAAATAAAATTATTGCAGCACCTTTTGCAATCGTAGGCTCTATTGGTGTTGTCGCTCAAGTACCAAACTTACATAAACTGTTGAAAAAACATGACGTTGATGTGCGTGAGTACACAGCCGGAGAATTTAAGCGTACCGTCAGCCTCCTTGGGGAAATCACTCCTAAGGGCGAAGAAAAGTTTAAACAACAACTTGAAGACGTCCACGTTTTATTCAAAGGTTTTGTTCAAAAATTTCGACCGCAGTTGAAAATCGCTGAAATTGCCACTGGAGAATACTGGTATGGCGAACAAGCATTGACTCTAAACCTGGTTGATCAACTTGGCACCAGTGATGATTACCTAATGAGCTTTGCCGAAAAACATCAAATTATTAAAATTAAATTTGAGCAACATGAAAGCCTCAGCGAGAAAATTTCTGGAATTTTAGGAAATGCAGTAAAAAAAGGCGCCCTTTCCGTTGTTGAAGAGTTTGAGGCTAAAAGATTCATTTAGGAAGTTTGCCAAGAACTTTTTTTGGGACAACCTGACCATTGCTAGTGAACTTCAAGGATAACAAAAGAATGATTCAAACTGTTGAACCCAATGTTGTTGAAGTTAAAAATTTAGAGACTTCTTTTAAGTTGAAGTCGGGCACTTATAAGGCCGTGGACAAATTGAGCTATGAAATAAAAAAGTCACAGACACTGGGAATCGTTGGCGAATCAGGCTGCGGAAAATCAGTGACCTCTTTTTCTTTGATGCGCTTAATTCAAACTCCAGGAAAGGTCACTGGAGGTGAGATCCTCCTTAATGGTCGGGATCTTTTAAAAATGTCTGAGACTGAAATGGAAGAGATTCGTGGCGGAGAAATGTCCATGATCTTCCAGGAGCCCATGACTGCTTTGAATCCAGTATTAACTGTTGGCTTTCAAATGGATGAACAAATTCTTAAGCACTTAAAATGCTCTAAAAAAGAATCTAAAGAGCGCGCTGTTGAAATGCTTCAATTGGTTGGCATCCCATCACCCGAGGTGCGGTACAATTCATTTTCTCACCAACTCTCTGGAGGAATGAGACAGCGCGTGATGATCGCGATGGCATTATCCTGCCACCCCAGCTTTCTAATTGCGGATGAACCGACAACGGCTCTAGACGTCACAATACAGGCTCAAATTCTGGAGCTCATTCAGGACCTCCAGGAAAAATTTAAGATGACAGTCCAATTTATTACGCATGACCTTGGTGTCATCTCAGAAATTTCTGATCATGTTCTGATCATGTATGGCGGACAGGCTTGCGAACAAGCAAAAACCACCGAGCTCTTTTTAAATCCACGTCACCCCTATACGGCCGCCCTCATTGCTTCTCGCCCCAAGTTTGGTGATCGAGTTGTAAGATTGAAAACCATCGAAGGGAGTGTTCCATCTCCACATGAGCTTCCTGCAGGATGTCCCTTTGTAAATCGCTGCTCCCGTGCCATTGAGCCCTGTCTGAATTTTAAACCGCCTCTTTTAGAAATAAACCACGAGCACAAAGTGGCTTGTTTCAATCCCTTATAAATTTCTTTTTCACAAAAGTTAAGTAACAGGTGTCACATGAAGGCTATTCTCCTCGAAGTCAAAAACCTTAAAAAGTATTTTCCCATCAGAAAGGGATTTTTTTTAAGAGAGATAGGAAACGTAAAAGCAGTTGATGATATCAGCTTCACGATTAGAAAAGGTGAAACTTTTGGAATTGTCGGTGAATCTGGCTGCGGGAAATCTACATTAGGAAGAACTTTGATTCGACTTTTTGAACCCACGGCTGGCCAAATTCAATTTGACGGTGTAGATTTTTTAAAGCTTAGTGGCGCACCTCTAAGAAAAAAACGAAGAAATATGCAAATGATTTTTCAAGATCCCTTTGCATCCCTTGATCCACGGATGACAGTGGGACAGGTTATTTCAGAGCCCATGGATATTCATAATATCGGCAATCGAAGAGAGCGAAATCAACGCGTAATGGAATTGATTGGATGGGTGGGATTACAAAAGTCAGCAGTGAATCGCTATCCCCATGAGTTTTCTGGTGGGCAACGCCAGCGCATCAGTATTGCTCGCGCCATTGCATTGAGTCCCGAGTTTATCATTTGTGATGAACCCGTGAGTGCCCTAGATGTATCTATTCAGGCTCAGATTCTTAATCTTTTGAAGGATCTCCAAGAAAAGCTGAATCTGACATTTATTTTTATTTCACACGACCTTTCTGTGATTGATCATGTCTGTGATAGAATTGCAGTCATGTACCTAGGAAAAATTGTTGAAATAGCAAGCCGAGACGATCTCTTCAGCAATCCTCAACATCCCTACACTCAGGCCTTGATTTCCGCAATTCCTCGATTCGGCCAAGGCAAAAAAAGAAATAAAAAGTCTCTAGCTGGGGAGGTCCCTAACTCGATAAACCCTCCTTCTGGTTGTTCTTTTCATACTCGCTGCCCACATAAAATGGATCTTTGTATTCAACAGACACCGCAGCTAAAAGGCGATGTAAATCACCAGAAAGCTTGTTGGCTAGAGACTTCACCTGAGTTCATCATGGAGAAAAATTAATTTTTTCAAAGAGGAAATCTATTATGCTTAAATTCATTTCTAAATTTACTACTTCGTTCATTGCTCTCAACGTCATCGCCAGTGGTTCTGTGGCTGCCACAAACGCTGAACTTAAGATAGGTATCTCTCAAGAATTTGAGACCATGAATCCACTCATTATGTCCATGTCAGCATCAACCTATATGGCTCGAATGGTCGGACGAACTTTGGTGACTATGGATGCTGATGGCAAATGGATCCCCCAGCTCGCCAAAGAAATTCCTTCCCTCGAAAAGGGCTCTGCAAAAATAGTCGGCCTTGGAAGCAAGAAAAAACTCTCTGCCCTTTGGGAAATTATTGATAATGCTAAATGGGGTGATGGGAAGCCTGTAATATGCCAGGATTTTATTACCGCACACACAATCGCCATATCTGACACCGTGACAGTTGCCGAAAAAGAGCAATGGACACAGGTTGAGAAAATTGAAATTGATCCAAAGAATCCTAAAAAATGCCGCTTTATATACGAAAAAGCTAAATGGGATTTTTATCAACTTGGCCAGTTCTCCCCCGTTCCTACTCATATCGAAAAGGCCATTTTTGAAAAATATGGGAAAGAAAAAGAAGGCTACGAAAAAAATTCTAATTATGTTCGCAGTCCTCTGAATTCCGGCCTCTACAATGGTCCCTATGTCATTTCAGAAGTTAAATTAGGCTCCCATGTTAGCTTCAGTCCCAATAAATATTTTTATGGAATCCAACCCAAAATTCAAAAAATCATCGTTAAATTGATCCCCAACACGGGAACTCTCGAAGCAAATCTGCGCTCAGGAACGATTGATATGATTTCAGTTGTTGGACTTGATTTAGATCAAGCCATTTCTTTTGAAAAAAAAGCCAGAGCTGAAGGCCTGCCTTTCACCTTCCACTTTGTTCCTTCTGTGACCTACGAACACATCGATTTGAATTTAGACAACCCCATTTTGAAGGATGTTAAAGTTCGCAAAGCTTTAGTCCTCTCAATGAATCGCGAAGATTTAGTCACAGCACTTTTTGACAACAAACAGCAAGCGGCAATTCATAACATTTCGCCAAAAGACACTTGGTTCACCAAAGATCCTAAGTATGTGACTCTCTATCCTTATTCAAAACACAGCGCTGGAAAACTTCTTGATGAAGCCGGCTGGAAAATGGGCAAGGATGGATTTCGCAGCAAAAGCGATCAGAGGTTGTCTTTGCTTTTTCAAACTACCGCCGGCAATAAAACTCGTGAATTGGTTCAAGTTTATCTTCAAAACAAATGGAAACAAATAGGTATTGAGGTCATCATTAAAAATGAGCCCGCTCGAGTTTTCTTTGGCGACACCATGACTCATCGAAAGTTTAGTGGACTGGCCATGTTTGCTTGGGTTTCTTCTCCCGAAAGCAATCCTCGTTCGACGTTCTCATCCACAGCAATCCCAACTCAGAAAAATGGCTGGTCAGGACAAAATTTTATGGGATGGAAAAACTCTTCAGTGGATCAGGCTTTGGATAAGCTCAACCTAGAATTTAATCCCAAAAAAAGATTCGAGCTGGTTGGAAATACTTTAAAATATTACACGGAAGAAGTTCCTGCTCTGCCTCTATTTTATCGCTCTGACATCTCTGTGACTCCCCATAATTTGAAAAACTATAAAATGACTGGTCACCAGTACTTTGAAACCAACAATGTCGAAGATTGGACATTGAATTAAATTTTGATTGAGGTAGTTCGTGATAAATTTTATTGCACGTCGAATAATTCAAACCCTTATTGTGATTTCTGTGCTCTCCGTGGTTGTCTATTATTTAATGAGTTTGATGCCAGGAGATCCTGTAGATATGATGGTGGCTTCGAATCCAAAAATTACTGCGGAAGATGTGATTCGATTAAAATCACTCTATGGACTTGATCAACCCATTTACAAAAGATACAGCAGGTGGATGGAAACAACTCTCAAAGGTGATCTCGGTTATAGCAGAACCTACAGAGTTCCAGTTGAAGAACTGATGGCGCCTCGACTTTGGAATACCTTCATCTTATCATTCTTGGCCTTGTTTTTATCAATTTTAGTGGCCATACCGCTGGGTGTACTGTCCGCCCTAAAACCGAATAGCAGAATCGACACGTTCGTGAGTTTCTTATCTTTTGGTGGAATCTCTATACCTTCCTTCTGGCTCGCCATTGTATTGATCATTTTATTTGCAGTAAAGCTTCCCATTTTACCAGCCGGAGGCACGCAAACCATTGGTCTCGGAGAGGTTGGACTCTGGGCAGAACTGCTTGATCGTGCCAAGTACCTTGTTCTGCCCGTACTCTCCTTATCGATCCAACAAATTGGACGCTTTTCACGATTCACTCGCTCAGCTATGTCAGAAGCTATGCGCCATGATTTTATTCGCACAGCCAGAGCTAAAGGACTTTCTTCTCAATCCGTCATTTGGCAGCATGGCTTTAGAAATGCCTTAATTCCGCTAATTACAATTATCACTGTGAGTGTCTCAAGTTTATTCTCGGGAGCATTATTAACTGAAACTGTCTTTGCCTATCAAGGTGTAGGCAAACTCGTTTATGACTCAATCATTGGAAATGACTATAATGTGGCTATGATTTCTTTCTTAATTTCCGTAGGCAGTGTGTTGATCATGAACCTTGTGGCTGATATCGCCTATGGTTTTGCTGACCCACGCATTGCTTATAAATAGGTGACTAATGGCGGAACTACAAAATCCAATTGAAAAAAGACAAATGGACCTAGAAAAAGCACTTCCTATGTGGAAGATGGTTCTGGATCAGTTTTTAACTCATAAGCCCGCAATGATCAGCGCAGTCATCATTGTCATGTTGTTTTTGATATCCATTTTTGCATATCAACTTCAAAACTGGACAGGCTTGGATCCTGACGCTCAAAATATAAATTACCGATATCTTCGCCCCCTGTCCCATTCGCAGGCCTCCATAGACATAAGGGAAACTGAAATTGAAAAATTTATTATAGCAAATTCAGCGGCAGCAGGTAAAATCGAAAAGGCCCTGATTGAAAAATCTATTGTTCAATCTATAAATCCAAGTGATGCAATTTTTGATCTTGCACAAAAAAATCCAACTGAAGCCCTAATGGCCATTCAATCTCTAGATCTCAATGAAGCTGAAAGTTTAGCAACTCTTTTTAAGAACTTTAAAAGTCTTCATCTTTTAGGGACCGATGAGCTGGGACGCGATGTTTTTATTAGATTGGTCTTTGGTACACGCGTCTCTATGGGCGTTGGAATTTTGGTGGCGATAGCCTCTGCTCTTTTTGGTCTCCTCATTGGCAGTATTGCTGGATTTTATGGGGGAATCATTGACTCCATCTTAATGAGAATAACTGATGGTTTACTTTCCTTACCCATGATTCCTATACTTATCTTAATTGCAGCTGTGGACTTGACCAAACTGCCCGGGCTTCATTCTCTAATTAGCACATCCAACGAAAGCATTCTTAAAATGATCATCATCCTCTGCCTGTTCTCTTGGATGACTGTAGCCTTATTGGTTCGCGGAAGTATACTGTCTTTGCGTGAACAAGAGTTTGTCCTGGCAGCACGCACTCTAGGAGCAAAGGACAGTACAATCATTATTCGTCACATGTTCCCTAACGTCATTGCTCCTATTTTGGTTTCAATCACATTAGGAGTTGGTGAGTCTATTTTGTTTGAGGCTGCATTAAGTTTTTTGGGTTTAGGCATAATGCCACCTACCCCAAGCTGGGGAAACATGCTTAATAATGCCCAAGAGCTGATTTACCAAGCACCCTTCTTAGCGATATTGCCAGGACTGATGATTTTTATCACAACAGTCAGCTTTAACTATCTTGGTGATGGACTTCAAGATGCAATGGATCCGAAAGCTTTGCGACGGTGATTCTCTGATCTAAAAAAGCACTCAGAAAACTGCCAAACTATTGGACAGACCTGAAAAAAAGGGGGGTTTTGTGGACTTCACCTTCCTGTATCTTGCTGATGAGCCGGCACACAAATTGAAGTGTAAAGTCTACCTAAGGGGGATTTTATGAAATCCATATTGATGTTTTTTGGATTATTACTTTGCACGGATAAGGTCTTTTCACAAAATTTAGCTGAGCTCAGCTGTCGGGCTAAGGCAAAAGAAACAGCAGCCTTAACTTACTCTTCCTGTGTCACAGAGGCGCGGAACACAAGAGTTGATGAAATCCGAAATCACTATCAAAAAGAACTGGTTGCGCTTAAATTAAAATATGACAGAGAACTAGAAACGATGGGAAAAGTCATTTCTAAATCTAATAATAAAAATTCAGAAACTTTTCTATCGAGTTCAAAGAATGGAAAGACTGACACCATCCGTAAGTCACCTGTAAAAACCACTCTTCGCTCAAGGGAAACTCCACCAAATCGTCCCGTTCGTGATGAAGTCAAAGTCATCGCCGTTGATAATGCAATCTCTGATGGAAATGATGACTCAACTCCAAGCGAAACTAACGAATCAAATATTGAATCAGCAGCTGAATAATTTATTTGTTGCTATCTCGAACAGACCCGAGCTTTTCTGTTGAAAAGATCGGGTGTTCACGATTTCCACCTAAAGAATATTTTTTATTGCCTTTTCCATCGCGAATTTGGGCTGAGCCTTTCAATTGACCCTGTTTATTCCAAGATCCTTCAGTAGTTAGTCTGTAAGATTTCCCAACTTTTCCTTGAAAGTTTTTCCATTGGAATTGCGTGAGATCTTTCCACAAAAATTGACCATTAAAATCCATAATCTCAAGCTTTTCATTTTCCCACCAAGGAGATGGAGTGACTTGTTTAAAAACATCAGCTCCTGCTGAGTCAGATGAAACTTTCAAATCTTGAACCTTTGTATTTAAATTGATTAAACCATCAGACAAAGTAAAGTTTCCGTTTATCCTCTCAAGATCCATCCCCTCTATGCTCATTTTATCAATGGCTAGATTTCCCTTTAATGAAACCATTTTTCCATTTAAGATTTTGCTGTCTGCATTGAATTCCAGCCTGCCGATTTCACCACCACTGGTGATTAAATCTTGAACCGGGTGCGAAAAAACTAAATTATCTATTTTCGTAGTTATATTAAATTCTTTAAAATTTCGATCTGCTTTTGCACCTAGGTGACCTAACATTAGACCGCCATGAGGCTCGATTCTATCTAGTGCCATGGACCATTGATTATTGATCAGACTGACCTCTCCTCGAATGTTGTCGATGGATTGCAACTCCACTTGTCCCTTGTTTGAAAAAACAAATTCTAACCCTTTATGTTCTCCTAACAAATGAACTGAGTTTTCAGAAATCAATTCAACCTGTCCAGTGAAAGCTCCCATGGAGCCAAATATCCCTGTTGCTGGGTCGATATTTAAAAAGCTTAATAAGTTTTTTAGGCTTAACTTTTTTAATTCTAACTTGATCGGCTTATAATTGAGAGGATCTAAGCTAGTAATATTTATTTGACCAGCAGAAATGTCTCCTAAATCACCCTCGACCTGAAAATTTCTAATTTCAATGGGCGCAGTCTTGATTTTCGAAATATCACTCGCCATTTGCGCAACACCCGAGACCCAAATTTGCTTACTCTTGAGATCTTTATGAATTAAATTATATTTTAGCATCAAAGATAAAATCTGACTGAGCGGAATATGTTTTAAATCAGTTTCAATATTTAAATATTGGTCTGACATCGCATAATTTGCGATGATACTATAGTGCCCTTCTCGCCAATTTCCATAAATGTGCATCTGAATTTTTGGTTCGGATTCATCCCTGAATTCAGCAAATAGATTAGCATAAGAAAGATAACCTCCGGCTTGTTCATCATGCAGTAAATGTGTTTTTGCTCTAATTTGAAAAATCCTTGGTTCGAACGAGGCGACTTTTAAGTTGAGATCTATCAATTCAATGGGATATTGGGGAAAACCTTGCAACTCAACTTTTAAAGTTTTTATGCTTAATTCCGTGATGGCATCTTTATATTTCTTATTTTCCTCAGAAGTCGAAAGACTCACCAGCGGAGCTCGCTCGCTCATTTCGCTCGAATTCCTAACAATATCTTTAGATGCACATTCTTTAATATTTCCGGAAAGACTTAGTGCAACTTGATCTGCTTCAATCCTCTTGATCAGTGATTGACCTGTCATCGCGCCCCAAATTGAAATGGGAAGGCGCAACTCATCAATAAATAGAACAGATTTCATGGCACAGGAATCTGTGAATTGCAGTTCAGCATTTGATATTACAACTGAAAAACGAGGAAAAACACCATCACTCAGACTGAACTGAGCTTCCTTAAATTTTACTGAAAGATGACTGTTGATGTGTCGAGCGGCTCTCTCAACTTGCTCTGTGACTCGGCTAGGCGACAGAGCTGATTTTATAAACAGGCCCACGACAATAGAAAGCACCAAACCAATGATAAAAAGCTTCAATCCGGCCTGTTCCGTGACAAGATTTCCCCCCAGGGAAAGACCTTTTTTATTAGGATACTTTAAGATGACTTTATCTGCTTTTTTATTTTGATTTTTTTGTTGGCTCATAATTCATTGTGAACTTGAATTCTATGAGCCGACAATGTCTTTATATAAGAAAATTTATTTGAACTCGAAGAAAGTGATTTCGAACTCTTTATCACCTTTAGGACTTTGAACGGTCACAGTGTCACCCACTCTTTTACCAATCATTGCTCTTGCTAATGGCGATAAAATTGAGATCATACCTTTTTTTACATCGGACTCATCAACCCCTACGATCTGGTAGCTGATTTTCTCCTCTGTTTCGACATCAGTGGCCTTAATATGAGCCCCGAAAACAACTCGATCTGATTTGATGAGAGACACATCAATAACATCAGCCCCTGCCAATTTGCCTTGAATTTCAGCAATACGTCCTTCAATCATAGATTGTCGTTCTTTAGCTGCTTCATATTCTGCATTTTCAGAGATATCGCCTTGAGCTCGTGCTTCTTCAATAGCGAGAATAACGGAAGGTCTCTCCTCTAACAATAGCTTTTTAAGCTCTGCATCTAGCAAAGCTTTTCCGCGAATTGTCATTGGAAGTTTGTCATTGGCACCATTGGACATAAATATCTCCATTTATATAAAACATCGAGTCTACTGGATTATCAGATTTTTTTCAACTTAGGATAGTTCTATGCTCAAAACACTTCGCGTTATCTCGCAACGCATTGCACTCTATTCTTTTAATGAATACAATAATGCCATGGGTCCAAAAAAGAAAAGTGAAATTATATGCCGCTGCAACAATGTTTCTAAAGAAACTATAGAAAAAGCTATTAAAGACGGTGCCCACACTTTAAATGAAATATTTGATGCAACCTCGGCTGGTGTTGGTCCTTGCGGTGGCACATGCCGTCGAAAACTCGGCCCTCTTTTGGACTATTACTTATTGAATGGAACTTTTCCAGAGAAAATAAACGAAGACCTTACAGGCAAGCCCCCGCCACCTAAAAAGCCAACTTCATCCTAATTTTGAGTGAATACGATAATCTATGATCTTTTGAACATCAGGGCGACAAGTTCCACATGCAGAACTCGCTGAAGTTTGTTTGGTTACACTGTCTGTCGTGTGAGCCCCAGCTATAACAACCTGATCTATAACCCTTGCTGAAATGGCTCTACACTTGCAAACAAGATTTTCAGAAATGGGAAAGATCCATTCCCCACGAAGCTTCAAGACCATTTCACGCAATAAAATACTTGAATGATCCGTCCCCTCAGGCAGAGGCCACTTGCGAATATCCACACCAAAATGTCGCTTCATTTTTTGCATCATTTCCATAAACTCAGTACATCCAAGCATTGATACATTCAACCCTGAACCATCAGTCTCCACTTCTAAAAAATCTCTATCATCTAACTCAACTTTTATTTTCATAATAATCACCCACCAATAATAGAATGGAGAAGCATTCAAAAGCTGCTTTAGCAAAAGACAATTGTAAGTTGAATTGAAGCGATTCCCAAGACAAGAATGCAATCCAGACATTGATCGAGGTGATCAAATCTGGATTTTCTGATTTTTATGAGTAATACATTTGAGCTATAAATTGCCGACGGTATTTAAAAATTCCCTCGACGTCATGACGAACAATTCCACCAGCCAATATCCATCCTAAATACCCCATGGGTAATTGGTATCGAACTCTGTCGGTCATCAGCGTGCCCCCACAAAAAGGTTTAAATTCATGAGTGTGATGCCACACTCTGTATGGTCCTTTCAAGGAGGTATCAACAAATTTATGAGGAGGACTCCACTCATCAATTAAAGTTCGCCACTTCGCAGGTACACCGTGAATCTTTAAAACGTAATCAATCAAGGTCCCCTGTTCAATCTCGGGTGTCGATATGGCCTTCACATTGAATTTTAAAGAGGGTGGCGTCAACCGTTCCAAATTGTAAGGATCTTTAAAAAAAGCAAAAACCTGCTCCGGAGGCAATGGTATATATTGCTCTGAATAGAACAACTCATCACCCTTTTCAAAAGGCTTACAGATTTGCTCTAAGGCGTTGCCAAGATCATCAAATTTAAATTTGTAACCCAAAGATACGATATGAGCAGTGCCACATCGAATAGAACTCAATATGGTTTTGGCACCTTCTCCGTAGATCGACTTCAAGGCCAGTGTTGGAACTGGAAAAGTTAACTTTCTTCCCAATTTGGAGGCTAAGGTTTGTGACAAATCCTTGTTGGTGACTGGATTTGGTGCGACGCCATTGATTGGACCAATTACTTTTTTATTTTCTAAAGCAAAAACAAACATCCCTACAATATCATCAATATGAATCCAACTCATCCATTGCTGACCATCCCCCAGAGTGCCACCGACTCCGGCTTGGAATGGAAATAGCATCTTCTGAAGCGCTCCACCTTGCAAGCTTAAGACGATTCCAGTCCGCACCAAACACACTCTTCCTGGTGCAAGCTGAGCCTCTTTCTCCCAATCCACCGTGACTTTGGCTAAAAAATCGTTCCCCGAGTCGTGGTTTTCATCACAAATGTCACTCCCACAACTGCCATAATATCCTATGGCCGATCCTGAAATAAAAGCTTCAATTGGGCTCTTGCGATCAACGATACTAGCTACAAGATTTCGCGTGCTCAAAACTCGCGAATCATAAATTCGCTGCCTCACTTCATCGTTCCATCGATCACCCACAACGGGCTCGCCCATCAAATTAATCACGGCCTCTATTTGGTCCAAACGAGGATCCTCGAGCTTTCTCTTAGTAAGATCGCCCACAATAATATCGCACGGGAAGGGCAGACTCTCCCTGGCCTTCTTTCCATCTCGCGACACAACAGTTATGTGATGCCCCTTTAGAGCCAATTTTTTGCCAATTTCTTTTCCAATAAGACCGGTCGCTCCAGTGATTAAAATACGCATAGTCTCAATTCCTTCATCAAGAGCATCTTTCTAGATCGCTTCTTTTTTTAATATTTTACCATAAGCTTGCAGACATCGATCACGCCCAACAGTATGCTCCACCATTGGATCAGGATACCTTTGCGATTGGTATTCAGGAACCCATTTTTTTACATAGACTAGATCTGGATCAAATTTTTCTTGCTGAGTCATGGGATTAAAAATTCTAAAGTAGGGAGCCGCATCACATCCTGAGCCGGCCGCCCACTGCCAATTCCCACTATTTGCCGAAAGATCATAATCCAATAGTTTTTTAGCAAAATATCTTTCGCCTTGATGCCAATGTATTAACAGATGTTTACATAAAAAACTTGCCACAAGCATGCGTACTCTATTGTGCATATATCCAGTCGAATTGAGCTCACGCATTCCAGCATCGACCAACAGATAGCCTGTCGTGCCCTCTTTCCACCTTTGAAAGTCTTCTGGAGAATTTCTCCAGACTATCTTATCATACTCAGGGCGAAAACTTTGATTTTCAACATGGGGGTAATGCCACAGGATCTGCATAAAGAAATCTCGCCAAATCAATTCACTCAGCCAGACATCAGAATACTTTTTACCCTCGCGAGCCAACTCCCGAATGCTCAAGGTGCCAAATCTCAAATGCAGTCCAAGATGAGAGGTTGAGGAATTCAAATACGGAAAATTGCGATTTTTTTCATAGGATTTGAGCATCTGACTTGAGAGCTCGGGCGCGGGGAAACTCAAGCTTGATTCAGTAAAACCAAGGTCGCTGATTTCAAGCATTTTTTCTTTTTTTGTCAATTTTAGAAACGAAGATTGATACAGATCATTGGGGTAGGACTTGAGATAAAACTCATTCAGTTTGGCCAACACTTTATTTTTATAGGGTGTATATACGGAGTAAGCCTTATTTGTGCCAGTCAAAATCTCGTCTTTTTCAAATAAAGTTTGATCTTTAAAACTTTTGAAAGCAGCACCTCGGCTTTCTACAAAGTCGGCTATCAATTTATCTCTTCGGATGGCGGCTGACTCATAGTCATTGTTGGTATAAACAGCCTCAATCTTATAATTTTCAAACAAGGACTTAAAAACTTCTAAAACTTGGCCTTTTCGAACCAAAAGATCTGAGCCCATCGCCTGAACTTGAATTTTAAGATCACAAACCGTTTTGTAAATAAACGTAACTCGTGGATCCGATTTATTTTCTAAATTAATTAAAATCCCGTCATCAAAGATGAATAGAGGCAGGACTGAAGCACTCCCCTTTAACGCGTGAAAAAGCCCGGCGTTGTCTGACAGACGCAAATCCCGGCGGAACCAAAATATTGTTATAGGATTTAATTTTGACATGATTAAAACGACTCTCTTCCGTGACTAGGTATGATGTGGATCAAAACAGCCTCCACCGAACAATTCTGTTTCAACATTGGCTTCAATGATACCATACTTTTTCACAAGCTCCTTAACGCTTAGTTTTACTTTTTCCATTTCTAAAACACCTGCAGAAGGATCAACGGCGACATGAACCGTGAGAATATGATTTTCTCCATCCAAAGACCACAAATGAGCATGATGGACATCCTTCACCAAATCAATCAACATGATTTCGGCTTGCACTTTATCCAACGAAGCGTCGCTAGGTTTCGCCATCAAAAAAACCTTCATCGCTTCCTTAAGATTGCGAAACACATTGTATAGAATCCACAATGATAAAGTGATTGCCAGACCAGCATCAACTTCCGGGACATTAAAAAACTTCATCACAAGTGCACCGATGAGAACTAGCACCCACCCCATGACATCTTCAAGCATATGCCACATTAACATTTTTTCACTCAATGATTTTCCGTGAGATATCCTATAGGCGGCAATGCCATTGACTAGCACCCCAAAAATCGCAAGTGCTAAGACACCGTCAGTTTGAGGCTGTTCAGGGGTGATCAATCGAGGGATAGATTTTATCAGGATCAACACGGAACCTGCCATCAGAATCACACCCGTGATAATGGCACCCAAAGTTGAAAACCGTCTATAGCCGTAGGAAAAATTGACATCGCTGCGCTTATGTGAGAGGTTCTCCATACCAATCGCTAAAGCAACAGCAATTGCATCTCCAAAGTCATGAATTGCATTACTCATAATGGAGACACTGTTTGTTAAGACCCCTCCAAAAAGCTCAACGAATGCAAAACCAAAATTGAGAATAAAAGCAAACTTCATTCGACCAAGACTGCTACCATGGGCATGGGAGTGATGGTGACTATGACCAAAATGTTTATTTCCGGTGTGAGCATGCGAATGATGGTGTGAATTTTCTTTGACTATTTTTGGCATAACTCAGTAGGACATAATATGAGGTTTTATGTCAATATTCCTGACTCCTTAAAATAGGTCGATTGACCCTCTCTTATAACTTATGATAGCCCCATCTATGAATGATAAACTTAAAACTTAATAAAATTCACTTTACTCGATGGACTCTAACTCTGCTTATTTACACTGTTATCGTAATTCTGTGGGGAGCATGGGTCAGAATTTCACACTCAGGAGATGGATGTGGAGACACCTGGCCCCTTTGTCACGGTGAGCTTATACCTGAAATAAAAAGAGGCAAAACATGGGTCGAATTCGGGCATCGGCTCATGTCAGGGATCTATGGCCTGCTCATCGTCTTTATTTGGTTTCAAGCACGCAAGTTTTTTGAAAAGCCATCCTTTGGACGAAGTGCAGCTAAAGCCACTCTAATCTTTATGGTGATCGAAGCGCTGCTTGGTGCAAAATTAGTTTTATTTAAATTGGTAACGACAAATGCAACGCCTTATAGAGCTTTTGTCATGGCTCTCCACCAAGTGAATTCTTTTATGCTCACGGGGGCCATTGCATTCACGTATTTCGCTTCTCAATCGACCTCGACGAAAAGTAAAAATCTTAAGCCTGAATCCTTAAACTCTCATTCAGGATATAACAAATATCGATTTTTCCCCCTTGTGATCCTTATCCTCGCAATCACTGGCGCATGGGCTGCCCTGTCAAACTCGCTCTTCCCAGAAAACAATCTGGCCGCAGGCTTGATAGCTGATTTTTCTGAAAGCTCACACTTCCTTATTCGGCTTCGCATCTTCCATCCTGTATTTGCAATTTTGGGAGCTGGCTCATTGGCTCTTTTTTTCTGGGTGAAAGCCCAAACCACCGAAGAATCAACGAGTGGAAAAAGTGCTTTAGTTTTAAGTTTAATTCTTGCCTGCCAAATATTATTTGGTCTGGCTACTTTGTTTTTCCATGCGCCAAGTTGGATGAAAATCGTACATCTGGGCTTTGCTCACTTGATTTGGATTTTTTTGTTAAAGTGGCTCTACTTTTTAAAAATAGCCCACACTGTAGATAGATAACAAGGTTAGAATTATTTAGTTGGTCAACTCGTCGGATTCAATCAGTCTGTAGATAAATCCTATTTTTTCATTGATATCATTATATTCTAGAACCATCTGTTGCATGTCATAATCTCTAATTAAATAGGATGCGAATGAACCTATAATTTCCTCAGGACGAATGAGGTTCTTTAAAAAAATTTCTTGCTGTTTAGTATCCACTATATGGTTCTGCACCCATCTCGATAAGATTCTAAAGATACCAATCAATTTTGTCTGCTGAACTTGATCCACTACTAAAACCTCAGGAATCAATTCAGACTTGCATACAATATAGGAAGATCCCGAATCTACTACTTCACCCAGCCTCAATTTCCCACGGCCTTGCATAAAGACCAATAAGCTGCCATTGGGTCTTTCTTCAATAATTTGTGGATAACCATATCCAGCGACATCTCTAACAAAAGAAACGGATTCACCCGGCTTTACTGTTATTATTTTTTCAGGATTCTCAATGAAGCCTAATGCAATCGGAAGATTTTTTTTGATGGATTCTTTAATCATGGCCACATAGCGGGCCTCAAAGACATTGATGGGCTTTGTTGTCCCTGGAAACAAAGTTACATTGACTAGTGGAAACAAAAGTACATCCATGCAACTTCACTCCTTATTTTATGTGTGCATTCTTTCTAAATACATTTTAATCGACACAATAAAGCCAACAAATTTCTTACCTTTGATCACCAAATTTCAAATTCGGCGTTGTATCTTAAGTATAGGGATTGTAGAATGAAATATCATGAAAAAAGCACTGTCAGACAAAAGAAAAATCATCTTTTTTGATGGAATTTGTCATCTCTGCGACTCTTTTATCCAGGCTGTCCTTTTACGAGACAAGTCTCATAATTTTCTTTATGCCCCACTTCAGGGCACAACAGCGAAAAGCATCTTAAATCATGAATTTATCTTAAAACTTAATTCACTTATTTATTATGAAGAGGGACTCATTTATTCTCAGTCTACAGCTGTCATTAAGATTCTTGCACAATTGGGTGGTCCCTATTCAATTTTTCTTATTTTCCTGCTGATCCCCAGATTCCTCCGAGATTCAGCTTATTCATTTGTCGCAAGGAATAGATACACATGGTTTGGAACAAAAGACCTTTGTCGCATTCCTAGTTCGAATGAAAAAAAATATATCCTTCCATGAATTCATCTTGGCTACTTAAAGCAGCATCTGCACAAAAGGCCTGTCTGCGGGCGAAAGCTCTGAAACTTTAATTTCATCAATCTTGCACCATCTGAACAGGTCGTGTTCACGCAACTCAATCAGATCCACTTTCAGCAAAGCACGGAAGACTATTAATCGAATCACTTTGCTGGGATATGAGTATTCAATCTCACCCACTTTGGCTCCGACTGCTATATCTATACCAAGTTCCTCGTTGATCTCTCGAATTAGAGCGCCTTCCTGGGTCTCACCTTCCTCAACTTTTCCGCCAGGAAATTCCCAGAATCCGGCCCCACTCAGACCTGGCCCTCTGCGAACGATAAGTACGCGTCCTTCTGAGTCAAGTTCTCTCTGAATAACGGCAGCAACCACAGGAATTGGCTTTATCAAATGACTCATTTAATACCTTTAATAATAATGAATAAGACCACAGATGCAACTTGCCATCGAAAACAAAATTGTTATCATTTTACTTCAAGTCCATTTTTTTAATTCAATGTATGGATAATAAATATGAATAAGAAAGCCTACAACACATGATTGATACTCAAAATTCATTTTTTATAATCCTCATTAGCGGTGTCGCTCTTTTTCTTTATGGTATGGGAATAGCTAGCACCTCACTTGAAAAGATTATGGCCGGAAAAATCACAAATCTTCTGAATCGCCTTTCCCAAAGCAAATTTTTAGCAATCTTGACCGGCGTCGTCCTCACCACTCTCATGCAAAGTTCAGGAGCAGTGACATCGATGCTTGTTGGCCTTGGCTCTGCTCGCGTAGTAAATCTTCGCCAAGTGATGGGTGTCATCATTGGAACTGCCATTGGCACGACTCTCACAGTGCAACTGATATCGTTCGATTTATCACAATATGCACTTCCTGTTTTTGCAATAGCCTTTGCTTTCTACTTTAAGGCTAAAAAAACAATATTTAGAAATATTTCGCTCACGATCATGGGCTTTGCATTACTTTTTTTCGGATTGAAGCTTGTTACCGTTTCATCTCATCATTTTGCTGAAAATCCAATGCTCAGTGATTTTTTCCAAAGCATACGAGATAATCCGGGATATTCACTTTTGATCTCAATTGTATTTTGTGCATTTGTGCAAAGCAGTGCAATTACCATTGGATTAGCGATGAGCCTTGCAACGGTAAAAGCCATCACCTTCTACGATGCCATGATTTGGGTCTACGGCGCAAATATAGGAACAACATCGGTGGCATTAATTGCGGCCGCTGGCGGCAATTATGTAGGTCGCCAAGTGGCCTGGGCTCACTTTTTTTACAAAACCATCAGTGTCTTATTGTTTTATCCCTTCACTCAGTTGTTTATTGATTTTTTGAGCAATTTTCAGACCACAACCTCTCGCTCAATAGCTAATGCACATTTGATATTTAATGTCCTCTCGGCAATAATATTTTTTCCATTTATCAACAAGGGTGCCGCACTTATTGAAAAAATGTTTCCCAAAGCAGCCTCTGAGGAATTTGGCACTGAGTTTGTTAACATGGACAATTATCAAAATTCAGCATTGGCAACATCATATGCAAACCGAGAGATCATGAGAACTGCCGATATCGTCCTCGGAATGATCAATGACTCGATTCGCCTTTTTGAAACAAATGATCCCAAAGATTTTGAATCTATCAAAGATCGTGATAATAAAGTTGATTTTCTCTACCGTGAAACAAAAATGTTCCTCTTAGATCATGCAAACAAATCAACAACTGTTGTACATCAAAATGTGATGGATATGATCATGTTCCTCAGTGATATCGAACGAGCCGCCGATGCGATTGATATTAATATACTGACACTCGCCATCAAAAAAAATGCCTTAAAACTTGAATTCTCTGAAGAGGGTTGGAAAGAAATTCGAAGTATGCACCAACAGCTGGTCAAGGTCGCTGCCATGGCAATCAATGCCTATCAAAATCGCGAAATGTGTGCGGAGGCCATCAAGCTCAAACGTGACCTTGCAAAATTAGAAATCTCCCTCAGAGAAAACCACATTAGCCGACTCAACAGGGGTCTGAACACCTCCATAAATACAAGCTCTATTCATCTTGACCTCCTGAGCGAATACCGTCGTATCGGAAGTCTACTTTGCAACCATGCCTATTCAAATCAAAAAACACTGCAATTATGATGGACTCTAATTGGACACCCGTATTTCTGCTTTTCGTTTCCAATATCTTCATGACATTTGCATGGTATGGTCATTTAAAAAATTTTCGCGAGTCGGCCCTCTGGATTGCGATTCTCACAAGCTGGGGAATCGCTTTTTTTGAATACTCCCTCCAGGTCCCAGCCAATCGTCTTGGATTGAAACACTTCAACCTACCCCAATTAAAAATTATCCAAGAAGTTGTCACAATGATTGTATTTTCTGCATTTTCAATTCTCTATATGAAACAACCACTTAAATTGGATTTTATCTGGGCTGGACTCTGCCTGACCGGCGCAGTGTTTTTCATTTTTAGAAGCACCTAGAAAAATATTTTTACTTTGCTTCTTTCCTTTGGTGTTGATTGCCAGATAAAATAGAGGCATGAAGTTTATATTTGTCTTGGAAGATGACCTCCGCTTTCAAAATGATCTCTACGAGGCCCTAAAAGCAATAGATCCTAAGCTTCATATTCGGTTCTTTAAAGCCCTTGCTGATTTTCATGACTGGCTAAAAATTGCTGCACATGAAGGACCACTTGCCCTAGCAAAAGGTGGGGAACCCTTTCACCTAGATACATCCCCCCCTGTGGCGCCTGCGGCTAATCATGAGTTAAAATTGGTCATTTCAAAAGATGAATTCTTGGGAACCCGAAATCTCAACCTAGTTCGCAGAGCAAGAGATTTTTTTATACGAAGAAAAATCTGCACAGCAGAGGACCCGACAGCACTTATTTTAACATCCTTTGATAACCCTTCATTTGATATTAAAATGGCTCAGGATAGGATTATTAATAATGTCATATTTAAGCCGTTTGATTCATTGATTTTAAAGCAAGATTTAGAATATGGAATCATAGGTCGACATCCGATCAAGGACAGCACGACCGTCGCCTCTTTTAAAGTCAATGCTACAATTGAAATGCTTAAAGAAGCGCCCATCCAATCTTTGTCTGAAATTGGATTCACTACGATCAATAATGCCGAAATTCAAATTGGGGCCCTTTCAAAATACTACAGTCAATTGTTTGAGGCTGAAAATAAAAAAAGTATGTTTGCAACTTGCTACTCTTGCAGGCAACTTTCTGAGCATGAGTTTTCATGTGAATTCCATTTTTTTGCAGCTGAAAATCCACAAATCACCCAAATTCGAAGGCAACTCCTTACTGATAAATCTCATACCCTTGAAGAGATTCAGAACAGCCAGGATGTGCAGGCGCGAGTTCTTATTGTTGATGAAACGGGCCCTGCAGGATTAGATCTCAAAGTTTTTATATCTGAAAGATTTTCTAACTCTGAAGTCTACTTTTACACAAGCTTTGCGCAACTTGTTTCAGATTTAAATGACAAAGACACTCCCCATCGACAAACCTTACCAAGACAAATTGACTATATATTTGCCCATTATGATGTTTTTTCACTGGAGAAAGATAAACGCTGGGCTCAGATATGTGAGCACCTTAAGGCGCGTAATGACAACCCCTTTGAGGTCACTGGCGATCCCGACTTATTTCTATTTTCTCAATACAAATTATCAAATGATGAAGCCAGTACCCTTACTCCCTGGTGCAAGGAGCTTTTTTTCACTCCTTTTGATAAACTCTATATTTCAAAAAAACTAACAAATGATTTTAAAAATTTTAACAACAAAAACTCTATTACAATTGCCAGTCGCAGCGAAAATTCAAAAATTAAAATTGCGAACCCCGTAGACATCATTCAGATTTCTGAAGCGGGGCTAGTGATGAAATACTATCGCACGATTAGCATTGGAGCTTTTCGCGAATTTATGCTTTGGCGTCCAAATGAAACAGTCACTCCGGAGATCATAGCCACAGTCAACTTCCATGAGGAAAGCACTGGCTCAGAAGAACAATGTCTAAATCATTTCGTATTTTTTGGAATGAAAGATGTCTATCTAAAACATATCCGTCTTTGGTTAAGGGACCTCTACATCAAACAAAAAGAATCGGCATAACATCGTTATCTAAATCAATACAAAGTGGCCCCTTAGATTGTTGAAGGCGCTTTTTTTACAGCTGTCCTCGGTGTTAGCTCGTCTAGCAATCCTGTGCAGCTTTCCTCAAGCGCATCCTACGCTTGAGGCCAATGGAGATAAGGACTGCACTAGCTCGAGATTTTTTTCAAAATCTAACCGGCCACTTTAAATGCAATCTAGCTATGCGATAGGCCGAACTTTTTGAGTTGCTTCGAAAATTTCAAAGTACTCTTTTGCTAAAATACTCATTAAATCATTTGCAACTTTTTTTGGATCTAACATGAGGTCTTGAAGGCTCAAAGTTTTTACTGGAGTTCCATCGTTAGTAATATTCATTGCAAAATGAATCATAACTGAAACTGGTGATTTTGTGGCGATACTAATGCTCAATTTTTGATCATCCAAAAAAATATCATCGCCAAATCTATTCAAGATCTTTTCTTGCCCTTGCAGCAGGGAACTTGCTGCATCTTGCAAGTAATCTCTGACTATCGATGCAAATAAGCGTTGCAACACGACTCCACTAAAAAGACCTCGATCAAATACTTCAATAATAAAATGAAGCATTTCATTCCCTTCAATTTTTGCCATCGCTAACAGATCTTCTCCATCAACCATGTGAGAAAAAGGAATATTGCATGGCCCTCTCCAGGCTACAACAGAAGTGCCCAACACTCCGTGCTCTAAATAGGCAAATAAAGATCGCAGCTGACTTCCATCATAGACAAATTGCTTATCGATAAACAGTGCTTTCAACTGGAATCCCCCAAGGCTATTTCAAAATACTAATTATTTTTAACTAAGTGTTCGACTGAAACTTTTGCAGAATGAAAAGCCCTCAGCGCCCGCTGGCAAGATTCGCATTGCCCGCACCACTTTTCACCTGAAAAATAACAAGGCCAGACCAGTTCCCAAGGAACTTTCAACCCTTGCCCCAACCGCACGATATCAGGCTTTCGTAAATGGGCGGTAAAACACCCAACACTGACTTTATTTGCAGTAGAATAAGAAAGGGATTTTGTTATCTGCTCTAGAAACTCTCTTGAATTGTCAGGAAAAGTTATGGCCTCTTCGGCGTTAAAACCAGGCATAACAGCATCAGCATTCATAGCTTCAGCAAAGGCCGCCGCAATATTGATAAATATTCCGTTGCGATTGGGCACCCAGACTGATTTAGCTGTGTCAGTGGACTTTTCAAAGTTATCTATTTCAACGTCAACTCCTGTCGGAATGACTTGATCCTCAGCAAGCAAGGATGATTTATTAAATTCCTTAAACCAGGTGACATCCATGACCCTATGTGGAATTCCCAGATAGGCAGCAATTTTTGCTGAGTGCTCTAACTCTTTCGTCGCTGCTTTTTGACCGTAGTTAAATGTTAAGGCCAAGACAACTTCATGATGATGTTTCATGGCTTCAAAAATATTGACAGTTGAATCCAACCCTGAGGACAGCAGAGCAACCACTTTTTTAGTATTTTTTTTAACTTCAGCCATTTGTAGCCCTCAAATCACGGATAAGGATCTGGATAGTTTTCTGCCCAGCGAAATAATTCCACTGCAACTCTCCAAGCACATCATAAAAACCTGGCACTTCAACTAACGAATTCAGCTGTCTCGGAGTTGGAGAAAAAAGAAGCGCTTCCATGGATCCACTTCCATCACTATCACTATCACTGAGCTTTAAACGCAAATGTCCACCCTTGAGCTCCCTCCGAGACACAACCTCAACATTTCTAAAATATATCAATGGAATTACAAACCCTACGCCGAAGGGTCCTACAAAGTCATACCACTTCATCAAACCGTCGCTAACTTCAGCTAACTTAGCTTCAATATCATAAAATATTTGTACAGGTTTTGGCTTTTCTCTCAGATCTGAAAAATGAATCGCCAATTGATCAATCACTTTTTGAGTTTTAGTTTCAGCAAATTCAAATCCCGCAGCTGCCGAGTGACCACCGAAGCGATTCATATACTCATTAGCAGATCCTAGGGCTTCAACAAGACAAGCTTCTTGTCCACTAGGAAGCCTACCACTACCAACAATCATCCCATCCTCACCAAGAGCCCCAACAAAAGCTGGCTGGTTAAAAGATTGGCTCAATTTTGTAGCAATCAAACCCACTATGCCGCGATGAAAATTTTTAGAAACTACAAAGACGAAATCCTTATGGGTCCACTCTTTCAAAATTTCCTGAGCTTCAACTTCAGCATCACTTTGAAGCTGAACACGAGTGGAGTTGTTCTTCATCACTTGACGAACCATATCCAGAGCATACAATTCATCTTCCAGTAAAAAGATATCGACTGGCAAAATTCCCGATTCCATTCTTGATAAAGCATTAAGCTTTGGTGCAAATCGAATGGCCACATCTTGACTCGTCAGCGGACGACCAGTTAACCCCAACTCTTCTAGTAAAGCTCGCAAACCCGCTTTTTTAGTTTCAGCCAGCTTAATCAATCCATGTTTTACGAGCACACGATTATCATCAATCAATGGCACCATATCAGTCAGTGTGCCGATGGTGAAATAATCTAAGACTTCTTTTAAATCCCATGAGCTTTTGGGAAGATCTGCATGATCATGAAAGTATCGCTTTAACCCTCGCAAAAGGTAGAACGCGACACCAGCACCACAAAGGTAACCTAACCCAGATTCACAATGTCCTTTATTAGGATTTATAACGACAAAAGCCTTCGGTATTGTTTCAACGGGAAGATGATGATCTGTTAAAATGACATCAATGCCCAGAGACTGGGCTCTCTCCACTGCTGAATGTGCTGTAATTCCCACATCAACGGTAATTATCAGGCTGACTCCTTGAGATTTCAATTCCTCTACAGCTTCAACATGAAATCCATAGCCCTCAGATAGTCGCTTTGGTTGATAATGAAAAATTTCAGGAAAACCTAAAGCCAACATTCCCGTTTTAAGTAAGGCTAATCCCGATGTGCCATCCAAATCGAAATCCGCATAAATACAAATTTTTTCGTTGTCCAAAAACGCCCGCCCAAGCCTAACTAAGGCTTCAGCCATACCATTTAGACTTAAAGGATCTTTGAGATCAGCAAGCTTAGGAAACAGCAACTTATCGACTTGCTTAGATTCAGAAAAGCCGCGAACGGCAAGTAATTTTCCAATGAGATCAGGAAATTGGCTTTCAGAAGCCGGTTTATCGAAAAAGAAATTATTTTTTATACCTTGCGGAGGAGCTTCCCCCTCCCCGGATATCTCACGTAGCTTCCACGATGGATTCACTGAAACCTCAATTTTAAAGTTCAATGAAATGGAACGCCACATCTCACTCATTAAATGTCACCCAAGAAAACTCACTAAAATAACTAAGCAGCCTTCTTGGCAGTCAATTTATCCATCAAAAGTACGATTGGCGCCGCAACATAAATTGAAGAATAGGTACCAAATATGATTCCAATACAAATTGCAAATGCAATATCAGAAACGGTGCCGCCAGAAAACAAAAATAAGCATAAAGCTGATGTAAAAACAGTCCCTGAAGTGATCAACGTCCTGTGAAGCATATCATTGATGGCCCGATTGATAATAAACCGATATCCTTTTTCATGGAAAGCCGAGTCCGTCTCACGAATCCGGTCAAAAACGACAATCGTGTCATTCAAAGAATACCCGATCAAGGTCAGAATTGCCGCAAGTATAGGAACATTTACTTCTTTACCAACCAGGACAAAAATACCTAAAGTGATGACAGCATCATGAAATAAACAAAATACTGCACCAGGTGCATATTTATAGTCAAAACGTAAGCCCACATAAATAAGGATAACCAATAAACAATAGAATACTGCTAACAATCCATTCCGCTTAAGTTCAGCGCCAACCTGAGGTCCTACCGTATCAATACGGCGAATTTCAGGAGCATTGGCCGCAAACTTAGCAGTAATGATATCTTTAATTTTTGCGATGTCTTTATTTAAGATATCGTTGGTTTCTTTGTCATTGGCTCCCGTCTTACCTTGAAAGCGAATGATAAATTCGTTCCCTTCACCAAAAGACTGAACGCCCACTTCACCCAACTGCAAATCATCCACAGATTTGCGAACCTGGTCAATTGTTACACTTTTATCAAAGCGAACCTGAAACTCAGTTCCGCCTTTAAAATCAATACCATAGCTTATTCCATGAATAGCCAAATAGATAAAAGATAAGATCACAAGAATTGCTGAAAACCCTGTGAAAAAATTCACTTTGCCTACGAAATCGTATTTTCCGGCTGACTCACTTATATTTTGTTTTGTTGCCATTTTTGCACCCATTCAAATTAAATAGATAACTTCTTAATATTAAATTTAACAATCAATTGATCCACAATCACTTTTGAAACAAAAACGTTTGCAAAAAGTGTTGTCAGAATACCAATCAATAAATTCACAGCGAAACCACGAACGGGTCCTGTTCCAAAATATAAAAGCACAACAGCCGTAGCTGCAGTAGTTACATTGGAATCAATGATTGCTGACATCGCCCGGCTGTATCCATCTGAAATGGCAGACTTTAGACTATGGCCCATCGCCAACTCTTCTTTGATACGCTCATTGATCAGCACATTTGCATCAACCGCAAAACCGACTGTTAGCGCAATGGCAGCAATTCCAGGCAAAGTTAATGTCGCACCAAAACTAGTTAACAATGCAAAGACTCCCAAAATGTTGATCATTAACGAAACATTCGCAATAACGCCCATTCCTTTGTAATACAAAAGCATGAATAGAATAATCAAAATAGCGCCAATATAGGCTCCCATTTTTGCTTTTTTGATTGAATCGGCACCCAATGTTGGACCAACACGTCGTTCTTCTAGTTGTTCCAAAGAAGCAGGCAAGGCTCCAGCTCTCAATGCAGTAGAAATCATTTTTGCTTCATCCATCATCTGGTTGCGATCTCTTCCGCCTCCCAATGAAATGACTGCTTGTCCACCAGAAATTCGATCACGTATATTTGGTGCAGACTTGACGACTTTATCAAGCACGATAGCCATCTGCTTTCCAACATTATTCCCAGTTAAATCGGCAAATTTAACAGCCCCGGCTGTGTTAAAATGCAATGAAACTTGTGGTCCGCCGTATTGGTCATAGCCTACGAAGGCATCATCTAAGGCCCCACCACTTAGATCCGTATCCGTCCTTAAAAGGAATGGCATAGCCCCAAGCTCCATAGTCGCTGCATTAGATGATTTTTCAAAATATACTACGGTTTTCTCTGGCAGCTTGGCTTTTAAATCTGAATTGATCCTAGTGACATAATCAGAATACTTCATGCCGGCCATTTTATAATTGCCAGCTTTTTCTGCTTCTACAATCAAACCTTGCAACTCCTGAGGAGTCTTCTCATGGGATAAAATCATGAAGTCTAATTTGGCAGTTGTATTAATTAATTGTTTGGCTTTTTCTGCATCTGCCATTCCTGGCAATTGAATTAGAATCCGATTAGTGCCTTGTTGAGAAATTGAAGGCTCTGCAACACCAAACTCATCAATTCGATTACGAATGGTTTCAATCGCCTGCTGAATAACTCGATTCTTATAATCATTTAAGTAAGAATCAAAATATCGAGCTGAGACACTATTGTCAGTTGATCCAACCGTTTGTAAGGTTGTACTGTAGTGCTCTGAAAGAAGTTTTTCTATTTTCTTTTTTTCATCTGGGGTCGCGACTGTAATGACAATCTCACCAGTTTCTGGCTTATCTGACTTCACAAGGGCACCTTCAACCTTATCCTTAGCAAGATCCGCCTTTATTGAAGTGATCATTCGTGTGGTGCTTTCTTTAACAACCCCATCAACATCTACCCCCATGACTAAGTGCAAGCCGCCTTGAATATCTAAGCCATAATTCATTCTTTGTTTTGATGGCCACCATGAGTTTTCACTAAACTTCACTATGTTTGGCATTGCCCATACAAGTGCCAAAACTATACCTGCCGATGCGCTAAATGTTCTCCAACGAAGTCCTTCCATTATTTTTTTTCCTCTGCAGTAGCTGCTTTCTGAGTTGTTGCAATATGCGAGCGTAGAATCTTAATTTTTACACCATTGGCAATTTCAACGGTCAAGAATTGCTCGGATATATCTTCGATACGTCCTAAAATTCCAGACGATGTTACTACTTGATCCCCACGCTTGATTTCAGTGAGAAACTTCTGGTGTTCCTTTTGCCTTTTTGCTTGAGGCCGAATAATCAGAAAATAGAAGATGGCGAAGATGAAGATGAATGGCAAAAACATTTCAATTGCAGAGGGTTGAGCGGCAGCCGGAGCTGTCGATTGTGCATACGCTGTGGATATAAAAAAACCAAAAAACATTAATTCCTCCTGATAAAGGTCACGCTAAAATTCAGCATTATTATCAGGAGGAATCAATAGTTAAGTCTAGCTCTACTTCTTTACAAAACGCGTTAGGCAATTGTCACGAAATTGCGCCCATCGGCCTTCTGTGATTGCTTCTCGGGCTCTTTCCATCAATTTCATATAAAAATAAATATTGTGAATGGTGTTCAATCTGGAACCTAATATTTCTCCACTCAAGAATAAATGCCTCAGGTAGGCTTTAGAATAATTTTTACAGGTGTAACAATCACACTCTGGATCGAGCGGTGATGGATCTTCTTTGTACTCACTTCTCTTAATACTAACTTTACCCTGCCAAGTATAAATCGTCCCATTGCGTGCTACCCTGGTTGGCATAACGCAGTCAAACATATCGATGCCTGAATCAATGGCAATGATGAGATCAGTGGGAGTGCCAACTCCCATTAAATAACGAGGTTTGTTAGATGGCATAGCTGGAACGACCTGAGGTAATAAAGCATGCATGAGGTGAATAGGTTCCCCCACGCTAAAACCACCTAAGGCATAGCCAGGCAAATCAACAGAACAAATTTGCGCCATACTTTTTAAGCGATGCTCAAGACTTAAACCGCCCTGAATGATTCCAAAGAGTAAGCTTTCTTTTCGAACCATAGCCGCCTTGGAACGTAATAACCAACGATAAGTGAGTGCAATCGATTTATTGATTTCTTCATCCGTCGCGGGATATTGCAGGCATTCATCAAATGCCATAATAATGTCCGAGCCCAGATCCATTTGGATTTCCATACTTTTTTCAGGAGAAATAAAATACTTAGCTCCATCTAAGTGAGATCGAAATTCAACGCCTTCCTCACTCATATTGCGCAACTGCGAAAGTGAAAAAACTTGAAATCCGCCGGAATCTGTCAAAATGGGACTAGACCAGTTCATAAATTTATGAAGTCCACCCATTTTGGAAATAATTTTTTCGCCAGGTCTTAGATGCAAATGATAAGTATTACCTAGCACAACCTGAGTACCGCACTCTTTAAGCTCCTCGGGAGTCATAGCTTTGACTGTGGCTTTAGTTCCAACAGCCATAAAGACGGGAGTCTGTATGGGACCGTGAGCTGTCATCAGCGTTGCTCGTCGAGCATTGCCGTCTTTTGCATGAATCTGAAATTCACCAAGGCTCATCTTATTATGATCCATAGAATTCTCAGCTTCATTCAATTTTATTTTTTGATCCAACATGTAAGGTCTCCATATGAAAAAAGGCGAAAATCACGAGCAATAGCCCACTTATAACAAGACTTTACAGAGTCCAAACTAGTAAATGCAGCGACCAATGCAAGCAAGGTTGATTGTGGCTGATGAAAGTTTGTGAGCAGGCGATCTACAACCTTAAACTCAAATCCAGGCTGTATCAAAAGTTTAGTAAAACCACAATACCCCGATTCACATGAGCCATTAAGCAAACCGCAGGCTGCGCTTTCAAGGGATCGACTGGTCGTTGTGCCCAGTGCCCAGATTTTTGATCCAGCTCGTTTTGAAACTTGAATCTGCGTCCAAACCTCTGAAGATATTTCAACAAACTCCTCATGCATCTTGTGATCATCTAGGTCTGTGGCGGTAACGGGCAAAAAGGTACCCAAACCAACATGCAAAGTGATTTCACAAACATGAACCCCTTTTTTTTTGAGATAGTCCATATCCTCTAAGGAGAAATGAAGACTCGCCGTGGGTGCTGCGAAACTTCCCGGGCAGCTAGCCCAAGCAGTCTGATACCAGTTTTCATCCGCAAGAATAGTATGCCTGTCGCTCCTAGCTTTTTGAATATAGGGAGGCAATGGCAACTCAGCCACTTTTTGAAAATAGGTCTCATCAACTTCACAGCTCAACCTAACGCGCTGAGGTCGACCCTTTTCAATAAGAGTCAAAACAACACCGCCAGGAAGTTCAAGTATAGAACCAATTTTAATTTTTTTTGACGGAAATAACACTTCCCAATCAAAAGAATCAATCTGCCTTAAAAAGAGAATTTCAAGGTCCCCAGAAAAAACTCGTCTCTTTAATACCTGAGTATTATTGATTACAAGAACATCCCCAGGTAAAAAGCACTCCAGTAGGATCTTGAAGGATAACTCTTCAACCCCACCCACCTCATCAACCAGCATCACCCGCGATGGTCTAACTGGAAACTGGGCAATCAGTTTTTCTGGAAAATCAAAATAAAGATCTGTAACTTTCATTGAGAGATCTTTATTTCAACAATGATTTTGAAGCAACTTCTTTCCAATGCAATGCTTTTAAAGGAGCATCAGTGGCTATATAATCAATGCCAAATTGAGCCATTTTAATAAATGTTTCTTCATCATTTGCATTCCATACAGTGACAGACAAACCCGCAGCATGGCACTCAGTAACCAGCTGAGCATCGATCCAATCGACATTGAGTGACAATCCCGAAGCCATTGCTGCAGCGGCAATATCTACTGGGTTAATCGGCAACCCATAAAAAAGACAACCTGTATTCAACTGAGGATAAATCTCTTTAATAGTTTTAAGCCACCTATGATTAAAAGAAATCACCCTCAATTTCTCTTTTGGAAAATTCGATAACACCAACCCCAAATTCGTAAAATCACCTATAGATTTTATCTCCACTTGCACTTCTGCTCCTGCAGCCATAGTAAAATCAAGAACTTCTTCAAGCCTAGGCAAAGGCTCGCCTTCCTTGGTAAGAACCTGCGAAAGTTCTGACCAAGATTTCGCAGCTATAGAGCCGCTTGAAGTTGTCGTTCGATCTAAAGTATAATCATGGTGAACTACCCAAATACCGTCCTTACTTTGGTGGATGTCAAATTCCAGAGCCAAAATTCCTGCATTGATAGCCGCACGAAAAGATCGCATTGTATTTTCAGGAGCAGAATCTCTAGCTCCTCGATGACCCATTATTTTCATCAAACCACCTGAGCTACTCGATATGTTATTAATAGAAAGCTGAATAAATATCCTGAATTGAGCATGCGCAATAATATCTTAAACTGCCAAAAGAGAAGATTAAACAATTTTTCCAAAATTGTTGGTAAGATATGCATCAGGCTATTTCACTTGAGCTAATAACCAGTGTCCAAAATTATTGAAAAAGATTTCGAAAATTTAAAGATAACACCTGAAACCCTACGATGTTTGAATTCAGGGCAAAAAAAAGCCCGATCTGTTGTCAGATCGGGCAAAGAAAAAAGCTGGCGTCGCGCTACTCTCCCACATGGTTGCCCATGCAATACCATCGCCGCAAGAGGACTTAACTTCTGAGTTCGGAA
>CANFQX010000015.1 GCA_947449255.1 Pseudobdellovibrionaceae bacterium
AAAATATTTCCCATCACCGCACTGGATAGCCAACTTTCAAGAGCTGGCTGCGTGATATTGGTCGAAGTCTGAATGAACTGATCTTTGCTTTTTCCATCCAATGTTTCAGAGTTCACAGCAAAGGCCATAGCTCGCATATTAAAATCAGCAACAACGGGTGTAGAATCAATAGTTAGGTTGATTCGGAATTTTCGAACCCCACCCCCACTGGCCGTAGCTGGGTTGAAGGCCGTCAAGCCCGCGTTCACAGTTCCATCTGAATTTAAACAAGTCAGTCCACTAACAAGACTAGAGTTGTCCATTACCTTCGCAAGCGTGAAGCCTGGATCTTTGCCTCCCACATTCCCGCTGCCGATCACTAGATTGACGTAGCCGTTAGTCAAATTCACACCGACGAACTGCTCTTCCCTTAAAACACAACCATTCGAAGACAAAACCAGGGCATTGACTGTAACCCCCGTCCGACTTGGTGTTTCGCCAGAAGGCAATTTAATAACCCCTTGAAAACTAATACCCTTGTGGACTTCTATAGCAAAAGCTGAAAAGTTAAAAAATGAAATGATAAAAAAAAGAGCAATTAAATTAAAGCCAATTTTTTTATTAATAAGAGAAGGCTCCAGTGATCTCTGAGAATCACCAGCTTGATTTTTTAAAAATTTAGTATTCGGATGAATATTAAAAACCATAAATATCAACGCTCCATAAAATTCATAATAATTTTAGTCAACGACTGTCAATTTATCGGTATATTTTAAAATATACTTTAATAAAAAAATCTCATCTTGAGCCAACCCGATGATTGAATCGACAAAGAAGGTCAACAGATTCCTGATTATCTGATTTAAGTTTTCTTAAATTTCTGAGGAAAACCTAGACCTTGTCTCAAAGACAAATGAATGGGATGATCAGCATTTACTGACCAGAACCCAGGAGTTCAAATGACAGGATCATACCAAGATTGGGGTCTTTATTGGCGCCTTCCTCCCAAGGACCAAAACGGTGCCCCAGCCAGCGATGATGCTATTTTAGATCGCTTCCTGGATTTTGTAAGTTCTAAAAATCTAGAACTTTACCCAGCCCAAGAAGATGCCATTCTTCATTTGTTTCAGGGAAAAAATATTATCCTGAACACCCCGACCGGCTCGGGAAAATCTTTAGTGGCCCTGGCTTTGCATTTTTACTCTTTGGCAAAGGGCCGAAGATCCATCTACACCTGTCCAATCAAGGCCCTCGTTAATGAAAAATTTCGCGATTTATGTCGGGATTTTGGCCCCGATCAGGTTGGCATGGTCACCGGAGACGGCTCCGTCAATCCGAATGCTCCCATTCTTTGCTGTACGGCTGAAATTTTGGCGAACATGGCTCTTCGCCTGGGTGCAGAGGCCCCTGTCGATGACATCATCATGGATGAATTTCATTACTATTCTGATAAGCAACGAGGCGTGGCTTGGCAAATTCCATTGCTCACTCTGTCTCGCGGACGATTTCTGTTGATGTCTGCAACTTTGGGTGATGTTGAATTTTTTGAAAAAGAATTGCAAAAAATCACCGGCAGAGAATCCCTGACCGTTTCTTCAACCGATCGCCCCGTGCCTCTCGAGTTCGAATATCGCGAAACACCTCTTCATGAAACGATCGCTGATCTGGTGACCAAGGGTCACAGTCCCATTTATCTGGTCAATTTTTCACAGCGTGAGGCCGCAGAGTCCGCCCAAAATATTTTAAGCCAAGATTTTGCAACCAAAGAAGAAAAAAAGAAAATCAGTGAAGCCCTCTCTGGATTTAAATTTCAAAGTCCCTATGGCAAAGAACTGCAAAAATTTCTGAGACACGGTCTTGGCATCCACCACGCAGGATTGCTTCCGAAATACCGAGGCCTCGTTGAGCAGTTGGCGCAAAAAGGACTTTTAAAAGTCATCTGCGGAACGGACACTCTGGGCGTTGGAGTCAATGTCCCCATCCGCACCGTTTTATTTACAAAACTGTGCAAATACGACGGCAACAAAACAGCCATCTTGAGTGTTCGAGACTTTCATCAAATCTGTGGACGAGCTGGACGTCGCGGTTACGACACCAGAGGTTACGTTGCAGCCCAGGCCCCTGAACATGTGATTGAAAATTTGCGAATGAAACGAAAAGCAGCTGATGATCCAAAAAAATTGCGCAAAATCGTTTCAAAAACGCCTCCTCCTCATGGCTTTGTCATGTGGACTCAAGAAACTTTCCAAAAATTAATCACCTCAAAACCTGAATCCCTGACCTCGAGTTTTAACGTGAACCATGGCATGCTGCTCAACGTTCTGAGCCGTCCCGAGGATGGCTGCAATTCGATGCAAAAACTGATTCATGATTGCCATGAGCCGGCTTCGCGTAAAAAACTTTGGTTTAAAAAATCTTTTGAACTTTTTAGGTCTTTGTTAAATCGCAAAATAGTTGAGATCAAAAAACTGGGCTCCGCTTACAAAATCAGCATCAACGTGGATCTGCAAGAGGACTTTTCTTTAAACCAATCTCTTTCACTTTATTTATTAGACACGCTTTTGGTGCTAGACAAGACTCAAGAAGATTATGCTTTGGACTGCCTCACTCTGGTTGAGGCCATCCTTGAAAGCCCTGACCTGATTCTAAGAAAGCAATTGGACCGCGTAAAAACTGAAAGAATGATGGAACTGAAAGCTCAAGGCATGGAGTACGACGAGCGCATCGAAGAACTCGATAAATGCGAGTACCCAAAACCCAATCGCGAATTCATTTATGAAACCTTCAATATTTTTTCAGAAGCTCACCCCTGGGTTGGTCAGGAAAACATTAGACCTAAATCCATTGCTCGCGAAATGTATGAAAACTTTTACGCCTTTGCCGATTACATCAGAGAATATGATTTACAAAGAGGTGAAGGACTTTTGCTGCGCTACTTGTCTGAAGTTTATAAAGTGCTTGTGCAAACCGTTCCCGAAGCCCACAAGACCGAGGAAATCCGAGCGATGACAGTTTATTTTGGAACCATGCTCAGAGGCGTCGATTCAAGCTTGCTCGACGAATGGGAAAAAATGCGCGCAGGCCATGGCCTAGGCACCGAACTTCGCCAAGGCAAAGTCGTCAGCATCGAGGTCCCTTTAGAAAATCAGGAGCCCGATCTTGCACCCGACATCACCGCCGATCGCAGGGGATTTTTGCTCTTGATCCGCAACGAAGTGCAACATTTTATTCGCGCTCTCAGCCAAAAAGATTACGAAGAAGCGCTCTCCCTGATTTCTGCACCATCACCTGAGCAAGCGACGGCAGACAGCGAACTGAAAACTTGGACCGTGCCGGAGCTAGAGACCAGCTTGAGTGAATTCTACACAGATCACCGCCGAATCTGCAGTGACCTTAAGGCCTTTCATCCAAGTCATGGCGTTCTTATTGATAATAAAAATGAAAAAGGCCAAGCCCTGAACGCTCCATGGATTTTCGAGCAGCGTTTAGTTGATCCCGATGGATTCAATGATTGGCAAGCCGAGTTCTTGATTGATCGAGTTCAATCCAGAACGACTGGCCATCCAGTTGTTTCACTGATAGGGTTTCGGTCTTTGTAGGTTTGAATTCCTCAGTTCCACAAACTGGCCTCTTAAATTGTTGATGGCGTTTTTTTCTTACAGCTGCCCTCGGTTTCAGATCGTCTGGCCATCCCGTGCAGCCTTCCTCAAGCGCATCGTGCGCTTGAGGGCAAAGTATGTACTCGGACTAGTCTGATCAACAATTTAAGGGGCCAGTTTAAGTGTTCTAGAGTTCTAGAGTTCTAGAGTTCTAGAATTCTACAATACTCGAATTCTTTTAGGCCCCCTATTCCAGGATTTTAGACAAGTCTGTCTTGAACACAAGAAAACCAGGACCTCTTTGAGGCTCAAATCCAATCAGTTGAACTTAATAAAGGCACAGTCTTTGCTATCGGTATCATTGGGCTTTCAACCAGTTCTCAAAGAAAGGATTAATTTATGAATCAACAGTTAAAGAAATTAATTATTACGGGCGTATTGCTGTTTTCTGCAGAATCGTTTGCACGGGTGAGGGGATTTTGCATTAACAGTGTCCCGGGCACCCTCAATCAGAACTCTGAGTATTCTTATTATACCGAAGGCAATATGGCCCTCATGGGAGTCGGTGTTTGTAAATCCTTATCTGGAGTCAGAACGGGCCTAAAGGTCGTAAGTTTAGGATTGAGTGCCGGGGGTCTGGTTGCGGCTTGCGGAGTTGTCACAGTTCCCTTTGCTGCAGGCATTGAAATTACGGCTGGCATTATGAATTTAATCACGGGCTCCATCGAAATTGCTTGTACGGATTCAAAGGATCAGACCACACCAGAACAGGTTCAAAATTATTTATGCTCACAGCTTAAAGCCCAAGGCTTAGCCTGTGACCCCAATTTACAAATACAATTAAATTAAATTAAATTAGGAATTTATGGAATCAAACAAATCCACTCAAAAACAAAACTATGCCCTTTTATTTTTACTCTTTACCCTGGTAATTTGCGAAGGAATAAATCTTTATAAAGAATTAAAACAAGAAAGTTATGAACAAAAAGTTACGAGGGCGGTGATCGCTGCAATGGTAGAGATCGCCAAAGAAAATCCCCAGACTTTTTGTCTTCAAAAAGCACAGAATAAGGAAGAAAAAGCTAAGTAACAAAGAATGAAATATAAGTTGTTTGGGATTTTGAGTGAGTTCCACCATCGACCGAGTAGAACCCTACCTTTGGAGTAGAACCGTAGAAAGTAAAAAACCCGCATTCCTGCAGGTTTGATATTTCTCTCAGAGGCTCATTTCCGGAGAAACTTCCTTTGGTCGCATCCAAAGAACTATACTTTTCTGTCGATTAAAAACAGTTGGTAGTGAGAGGCATTATTAAACCAGGCACCCAAAATGAACCTATCGAAAAATCAGCGAAAAGTAAATAAAAAAATGTAATAAAAATCAGGTACTTAAGACATTCCGAATCATTTTATCGAGTGATGATATGCAGGTAAATTAATTTAGAAAGGAAGTATTTTCTTGCAAAGTACGTCGATTTGGAGTACCATGTGAATATGGATAAAGTGATCTTTGATAAAGTCCACAAAAGCTTAAAGAAATTACCACAGCATGTTGTAACTAAGCTTTTAGCCTGGGCTCAATCCGTCGAACTGAAAGGATTGAGAGAAATCCGAAGGCTTCCTGGCTATCATGATGAACCGTTAAAAGGTGATCGGCTCGGCCAAAGATCAATACGTTTAAATAAAGCCTACCGGGCGATTTATACAGAAGAGCACGACGGCAGTATTAATTTAATAACGATTGAAGAGGTCAATAAGCATGAGTACTAAAAAAATTGGAACTAAAGAAATTGAAAAAGAATTTGGTCCTTTAACTTTTGCAAGTTTACTGAAAGCGCATCGTTTGGGTGAGGAAATGACTCAAGTTGAGTTTGCTAAAATGCTAGGGTTGTCAAAGCAAAGCTTGAACGATTTAGAAAGCGGTCGCAAATCAGCAACCATTCGTCGTGCGATTGGTATTGCTAAAAAAATTGGTTTATTGCCAGAGTTGGTGGTTCAAGTTGTGCTGCAAGACCAGGTTAGCAAAGAAAATTTGAAGTTATCGGTATCAGTTAAGTCAAATGCGGTTTTGAAGAAGGCTTCGTAAAATAGGCAACGATGAAAAACATGAATCACTTAGGTCAAAAAATTATTTTGCGAGAATCGATCGATGCGGATATGTCGGTCAGTTCGCCGTAGCGCCCGAACATAAGAAGAGTGGCTATGGTTCAGTACTCATGAATTATTGCGAGGATTTAGCTCAAGCTGAAAAATTTGACGGCATTCAGTTGGATACGGCCCAGCCGGCAACGCATTTAGTAAACTGGTATCTCAAACGAGGCTACGTTATTGTGGGTGAGACTCATTAGGAAGGTAAGACTTACGACTCGTTTATTTTTGAAAAAACTTTTCCTAAGTCTAAATAAAAAAAGAGCCTGGAATTTCTTCCAAGCTCTCTCTAAAAATCGCTAAATTTTTATCTGACATAATTCATGGAACAAAAAGTAAAAAACCCGCATTCCTGCAGGTTTGATATTTCTCTCAGAGGCTCATTTCCGGAGAAACTTCCTTTGGACGCATCCAAAGAACTATACTTTTCTGTCGATTAAAAACAGTTGGTAGTGAGAGGCGGACTTGAACCGCCGACCTACGGATTATGATTCCGTTGCTCTAACCAGCTGAGCTACCCCACCATCCAGGCGCGAAAACTTTCGTCGTCGCGTAAGATGGGATCTTTATTGATTTACTGCAGTGAAGTCAACCCTGCGCCACGCGTTGACGTCAAATTTCTAAAAAAACTTCCTCAAGCATGAAAAACAACGCCATTTAACCCAGACTCCCGCAAGCCCCCACCTCATGCCCACCTAAGTCGTGCCCTTTTTAAGCCTCTAAAAAGCCTTTGGGCCAGAATAACCGATGAAACATTAAGAATTGTCGCATCTGCGTCGAACTGATTAGCAATGCAGCACTTTTATTTGGGCTCTGCTTAAGATTTTTTAAATCACCATGAAAAGAGATTATAGAATGAAGTTTCTGATGAAGCCCCTCGCGAAGACACCGATGACAACTCCCCTCTGGACGGCCTTGGCCGCAAGTCTTTTTATCGGCTGTAGCCCGCAAAAACAGGCTGAGCTTTATAATCACTCTAATGAAATTTCGAACTCGCTAAAAAGTACTTTGGGATTCTTAGATGGCCACCAAATTTTAGTGAAATCCATGGATGATCAGCCCATCGTTGGCGCGCAGGTCTTGATCGGTGAGGGCTTAAATACTCCTTTGAGTGGGAACTTTTTAACCACAGACTCTTTAGGTCAGGTGACGGCTCCGGCTGAATGGAATCAATCCTTGCCCATCACCGTGCAAGCTCCGGGATTTGTGCGCACAACATTTATAGCGCAGCTGCCTGATGATATTAAAATTGTTTTGCACCCCACGAAGTCCACACCGCTTCAATATGAGGTCAAGGGTCTTGCTCAAGATCTGCCCGTAAAAAATGGTGACGATCAATTTGATTTTGGAATTGTGATGCCGGCTCTTACAAAAATGGATTTATTGTCCTTTAATTTAGAGAGCATCATCAGTCCAAATTCTGATCGCATTACAGCTCTGGGCCAGAATATAAATATCCCTTCAAATATTTCTCTGCCAAAACAAAACGAATACTACAGCATCGTGAACATCACGCTGGATAAGCCCAATTTCAGGAACTATTTTCCTCAAAAGGGCATCCAAAGAATGGTTTCTCTGCGCGCGCGTCTTCCTTTTAAAAACACAGTGGATTCACTGCGCTCTGGCAAAAGCTTCATTGAATTGGTCAATCAATTTAAAATTGGCGGTGCCGGCATTCGCGACATCAATATTCAAAATCAAAATCACCAGCTCAACATTCCCACTTCTGAGCTTATTTTTAATGATCAAAAAAATATCACGGCCCCCGTCGTTCGAGGCAATGAAACTTTTCTTGCCGTTGGAATTGCCCATCAATCAGGTTATTTGATTCCCACGGATATTAAGACGATCCCCTCTGGAAAATCACAATCTATGGCACTTTTGCCTAATTCAGATCAACGTTTTCTGGGCATCCTAAAATTGACTGATGATTTAAAAAATGGCAACGACCGCATGAGTGCAACATTCCTTCCATTCACCATGCAAACAACTCCAAAATTATTGCAACTCGTGAACAGTCCCAACCTCATTGCAAGCCAAACTGGTAAGCACTTTGAACCTCACCAAGCGCTCCTTCCAACCGTCAGCACCGTTGATGGAATACATCCCATTGGGACCTATTCAGTGCTCTCTTCAGCGGTCGAAGTCCAGCAAGGCGCCACCAAGGTCAAAATAATGGCACCACAGTGGGAGATCTATGCACCAAACTGGGTCGCTAAATTTGATTTTCCGCAATGGCCCATTGAATCTGACAATTCAAATGACGCTCAAAGTGAACAGCACTTTGAAATCACCTTTATCGGCTCGACAGCAACTTCCCAAGTCAAGCTTGGACCTGATATGATCGAGGCTGCAACCCATGTTACACACAGTTCAACTTCTTATTAGATTGAAAGTTTTAAAAATGAAGACTGCACTGCTAATGATGCTCATAACACTGAATGGCCCCATGCTTTTGACTGGCTGCAGTCTGATCGATATCAGACCACGGACAGATATAAACAGCTCCCCAGTCAGCAAGCAGAAAGTCTTTTTTGCCCATTATGATAATGTCTGGAGATCCGCTCATGCGTCTCTTAAATATCCGATCGCACAAGAAAATCAAGACACCGGCATCATAGAAACTGAATACATAAAGGGAGTCGATGGTTGGCTGCCGCCGACGACCACCAAGCCCCCTTCCAGTGGAGTTCGCTACAAATTATTACTCACTTTTGCGAAAGGAACCACTGAGGGAAGGGAATCCACAAGGGTGACTATAGAAAAAAAAATGGAGATTCTTAAAAACTTTTTTTCTATGCCTGAACCGATCGAAAGTAATGGACTGGAAGAAAGTGTTCTATTTTATCGAATTGAACGCGAATTGATTATTATTGATGCGCTTAAAAAGGCTCATTGAGTCTTTTTAAAATAAAAAAAATGTATCAGAGTACGCTGTTTTCCTTTTCAATATACTTTTTCCAAAGCCCTACCAACTCAGAAGGCTTGTTCTCACTTTTTCCCAATTTAACACCCGTCATTTTTTCCAAACCAGCAACGGCAGCAATGTGAATCCTCGGATCCTGATCTGACAGCAGACGCCCAAAACTTTTAAGCTCGTTGAGCTGGGCCGATTCAGCCAACACTTCAACAATCTGATGACGGATCCACAAGCTCTGTGAACCCTTAAAATTATACCGCTGTTCTAATTCTTTCCATAAGAGTTCTCGAACATCTTCGCTTTGATTTTTTTGCAAAACTTCGAGGGCTGCTGATCGAACAACCAAGGCTTTGTCTTTTATTAATTTTTTTGCTAGCAATTTAGCTTCGCGGGGATTGACCTCTGAAAGTGCGACCAGGGCTGCATTTCGCATAAACCAAACGGAATGATCTCCGGCCTTCTTTAAATCCCCGAGCGCTTTTTCGCCATTCAACTCCGCCGCGGCAATCAGTGCTCGCCAGCGCAAACCCATTCCCTGGTTTTCATTAAAGGCAATATTGATAAATGATGTATAGTAGGTCTCACTTTTCCCTTGAATGACCGATCGTCGAATCTCTGTGGGAAGTTTTAAAAGTTCTAGGGCAGAATTGCTCGCAACACCGGGAGATTCTTTTAAAATGGCAGCCTGGGATTTTAAACTCAGGTCAAAAATTAAACATGCTACCAACAAACCAAACTTTAAATTCATAATCAGCTCTTTTTTGCGAACTCTTCAAATTCATTCATTAAGCTTGAAGTTTCATCTGGAGTTCCACCAACTATTGTCGTTGCATCTCCCGCTTGCGCGGCAATCCCAGTGGACGTTTTTTGATTTTCTACAGCAGCAGCAAATTCGGCCATCAGATCATCATCAATCAATGAAGGTTCTTCGACTAGCAGTGGCTCCGGCTCTGGTTCCGCTGGTGCGCTGGCTACTGGTGCTGGTGCGGCGGCTGGTGATGCTGGCGCTGCTGCAACTGGACCTTTAGCTTTTAGGGCCTCTAACTCAGCTCTAAGATTTTCGTTTTCGATTCGAAGTCGTTCATTTTCTTCTTTAAATCGGGCTAGGTCGGCAATGTCTTCACTGATGATGTCGTACTCACCCAGTCTTGTTTCTAAGTCCCGAATTTTATTTTCCATGGTGGTTTTTTCTTGGCCACTCATGCCTGAACCACCTGAACTCGATGCCGCTGAGACACTTGCTTTCGCTGCGGCTAATTCGGCTTTCAGTTCTTCAATATTTCTGTCGCTCTCAGCCAAGCTCGCTACAATTTGATCCACCTCAGTGGAGTTATAAACTGAGCCCGGGATATTTGCAGAACTCTCTGAGCCACTGGACCTGCCAGCACCTTGAGACTGCAGAATTTTTTCAAGGGTTTGCTCTAATTTAACAGAGTCAATTCCACCCATCTCTGCATCGCTAGAAAAGCCTTTGCCAAAAAAAGCCTGATATCCCAAATAAAGGGATAGTGCAATAATGGCAGCAACAAGCCCCTCAATGATAGACATGTTGTACTGATTCCAAAATAAAAGAAAATGTTCTATAGTCACGTAGAAAATTTTGACTCATTTATAAGGCAGTCGTCAACACTAGACCTATCTGAATATCCAGGCTATGTTTTGAAACGAGGTGAAAAATGTCTCAAATTAACGATAATCCCAAAAATTCCTCCAATGAGCCAAGCGCCGATTCAGCAGTTGTCTTGAAATATGACCTTCTTATCAAGGGTGGCACCTGCCTCATTACAGATCACCAAAAACTAGACCCTTTGGGTTCAGTTTCAACATCTGATGTCATTCGCTTAGAGTCCGTTGATATTGCCATCAAAAATGGTCTCATAATCAAAATTTCAAGTTCAATTTCTGAACCGGCGCATCGTACGATTGATGCTCGCGGACTGCATGTGCTGCCAGGGGTTATAGACAGCCAGGTTCATTTTCGAGAACCCGGCCTGACCCACAAGGAAGACCTTGAAACGGGCACCAAGGCGGCCATTTTGGGCGGAGTCACCAGTGTTTTTGAAATGCCCAACACCAACCCCGCCACAACAACAAAAGAACTCTTTGCAGATAAACTCCAACGAGCCCAAGGTCGGGCTCATGCCAATTATGCTTTTTTTATTGGTGCCAGCCACGACAATATTGCTGAAATCGCTGAGCTTGAAACCTTGCCCCATTGTTCGGGTGTAAAGATTTTTATGGGAAGCTCCACGGGCAGTCTCTTGGTTGAAGATGATGACAGTCTAGAAAAAATTCTCAGACAGGGTCATCGCCGAGTGATTGTCCATAGCGAAGACGAAATGAGGCTCAGAGAGCGCAAGCATATCGCCACTGAATCCGCAGATGTTCATGATCACCCCGTCTGGCGTGACGTTGAGTCAGCGGTACTTTCAACAAAAAGACTGCTTCATCTTTCAAAAAAGACCAACCGCAAGATTCATGTTCTGCATGTCTCTACGGGTGAGGAAATGGAAATTTTAAGAGCTGCAAAAAATGAATATCTGAACACTTCAAACAAGAACCATATCAGCGTCGAAGTGCTTCCTCAACATCTCACTTTGTATGCTCCGGATTGCTACGATAAATTGGGCAGCTATGCTCAACAAAACCCACCGATCCGAGAAAAGCGGCACCTTGATCGAATTTGGCAAGGTCTGCTTGATGGCACTGTGGATGTGATTGGTTCTGATCATGCCCCGCACTCTCGCGAAGAAAAAGATCGCCCCTACCCATCCTCGCCCTCTGGCGTTCCGGGAGTGCAGACATTGGTCCCTCTCATGCTCAATCATATTCATGAGGGACGGCTCAGCTTAGAAAAATTCGCTGAACTGGTCTGTTTGAATCCCTGCAAAATCTTTGGTGTTAAAAACAAAGGTCAACTGCGAGAAGGCTTCGATGCTGACATCACACTTGTTGATTTAAAAAAGAAAAAGACCATCGATAATTCTTGGATTGCAAGTCGCTGTGGCTGGACCCCTTTTCATGGTATGCAAGTCACTGGTTGGGTGACTCATACAATCGTCAATGGGCACCTTGTGATGGAAAATGATGAGATTCTGACAGCGCCAAAAGGCCGAGGAGTGAATTTTAAGGAAACTCATGAATAACCAGGCTTCTCCAAAAGCACAGGCTATGAGTCTCTTTGTTGCTGGCTTATTGCCCGTGATCGCCTTCACGCTGATTGAAGAATATTATGGAACCATCGCGGGTTTGATTGCAGGTATGGTCTTTGGCTTTGGAGAGATTTGTTGGGAATTATTTAAATATAAAAAGGTGCAAAAAATAACCTGGATAGGAAATGGAATGCTCCTGGGTTTAGGAGCTGTTTCATTAATTTCTTCTGAAGGAATTTGGTTTAAATTACAGCCAGCTCTTATGGAAGGCATTTTTGCGATCCTGTGCTGGGGTTCTTTGCTTCTTGGGAAAAATCTGATCGTTTATTTAGCAGAACAACAAGGCCAAGATATTCCTGATTTTTTAAAAATAAGAATGAGGGGAATGACCTTTAGAATTGGATTGTTTTTTGCAATCCACGCAGCCTTAGCGGTATGGGCGGCTTACTCTTGGACAACGACAAATTGGGCCCTACTCAAGGGCATTGGACTGACTGTCAGCTTTATACTTTATATCATCATTGAGGGCATCGGCATGCGCAGTGCCGTTAAAAAATCTTATCGTCCTTGAAACTGAGCTATTTTCTTAGCCTTTACCGCGGACAAAGCCTCGAAATGATCTTCGGTCCTTTGGGCAATAGCCTGAAAGGCGGCCGAAATATCTAAGACTGTTGATAGATCATTCATGTAAGCTAGCTTCATGGCTTTTTTAGTCATCTGCACTGCGGCTGGTGCGTTGGCTGATATTTTTGCCGCCAATTTCTCGGTCTCTAAAAGTAATTCTGATTCACTGACTAAATAATTTAAAAGCCCCCAAGATTGGGCCTCTTCACCCGTCACAAATTCTGCAGTCAGAGACATTTGCATGGCTTTACTAAAACCAATAACTCTTTGCAAAAAGAAACTTCCACCGTCACCGGGAACCAATCCGATGCGCACAAAGGATTCACCAAACTTAGAAGTTAAACAGCCAATTCGTAAATCACACATCATCGCCAAATCACAGCCCGCTCCAACAGCAGCTCCCTGAATCATTGCAATCAGTGGGGTTGATAAATCTTCGATGCATTTGGGGATTTGCTGAATGCCATGCATGTAGCGCATTCTTAATTCATTGGGCTCTCCAGCAAACATGCCGGTTCTGTTCTCCATGGCCTTGACATCACCACCAGAACAAAAATTCTTACCCTCTCCGCTCAGAATGATCACTCTCACGTCGGGATCAAAGTCGGCGTATTTTAAGACCTTAATTAAGGACTCTGTCATCTCATAGGTGATGGCGTTGCTGGCCTCAGGATTGTTTAGACTCACCCACAGTTGGTCGCTTCTTTTTTGAACTTTGATTTGCTGAAAACCTTGATCATAAAAATTCATAGCTATCTCTGATTCCCATTCTTAGGAAAAATTCCCTGAGGACTTTTCAAAATTTCTTTAACCCAATTTAAAAAGCTATCCTTAGGGCCAGGAGTGTAGGTTTTCATCGCAAATCCACTCAAGCGAAGCTTCGCACACAGCCTGCGAATCTGTTTTTTAGATTCTGCTGTGTGGATAAATTGCATGCCGTAGCCTTCTTTGTTATTCCGCGCATTTTTATAGACGACATTTGCCTCTAGGGAATAATCAAAGTTTTCAAAATCCCAGGTCAAAGTGACCTTTTCCCCTTCTTCCAACGCCATTTGTGAAGAGACAAAGACTCCATCCTCTGAAATATTAGTGATATGGCCCGCATTTACGACGCCGTTCACATCAATGACATGAGAAAAATGATACCTTAAAACAGACTCCCACCAACGCAGCTTGGGATCAAAATAAACAATTCGAACAGCTGGCACAAGAAAGTAGGCGACCGCGAGCAAATCCGCAATCAAGACAATCATCAAAACAGCTAATTTCAAAAGACTTAAGTCCGTATAAAATCCATAGAGGTTTGAAATAAAAATTAGACTGAGACAAGTGAGGTAAACCCAGTAACTCCATCGCTTGCAAATAAAAATAGCAATTCCCGCTATAATTGGTAAAACGGCGTAGGTCACAAGTAAAATATTAGGCATAAAGCTCAACCAATAACTCCAATGTTCGAACAGAGTATGTCCCAACAACTGTGCATTAAGAATGAGATTGCCAACGGGAGCCAAGATATGAAGCAACGCCAGAATTATAATCGCCCATGGTTTTCTTTTCATCCATTAAAGATATTGTTGAAATGACTTCGGAGACAACAAAAAAATGTGCACCTAAACCCTTGGCTGATTTATTTACTTTATTTGAAATATGAGATAGTTTTTTTGAATCTGAGGAGTGCTATGACTTATCTACATGCTATTATTCTAGGAATTATCGAAGGCATCACCGAGTTTCTGCCAATCTCTTCCACTGGACATATGGTCATTGCAAGCTCCTGGATGGGCATCAGCGACACTGATTTTACCAAAGCCTTTGAAGTCATCATTCAGTTTGGCGCCATACTCTCTGTCCTTTTTCTTTACTGGCGACGATTCCTGCCCGAAATGAATTTTTATAAAAAACTCTTCGTGGCCTTTCTACCAACGGCCATCATCGGCTTTTTTGCAAAACATGCGGTCGATCAACTTTTAGAGAGTGTTCAAGTTGTTGCCTGGTCTTTGATCTTGGGTGGCATCGTCCTTATTTTATCAGACCGATTTTTTGCTCGCCTGACGGATTGGGGAAAAAAAACAAAAGACCTCACTTATCCAGACTCGATGAAGTTAGGACTTTTTCAATCCATTGCGATGATTCCTGGAGTCTCTCGCTCTGGAGCGACCATCATGGGTGGCTTAATCTTAGGAATGCAAAAAAAAGAGGCTGCTGAATTTTCTTTCTTTCTGGCCGTTCCCACTATGGCCGCGGCGACACTCTATAAACTTACAAAAATATATAAGACAATTCAGCCCGACCAAATCGATATTTTGGCCCTTGGCAGTCTGGTGGCCTTTTTAGTCTCTTTGCTCGCCATTAAATTTTTTATTGGCATTGTCTCTAAATATGGATTCCGAGGATTTGGCTATTACCGCGTTGCACTAGGCCTGGTGATCTTGTTTTCTAAATCATAGTCGAAATCATCTAAGAAAAAAGGATTCAACATGGAAAATTTTTTATTTTCTGAAAATATTATCTCTCTACCAATCCTAGAGCTCCTGCAAAAAAATTTTTTAGTCATGCCCAATTGGAAGTGGCTAGTCCTGATTGCAGCCTTACTTTTGTCCCTCATTTTAAGACCTCTAGCCCAATTTATTTTAAAATTATTTAAGGCCCACAATCCCTGGCCAAAAAGGTTTCCCAAGAGCTTCACTGCCTTTTTATTTAAAGCAGAAATAGAACGCCCTCTGAGCTGGGCCCTGATAACTCTCCTGCTTTTCTTGCTCAGAGACCTCTTGGAATTTAAAGGGAAATTTGAGCTCTATTACGAGCATATACTTAAAGGTTTTCTAGCCTTTCATGTGATCCACTTTTGTTACCTTGCCGTAGACAGTCTCGGCTCTGTTTTTGGTGAATTTGTTTCAAGATCGCCAAACAAAATGGTCGATAGCCTTGTCCCTTTCACCACTAAGATATTAAAAGCCATTGTTGTCGTCCTGGGCGTTTTGATAGTCCTTCAGAGCTTTGGGCTCAACGTAATGTCGCTTCTTGCAGGGCTTGGCTTGGGAGGCTTAGCTTTGGCTTTGGCTGCTCAAGACACAGCAGCTAATTTATTTGGCTCCGTGACCATCCTTATTGATTCACCTTGCAAAATTGGCGACTGGGTCAAAGTTAAAGATATCGAAGGGACCGTTGAAGAGATCGGTTTTCGCTCAACCCGCATCAGAACTTTTTACAATTCGGTTATCACCATTCCTAACGCCACAATGGCCAAAGAAACGATCGACAATTTGGGGCTACGCCCCGCTCGCCGAACTCGCCAAATTTTAGGTTTAGTCTATGAAACTGATCCTTCAAAAATTATTGATTTTTGCAAACGCGTGCGAGAATCCATTTTGCTAAATGAAAAAGTTATTCCAGAAACAGTGCTTGTTAACTTCAACAACTTTAACACCTCAACTCTCGATATCCTTGTCAGTTTTCATTTGCATGTCTTTACCAATGCAGAAGAACTTGAAATGCAGCAAAATATTTTCTTGAGTTTTTTAAAAATTGCCAGCGACCTCCAGGTTGATTTTGCCTATCCAACTCAGACAGTTTATAACCGAGAACAAAATGAACTGAGCTCATCTTTTTTGTAAATTTTAAATAAAACTTTTTAGTACGTGAGAAAAACTAAAAAATAAATTTAACAGTCCAGTGTGGACCAATTTTTTTTGGAATTGGACTTTCGCAATTGTCGTTTCACACCGATAATTTAATTCATGATAAAACACACAGCTGCAAATACTTCGCTCAATAAAGTTCATAATTTTTATTCTGATTCAAAAAATAAAAATACCCGCTGCAGTGGTAGAAAAAAATTTGACAGATCAGAAAGTGAAACTTCCTCGGTTATTGAAAACCTCCTAGGAGCCTTCTCATTTTTAAGTCGACGCTTACTTTTGGCACTCATTTTATTTATGGTTTTTTTTGGAAATAAAATTTGTTGGGCCAGTAATAAATCAAATAAAAAGCAAAAAATTTATTATAAAGTGATTTGCGAGGATCCAAAAGATTGCCACCCCTCCGTCGTCGGAATACTCAGTGACGAAGAAAATGTATGCACCGGGATCCTTGTTAAGCCCAACCTAATTGCGACAAACCTGCATTGCCTCCCCGCCAACCTACGCCACGCTGGTGCTCAGTGCAAAAATCGCATTCGTTTTAGCTTTCCAGCGACGGCTGAGTTTGCAGAAGAGTTTGCTGACTGCAGTAGCATTATTTCAATTTCCAGCGCACTCAAAGACACGCCGTTAACTCCAGATTATGCTTTTCTTCAACTGAGTCACAATTCGAAACGAAAGCCGACAAAGATCAATACAGATGGAGTTTCAGATAATGAATTGCTCACAATCTATAAGGTGGATCCCTTTGATGAAATCGGTATGCTTCGAAAAATAACCTGCGGGGCGGCCCAAGGATCGATGCTAAATCCTTTGTTTAAATCAGCGCAAAGCTCTGTGATAAGTCTAATCCCTTGCAATATTGTCTCCGGAAATTCTGGATCGCCCCTGCTTTCAGCTACAGATGAGGTCAAGGGATTGGTGAACTCGACGGGACTGCCTGCGGACTTGCCTTCCTCATTGATCCGATTTCAAACCGCTTTCGCTTCGAATTTTTCATGCTTGAATCTTCCTGAAATTGGAATCCTCCACAAGAATATTCAATGTCAGAACAGCTTAGACCGAGCTTCGATTCAAAATGCCTCGGGCACCTTGGTTCGTGAAGCGGTTCATCCGCTGATGCCAAACTTTGCTAAGAATGTTGGCGACCAATTCAGGAGCATTCAGCTGCAAACAAAGGATTTTGTAAAGTGGGAAACACATCAGCAAGACATTCCCTATTCTGGAGAGGAAAAATGCGCCATTGCTAAAGTTGCCTTCAAACCGAAGTGCATAGACACTTCCCGGGAGCGACTCCAGGAAATGGATGAATTTCAAAGCATTAAATATTCACAGTGGGGAATAGTTCTTCACCTGGACTCTGCAGGGCGGCCAAATCCTCATTTGGCCGCTGAAGAAATAGAAAAGACCCTAAGCTTTTCGAAACAGGAGCTGGATCAAAGTCGCCAGGGGAAAACTGTTTCGATTAGGATCAATCAAGATCAGTTTAACGTGCCTTTTTGTTCTGAGATGGCGACACAGCACTAGGTGCTGTCTTGCCTTCCTGACGAATTCTGGCGATCTCTAGTTTATGCTTTTCAGTCTCTGTTTGTGCTTTGACTGTTTCCATACGAATTTTGGCTTCTTCGGAGGCTGAGCTGCTCGTCTCTAGCTGCCCGGTTATTTTGTCTCTTTCAGCTTTAATTTTTTCAGATTCATTTTGCAATCTTGCCATTTCATTCAAGGCCCTTGTTTTCGCAGTTTCATAATCAGCGATTGTTTTTTTCGCTTTGGCAATTTCAAGGGATATTTGTGCTTGTTCTTTTCTAAACTGCCCTTGGTAATTGACTAGATCCTGTCTAGCCTTCAAGGTTGATTGCTTAACAAGCTCGAATTGAGCCCGGCCTTCCAGAGCTTTCTTTTTTTCTTCTTCAATCTGAGTCGTTAGTTTTTTAATGGACTCTTGAGAAGCCAGACGTTCTTTCTCCATTTGATCTACGAGAACATTGGCTTGATCCATTTGTGCTTGAAGCCTTGCGATCTCAGCCTCCGCTTTTGATTTATTCGCTTCGGCGCGAGCAATTTCTTGCTTAGCTTTGGCATCTTTGGCACTCGCCTCGGCCAAGGCCTTTTGTGTCATCAATTTAGCTTTGCTTAAATTTTGCTCTGCTCTTTGAGTCGATAATTTTGCGGTGTCTGCTTCATGGTTAGACTTTTGACCAGCCTCAATAGCAACGGCTGCTTCAGCTTCACTCTCCTTGGTTTTCAGAGTGAGTTCTTCAACCTTTTTTTCAGCTATTTTTTTGCGATTGAGGGCCTCTTCGCGAGCCTGTTGAGCTTTAGCTATTTTATCTTGAGCGGCTTTAATTTTACCTTGATAAATAACTTGCTCTTTTTCAGCATTTTTTTGATCGCGATCAAAAGATCCCGCTTGTGCTTTCAGTTTTGCAGCTTCTTTTTCAGCTTCAATTTGGGATCTCTTAGCGTCTTTCTCTAGTGTCCTTGCTTGGGCAATACTGGCCTGAGAATCAGCCATGGATTTTTCACGGCGCTTGCGTTCATCTTCAGCGCGACGCTTAGCTTCAACAGCTTCTGCCTTAGCTCCTTCAGCATCAGCTGCAGCTTCTTCTGCTTCGATTTGTTTTGACTCGAATTGAGCGGAGGCTTTTAAAGAAATTAAATTCATGTTTGCTAAAATAACTAAAGCCAAAATCAAAGAGCGCGACGACATATTCTTTTCCCCTTCTTCTAAAGTACTTCCACCTTTTTGCCTCTTCAAATCCATCGATGATGGGCTCATTAAGTGGTCGATCTCTATGATAGCTGCGTTTTATTAAAAAAAGAAGTCCACCAGGAGTATTTTAGAAGGATCCTGGCCTTAAATAAAAATTTAATTAGAAGTAGCTGCAAAGAAGCTAAAGATATCAACTTCGCCGAAACTCACATTCTACAGCTGTAAAACAAAAAACGTCAGCTGTCTCCTTTTGAGACAACCAAATCATCGACAGCACGAACTGAGCATCGTGGATCTGGCAAAAAAATTGCTTACCTTTTAATTTGAGTCCATCAATATATCTAAATGATAGCAATGAGCTGAGGAATTAAATGCGAAACTTTTACGACAGATTGAAGCCTAAAGGTCAAAAACATTACATTTTCTCATTTTTTGTTGGCAGTTTTGTTCTCTTCTCATCTTTACCCGGGCAAGCAGTTCACCTATTACACACAGCCTCGACTTTTGCTGAATATGCAGAAGATATTCGAGTTGGTATCGAAGTTGAGTTCACGGGACTTTCGCTCAATGAAACACTGAAGATTGTTCAAGATTTTGGTGGCGGCCAAGTGACCAAAAAAGATAAGAAAATTAAAACTACTCTCAGGGAAATTAATGCCTCTGGTATGGTCTTCAATGAGGCCATCATCCCAGAGTGGGTTATCCAGACCACAAACATGGGAGAAATCACCATCAAAGTGGATAACAACCAAGTCGACGACAACTCTACTTTAAATCCCCAGGACACCGTCTTGGAACTGGTCACATCCCCGATCAGAAAAGCCCAGGTTTTAAAACTTCAAGAGGTGATCAGTGCCTTGAAAAATCATGGAGCAAAAGGAACTGCTGATGGTGAAGCTGTCTCGATTCAATACAACACCGAAATCAATGCGGGAAATTTAGCGAGCTACAAATGGCAAAGCCTGATTGATTTGATGAGGGTTTATCTAAACCCACGACATCGTGAACAAATTGATGCCCACCTGGAAGTTCCGGATTTTCGCAAAGATTATATTAGCCTTTATTCAAAGGGATTTCAAGCTCGCCTCTTTGATCCCCAATATAAACCAACATCCAGAGAACTTTTCGATGATTTCTTTTACCGGCAAAGTTTAGAGCTCCTAGGACACCGTGATGCCTGGGACATCGATATTAAAACTGCACAGCAAGTCTTATTGTCACAAAAAAATCCAGTTGTGCCCCTAGTAGTAAAGCAAAATAAGCTCAGAATTAGTTCTTTGCTGGCCATGGCTTTTCCAGAAGATCCAATAACAAAAATCTATATTTCATCGGGTTGGATTAACCCGATGCCCATCGTCGAATGGCGAGAGTTTAATAATGATTTTAATGTTGTTGATCATTACCGTGAAGTTATGGGCTTAATGTATATGGCTAAAAGGTACGGAAGTTTTGATCATGACACCCTAATGAGCCAGCTTTCTGGAATTGAGGCGTCGATGATTCGTGATTTGCGCAAGCAGTATTTTACACCAATCAGCAAGAATTCAAAGCCCACTCTTTTTCGCTATTTCATTGGCAATCCTAAAACGGTGAACCGAGAAGAATACAAAGAACTCACTAAAGCCTATCAAAAAAATCCCGTTGGCTTCTTGCCATTTTACGAGCAAGGGCTTTTTCCTTTAAGTATCCCAGGCAATAGCGTTGTGATGCATAGAAATCAATTTCACAGATTCAATATTTTAGGGAAATTTAATCCTGGTCTGATCAATGGATTCATCATGCAATCCCTAGAAAATAAATACGTCGAAATGCGTTTTTGGAATGATTATGCCAAGGTGGGAATTCCAAAGACTTCCCTGGTTAGTGATTTACAGTTAGAGTCCTTATCGGCTCAAGACCCGAAAGAGATTCTTTCACAGGTTAAGAACGCGGTCGCAACTTGCAACAAATCCTTCCCCAAGGGATGGGTCTTAAAGGGACTTTTTGATTTGGGAACAGAAAAAGATATTCTTTCAGATAAAACAGATCTGGCTTCAGTCGTCGACACCTACTTAAAAAGTGATTTTGAAACTTATAAAGCAAGTGTCTATGCAAAGTTCAAAGAGCTCAAAACAGCGCCCGAGTTCGCATTGACCAGTCTTAAAGAGCATAAAGGATATAAGGGCTGGAAGGCCCTCCAACTTTTATCCAATACGAAAACTGTGATCATTCAAGAACGTTATAACATCAACAAGGAATTCAGAGTTGAGATCGTCGCAGGTCATGTCTTAGGCGGAGAGACCACCGTGGATCGCTATGGGTACACTCAAAAACAAAATGGAAAATGGGATGCGTCCTACCAACATCCAACGCGGGATCAAATTCTAAAGGCCGAAGCCTTTGCACAAAAGTTAATAGATTCTCTTCCCCCCGAACTGCGTGGAATGACCTTTGGTTTAGATGTCGCAATCACAAATGAAGGCCAGGCAGTAATGATTGAATCCAATCCTGGGGGCAATTCAAACTTTCTTTATGAAGAAGAGCCAGCTTCAGTGAAGGCCCTGTCTAAATTTTTGAGCAAAGTTCCCGTAATGCAAAAAAGCGGACAAATCAGCCGTGGCCTAAAGCCACAAGAACAAATGCAATTCATAAAGCAGAAATTCGCCAATTGGGGAATAGAGACATCAACTCTGTATCCCGGAATGAAATTTATGAACGACAGAATCGAAGACCAAGAATTCAAGAAATTAAATGAACTAGAAACCTCTAACCTAAATAAAAAAACTTCATCCCAACAAGACCAAAAGAACGTGCAGCAACCAAAAGTCATGACCTGCGAAAAAGTTTTTAATTAACCCGAAAAGCCCAAAATACTTTGGCCTGAAGGGCACGATGCCCTTCAGGAAGGCCGCCCAGGATGGCCAGATTATCGAAACACCCGAGAGCAGCTGCAAAAACCCCTCCCCTCCCCTCAACTCTTTAACCAGGGAATCAGGTAATAATAAGCTTACGATTGAGAAACCCCACCAATTAATTCTTGAAACTTAAGGAACTTATCCGTATAGATTTCCCATTCAGAATAAATCAATTTTTCCGGAGGACTTGTGCCCAAATTTGGTTTTTTTAAAATCCTAGCTGCGACTCTTTTTTTAGCTTTGCAAGCCCCATTAGCCTTTAATATAAATTCACAGCCATTCATAAGAAATTTACCAAGTGAACACAAAAAAATAACCGCAAAAAAAAATAAGGCCTTAATCTATAAAGGCGAAGGAAGCTGTATAGAAGACTGCTCAGAATCAGCAGCCATGATTGCAAAAATGGCTGGGCTAGAGCCAATTTATGTTTCTCCAACCGAGAGCAATTTAGATTTATTTGCTGATGCCGCAGTTTGGATCCAACCCGGCGGTGAGTCTCTCGTCGTGGCCGCGCAGATGTCTGTAGATCTTAAAAACGCCATTCGAAACTTCGTCCAACAAGGTGGCGGCTATGTTGGTTTTTGCGCAGGAGCCTTCTTTGCCGATCTGTGGATACATGGAACCGAGAGCAAAGGGCTAGGCATCATTCCCGCCTATGCTATCGATTACCAAAAAGCCCGCTCCAGCGCTGAAATGCTCGATATGATTTGGAACGGAAAAAAAAGGTCCGTTTATTGGGAAGAAGGGCCTTATCTAGAATTGTTTTTTAAAGGACAACTCTTCACGCCATTTGCTTACTACCCGACGGGAGAAATAGCTTCTATCTACGGAAATTACTATCAAGGCAGGGTCTCAGTAACAGGCACCCACCCTGAGGCCCCTCAGTACTGGAGAGACGATATCAAGGCCTCTGATCCCGATGGACTAGATTATGACCTAGCCATCGATATGGTGCGCTGGGCGGCTGGACTCAAGAAGACCTTCGCTCCTGAACTTTACTCCTCGGAGCTTAATTAAAATATATTTTCAATGCACCAAAGACTTGGTTCTAAAGGCTGGACTCGACAGAGTCCCTGAGTCTTTCCTAATCTAATCCTATGACACCTCTATCTGCGGCAGTTTCTTTAATTATTTCCAGGCCCACTGAACTGTGGAAAACCACTTTCCTGGTGGTTCTCTTTCATGCCGCTGTTTTATTAATTTCCCCAACCAAAGCTGCCGCCGTGCCCGCAGCTTTGCATGTTGCCCTCGACCCAGGGCATGGGGGTCTTGATAAAGGCGCCATCCATAGCAGCATCAAAGAATCTGAATTGGTCTTGCTGGTCGCGAATAAAGTTAAATCGCTTTTAGAAAAAAATGAGAATGTTCGCGTAACTATGACTCGCACCGAAGATCAAAGTGTGAGTTTATCTGATCGTGTAAAAATCGCCGAAGCCCGTCATGTGGATATTTTTGTCAGCCTTCACGCCAATGCAGCTAATGATCAACGCGCTAAGGGTGTCGAGTTTTTCTTTCAAAACAATTTACCCCCCGACGAAGAAAGTCTTTATTTAGCCAATTTGGAAAATCAATCCAACACAGCCTTGAATCAAGCTCAGGAAGTTGAAAAGCAAGAACTCTCTAAAAAAGGCGATATTTCTGCGATCATCGAAGACTTGCATCACCAAAACAAAATGATGTCTAGCCTGCGTTTTTCACAAACACTCAACCAATTCTGGCAAAGTGACGACAAATCAAACCCCGCAACGATTAAACAAGCCCCATTTTACGTCATTTCAAAAACGACAATGCCTGCCGTTTTGATCGAGGTGGGTTTTCTGACTCATCCGAAAGAAGTTAAACAACTTGCCAAGCCTGAATATCAAGATCAAATTGCTGAAAAAATAAGCAAAGCAATTTTAACTTTCAAAGAAAAGATGGACAAGCCGGAACTCAGGACATTAAATTAGGCTCTTTTAAAAATTGAGGAGCAAGTATGCGCACAGACGGCCGTCTTTTTGACCAACTTCGAGAAATTAAAATAACACCTCATGTATCCGAATATGCGGAAGGCTCAGCCTTGATCGAATTTGGCAAAACCAAAGTTTTGTGTACGGCCTCTTATGAAAGCAAAGCTCCTCCATGGTTGGCAGGCACAGGCGCTGGATGGATCACCGCAGAGTACGGTATGTTACCTCGCTCTACGCACACTCGCAATAAACGAGAAAAGTCCATGAACAGTGGGCGCACCCAAGAGATTTCACGTTTGATCGGAAGGTCCTTGCGAGCGGCCGTTGATCTTAAGCAAATGGGTGAAAAACAAATTATTATTGATTGTGATGTTCTCAGTGCGGATGGCGGCACACGCACGGCCTCGGTGACCGGCGGGTTTGTTGCTCTAGCTCTGGCGCTTAAAAAGCTTCATGCCGTCAGTGAAATTAAAACTCTCCCTTTGATCAACTATGTTTCAGCCATCAGCGTAGGTTTATCAGAAAATCAAATTTTCCTTGATCTGAATTATGAAGAAGACTCTTCCATTGGCACAGATATGAATTTTGTGATGACAGATCAAGGTGCCTTTGTCGAAGTTCAAGGCACGGCAGAGCATGCTCCTTTCACTCGCGAGCAAATGTTTAAAATGATGGATGTTGCCGAAAAAGGTTGCCGCGAACTTTTCATCCATCAAGCCGCTGTCATGGGCGAAGTTTATCGAATAGCAAATAAAAATTAATCAAGGGGAAAACAGAATGGAACTTTGGATCGCCACTGGCAATAAGGGCAAACTGTCAGAGTATAAATTGCTTTTAAAAGAAATTATTGATCTCAAAGTTTATTCCCAAGGAGATATCTCCTCTTTCTCTCCCCGTCCTGAAGATGGGAAAACATTTTTAGAGAATGCTCGAATCAAAGCCAAAACTCTACGCTCCATTAAAAATGACGTCTGGGTGTTGGGTGAGGATGCTGGCCTTGAAGTTGAAGGTCTTAATAATCTTCCGGGAATTCACTCCGCACGATATGCTGGCCCCAAAGCCTCTGACAGTGAAAATGTAGCAAAACTTTTAAAAATGATGACCCTGCGTCCAATGCAAAACAGAAATGCCAAATTTGTATGCACAACGGTGGTTATCACTCCCCAGGGTGAAGAGTGGATTTTTACTGGGGAAATGAAGGGTAAAATTGCTTCAAAACCTGCCGGACTTCATGGGTTTGGTTATGATCCACTGTTCATTCCTGAGGGGCAGACCCAAACTTTAGCTGAAATTGGCGATGGTTTTAAGACTCAGCATTCGCACAGGTCTCAGGCTTTGCGTGCTTTTCTTGAGAAGTGGCGGGGGATGTAGGTTTTTTTGCTGATTGGGTATTGGTTTGGGTCTGGGTGTTCATTGTCAGACCAACTGCTAATGACTTTTGGCTTTAATTGTTTGTTGTTGTTTTCTTTTTTATTCAGCTGCTCTGGGTTTAACATCTTGTGGCCATCCTGAGCGGCCTTCCTGAAGCGCATCGTGCGCTTCAGGGCGAAGTTTGGTTTTTTTGGCACTTTTTTATTTGTTTTAAAATAGGCTTTTACTTTCTTTTTTTGATTGAATTTTCATGTTTAATTTTGCTTTGGTTTTTTTTGCTTTTATTTTCAATTCTGAACTTTACTCTTGAGCTTTGCTTTGCTAACTTCCTGCAAACGCACTTTTAACTCAGGAGACTACGAGTGATGAAGGGCCTAAAAATATTTACTGCCAATGCCAATCCCGTTCTTGCAAAAAAGGTGGCTGAAGCCGCCGGAGTCGAACTCGGCTATTGTGAAGTCAGTAGCTTTGCTGACGGGGAAATTCAGGTTGAAATTCATGAAAGCGTTCGTGGACAGCATGTTTTTGTTGTACAAAGCACATGCCCTCCAGTGAACCAAAACTATATGGAATTATTTGTGATGTTTGATGCCCTCAGGCGTGCCTCTGCGGCCTCCATCACAGCCGTCATTCCCTATTACGGCTATGCCCGTCAAGATCGTAAGGTCGCGCCAAGGGCGCCAATTTCCGCTAAATTGATGGCGGATTTGTTGACAACGGCAGGTGCTCACCGCGTTGTTTGTGTGGACTTACATGCGGCACAAATTCAAGGCTTCTTTAACGTCCCGGTGGACCATCTCTTTGCAATTCCAACTTTAGCTAGAGCTTGGCGAGAAGCCCATGGCTTTGGTTCAGATTTTGTCGCAGTGAGTCCTGACGCTGGTGGAGTTGAACGAACTCGGGCCTTTGCAAAGCGCATTGAGTCTTCGATTGCCATTATTGACAAGCGACGCTCTGGACCGAATGAGGCCAAGGCACTTCATCTCATTGGCGATGTGACTGGAAAAATTGCAGTTATTGTCGATGATATGATCGATACGGCGGGAACTCTTACACAAGCTGTTGACAGTCTTTATAAGAATGGTGCAAAAAGTGTCTTCGCTGTAGCAACGCACCCCGTACTTTCGGGTCCTGCAATCCATCGTCTGAAAGAAAGCCGGATCGAAAAGGTCTGGGTTACTGATACGATTCCTCTGTCAGAGGCGGCGATAAACTGCGGAAAAATTGAAGTTGTTTCAGTGGCTCCGGTCTTGGCTGAAGCTATCAAGCGCATCCACGGGAATGACTCTGTCAGCAGCTTATTTGATTAGTATTGATTTTAAAGAAAAGCGCTCTGTTTAATTTAATAGAGCAATTATTAACAATCCTCTATCGGACTAGAAGGAAAAAATATGAAAACAAGAATTGATCTTAATGTTGAGCTTCGTCAAACAGGAAAAAGCACCAGCCGCGAACTTCGCACAAATCGCCAAGTTCCAGCTGTTATTTACGGAGCTATCAAGCCCGTTAATATAAGTGTTCTTGAAAAAGACATGGTTAAATACAATACACGCGCCTATGAAAATGCTCTTTTCAATATTAAAAGCACAGATAAAGGTTCAAACGGTATCGTTGTGCTTGTTAAATCCATAGACATTCACCCCCTTTCTCGCCGTCCTGTGCATGTTGATTTCTATGCTTTAGATCTTAAAAAACCAGTTCGCGTTTGGGTTGAAATTCGCCTTGAAGGTAAGCCATTGGGTCTTGCTGAGGGCGGACTTTTGAATTTGATCAACCGTCAAGTTGAGGTTGAAGTTTTACCTACTGACATTCCTGAGTTCTTCGTTGCTGAAGTTTCTCATTTAGGTCTTGGTGAAGCTTTCCACGTTTCTGATTTAAAAGTGCCTGCATCAGCAAAAATTGTTTCTGGTGCTGAATTAACTATCGCTGTTGTCAGCCTTCAAGAAGAAGAAGCTGCTGCTCCTGTAGCTGCGGTAGCTGCCGCTCCAGCGAAAGCTGCGGCTGGTGCTAAACCTGCAGCAGGTGCTAAACCAGCTGCAGGCGCAAAAGCTCCTGCGGCTAAACCAGCTGCGAAAAAATAATATTTTTTCTGCCCAGCTTGTTTAACGTCAATGGACTTACAAAGGCAGCTCAAATTGAGCTGCCTTTTTTTTGCTTTTGATAGATCACTCTGTAAAACCCTAAAACAACACATTCAAGAGGCCCCTATGTGGTTGATCGTAGGCCTGGGCAATCCCGGGAATGAATACAAACTTACTCGGCACAATATTGGCTTTATGGCTGTAGATTTTTTTCTTCAAGGCTTGGGAAATCCAACCTCTCAAAACAAATTTAAGGCTGAAATAACCCCTGCAACATGGCAAGGACATTCCCTCTTGTTCTGTAAACCCCAAACTTTTATGAATCTTTCCGGAGAAGCAGTGCAAGCTCTTATGGGATTTTACAAAATTCCGCTCGATCATCTCATTGTTATTCATGATGATATTGATCAACCCTTCAATCAGTTGAAAATCCACAAAAACCGGGGCCATGGTGGACACAACGGCATCAAAAGCATTTCAAACCTCATGGGCTCGATGGACTACGCTCGCCTAAAATTGGGCGTGGGCCGTCCTGACAATCCAAACTTTGCTGTTGCAGACTATGTTCTGGGCAAATTTAACAAAGAGGAAGTCTCACTTTTGCCCCAATTTTTAAATCGCAGCTGTGATGCCCTAGAAAGCTTGATCCTTGATGGAGTTCAAAAAGCTTCGACAAAATTCAATGGCTAGGTTAGACATTAACATATAAAGACATAATCATTTCCTAAGAGGTTAATATGGCACTTCAAGTTGGTATCGTGGGACTTCCCAATGTTGGTAAAAGCACCCTATTCAATGCGCTAACTTCTGCAAAAGCAGAGGCTGCAAATTATCCCTTCTGTACAATCGATCCCAATGTTGGCGTCGTGACAGTTCCAGATCCGCGCATGGAAAAAATCACAGGCTACATCAAACCCCAAAAAGTCATCCCAACCACAATGGAATTTGTGGACATCGCAGGCATCGTCAAGGGAGCTTCTCAAGGCGAGGGTCTTGGAAATCAATTTCTTTCTCACATTCGTCAAACAGATGCCATCGTGCATGTTGTTCGTTGTTTTGATGATCCAAATATTATTCACGTTGCGGGCTCTGTGGACCCCATTCGTGATATTGAAATCATCAACACCGAACTGCTTTTGGCCGATCTAGATTCTGCAGACAAACGCTTAAAACGCGTAGAGAAAATGGCTAAAAGCACCACTGATAAAAAAATCAAAATGGAATTTGAAGTTGCACGCAAAGTGGTCGAAGCCCTTGGAAAAGGCCTTCCTGCTCGCTCGGTTGAATTGGATGAATTGGAAGTTCCCTATCTTAAAGATATGCATCTGTTGACAGCAAAACCCGTGCTCTACGCAATGAATGTCAATGACACAGATTTTGCAGCCGGCGGCAATGACTGGACTCGATTGGTTGAAAAACGTGCTGCAGAGGAAAACAATAAAACTATTTTAATTTGCTCCGCTATGGAAGCAGAAATAGCTTTGCTTCCACCTGAAGACCGCGTTGAGTTTTTAGAAGCTCTGGGCGCTGAAGAACCAGGCCTCAATCGTCTGATTCGTGAAGCTTATACTTTGTTGGGACTGCAAACATATTTCACTGCTGGCGAAAAAGAAGTTCGAGCTTGGACTATTCGAGCAAATACAAAAGCTCCACAAGCAGCTGGAGTGATCCATTCTGATTTTGAAAAAGGATTTATTCGCTCTGAAACTTATCACTGCGAAGATTTGTTCAATTACAAATCAGAACAAGCCGTGAAGGATGCCGGCAAATACCGTGTTGAAGGCAAGGAATATGTTGTCAAAGATGGTGATATCTTGTTCTTTAGATTTAACGTCTAGTTTATAAATAGATATAAAAATTAAAGCCTGTTGAGTAAAACTGAGTTTAAGTTATGATGATTTAAACTCAGTTTTGATAAAGACTAAATTCTGATGGAGTCATTTTATGGACGAATTATTGACCCTCTCAGCTTTGCAGCTTGCAGAGCGTATTTCTAAAAAAGAAACCTCGCCCACTGAGGTGCTTGAAGCGCATATTTCAAGGATCGAACAGGTCAACTCGAAGCTCAATGCAATGGTTGAGAATGACTTCATTCGTGCTCGCAGAAAAGCAGCGGAACAAACTGAACAACTTGCTAAAAACAACTCTGACCTTCCCCCACTTTTTGGTGTTCCCTTCACAGTTAAAGAAATGTTTGCTTACAGCGGAATGAAGCGCACTGGGGGCAGCGTCCATCATCAAAATGATGTCATGGACTGGGATGCTACGGTGGTTAGCCGATTGAAATCAGTCGGTGCAATTCCCATGGGCACCACCAATGTTCCTGAGTTGGGATTTTGGTTTGAAACTTACAATAAAATATATGGCACGACCAACAACCCCTACAATATCGATCGAACTGCCGGTGGCAGCAGCGGTGGAGAAGGAGCTCTCATTGGTGCGGGAGCTTCTCCGATGGGTCTTGGCAGCGACGTGGGAGGCAGCATTCGTATGCCTGCCACCTTCTGCGGTATTTTTGGTCACAAGCCCTCTCAACACTTATTGCCCTTCACTGGACATTTCCCCTATTCCCAAGAAGACGTGAAAGATATCTTGGTTGGTGAAAAGTATCCCTACACGACTCTGGGCCCAATGAGCCGTCGTGCTCATGATTTATCCACAATGATGCAAATCATGATGGGACCTGATGGTTTTGATCAAACAACCTTACCTGGATTTAAACTGAATTCAAATTCTGAGCCCGTGGATTGGTCAAAGATAAAAATTGTCTTGTGCGCTGATCCCGTCTTTCACGGCACCAGAAAAACTGATCCCGAGCTTATCCAAGTTGTTCATAATTGCGGGAAACTCTTCGAACAATTGGGTGCTCAAATTGTTGAACTTGAACCACGTTTTTTTGTTCGCTCGACTGAACTTTGGCTTGCGGCATTGAAAAAAACAAAAAACAGAAAATTTTATGATGTTTTAAAAGGACCACAAAATAACATCTCCTTTCCTAAAGAGCTGCTTAAAGTTCTCTTTGGAAAAAGTGATTATATTTTTCCCAACATTATTTTTTCACTTTCTGAAATGCTAGGCAGCGAAAATCCAGACCTCCGCGAAGAACTGCACTCACTTCAAAAAATGAAACAGCATCTGAGCACTCTTTTAGGCAACAATGGAATCTTATTGATGCCACCGCATCCCAGAGTCGCTCCTAAACATGGTGCTCCATTGTGTTCTCCATTTGATTTTATTTACACCGGTATTTTTACGACTCTTGGAATGCCTGCGACTTCAGTCCCCATGGGACTCAATGGTGAGGGGCTGCCGCTGGGAATTCAGGTGATTGCAAACCCGCTCAAGGATCACTTGACCTTGTCCTGTGCTGAATTCCTAGAACAAACTTTTGGAGGCTGGATTCCTCCATCCATTTAGTTTAGGTTCATTTCAATTTTTTAATGTCCCTATTCATTGTTGATTTATGACCCCACCTAAATTGAAATGCAAGAATGCGAAAAGATCAATTGAGTGGGGGACTCTTTGCTGCAAAAGACCATTCTTTTTTTTAATAAAATTGCGACAAGAACAAAAAAAGAACTGACCACAGTTCCTCCGGTGTTCTTATTGTGCTTATGCCTTTTTATCACCGCAGCCAGTGCTTCGATCACACAGACACTTCTTGATCGAGAAGAAGCTGCTCTTTTTGAAAAAAAAGTGAAAAGCATTTCCTTATCCATCGAGACACGTCTTAAGATTTACACCAACGCTCTCATTGCCACTCAAGCGCTATTTAAGGCCAACAAGTTTACGGATCGCAATGAGTTCGGCGCTTTTATTTCAGCTTTTAACCTTAGGACTCAGTATCCGGGAATGCACGGTATTGGATATACCCTTAAAGTGTCACAAAAAGATTTACCTGCACATGTCCGCCAAATTCAAGCTTCTGGATTGCCTGATTATCGACCGTGGCCAACAAGCAATGAGTCTGAATTGTATTCTATCATTTATATTGAGCCTCTAGACTGGCGAAATAAGCGAGCCCTCGGCTACAATATGCACTCTGATCCAATCCGTCGAAAAGCCATGGATCAGGCCCGTGACTCCGGCGAAGCCTCTACGACTGGGCTTGTGACATTGGTTCAAGAAACCAACGAAAAAACCCAGGCTGGTTTTTTAATTTACGTTCCTATTTACAAAAAAAACCTACCTATCTCAAGTTTTGAAGAACGGCGCAAGGCCCTTGAAGGCTTCGTATTTAGTCCGTTTCGAGCTCAGGATCTTTTCGCTCAGATTCAAAAGGATCTCCTTAAAGATGACTCATCGATCATCATAAAGGTCTTTGACGGAAATTCTGACTTAGAAAAAGATTTGCTTTTTTCATCTCTAGAAGGAAAAGAAAAATCACCTGGTAAATACCTACATGAGCGCAGCCTTCCCCTCTTGATTGCTGATCACCCCTGGACTTTAAAGATACAGGCTGCCCCCGAAAACCATTTAAATTGGTGGGAATTATCACCACTTTTTGTAGCCATCCTCGGAAGCATCATCAGTTTTTTGATCTTTTATATTCATCGATTTTCTAAAACTCTAAATATGAACCTTAAAGAAGATCTGAAACGCCAAAAAAACACCCAAGAGCGGGTTCGCGAAGCCCAGATACTCTCTGAACAAGCGAATCAAGCGAAGAGTCGTTTTTTGGCAGCAATCACCCACGAGATCAGAACACCATTGGGAATTATTTTAGGCTTTGCCGATCTTGCTTTGGAGGCAAAGGGAATAAATGAGGAAGTTCGAGACTACCTTGTGGGTATTAAACGTAATGGCAATTCTTTATTAAACCTTATCGGTGATGTGCTAGATTTATCAAAAATCGAAGCCAACAAGATGGAAATGGACCTTCGACAAGTTCCTCTGCATGAAACCTTAGATGATGTTATCTCCTCGTTAAATCTATTGACTCGAGAAAAGGGCCTCAATTTAAAATTAATTAAAGACGAACCGCTTCCCACTTTTATTTCAACAGATCCCCTGCGCTTTCGCCAAATCTTGATCAATTTAATAGGTAATGCGATCAAATTCACGGAAAAAGGCGAAGTCTCTTTAAGGGTCCGAGGGCTTTCGAAGCCTGTTGTTGGATCACGGATTCACCTTGAATTTTTAATTCAAGATTCTGGCATTGGCATTGTACCTGAATTTAAAAAAACTATCTTTCAACCCTTCAGTCAGGGCGAATCCTTAAAAAGCCAAACTCATCGAGGCACAGGACTGGGGTTAGCCTTATCAAAACAACTGGCCATCGCCCTCGGAGGCGATGCTGAACTCGTCCACAGTGAAGTCGGCAAAGGAAGCACCTTTAGATTTTATATCAATGGAGGCTTATGCTCCAAAGCTCCGATTGAAAAGGAGCCAAAAAAAATAGATGCTTACAGAAATTCAACATCCCTGAGCAGCCAGACGCTGCCACCCCTTGAAGGAGTAAATATTCTTGTGGCCGAAGACTCCAGTGACAACCAGCTGCTGATCAAGCGATATTTGACCTCTGCTGGTGCAAAAATTGATTTTGCTAATGATGGCCTAGAAGCTCTCTCAATGGCCAATAAAAAAGACTATAATGTGATCCTGATGGATATTCAAATGCCCAATTTAGATGGCTATGAGGCCACCCAGCGTTTGCGTAAAGAGGGCTATAAGAAAAAGATCATAGCTCTCACTGCCAACGCGTTCAGAGAAGAGCGAGAAAGAATTCTGAGTGGCGGTTTTGATCAATACCTCACAAAACCGATTTCGAGGATAAATCTGATCAAAGAAATAAGTGCAATTTTGCTTAAAGAAAATGATTCGCAAGGTTAAATGGGGCTGAGTGAGGTCTGATTTTTTGGTTTTTGCAGGTGATTTAAGCTTTTGAAAATGACTTTCTCTGTGAATTAAGTAGACTCCCACCCATGATTAAAATCACGACGACCCTAACAAAGACTCCTAAAGAGATGCCCCCAGCAAGCAAACTGGGATTTGGAAACTATTTTTCAGATCACATGTTTTTGGCAAAATTTGTTGAAGGCCAAGGTTGGTCTGATTCGCAAATTCTACCTTATGGCCCAATTCCTATGGATCCCGCTGCAGCTGTTTTTCATTATGGTCAGGCTTTGTTTGAAGGGATGAAAGCTTTTCGCCAAGAAAATGGCCAAGTCGTCTTTTTTAGGCCTGAATTCAATTACCACAGAATGAAAGAAGGCGCTGAGCGTATGTGCCTAGAGGCCCCTCCTCTGGATCTATTTATGTCAGGATTGCATGAGCTAGTTAAAGTGGATCAAAGGTGGATTCCTCAGGGACCAAACACCGCTTTATATGTTAGACCCACTTTGATTGGGACCGAGGGTTTCTTAGGTGTTCGCCCTTCAAAGGAAACATTATTCATGATTATTCTCTCACCGGTGGGTTCCTATTACGGAGAAGGTAATAAGCCTATTAATATCTGGACTGAAGAAAACTACATCAGAGCAGCTCCTGGCGGATTGGGTGCAGTTAAAGCTGGCGCAAATTATGCTGCCAGCCTCAAGCCTGCTTGGGAAGCCAAGAAAAATGGCTATGCTCAAGTTTTGTGGTTGAATGTGGATCAGCAGGGCATTGAAGAAGCCGGAACGATGAATATTTTCTTTGTCTTTAAAAATGAAATTGTAACTCCCGCCTTGAATGGCAGCATTCTGGGTGGCGGCACTAGAGACGCTATTATTCAGCTTCTTAAATCAAAAAACTTACCGATTGTAGAGCGTCGAATCACCATGACCGAAGTGCTTAAAGGTGTTCAATCTAAAAATCTTTTAGAAGCTTTTGGAACTGGAACTGCTGCGGTCATTTCGCCGATCGGTGGGCTTCATTACAGAAATCAAAATTTGGTTATCAATGAAGGCGAATGGGGCCAGCTCAGCACTGACCTCTACAAAGAAATCACATCTATTCAGAGTGGAGCAATGCCGGATCAATTTAATTGGATCACGGCATTGAAATAAGCACTTTAAAGAAAATTCCAGCGTAAGATTTTTTGGGAAAACCAAGCCCTAAGATTCAAAATTTTGATCCTATTTTTCTTGCGAAAAAACATCAAACTCATCAACACTGGGTGTGTCCACCGATGTCGTCAATGAAAGATTATAAAGGAATAAAGACATCGAATCCGTAACTTCATTCATGCCCTTCGAGACGATGGTTTGCCCAGTGTGATCGACATCAGCCACAGAAGCCACCGCGGATTGAGCCGTTCCAATTGTGGCATTCCGATTCAGCAGATAAGACGTGACTTCCTTGAGACAAGATTTATCAAAGTCATGCTCCTGGGTTGGCTGACTTCGACACACTTTGCAACCTTCCAAAACCTCTTGTCGTGTTCTTGGATGAACCGCAGAATGAATTGAATTTGATGTCAAATTATTTTTGGTTTTAAAAGAACTTTTCAATGTGCAGCGATCATAGATGCTTTTCAATCGCACGGCCGTGGCGACCTCACCCATTATATAGAGTGTGTCTCCCGCAAAATTTAAAAGCGGATACTTTTTAAGCCTAGAACTGGCCAGCCCAAAAACCAAAGAGGCCGTCACACTGCGTGCTGCCAGAAGTGAGGCCATGGCTCGGGCTGGGGGCAGCATTGAAACGACAGATAAACCTTTATTAATCTTGGCATCAAATAAATGGGCTCCTTCTCCATAGCGCATTTTTAATGCACAAATAAAGGCCTTTTCTTCTTTAGAAATGTTTCGATTTTCAAAACTTTCATTGCCCAAATCGCTGATATTAAAATCCTCTAGCAATTTTCTTTTTTGCACCAAGGTTGGTCGGTAAAAGCAATCGTCTCCTTGATTTTCTTTAGCTCCAGAGGGCTTTGGTGCATTCGCCCCCCCCGCAGGTCGACAAGATCGTGACCAATAATCTTGGTCCTCCTTAAATTGCTGCTTCTGCTGTTCACTTTTTTTACTAATGATATCTTGAATTGTTGCTATTTGCTTTTCTCGGTTCATTTTTCCAAATTCATTCAGAGTCTTATCGTCTTGGGCCAGTGCCGCAAAAGCTTCTTCAAACTGAAACCCCAATGCATTTTTCTTGTCTTGATAATTTACTAAAACAGTCAGTGCTGTCACGGGCTCAACTTCGGAGAAAAATGTCTCCCCATTTTTTGTGGAACCAGGGAAGAATTTTTCTAAGGCTTTCTTTTCGGCGTCTGAAAATTGCGGAACTGGCCCCTTGTCCTCATCAAAAGATCTGAACTTTTCTCTATAAATTTGAAATGCCGACAATCTATCCACAAAATCGGAAGCCAGCTGATCTCTTTTTTGGGTGCTGCTCGCAAAGCAATCTAAGGCCGATTGACGACATCTCAGAATGTCCTTCTTAGTTCGCACTAGACTGTCAAAAAATATTTCTTCTGAAGTGCTCTGATAGGATGAGAAATCCAAACCAATTCCTTTTGGTAAACTTGAGAAATCATAACAGCGATCGCTGGCACGCTCTGATTTTTTTTGGATCACCGCGAAACCTGCTTGCCCCAAATCTGGATAGACCTTACCGCAAATTTTACTTTCAAGGGGCTTCGCAAATTGCTCAACCCACTCGGTTTGTTTTTTATTTATTCCATCCAGTATTTTACGGCCAAGTGAAATATTTGGACCTTCCTCTGCAAAAGTGGGTGTCGGTACCATTACTAAAAAGGACAAAAAAGAAAAAATAGATAAAGTGAAAACAGTGTACGGCAATTTTTTACTTACGTGCCTAGAAAATTGCACCAGATTCCCCCTGAACAGATTGAGTTCAAACTTAGACTATTGTATTTCAAAGAAATCCAATTCGCAAAGCGTCACTGACGTCCTTTCCCACAGAAAGGACAAACCCAGTCAAAAGCCAAGCCAGTAAATTGAGCTTTTGGGCTTTTAGTATGGATATTTTGGCTTTCATTATCCCTAAATATTTTTAAAAAATTCTTAGATTCCCTCTTGCCCGACAATCAACTGTCTGCTTAGAATACGAGTTCAGCAATTCATGAGAGTGGGCCTGTAGCGCAGCTGGGAGCGCGCTTGCATGGCATGCAAGAGGTCGTCGGTTCGATCCCGATCAGGTCCACCAAAATTCAACGCTCGCTTCGACAGTTTACCTTAATATCTAGCGCCCAAGAGATGATCGACTAACGACCTATCTCAATGAAATGAACTTGTGACATCAGTGAGGCGAGGCGAATCAATCAGCGACTTCCGCCCCCACCCTAAGTCATTAAAACCTGAAACCCGCGCTCGATTAAACTCTTGGTCTCTGAGTTCAAACTGACTTTTGAATCTTGAAGTGCAATCAGGCGACTGTAGCTTTTCTGAGAAACATCTTTAAAATTGTTTTTCTCAGCAAGCTCATAAATTTCCATCGTCAAAAGCCAATCTGTTGGATATTGCTTTTCAACTTTGGATTGAATTTCTGTTAAGGAAGCTTCCCCAGCTGATTTCTCTTCGCGCATTTTTCGAACTTGTGAATACAATTCACAGAGATCTTTATTTTTTTCGGTCAAATTGGTCTTGGCCTTTCCGGCCGGAGTCCTAACCCCGACTTCTGCAAAGTAGGTGCTGCGATCTGGAGCTCCGCCAAAAACAGACACCACTTGATCGCCGCAAGCCATATCATAAATTCCCCAGGAAGGATCAAATAATACTTTGTCCTTCGAGCTGACTTTACAATCCTTGAAACTCAACACTATTTTTTTATTATCAATACTGATTTCGCTCGTCAAAACACCTTCGACAACAACGCCCGACTGGAATTGAATTTTCCCCTTATTTTGCCCTTTGAAACCTAAGGATTCCAAATCTAAAAGACTTAAATCAGCCGCTGACTTATTTAAATCCTTAATCAATCCCACAGGGGTGCCATATCCGGTCTGATGATATTTTGGTCCTTGCTCATGCAATTGCTTTTTTTGATAAGCCAGCTGACAGGGACCCTCAAATTGCAAATAATAAATACCATCCGTAGAATTGTTGTGAATTTCTTTTAAGATGCCACCTATTTGCACACCGCTATCTAACTGTGTGGCTGTCACCGTCCTAGCAATCTTTGCCTTTGCAAGGCCGTTTAATCCACCAATTTTATAGGCCATTGTTCTGCTAAATTCATGAACAACAGCATGCAGAGTTGCAAAATCAGGAGATTGAAATAAAAGGGGCTGGGGCTTGGTGATATCAAAGTTGACCAAAGTGCAATCTAATGAAAAGGGAATTTTTGTAACATGTGGGTTTAGGCATTCAAAACTCTCTCCCGCAGAAGAAAGCAAGCCTGCTCCGTAAATCAAGGGACTGTCTGAGGGGCCCACAAGACCATACTCAGTACTCCACCAGGCCATTCTTGTCAGCATGGTGGCTTCGCTGGTGTAAGTGACCGTTGCTAAAGTTTGATCTAAGCGAGATTGCGCTGCCAAAATTTGTTCTGCAGTTGCGGAAGGGTCTTCTTTAGTGATGGAGAGGTGAAGGATTGCATCATAAACGTCTAAATCCTCCTTACTAAAAATGGCATTTTCTGAAATTTCGCCATAGGTACGAAGATATTCAGCATAGTCAGAATCCACGATCATGGGCGCATGCCCTGCCGCTTCGTGAACGATGTCTGGAGCTGGTGTGTAGGCAATGTGTTCCACTGAGCGCATATCACACGCAATCGGCAATACACCATTGGCTTGAACTTCAAGAAAAACAGCCGGCGGAATAAAACCACTGACAGGAATTGCGCGCCATCCAAATTTTTGCAGACAAAGATCCATGTCTTCAATTTTTGGAATTCGTTCAATGGAAATCCCAAGGTTCTTCAAGCCATCCAAATATTTTGGGTGACCATGCAAGGTGAAAAAAGCTTTATTCACACGCATGATATATCGCCAAGAAGCATGATCAATGGGAGTGTATAAATCGTAGTCTTGCTCGACTATATATTGCTTCACTTCATCGCCAAATTTGTTCAAATCAAATGGTTTATTTTTCATTGGCGAAACGATAGCCAAGATCAAGAACCCTGTCAATCGGTGCAATTTCGCTAATTTTTTAGGCAGATTTTTATGGAGCACGAAGAGCCCTCTCGCCTCTCGAGAGATAAAAAACCCTCAGAAAATCTCATTTTGAGGCGTTCTCCTTTTTTACAGGAGAGTGACAAAATTTGAGATTTGCACTTTCGCCAAGAAGATAGGCCCTGTGAATCTGCGACTTTACCTAAGACCCTCAACCGGCACAAGCCTTGCTGGATCTTTTATAAGGGAGAAAAAATGCAAATCTCTATTTATATAAAAAAAACCTGGCTTCACCTGTTATTGATAGGGGCATTAATAATTCCTGCCCTCGATGTCCATGCTGGGCTATGGAACCCCTTCGCGAAAAAAGCTCCCGATACTCCAATCACTCAACAGGGTGCCTTAAGTCACGTCGAAAATATCTTCATTAAAAAAGTTCTTGCAGATATTAATTCAAAGACAACGACTTATTCTAGCTACTCCTTGGCAAAACGTAAGGTGTCTGGAGCTGACGCTGAAAAGCACAGCCTTGTTCTAACCCCCACACACACAGAAATCATTCCTGAATATTCTGAAGAAGGATTAAAATTTAAACTGATCTATGATGAAATCGCTCTAAAAAACCCTAAATATATTGTCAAAGAATTGGCCCTCATCAATGCGATATGCACAAGTCACGGCGTAGATACCTCATTCACCTCTGATTTTTATGGAGCATTAGACTATAAAACTAAAAAGTCCATTGAATCACCCCATTCTGTTGCAGAATTAATAGCCAATGCAAATGCAGGCAGCCCTACAGCAAGAGCTCGATGGGTCGAACTGCAGGCACGAATATTAAAAAATTTAAGTCTAAGTCCACCCATGACTCAAAACCTGCAATTGCCAGAAAATACAATTGCAGAAATCAGCCAAGAGCTTGAATCTGAGCTTTTCGATCTTGAAGCCAAGGCCCTTCAATTTTCGCGCAAACAAAAAAAAATGCTCACTCAGTGGAAAACAGAATCAGGTCAATTGGATCAACTGGAAGCCCTACCAGAAAAATTAAATGACTTGATACTAAATAATGATCGCCAAGGCGTCAGACAAATGCTTGAGGCTTACCTTCCCTGGGCCGTCATGGAACCAGCTGAAATCAATGCATGGAAAATATGGCTTGAAGCCATCGAACATCCCAATCGTGAAAAGACCACGGTCGCCTTTCGGGGAGTGAAATACGACAACGATAAAATTCAGCGCCGAAAAACCAATGATGGCCGCGAGATTTTTGGTTTCATGTCGACCATTTTAACAAAAAACCAAGGCAGCTATACTCGTCGTCTGCGTTCTTTAACGACCAATCGTGAGAAAAATGGAGATCATAGCTTCAACAATGAAAACTCTAATATTTTGTCCGTCAAAATGGCTGATCAGATGGAGGCCCACGCGGTATCTCCAGAGGGGTCGAATTTTCTTTCATTCACCTTTGATCCAGAGGTCGCCAGGTCCTTTATGGGTTTAAATCGCAATTCACTTCCCTTTGGAGGATTACTAGCAGTCAAGATTGATTCGCGACGTATGATTCCAAATATCGCCTCTATGTATAACCATGAAGTTGAAATTTTAGCACCGCTGATCGTCTTTCCGGATGAAGTCATAGCCTACAAAGAAGGTTCATTCACGGAAGACTACACTTTCAGACAATATGTTTCCGAAGTTTCAAGTCAAAGTGGAATTGATTTTATTCCGTGGTTAAAGTCACATGGAAGTTCAGGAATCCAAGATAAAGAAATGATAAATCGCTACAGAATTCAAGGTTATGATTTTATGAAGTCCATCATCGCAACGGATAAAAACAAAAGAACTTGCTCAAGAGTATTTAATTAATTAAAAAATAGCCCAGGAAAATATATTCTTCCTGGGTCCATTCATGAGGCACTAATTTTTAAGATTGACGTCCAAATGGGAACTTTCGATCACAGCATCTATTTTATTTGTCTTTACATGACCCACAAACCAGATTTCATATTTTCCATCAGGCACAAGATTGGTTCTCCAGCCCAGAGTCAACCGCGAAGGAACCACAGAAACATCTTTTATTTTCTCTTGACCATCAGGACCCCTGCGGTGGAATTCCAATGAGCTCATAGGGACTGAATTCGTCGTGGCATTGATTTCGATTTCAATACGCCCTTTAAGATTGTCTTTTAAATTGGTGCCCTTATGGCCTTGATAAGTAAGGTTCATTTGAGGAGCTTTATTAGCGACATAGAAGTAATGCTTAATCGATGAACCGATTTTTTCACCCAATTTATTGAGGGCGATCACTTGCATTTCATAGCGACCGTCAGGCAAAGCACTGATATCAAAATCCTGAGCGCAATCTTTGGCGACGCAGGCCACATGATCTAAAACTTGATTGTTTCGATCATAAATCACTGCTGCTAAGGAATCTGTGGCAGAATAAGTTGCAAAGGCTTTTAAAGGTGCCACATCGGAATAGTAGGATGAGTTGTCAGGCGTCTGAATTGAAACTCCCCCTTCCAAAGCTGGAACATGGTACAACCAAGTGGAATTTCCAACCCCTGAGTCATCGCTATATGCTACATACCCAAAGCCATTTTCACCCCAGTCCTGTCCCCAACTGTTGCGTATAATGAAAGCTTTTTTTGCATCATCATATCCAACAATAGAAATGGCATGTCCACCAAGAATAGGTCCACTGGCATGTTTATAGACTCCGCCAGAGTAAGCCACAAAGTCTTTGTAAACCTTAAGAGAGGTTACAACAGGGCCCTGCTGCAAAGCTTTTTTAACGGCATTGATATTCTTAAATCCCCAAGTTGGCCTTTGATAACTTGAAATTTTAATAGCCCGCTTGCTTGCATCAGGACAAGATTCTTGGCAGGAAATATTTTCACCCGTCGAGCCCGATCTGTATTGCATACAAGACTCGTCCGGTGCGCCAAATTTCTGCAAAAACCCAGCTGCACTTTCGGGCTGCCATCCAATTTCACAAACTCCACCACCGCAAGAAAAAAGATATTGTGGAGAGAGCTTAATATTAAAACTTGGAAACAGAGATGATATTTTATATTGAGTCTCTAACACCCCAATTGCAGCAAAAGCCACACAGCTTCCGCAATTGGCTTGATCTTTCATTGGTGAAACCCAATTTTGACCCTCTTTGTTTCTCCAATCCAGTTGAGAAGGCAAAGCCTCTTGCACTTCTAAAGTTTCATTGGTTTCAAACTCCACATCCTGTGGGCCATCTAAACGCAGGCCCATATAGCGATGCAGATCACCATCAGACATCACCGTTAGATGATTTTTCTTGACCTGCCAATCTCCACCAGAATTTTGAATTTTTTGATTTAAATTATTTATATCTAAGAGCTGAGCTTGCGCACCTTGAACTAGCAAGAATGATGCGAATAGAATAAGTGATTTCATAACCCCTCCAATGTGAGAAATCCTATCAATGAATGATTGAATACTGAAGAAAATTAAATATTTACATATTCTGCTATCGCGGTTGCATCATGAATCTAGACTAAAGGCAGGGGCTTGAAATGGGCTTTATGTCTGTGAATAGCTCCTTCAAGGAAGTAAGAAAAAAGCCCCCCAGTAGTCTCAAAATAAAACGACTAACAAAACTTCACCCGCCTGGAAATAGAATGACTCACATTTTTCTTAATATGAGATTTTTGATTCAAAAAGTGCACTTCAGAAATTTGTTAGAAGACCCGATGAAATACATGATGAAAAAAGGTGGAATAAATCGTGAAATATGAAATGCAACCCGATATATTTGATCACTTTCAAGATGCGGTCTGCATCCTCAATGAAGATTTATTTCCGGTTTATTTTAACCTGAGTTTTGCAGCTTTAATTCAGGAAAACTCAACTCGACTCATCTATAAAAAGAAAATTTATAATTTACTTACTTTCGAAGACTTTGAATGGGAGAACATCTACCAGAGCTCCCTGTTGCCTATGGAGTCACAACCTCGTGAAATCCAATTTAAAATTAAGAATCGGACAGGAGTTTTAAAATTAGCATGGAAAAGCACTCGCCTCGAAGAAGGCAAATTTCAGATCGTGCTCAATTTGAGGGATGTGACATCGGAATCTGAGCTATCTAAAAAATTCAATGAACAAATTCTACAGAAAAATGAAACTATTAAATCTTTAGATGAGCATATCTTTCAAATTTCACTGATAAAAAATGTTCACGAAAAAGCCTCGAGCGATGACGACCCCCTTGTGATGTTAAGAACCTTATTCAACAATTTCGTTCAGATTTTAAAACTTGAATACGTGATGTACATCAGAAAGAACGACCTGACACTAGCGCCACAATTGAAAGTGTGCTCTTCACCAACTCGCGTTGATGATCGAATCATTCAAAATCACATTGAGTCTTTTAGTTCTGAACTGATGTCATCGGGTCTATCCAATTCTAAAGTCAATGACATCCATTGGATCAGCTTGAATTTTAAAGACGATTCAGATCAGATGCGCTATTTTGTCTTCGGAAAACTTGAAAAATTTTCGTCAAAAGAAGAAAAAATAGTCGAAGCTCTTTGTGAGGCCCTCAATAAGTCTTTAGACAACAGAGAGCTCTTCAAAAAAGCAATCACCGATGACATGACCGATCTCTATAATCATAGATATTTCAAATTGCGTTTAGAAAAAGAAATGCATGAGCACGAGACCTCCAGAAAAAAAATGGGACTCTTCATGCTAGATATTGATTTTTTTAAAAGAGTTAACGACACTTACGGGCATCTCGCTGGGGATATCGTTTTAAATGCCTTTGCCAATTGCTTAAAAAACTTCTGTCGAACCACTGATATCTCTGCCCGATATGGAGGCGAAGAGTTCGCCCTCATTCTTCAGGACATAGATGAATCCAATGCCTTCAGCATTGGAGATCGATTGCGACAGACAATTGAAAAGCTCAATATCTCCTTACCGGGAGTCGAGAAGAAATTAAATATCACTATCAGCATTGGTGTCAGCCTTTATCCCACGCACGCACAAAGTCCAATGGATCTTATAGCGGCTGCTGATAAATGCCTCTATCAAGCAAAAAAGATGGGTCGCAATAAATGCATTGTCATGAACGATGCGATCAGTAAAATTATCACCGACAAAAACCCTCCGCCTAAGGGAAATTCGAAAAGAAAAGCGGCGTGAATTTTGTTGTCTAAATCAATACAACCGATAACGCACACTCGTTACAATGATCTCAGGCTTAAGCCAGAGATATGCTCTAAGCATTAATGCGGTCTGATTGTGCAAGAATCGATGATACCAATGTTTTGTCACAAATTCCGGAATAATAACAGTCACAACTTGACCATTTTTTTCATGCTTCACTTGATCTATATAATTTAATACTGGCTCCATAATTGAACGGTACGGCGATTTTAAAACAATCAGCGGCACCTGTGGCACAGCCTTTTCCCATTGGTCTTTAAGTCTTTGTGTCGCTTCTGGGGACATTTCAACATAGCAGGCTCGTACATCCTTTGAAATTGAACGCGCATATTGCAAAGACAAAAGAACACCAGGATGCAAGTTAGACACGGGAACAAGGGCCGCATGGTTTGATGGCAACATACTTGCTGTTTGATCTCCAGAAACTTTTCCGAGGCGACGTGCTACAAACAAGTAGTGATTTTTTATTTGCAAGAAAAACCAGACAAAAGCTGGAATCAAAATCAGCACAAGCCATGCACCACTTAAAAATTTGGTCATTGCAATGACAAGCAGAATAACAAAGGTGGTCAAGGCACCAATGCTATTAAAAATTAAAGCTCGCATCCAACCTGCTTCACGCAGTCTTAAGTGATGTCGAATCATTCCAAGTTGAGATAATGTAAATGAAAGAAAAACTCCCACGGCATACAATGGAATCAAATGATGAGTAACGCCGCCAAAGGCCATCAGCAAGAAAAGAGCCGCCAAACTCAACCCCATAATCCCGTTTGAAAAGACCAAGCGATCCCCTAGACTACCAAGTTGTCGCGGCAAGTATCCATCGCAGGCGAGCAAACTGGCCAATCTTGGAAAGTCAGCATAACTGGTATTCGCGGCGAGAAACAAAATAAGGGCGGTCGAAATCTGCACAACATAATACAAAAAATTGTCGCCAAAAACTTGACCTGAAAGCAATGAAATCACAGTTTTGCCATCGTGAGGTACAATCCCCATCATATGTGCTAAAAATGTAATTCCAATAAACATCACACCCAACAAGCCTGCCATCCAAACCATTGTGATTTTAGCATTTTTTTGAGCTGGCTTTTTGAAAATTGGAATCCCATTTGAGATGGCTTCAATCCCAGTGAGTGCCGAACAACCCGACGAAAAGGCCCGCAAAAGCAGGAAAATAGGAATCTCTGGATATATTTCATGAACTAAAGGCGCCTGCACCGCAACCTTACCCAGCGCCATCTTAACGGCACCAGTTACTATCAGAACTAAAATCGACACGATAAAGAAATAGGTTGGCAATGCAAATACACTTGCCGACTCCTTGATACCACGCAAATTCATCAGCATGACAAAAAGGATAACGAGTGCACCGATCAGCACCTTGTGTTCCTCGTAGCCAGGAAATGCTGAGGTAAAGTTTTCAACTCCGGCAGCCACAGAAACCGCAACCGTCAGAGTATAATCTATTAATAGCGAAGCAGCTGCGACTAAGCCCGCTTTTTTACCTAAATTTTCTTTTGCGACGGTGTAAGCACCACCACCGTTAGGATATGCATCAATTGTTTGACGATAGGACAAAGTGATAATCACTAAAAGTGCCGCAACAGCCATGGCGATCGGTAAAGACCAAGCCACTGCACCTGCAGCAAATAAAGATAATGGAATTAAAATTTCTTCTGTTGCATAAGCGACTGATGAAAGAGCATCCTAGGACAATACAGCCAGTGCTTTCCACTTTGGAATGAGTTCATGTGAAAGATGTTCCGTTGCTAATGGCATTCCAACAAAAGTTCGCTTCAGTCGACGAAAAAGACCCACTTGATGCTCCAAATTAATTCTATGATACATCACAACTACGCCTGAGGTATTTTCATTGCAACAAAATTTTTAATTGTTTGGGTGCAAATTGTCATTCAGCGGATAGATCTTCAAAAATGCCTACACAATAAGCATCAACTTCATTCAAACCCCCAACCAGGGTCTATTTCACAAAAATTAGCGCTTTTTTGACCAACAGTAATTTGCCGAAATTCACAAAGGATGGTAACTAAGCTTAAAAAGTGAGACCCCAATGGAAACAATCGTAATTCCTTCTGAGTCCTCGTCATTCCCACTGATTTCCCTAACAAATGAAATTCCTTCATCCTCCCCCATTTTTCGAGATATGGCGAAAGCCACAGAGTCTGAGCTTCACTTGATGGGTGGGAAAGCCGCAACACTCGCTGTTTTGTTAAAAAAGGGCTTTCCTGTGCCTCCTGGTGGTGTTGTTTTTCACGAACCGAAAACTTCAGAATCCTACAAAGAAATTATAAATTGGTGGAAAAAACAAGGCTCCTATCCGGTCGCTGCAAGGTCTTCAGCTTCTGGAGAAGACAGCCCCGATTTCAGCTACGCCGGGCAATTTGTCACCCTTTTACATCTTGCCAATGCCAGCGATCTCAGTTCCGGCATTGCCACTTGCTTCCAAGCCGTTCACCGCACCGCAAGCCAAGCTTACGCAGCTCACTTTGATCGCGCTGAAATTCCTATGCACGTGTTGATTCAACGAATGATCGACTCTCAGTTCTCTGGCGTCTTTTTTTCTATCGACCCACGCCAAGAAGATTCTTCCTGGCTGATTGAAGTCGTTGAAGGGCAAGGCGAGCAATTGGTCTCGGGTCAAGTCACTCCATTTCGCTTCACCTCTGAACACGAGGACATTTTTCCTGCTCCAAAAAACTGGAAAAAGGATTATTTAAAGCAAATCATCTCTTGGGGAAATGAAGTTCAAAACACTTTGGGTTATAAAGTGGATATGGAGTGGGCCATTGATCAAGAGGGTCAATTTTGGATTCTTCAATCTCGTCCCATCACCGCCCATGCAGCACCCTCAAATAAACGAAAAATTTTAGATCAAGAATGGCAACGCATTCTCACAAACTATCCAACCGACAGCCTTTGGGATGGCCATACTTTTGCAGAATGGACTGGTGTTCCCACAGAAGTCACCTTTGATCTTTGGCAAAAAACTTTTCAAAAAGGGCAGGCCTTCGATTTAGCCTTGCGATCCATTGGCTATGAAGGAATAGAATCTCTAGAGCCAGAAGCAAGCCTTCTTGAGCGTGTCTATGGAAGAGCCTATTTAAATTTAAAAACAATGGAGCCCGTCTATTTTGGCAGATCCCCTTACCGGCTCAATCCCTTTCCAAGACCTCATTTGGAATTTGATTGGTCAAAATTATCTCTGGAAATGTTTTTAAAAGCACCGGCTGGCCTAGGTAAAATGGCCCAAGTTGCATGGAACATTCAAACAAGACGCCACGAATTGGCAAAAAAAGCTCTGGCCCTTGTGAAGACAATCCCACCAGCAGCAAATGTGGATGTTCAACAGCCAAGTCCATTCGATGCCTTTGCCTTGTTTAGTGAATGCCAAAATTTAAGTTTTGAGCAGCAGCAAAATAAATTGAAAGTTCTCAGCACTATTTTTGCTAAAGACTCCCTGCAAGCAACCTTCTTGATTACACTTTTAATCGAATCGACGACTCAAGGACTCATGGCCCTCATTGAAAAAGATCTGGGCGAAGCCAGGGCGGCTGAGTCCCTTCATATTCTGACAGGACTGGGAATGCAAAGTCTTGCAAGCAAAATGCATTTCGAATTTTCACAGATAGAAAACTCTCTTGAAAAGTGGCAGAATTATTTAAATCACTACGGTCATCGTGGCGTTGGTGAGTTGGAACTTTCCCATCCGCGCTGGGTTGAAACCAATCCACCTCAAACTAAAAAAATATTTAAATCCAAATTAAATGCTAATTTAAATGCTGGACTAAATTTTGGCATTGATGTGCAAAAGGAAGTTGATGAAAATCAAAGTGATTTGAACCTTACTGAGCAATTCGAAAAAAATTCTAGCTTAACCAGCCTGCTTACGGAGCTTTCAAGCTTACGCCGTCCAGTTTTCAAGCAAGAATGGGCTGAATTGCAAAAGTTGATGGAAGTTCGCGAAGAAATTAAAATGGAACTGATGAAGCCCTATGCCCAAATTCGCTGGTTGCTTTTAGGAATTGGAGAAAAAACTCAGCTTGGTTCTGATATTTTCTGGCTGCGTCTTAACGAAATATTTGAATTGAGTGATCGTCAGCCTGCAGATTCCTTACTGCAGTTGATCCAAGAAAGAAAACAAAAAGCCCACCATTTAAAATCAATTGACCTTCCCATGTTTTTTTCTCTTAATGAATTAAAAGAAGTTCTTGAGGATCCCATGGATGCTTCTAAGAATGCAGTTCTGCGGGGAGTCTGTCTTTCTCCTGGCATTGCGAGTGGTGTTGTTCACATCGTGAACAACCCTGAGGATGAGGATTTGGATTCTTGGCCCGAAAACTATATCCTTGTCGCTGAGGCCACAGATCCAGGCTGGACACCCCTTTTTGAAAGAGCTAAAGCTGTTATCGTTGCACGCGGTGGAGTTCTTTCCCATTGCGCTATTGTAGCTCGAGAAATGGAATTGCCTGCTGTAGGTGAAATTCGTGGAGCAAGTCATTTATTGAAGGAGGGTGAACATGTTTGGGTTGATGGAAATCACGGCACAATTAGACGAGCCAACTAAATTAGCAATTATACCCACGGTGGTTCTTCCCTTTACAATTTTGGGAATGATCTTGACGAGCCTTGCAACATGGATCGCTGCTTTTTTCGGTGTAAAGCTAAAAGCTGAAGGCCCAAAGCGACTTTTTGAAGTTCTGATGAAACCAAAAATATTAATTTTTTCGGTACTTGCAAATTTTCTTTGTTATGGAGCTTATAAAGGAGGACTGCAAATCTATCATGGCCCCTATCCTCTGTGGTGGGTGAATTACCAGAATTCAACTCCTCAGCCTTCTGAACCAGATATCACCTTTGAAAATTCAATTCAGAAAATCACTTCATCAGAAGCTCCGCTGGCGTCTCCATCGATAGCAAAGCTCAGTGGTCAATCTATTCGCTCGATCAATGTCGTGTGGGAGAGTCAGCTCCAGGGTCTAATCTTTGGCACGCCAATCATCAGCGGCAACTCTCTGTTTACTGGTGAATATGGTGGTCGCTTGCTGGAGCTTGATCTTGACAGTGGCAAAGTCTTGCGCAGATTTCAGATCGGCAAGCCCGTGATGGCCTCTCCGGTTATTTGGAATAATAAAATATACGTCGGTGAGGGTGAACATTTAACTCACCATGCTCGACTTTATTCCTTCGACCTTAAGACCGGAACTTTTCTAAAGGCTTTCGGGACTGAGGGGCATATTGAGCGCTCAGCTGTTCTTGCTGAAATTGGCACCGGCACGACGGCTAAAACTCTATTGATTTCTCCGGCGGGCAGAGACGGACTTTATGCTGTTGATCCAGAGACGATGCAAAAAGTTTGGCAGGCCCCGATCGGTCATGTGGACACCTATCCCGCCGTGGATTCCGAGCACGTTTATGTCGGTACCGGCTTAGAGCAAGGCTTTGCGGAAACACCGACAAAAGTTTTTGCCTTGGACATTTTCACTGGAAACAAAATTTGGGAAAAAACTTTGCCCACATCAGTTTGGGGAGTTCCAATAATTTGGAATGATGTCGTCTGTTTTGGAGTGGGCGACGTATATAATAATACTCACTACGGACAGTTGACCTGTTATGATAAGAAAACCGGCAAAGAATACTTTGCCTACAACACCACTGGGGCCCTCATCAGCCAAGCCACTACAAGGGGTGACCATCTGATCATTGCTGATTTTTATGGCACAATTTACCAGTTCAACCTAAAGACCAAATCCTTGGATTGGACAATCAGCGTACCAACCAAGAAATATAACTATGCTTCTGTGGTCATTGACGCTCAAGATCGAGTTATTTTGCCAGGCCTAGAAGGTCTTTATATTTATTCCCGAATGGACCAGCAGCTTTTATTTGCCTGGAAACCAAAGGATCCATGGCTTGGAACCTACACAAACGTTGTTTTTTACAAGGACCTTTGGGTGATTGCTGACGTCAAGGGCATGGTCAGGGCTTTGAAGCCGCTTGAGTAATTTTACTTTTTTAATTATGTTAAAAAAACATAAGGTGACAATATGAATTCAAATACAAATTTAAGTCAGATCCTTCTTCGCAATACAGCTCGCGCTTGGGGCATTCAGCCTTCTTATTTAGTCAACAATACGGTTCCAGTTTGGGCCAAAGAAAAATCAGTTCTGCGTGTCTTAAGCGATCTGACTCAAACAGAAATTCAATCCGATGCTGATCTTAAAAATCTTTTGATGAAAAGGCGTCAAAAATACATTCATGATGGAATCGAAAAATCTTTGGTTCTTTGGAATGGAAAGATAAAGCCCTTCTATCTTTATTTTGCTGGCGATAAAACAACCTTTGCTGCTTCTGATTTTACAGCCACAGTTCATTTTGAAAACAAATCGACTCAAATTTTAAATCTAGAAATTCTATCTATTCAACCTCGCCCTGGTTTTGTGCGCTTGAAGGTTCAATGGAACGAATCCCTGCCCTTGGGCTATCACCAGTTGGTGATTCAAAAGGGCGACATAATATTGCAAAGTCTTTTGATCTGTCCTCCAGAAAAATTAGAAACCGCCAAAGAGCTCAACCACTCCTGGGGCCCCTTTGTTCCCCTTTATGCCCTTCGCACGGGAAAAGAATGGGGTATTGGATCTCTGAGAGAGCTTAAGCTCGCTCTTAATAAGTGTGGAGAGTATGGAGCTCAGTGGTTGGGTACACTCCCCTTGCTGGCCGTCAATTTAGATCCTACGGATTGTGATCCAAGCCCTTATTCCGCGCTGACTCGTCTCTTTTGGAATGAAGTTTTTCTCGACGTTGAATCTTTAGTTGAGAAATACAACCTTCAATCGGCAAGAGACCTCATTGCCACGCCTGAGTTTCAACAAGAACTCGATGAAGTTCGTAAGACAACTCACGTTGATTACCATCGGGTTTATCAATTAAAGAAAAAGGTCTTAAAAATTCTTTCAGACGATTTCTTTAAAAATAAAAAAAATGAGTCCCAAGCCTACAAAAATTTTGAACAAGATAACGCACAAATCAATAACTATGCAGCCTTCCGTTCAAAAGAATTGAGTGAACAAAATTTTCATAAATTTGTGCAGTTTGAAATGAATGAAGGTTTAAGAGAACTTTCAGAAACACTTCCTCAAGGCCTTTACCTTGATTTTCCAGTGGGAGTGAATGACGCTGGTTTTGATTTTCAAGCCTTCAACTCAGTTTTCTTTAAAGAGGTCTCAGTGGGAGCGCCCCCTGAAGAAGTTTTCCAACAAGGCCAAGACTGGGGTTTTCCAGCCTTCAATCCCTTCACTCACAGAGATGAAGGCTATCAGTACCTGCGCCAAAGTTTACACAATCACTTAAAGTACTGCAAAATTTTGCGCATGGATCATGTTATGGGCCTCTTTCGGGTTTTTTCGATTCCAAAAAAATGGACAGCCCACGACGGGATCTATATGCGCTTCCCGCAAGAAGATCTCTTCGCCATTTCAATGCTTGAGGCCTTTAGAGCCAACGCAGATATTGTTGGTGAAAACTTGGGAACAGTTCCAGCTGCTGTGGATGAGCTTTTAAACAAGCGAAACATCAACGGAATGTGGGTTTTGCAACTTGAGGCTTGGAGAAAACCCACGGAAGTGTTCAGTGCAGCTGCTGCTGCCGAATCGGCAATAAAAAATGTCATGATCAGTTTCAACAATCATGATCTTCCTATGTGGGGAAGCTTCATGAAGGGAACAGATTTAGATCTGGTTTGTTCATTAAATATTTTACGTGATGATTCTCGCATAAAATTTCAGGCCGAAAGAAAAAAACAAATCGAGGAATGGACTCAGTTTGCTGCCCCTGAAAACATCACAGTCAAATTGCATGAAAAGATGGCGCAATCTTCAGGAAAATACTTTGTTGTCACTCTCGAAGATTTGTGGGGCGAGGAAGCGCCTCAAAATATTCCTGGGACTTGGAAAGAATATCCGAATTGGCGCCGCAAGTTTTCTAAAAAGATTTCCGAATGGACTGAAGTGCCTCAGGCCAAATCCATATTTGAAATTATGAAAAAATATCGTTCAGCAAACTCTAAAAAATAATCATCTTCCAAAGTCGTGCCGGCAATGCGGCACGACTGAAAAAATTGTTCTGTTAACTAGCCAGAACTGAACTAAAAAATCTATATTGAATCCGTAGAAATTTTGGCCTGCAAATGGCTCATTTCACAGTTCCAACCCACCATTCTCGCACTCAGTTTATTTCTAATAATCTATATTTGAAGACAATTGGACACTCCTAAAGAGACAAGGTTCAAAAGAGAAGTAATATCGCGGTCCCGATTTTTTTTAAAAAATTAACAAGATCGAGCCTATCAATAATCAAGGTTAAGCCATTGAAGGCTATTAATTTCTCTACTCAATTTCCTAAGTTTAATAAAAAAATCCCCAAAGCGAGATTTAGAAATTCACTTTAAGACTCAATGGCTAATATATAGGATTTGAAGGAATATAGGTTTGGCATCCTCATTGCAAAAAGCAAGTTATCATCAATCATGATGACTTACTCGGAGGTCCAAATGACTACAAAAATGGAAATTATTCAGTTACTCATCGCAGAAACAAATGGAAGATTTAATGGAGTTCGGCGAGAACTTCAAACATCCGAAATCCCTCCTGAAATTCAAGAGCTCATGAAGCAAAAGGGAAAACTCAAAAAATCGAATTAGTTTATTACAAGGTGGTCCTTTGGCCACCTTTTTTTTTAAGTCAGCCTTTTAATGAGTTTTTAGAGGAAGTTACTGGTCAAAGTCTGATGACAATCATTGGCATAGTGTTAACAAAGTTCATGACTGGACTCGCTACTGTGTTGTTAGCGAATGGATTGTAGAAAAGGAGTTCTTATGAAATCACAAGCGTACCCCTACGTTAATAAAATTCAACTTTCAAAAACTTTGACTTTAAGTTTTATCCAACAATTTGCGGTAGCCCTCAGTACTTTTTGTTTGGCGAAGGCAGGTTACAATTATAAAGACCCATCCAAACTGATTGCCTGGTGCATGGGAAGTTTTTTGTTTCATATTTTGGCCCCGGCCATTCAGATTATTATAAAAAGATGGGAATATAATCTTTTTTTTGAAACATACAAAAGTTTCATTCAAAAAAACCTTTTAGAAAAATATGGTAGTCCCTGTTTTTGGAGGCAAAAAGACTTGAAGGATTCCTTTACAGCTTCTATTGGAGTGGATGCTGAAGGTTATCTTGGAGCCATCTTATTTGTCGGTCTCGATGTTTTTTCCTATTTTATTTCTCTAGTCCTCGGAGTCATAGTTCTTGGCAGTACAATTGATACCAAATTTATTCCGGCATTTTTATTGTCATGTATTTTATCCTATTTTCTATATGTAAAAATGAATAAGCCTATAAAAACACGTTTTGAAGCGGAACAGGTCGCCCGAACTGCATTTAATAGTCACGTCATGGGTGCCTGGGATAATGTCTTTTTGAAAAAAGAATCTATAAAGCTTCGCTATGAGAAGTCCTTATTTGATAAATATGAACAAGCTAAAGAACACACAAAAAATGCTGCATCCAGCGCTGAATGTCTGGTATTCGCTCTTGGATTTGTTGCTGCTATTCCTGTGCTGTTGCTTGTCTTATTTATTGGTTTTCAAAATACATCAACGCAACAGACGTCAGCTTTATTGGCATTGCTTGCAACAGTTCCAAGACAGCTTAACATGTTAACAACCTTTCGTGGTATTTTTCAAAATATGGCAGCCCTCATTGGCTACGAAACTAAGATGAAGGTCATCCATCAAAATGTGAATATTGAAAACTTAATTTACCATGATCAAATCAAACTTGATAAAATAAAGATTCAACAGTGTCACTACTCAGACTTGTTGGAGCTTGAAAATAAAATTAAAGCTTTTCGCCCAGGCCGATATGAGATTCGCGGGGAAAATGGCAGCGGAAAATCAACCCTTCTTTTGCATTTGAACTTTTCACTTGAGAATTCCTTTTATCTTCCCTCTCTACCGAGTCTTGCGATCAGCGACATTGATATGATCGAATCTTCTGGAGAAAATTTATTGAGGCATATCGATTACTTGCGCTTGGGCTCTGACCAGATATTGCTGCTTGATGAATGGGACGCGAATCTGGACGAATTGAATATTCACAGAACCGAAGTGCTTTTAAATGAGCTGGCGAAGGACAAAATAATCATTGAGGTTCGACATCGTAAGGCGGAGTAAAATTACAATCTGGCTAGGCGATAAAATCATGTTATTTCAAATCATAAATAGAAAAAAATGAATCAAAAAAAGATGCTCCGTTTTATTTTCATGTCATTCTAAAATTCCCGAGCCTAGGCTTGATCTTCCTAGGCTCCTTCTCATTTCAAATATTATCTTAAATAAAGTGACCCTAATCCTTTAAGCAAATGACATTATTTTGAGGTTTACCCCAGCAAGTTTTTTGGCTGTCAAATATTATACTAGGACTTAACTCTTCAGAATCTGTAGCATTCTCAGGATTTCCCAAGCTCCTTAAAACCCTCGGACTTGAATATTCGCTGGAATAATTTTGATGTTTATATTTCTCAGAAAAAATTCCAATTGAGGTTTCAGCCATATACATTTCATTTAAACACCTCATCACAAAATTTATTTTTCAAACAATCAACTTGAGCTTGATCTAAGTGATAGACCGATCTGAGAGATAGAACATTCAAAGTAGATTCAGGGAGTTGATTCCCTGAAGACTCTGATAATTTCTTTAATCTCAACTCCGTCCATCCTTCAATATTGCAAACCCTCTAGTCGGCAGAGAAGTTACACTGCTTGATTTGAATCTCTGAATACGGAACTGACTCTTTCTCTTCGATCGCAGGGTCTTTTGTTTGGCAGGACACCAAAAAAATCACAGCATAAAAAAACAAATGGTTTTCATATCAATAGACACTTACACCACAGGTCGTTACAGGTTGTGCTCCCTCTTTTAATTCAAGACTTATTTCACACTCAAAGGGGATATCTAAAATTGTATCATCATTAAACACTTCTCTTGTTTCTTTGATTTCGTGAACAACATCAGTTTTGGTCCTATAAGCTGCAAATCCAACTTTTGAAAAATATTTGCCGATAATTCTGTCGACCAGAATTGAATTTCGGTCTGACTCAGAATAACCCACAGATTCTATCAATAATTCTTTGACTATACTTCGTACTGCCGAATCTAAATTCCATGCTCTAATCTTTTTTCCATCCAAGGCCATCAGCTTGTCTCTCAACTTTTGTGCTTGATTTACTGCCAGATAGTAATTTGTATTCGAAGCAGCCAACTCAACTTTCATTTTGTATTGACCAAGTCCCTCGGCTTTAAATATCTTTTCAATTTCAGCAGCACGATCCCTTGTTACAAAAAAACTTGTATTCACATAGGGTGCAGAATCGCCATTCACCGCCAGACTTTTCAAGAAGGAGGTTTTTTTGAAATCCAATTCAGATATTCCCACCACTGTTTCATCTATGTTTCTAAGGACAGAAGAGTCAAAGGTGCCTAAGACTATAAACTTTCCTTGGGCATCAAGGGCCTGAGTTTCTTGATCGTTTATGGTATTGTAAATACGAAGCGAGCAAAGGTTTTTCGAACCATTGGGCAAACATTCTAATTCTGAATGAAAACCTACAGGCAGGACATATCCATAGCCGGCAACGCTTTTAAAAAAAGTCAGCCGTCCGATCTTTAATAAATTGTCCATACTCAATGTTGGACTGGCATTGACTATTGTCGCAAAAAGATTGGTTAATAGAAAAAATATGTGAGTCTTCATTTTTAGTTTCATTTTTATCCCCTGCCTAATTCCCATTCTGACGGTTATAGTTGATTCACTTTCTTTCACTTTTTGCGAATCCAGATCCATTTCAAAGTGATTGTATTCTTCTTGTCTCCTGCAATCAGTCCTCAGGGACCACGGTTTTCCTTGTCCCACCATCTTCTCGTCATGAATTTGCAAGGTGGGTTTAAAAATCATGGCAATGGCTTTATTAAGTGAATTGGAGTTATAAAATATTGGTTTGAGGTTAGATCTCGGAACATCCAAATTTTTAGCCAACTTTAATAAAATTTACTCGTCGACAGAAGCCTGCACCCTATACATGAACATCAGTTGATTGATATCCCGAAAAATCTCTGACAGGGGCTCGCCGTCAGCACCGATGACTGGCTCTACCATGGTCGGCACATACCAAAACAACCCACCAACTTTGTCATCCTGAAAGACCTGCAATTTGACTGTTCCCGAAGGCACTGCCACATCAATGAGTGGCAGTGCCTTTGCCGCCTCTGAAATTGCGCAAGAGACTATAAATAACATGAAATTATTTATCGCTTTATGGATCCTCATAATTTCCCTTTCATTAGGAAGATTTATCTTTGAAGCCAAAACATAAAATGTTCTGCACAAATCCAACAAAGCAAGACTTGGGCCCTTGCCATTATTAGAACTGGTAGAATTGAGGATTTTAAATTTGAATGTCCGTAGAAAATGTCCGAAAACCGTTCGGACAAAAGACATCTTAAGACAAAACTTACTGAGGGCTTAAGAAAAAAGTATACCTGGATTAAGAAAAGTGGCTTTCACGCAAAAATGTATTCCCTCGTAATTTCAAAGCATTGAGTGCTCGTTTGAAATCCTACCGTCCTCACCACTACTTTGCCCATATTGGGACTTAAACATTAGTGGGGACATATGGTGGTGTGCTCGTCTCGCCATTTGTGGCGTTCAGCTTTGAGACTTCTGGACTTCGCCTTACCCAAAGTAACCTTAACAAAACAAAGAGCAATTCTCATGGAGAAAATCGTATCCTTGATTTCTTGCACCCAGCTCCTGCCCTCACTCTATTGTTGGTCCACGCCCCTGATTCCAGAATTTTATTTGAATTCAAGATATACTCATCCACGCGAGATTTAAAATATTCTCGTGTGAATAACCAAAATTTTTTGAAGACCTATTTAGCCTCTAACGCAGTGAGTGGCAAAAAGGTACGGCGTACCTTTTAAAACCAAGCTTCGAATTGATAGCCTAGGGAGGTGCCTTCAGTTTTGTTTGCGAAGGTTGGCGCGTCTTGCGCGATATAGCTTTGATTCCCTGAATTCCATAAGGAGTGAGTCACAAACACCCGCATCACTGGACGCCCCCAAATGCTTTTGCTGAGGGACAACTGGGAGGCCACTGTCAATCGGCTGAGCTCACGATCACCGACCATAACTCCAGCATTCTCTTCGCTATCATCTTTAAAGTGAGAGTAACCAGCTTCAAAGACCCACTGAAAACGGTCCGACACAAAATAAATAGGCCGCACACCCAGAGCTTGCCACTGGTGATTACTACCCGTTCCACTTTTATTGCCGTTGTCACCAAACTCTCCGGCGAGGCCCAGCATGAAGGCCCAACGATCGCTCACATCGTGAGTCCAGTCTTCGACCCAGCGAAGATTCCAGGCTCTATTTTGACTGTTCTCAGAGGCTGGAACAGCGCTGTTTGCATAAATATTAAAGTCCTTCATTGTGCCCTTGCCATAAAACAGTGAAAAATTATTTTTTCCCTCGTAGACAGGGCCTTCAACTCGAACCGCTAAAGAATATCCATCTGTAGATTGGTACTGATTGGCTCCCTCGCTGCTTGCAGGGGCCCAAGCGTAAACAGCCCAGGCGTTCAATTTTTGTTCTGCAAAAAAAGGTTGCGATTGGTAACGCAAATCGAGCGCTTGTAAAACGGGCCGCCCCACAGAAGTTTTCGTGAGGGTTTCGTTGGCTTGAATTAAATGTGCGATAGAAAAGTGTCCCTGGCCCAGTGGGATTTTTTCAATGCCTGCACCCACGCCACTCATGTCCGCATAATAGTACCAATCAAAAATATTTAAATCGACATCACGATAAAAGCGCTTACCAATCCAAAATTGACCTTCGATTTCGGAAAATCCGCCGGCTTTAACAAAAGCTTCCAATTGGTTGATGTCACGATTTGCTGCAGCTTCCCACTGTCTGGCGCCTGCAGCCCCATTCTGAAGGCGCACCTGAGTCATGAAATAAACTGGATCTAGCTTTTCAGCTTTCTTATTATGAAAGGTTATTGCTAGCTCCGAATAGAAACTGCATTCATTACCTAAGCGCATGAAATTACTAGGAATTCCATGACTATTGAAACACTCCTGCTTGCCACCCTGAAGATTTAATCCGGTGCCTCCACGCAAATAGCCCGAAAAATCAGCATCTATTGCTAGAGCTTCTCCACTCCAGATTATAAATAAGATTTTAGTTAGCAGCGACAAGCTTAATCTTTTCATTTTAGCCCCTTGAAAAAGAGAATGGATACCCATAAAGTCTGCGCCTGGCCACAGATTACGCAACCAGACTGATATTTCCCTGAGGGGGGATTTTTGAAGAGAACTCTTTGGACAATATTAAATTTATTTTTATGTTCAATTCTAATCCATGGTTTTTTAGCCCTTGGAAACACTGCTTTTGCATCGACCTTACAAAGTTCTCCAATTCAATTTCCAATTGATGCCAAATCATTTTCTCAATCCTTTCAGTTTATCAATTCAATGGGTGTTGCGCGGGCGCAATGGCTGGACTCTTCAACCATTTTACTGCGACTTCCCCCTGGACTGTATGTCAGCTCAAACAGCACACAGTTTCATTTAGTAGACACCACACTCTCTCTGCGAGAGGGATCATCTACCGATCTTCCGTTGATATCTGTTCAAGGCAGCTATGCTCTCCTGAGCACTTCACAAATAAATCTTGGTGACTTGGATAGACTGATCACACTGCCCTTGAAGATTGTTGTAACAAACAACACGAAGCAAATTCTAGACTCTACGGCAATTCAATATGCGGGAATTCTGGACGAACGATTCTATTATAATGGAGACGACTTAGGTGCACAATGTTCCTATTCAAGTTGTCTCTTAAAGATCTGGGCCCCCACTGCAAAAAATGTGCGAGTTGTTTTTGATCACCAGGAGCCACTTCAAGCACAACGCGGATCTTCAGGTGTGTGGAGTCTGACTCTGCCCTATGAATATAAAAACTCATTCTATCAATATGAAATTCAAGTTTACCAGCCCATCACGGATCGCATTGAAACCTCTTTGGTGACTGACCCCTACAGCAAAAGCCTTTCTTTAAATGGAACAAGAAGCCAGCTCGTCGATTTAAATTCACCTGAGACTATGCCTTCGGGTTGGACTTATTTACCAAAGCCCGTTTTGCGATCCCTGAATGATGCCATTATTTATGAACTGCATATTCGTGATTTTAGCTCTCAAGATGGATCTGTGACGCCGGAATTGCGGGGAACTTACTTGGCTTTCACTGAGCCCAAGTCTTCCGGTGTTCGACACTTGCGAGCCTTGGCTGATGCCGGCCTCACCCATTTGCATTTAATGCCCTTCAATGATTTTGGGAGTGTTAATGAAGATAAAAAAACCTGGGAAAATTATTCTGGGCTGAGCTCGAACTTGCAAGAGCCCCAAAGTGTCATTGGCGGAATCAAAGACACCGACCCCTTCAACTGGGGTTACGATCCTGTTCATTATTTTGCTCCTGAGGGAAGTTATGCTGTGAATGGTGAGGGAGTCTCTCGCCTTCGCGAAGTGCGCTCCATGGTTCAGAGCATTAATGGAATGGGTCTTCGAGTTGTTCAAGATGTTGTTTTTAACCACACCTTTGCTGGAGGTCTTGAACCCTACTCTATTTTTGATAAAATAGTTCCGCTCTATTATTATCGCCTCGATGACCAAGGCAATGCCATGACTTCATCCTGCTGCAGAGACACGGCCAGTGAGCATCGCATGATGGAAAAATTGATGATCGATAGCGTGGTTTCGTGGGCAAAAAATTATAAACTAGATGGCTTTCGCTTTGATCTTATTTCTTTTCACTCCAAATCAACAATGATTCGCCTCAAGGACACTTTAAGATCTTTGGATATTCATCGTGATGGAGTGGATGGTTCAAAAATCTTAATCTATGGAGAGGGCTGGAGCTTTGGGTCTTTGTTTGATCGCAATCCACAAGAATCAATGACCTTAGAAAATTCAGCTGGCTCTGAAATTGGACTTTTTAATGATCGCTTGCGTGATGCTATCCGCGGCGGCACGACCAATTCATCTGAAAAATCAGATCAAGGATTTGCAACGGGTCTTTATTTTGACTTTAATCAAGAGCCTGCCAATCGCAACACCCCCACCGATCTTAATGCACAAAAAGATAAAATTTTACATTTCGGCGACGTCATAAAGGTTGGCCTTGCTGGAAATCTGAAAGACTTTAAATTCAAAGAGCACCTGGGATCGACCTTGCGAGGTGGTGACTTAAAATTCCGTGGAACTGTTGTTGGCTGTGCTGAACAGGCCATTGAAACCATCAATTATGTTTCAATTCACGATGGCTATACACTCTGGGATTCAATTGCAGCGAAGGCACCTTTCTATACCCAAGGACGAAATCCTATGACCGCCAGTGCCGACGATCGCCAGCGCATGCAGCAGCTGGCGATGGCAATACCAATGTTGGGCCAGGGCCTTCCTATTTTCGAGGCTGGCACAGAAGTTTTACGCTCTAAAAATGGCGATCAAGACAGTTACAATTCTGGAGATTTCTTTAATCGCATCGATTGGACCGGCACGACAAACAATTGGGGTCGCGGACTTCCACCCGCTTGGAAAAACCTTGATGATTGGAACTTCTGGCGACCACGCTTGGTGGATTCGTCGCTTCAAATCACACAAGATCAAATTGTCAGGACAAACACTTATTTTAAAGCCCTCTTAAGGGTTCGACAAAGCTCGGATCTATTTAAGCTCAATACTCTAGAAAAAATATCTCATCACTTAAGCTTCATCGACAATGAGGATCAAGCCGAGCCCGGCCTTATTGTGATGAAACTGGAAAACGCCAAAGAAAAACTTTTGATTATGATCAATGCTTCACGTGAAGCACGCCTTTTTAGGAATAAAAACCTCCAGGATTCCTGGATTCTTCATCCCTACTTTGATGCGCAAGTCGATTCGAGATTGAGCGAGGTGGTTTTAAATCCAACTCAAAACTCCGCCCAAATCCCAGGTCGCACAACCGTTGTTTTAACATTACAGTCAACTGAGAGATCGCAACAATGAAGTTTCAACTTTTGAGTTATTTTAAAGTTTTTTTTGTTCTTTATATTAGTTCTTTTGCTTTTTCAGCCAACTCATCAGGAGTCTTAGAGCCCTCTGCAAATTTAAAAACAAACAAGCCACCTCAACTTCGAATTCAACTTTGGCATCAAATGATTTATGGTCACCGCCAAGTTTTATCTGAAGCACTACGTCAGTATGAAAAAGAAAACCCAGGACTTGTTATTCAGGAAACCTATCGTGAAACGGAAGAGTTGCGCTCGGGCTTCCAAGCCGCTGCGATGGGTGGAAGTGGACCAGAGTTAGTGTATGGTCCCAGTGACCAAATTGGCCCCTTTGCGGCGATGAATATCATTCGCCCACTGGATGATATTTTCACAAGCGACCTGTTTTCAAAATTTGATCCGCTGGCCACACCCATCTATCAAGGACATCACTATATGCTCGGTGGTGTTGTTGGAAATCACTTGATGCTTATTTACAATAAAAAAATATTAGACCGACCACCACAAAATTCTGATGAATTGATTGAAATTGGCAAGAATTTTACCATCGATGAAGACGGTGATGGGAAAATTGATCGCTATGGCTTAGTTTTTAATTATACAGAGCCCTTCTTTTTTGCGCCTTTTATTTCTGCTTACGGTGACTCCTTGATGACAGCAGATGGAAAACCTAATCTGAACACTCTGGGTTTGAAAAAAACTTTTCAATTTATCTTGGACCTTCGTGATAAATATAAAATCATTCCTAAAGAATGTGATTATGAAACAGCGAATGCTTTATTCAAACAAGGCAAAGCCGCCATGCTCATCAATGGTGATTGGTCCTGGGGCGATTACAAAGATGCTAAAATTGATTTTGGCATAGCACGAATCCCCTTGATTTCTGAAACCAAGAAGTGGCCAAGCCCCCTGGTCGGCACGGCTGGGTATTCTTTAAATATTAATATGCGCAGCCCCGAGCATCTTCGGGCCGCAGTCAATGTGATGAAATATTTGACCTCTGAAAAAATTCAACTGCTCTTCACTGAAAAAGTGGGAGTTCTTCCTTCATTGCTCGCTTTGCGCTCGAATCCTTTGATTAAAGAAAATTCCCTTTTGCAAATTTCAGTCAATATCATGGAGGTGGGCTCTCCAATGCCTGTCATTCCTGAAGCTCGGGCCGTTTGGGACAGTTTGCGCATCCAATATCAAAAACTTTTAGCAGGATCAGTGACTCCTGAAGAAGCAGCTCGCGATGCCCAAAAAATGAGTGAGTCACAGATTCACGATATGAATGAAATCTTGCAGCCTGATTTTTCAGCGCTGATACTCAAGCTTTTTATTATGATCGGTGGCCTCTGGCTTTGTTGGGCATCACGCGGTTCCATCGTCAGCTTTATTAAAGGTTTTCATGGCCCGCAAAGGTTTGTCTATTTCATGATGCTTCCAGCTTTCATTGGAATCTTTGCCGTGATCATCTACCCCTTCTTTTACAATATCGCGATCTCATTTTCGAACTTCAGCTTGCGGACCTTTCAAGACTGGTCGATCATCGGTGTGCGAAACTATATTGATGCCCTTACTGATGCGCGAATTTATGCTTTATTTGGAAAAACAATCATTTGGACTGTGGTCAATGTCTTCTTCCATGTGACCATTGGTGTTTTCCTAGCGGTCATTATCAATCAGACCATGCCTGTCAAAGGATTTTGGCGGACCCTTTTTATTATTCCATGGGCTGTTCCTCAATACATCACGGCCCTCACTTGGCGGGGAATGTTCAATCAAGAATATGGCCCCATCAATATCTTTTTACAGAAATATCTCCATTTGTCTCCGGTGCAGTGGCTCAGCCAACCTTTCACGGCATTTGCTGCGTGCATCTTAACGAATGTCTGGTTGGGTTTTCCGTTTATGATGATTGTTGCTCTTGGTGGTTTGCAATCCATTCCCCATTCGCTCTATGAAGCGGCCTTCTTGGATAGAGCCAATGCCTGGCAGCGGTTTAAACATATCACACTTCCGCTGCTCATGCCCGTTATGGTGCCTGCTGCTTTGCTGGGTTGTATTTGGACTTTTAATAATTTGAATATCGTCTGGTTGGTCAGTAATGCCGGAGAACCCGGTGATCAAACACATATTTTGGTCAGCTATGTTTATAAAGCTGCGTTTAATCTCTATCGATATGGATATGCTGCTGCCGTTTCAGTTTTAATTTTCTTAATTCTGGTTCTTTGGAGCTTGGGATCCCTTCTCAGTCAGTATAAGAAGGAGACAAAATAATGATTAAAAAAATTCTTGCTTGGTTGAGCATTCTTCTTTTCGCAGTTTTTTCTATTTACCCTATGTTGTACGTTCTTTCAGTTTCACTGCGTGGAGACAATGCCTTCCAGTCGCATTCCTTAGAGATTTTTACCGCCAACTCGACTGTAAAAAACTTTTATACTTTACTTTGGGAAACAGATTTTTTGATCTGGATGAGAAATTCATTATTTATTTCGACGGTGACGACGCTGCTTGGTGTTTCTTTCGCCTCCACGAGTGCTTATGCCCTCTCACGATATCGATTCCGCGGACGCAATATGATGCTTTTTTCATTATTGGCAACTCAGATGTTTCCTTCAACCATGCTGATCTTACCCTTTTACATCATCCTATCTAAACTGCATTTAATTGATAATTTTTGGGGCTTATTTATCATTTATTCCTCCACCGCTTTGCCTTTTTGTGTTTGGCAAATGAAGTCTTATTATGACACTGTTCCTAAAGAGCTTGAGGAAGCGGCACTCTTGGACGGTTGCTCTCAGTGGATGACTTTTTATAAAATCATTTTGCCTATTTCATCACCAGCCCTAGTGATAACCGCATTGTTCAGTTTTATGAGCAGTTGGAGTGAATATGTTATTGCAGCTGTTGTCTTGCAAGATCCTCAACTGTATACTTTGCCGCTAGGACTTCGCTCATTCCAGGCAAGTCTTGCAACGCAGTGGGGACTGTATGCCGCGGGCGCATTGATTGTCTGTGTTCCTGTTTTAATTTTATTTATCAGTATTTCACGTTATCTGGTTTCAGGTCTAACGATGGGAAGCGTGAAGGGTTAATATGGCAAAAATAGAATTTTCAAAAATTTCAAAAAGCTATGGGACTGCGCAGATTTTAAAAGGAATAGATCTGCAAATTTCCTCGGGTGAATTTTTAGTTTTAGTAGGCCCGTCAGGTTGTGGAAAATCAACACTCCTTAGAACCTTAGCTGGCCTTGAAAAATTAGACTCTGGCGAAATAAAAGTTGATGATCGCAACATCCACAATGTAGAGCCCCAAAACAGAGACATCGCCATGGTCTTTCAAAACTATGCCCTTTATCCCCATATGGACGTTTCTGAAAACATGAGCTTTGCAATGAAACTGCAAAAACGTCCAGCCAAAGAGATCAAAGAGCATGTCACTCAAATCGCTCGACTTCTCCAAATCGAACACCTTTTAAATCGAAAACCTAAAGATCTATCTGGCGGCCAATGTCAACGCGTAGCCCTAGGAAGAGCTTTAGCCAGAAAGACCTCGATTGTTCTCTTCGATGAACCGCTATCCAATTTGGATGCTCACCTTCGCAGCCAAATGAGAGTAGAAATCAAAAGATTACACCAAAGTTTAAAAAGCACGATGATCTATGTGACTCACGACCAAATGGAAGCCACGACAATGGGAGATCGCATCGCTGTGCTTAAAGATGGCGCCATTGAGCAGGTTGGAACTCCAACTGAAATCTATCATAGACCCAAAAATCTATTTATTGCGAGCTTCATTGGCTCTCCAGAAATGAACTTGATTGAAGGTGCATTGCTAGCTAAGCTCCCATGGCCTGAAACCCAAGATGAAACTCGACGAAGCAATCAAATCCTTGGTGTTCGACCTGAGGCCTTCAAGATCTCTCAGGGACCGATTTTGCCCCATGAACTGGAACTTGGTGCTTTTCATATTGAGCTTTCAGAAAATCTTGGGGGACAACAAATGCTCCATGGGCTCTTAGAAGGTCAAAATGTAAGAATCTTAGTCGATTCGATGGATAGTTTTTGCAAGGACCAGAAACTTAGCTTAAAGATCGATCTGACAAAAGCCCATCTGTTCGATAAACAGACAGGACTCAATCAGCGCCTATCCTAGGAGTGGACATGTTCGCCAATTTCTCGTCTCGAGTTTTTTGTCTTTCAGTGATGCTCTTTACGTTGCACCTCGCGGTTTTGATTCCTGTTCAGACTATGGCATTTTCGCCACGAACGGTGGCTATTCAAATGTTCGAATGGCCTTGGCAGGACATTGCCAGGGAATGTGAAATTTACCTGGGTCCCTCTGGCTTCTCAGCTGTTCAAGTCTCGCCTCCTCACGAGCATGTGATGTGGGAAAATCATCCTTGGTGGGAGCGCTATCAAGTCGTCAGTTACAATCTGATTTCACGCAGTGGAAATGAAGCTCAATTCATCGATATGGTCAAACGTTGCCATGCTGTGGGAATTGATATTTATGTCGATGCCGTCTTAAATCACACCACAGGTCTTCCCGGCGGGCGTGGTTTTGGGGATTCTGACTTCAGTCATTACGCCTATTCCTCAATCTTTGGATATTCAGACTTTCATCACTGCGGCCGCAATGGGAATGATGATATTCAAAACTTCAACGATCGCTATGAACTGCAAAATTGTGAATTGCTGGACTTGGCTGATTTAAAAACTGAATCTGATAAAGTGAGAAACACCTTAGCCTCCTATTTGAATCATCTTTTGGATTTGGGCGTGAATGGCTTTCGTTTAGATGCAGCAAAACATATTCCGGCTGAAGACCTTTTAGCCATCAAAGGCAAGCTTAAGCGCTCTGCCTATTTTTATGAGGAAATCATCTATGATTCTCGCGGTCCCGTTCAATACAGCGAGTATTTGCCCGTCGGCGATGTAATGGCTTATAATTATGGTTTTATATTAGCCAGTGGATTTCTTGGAAAAAACACTTATGCACTCTATCACGTTGGCGATTCTTTTCCAGCCAGTGATAACTCTGTCGTCTTTTTGACAAACCATGATTTAGAGCGGGAGAATCCCGATTCTATTTTGAGTTTTAATAGCTCAAACCAACCGCTTTACCGATTGGCGCAAATTTTTATGTTAGCCTGGCCTTTTGGATATCCTTTTCTGTATTCAGGATATGATTTTCACTCAAACTTTAATCTTGGTCCTCCTCTTTCCTCTGACAATTCAACAACGCCAATTCTTGATGGCAACAATCAATGTCGATCCCCCTGGACTTGCGAGCACCGCTTGCCAGAGATTCCACCGATGGTCGATTTTCGCAATCAAACCAATAATTCCTTCCACATCAACAATTGGTGGAGCAATGGTTACGATGCTTTAGCATTTACCCGAGGAACAAATGGCTTTATTTCCATCAATTTTTCAAACCATCAGATACAGCAAGAATTTTTGACTAGCTTGGATGATGGAAACTACTGCAATATATTAGACGAAAACTATAATTTGAAAAACAGAACTTGCGATCTGGGTTACCGCGTACAAAATGGCAGAATTAGAATAACCATGCCCGCCCTATCCGCATTTGTCCTATTAAAGCAAACGACAATTATTAACTCTAGACGATAATATTCGGAAAAATATTCAAATGAAAAAAACAACTTACACTATTGGCTTTGATCTTGGCGGAACAAAACTTGCGGCAGCTTTACTGACCGGTAAAGGTGAAATGATCGATTTCATCAAAGTTCCTGTCGATATGAAACGCGAAGGCTCGGCCATAAAAACACAAAAACGTGTGATCAGTTTGATGGCTGATATTGCTCTTGATTTTAAGAACCGCTTCCCAAAGGAAACTTCAGGATCGTCATTTTTGGGCGTAGGCTTAGCCAGTGCTGGCCCTCTGAATACTGAAGAGGGCGCACTCATTTATCCTGTTAACTATCCAGGTTGGAAAGTTGTTCCGATACGCGCTTTACTTGAAAAAGAAATTCAAAGGCAGGGCTTTAAAACCAAAGTCTATTTCCAACATGATGCCACAGCTGCAGCCCTTGCAGAGGGATGGGTTGGTGGAGCTCAAGCCATGTCGTCCTTTGCTGTTGTTAGCATAGGAACTGGAATTGGCTCTGGTGTGATATTCAATAACCTTCCTGCGCAAAGTCGTGGGATGGGATCAGAATATGGCCATCTCATTGTGGATTTTAAAAAACTTCAGGAAAATCCAAATCAGCTTCATCATTGCACCGTTGAGGGTATGGCCTCTGGAACAGGCTTACTTCGCAGAGCAAAGGACTTGGGCTTCCAAGGCCACTCAGTGGAAGAGCTCACCTCTGCTGCTGATCCAAAATATGCTGTCTTATACAAAGATATGGCCTGGGCTTTAGCTTGCCTTTGCTATGATCTTTCCATTGGGTACAACTTAGAAAAAATATTCGTGAGTGGTGGATTGATTAAAATCAAAAATTTATATTTTGCTGAGCTCAAAATGCACTACAAAAACATGATTCGCCAAATGAATCCGGCCTTTGAATGTAAAATAGAAATAGCTAAAACAAAAAATCATGCTGGGGTTTTGGGCGCGGGTTACTTGCCATATTTAAATCAACGTAAAAAAGGCTAAGCTATTTTTTTAAGTTTTATCTTCTAAAATGAAATTATGCCGCTTTGGCCTGAGCTTCTGTCGTCAATTCAGAAGCTCTTTGTTGAATATCTTTGACCAGATTTTTCAATAACACAGAAACTCGAGTCGCATCAAAAATAACTTCGTCAGGTACCTTTGCATAGGCTTTTTTAAAGTGCTTGTACTGTCTCCATCGGCTAAAAAAAAGTATCCTATCAAATGAATTATCGAGATAGGCAATCAAGGCAATATCTTTTAAATTGATATTTTGACTTCTTATATTGTCGTCCTGAAGAAAGTCTAAAGCCGCTCTAATTTTATCAATCTTACTTTCTGTGCCATAGCTATCAAGTGCGAGCATTTCAAGATCAGCCAAAAAATCTTTGAAAAAAATGTTGTGCTCAAAGTCTGTTAAATTCAATGCAGATAGACTGAGCTCATCAAGAACCTTAAGTTTAGGCTCAATCACATTGTTGTACCAAAGCTGATTTTTTTCTATTTCTGAATTCATACCAAACTCATCGGCAAGATTTTGTGAGAACTGGAGGTTAAACCCGACGTTTAGCGTATTGAATCGACTTAATAACATAGGCAAAGGACTTAAGGCTGCATGGCCTTTACTTTGCATATTATTTAAACAAATTAGCGTGTGTTTCAAATTGAGACAAACTGAAAAAGTTTATTTTCTTTTTTTGGTTTGGTTTGGTTTAGCTAAACTAGCTGGAATCTGAATTAGGGATGTGAATGTGAGGCAAATTCTTTTTATGCTGCTGCTCTTGGTGTGGACAGAATCTGGCCATCCTGAGCGGCCTTCCTCAAGCGCATCGTGCGCTTGAGGCCGAAGTTCTTGGGTCCTTGGTTTAAAGAGATAAAAAGGTGCTGCTTACCTTTTTATCTCTTTTCACTTCTTTTTTCTAGCCGCGGATCAGGTTTAGGGCTGAGCCTGCACGGAACCATTTTAATTGTTCTGTGTTGTAGGTGTGTTTTAATTCAATTGTTTCTGATTGGCCATCTTTGTGCTTGATCACCATTTCTACAGATTTTCCTGGAGCTAAATCTTTTAAATTTATCAAAGAGACTAAATCATCCTCTTGGATTTTTTCGTAATCTTTCACATTAGCAAAAGTTAAAGCCAAAACACCTTGTTTTTTCAAATTGGTCTCATGAATCCTAGCGAACGACTTTGTGATCACCGCTGTTGCACCCAAAAACCTTGGACTCATTGCTGCGTGTTCACGTGAAGAACCTTCACCATAATTTTCGTCTCCAACGATAACCCAGCCCTTGTGAGCCTGCTGATAAGCACGAGCAATCTGTGCGAATTCTTGGCCCGTTTGACCATTCAGCTGATTCTTACCTTTGCCAGACTCACCCGTGAAAGCATTGTCGGCTCCTAATAGCATATTATTTGAAATATTGTCTAAGTGACCACGATAGTTGAGCCATTTTCCACCCGGAGAAATGTGATCCGTCGTGCACTTGCCTTTTGCTTTTGCAAGAACGTAATTATCGACAAAATCTTCACCATTCCATTTTGTAAATGGAGACAGCAATTGCAATCGATCCGATGTTGGACTGATCGCCACCTGTGCCTGTGCACCTGCTGGCTTTTGATAACCTTCAGTGTCTGGTATAAAACCATGAGCTGGCAGTTCTGGTGCAACTGGAGCTTCTAGTTTTACTTTACCTTTTGGCCCCTCTAATTCATCAGTCATTGGATTAAAATCCAAGCGTCCTGCTAATCCAAGTGCCATAACAATTTCAGGAGAGGCGATGAAAGCCAATGTTTCTGGGTTTGCATCATTTCTAGCCCGGAAGTTACGGTTGAAAGAAGTTACGATCGTATTTTTTTCTCCGGTCTTAACATCATCACGTTTCCATTGACCGATACAAGGTCCACAAGCATTCGCCAATACAGTCGCACCAACTTCACTGAATGTTGCCATTTGACCGTCACGCTCAATCGTTTTTTGAATTTGCGTTGAACCTGGAGAAACCAAGAAAGGCTGATCCATTTTTACGCCCACTTGCAAGGCTTGCTTAGCGACAAAAGCCGCGCGGCCAATGTCTTCATAAGAAGAATTTGTGCAAGAGCCGATGAGTGCAGAAGAAATTTTAGCCGTGTAGCCCTTTTCAGCTACTTCTTTTTTCAAAGCACTGATTGGACGAGCCAAATCTGGAGTGTGAGGACCAACTATATGTGGCTCCAAAACCGACAAATCAATCTCATAGACTTCGTCAAAATATTTTCCTGGATTTACAATAACATCTGGATCTGCAGTTAAAATATCTTTATGAGCATCTGCGATAGTGACTAACTCTGCACGGCCTGTAGATTTCAAATAAGCAGCCATACGATCATCATATGGAAATACAGAACATGTGGCCCCTAATTCAGCGCCCATGTTCGTGATCGTTGCTTTCCCAGTGCAAGAAATAGATGAGGTGCCCTCACCGAAGTACTCAACAACTTTATCGGTTCCACCTTTAACAGTGAGCATTCCACAAAGTTTTAAGATAACATCTTTAGCAGAGGCCCAACCACTCAGTTTTCCCTTTAAATGAACACCAATCAGCTTGGGATTTTTAACTTCCCAAGGCAGTCCAACCATAACATCAGAAGCATCAGATCCACCAACACCAATAGCACACATACCTAAACCACCCGCATTGGGTGTGTGTGAGTCTGTACCGATCATCAATCCACCTGGGAAGGCATAGTTTTCCAGAATAACTTGGTGAATAATTCCAGCTCCAGCTTTCCAAAAGCCAATATTATAGCGAGAAGAGGTCGTCGCCAAAAAATCAAAAACTTCTTTATTGGAAGTGTTCGAGGCCGTCATATCTTGATCTTTGCCTTTGTAAGCTTGAATCAAGTGATCACAATGAACTGTGGATGGGACTGCAGCTTCAGGCTTGCCCGCCAGCATGAACTGCAAGAGTGCCATTTGAGCTGTTGCATCTTGCATCGCGACGCGATCAGGTCTTAAAAGTAGAAAGCTTTCGCCACGAACAAGATCCTGATTTTGCGGGTCATCAAGGTGACCCAATAAAATTTTCTCTCCCAAAGTCAAAGGACGATTTAATCGATCACGAACAACAGTTAAAGTTTCTGCTGTTTTCTTGTAAACATTTTTAACCATTTCGGGCGTGGTCTCAATTTTTGAAGTCATTTTATTGGCCTTTCATTAAATGGCATTTAAGCTGGCATTGAACCTAGAAAGGAATCATCCTAATGAAATTTGGGAGAAATCTCAATGTTTCCAGGACTTTGTGCGAGGCATAAACTGAGATGAGCCCCGTCTTTGCGGGACAGAGGAATCGAAATGAGTCCTCTTCGTAAATTTATGAGTTTTTATTGCCCTCAGAAAAGCCTGACATCAAGTCAGCAACCATTTTCTTAGCTTGATCAACATTTGAAACCATAGACTCTGAACTTTTAAGAGAACCTAACATCTCTTCTGGAGCGAAGCTCAAAGTTTGAAAAATATCGAAAAGCTTTAATATCTTTGTTCCATAGTCTCGCCTCAAACTTGGCGGCATCATTTCCAACAAATTTTCAATTTTTTGTGAGGCACCGCCTTCAACTGATTTTTCACCGGCTAAATGACTCAAAACTATATAAAAAATATTGGTCATTTCAGTGCCCACTCTTCGGAAGTCTTTCTGTAAAACAGCCTGATCCAGATTTTTAATTCTTTTTTGAATTAAATCTTTCAGCGTTCGCTCTCGACGTCCCCAACCAAAGAGGCGCCGAGCCTTCAGAACAAAACTCAGCAAAATGCCAGAATAAATCAATGCCCAAAACACTGGGCTCGAAAGTATTCTGCCTTCAGTCGAGGGCTGCCAAGCCATTATTACATCGGGCAATTCATTTCCTCGAATTGCAGATTTTTTATCAATTTCGGGCATGCGCACTGAAGGCCCCACTGCTGCATTCGGGTTATTTACGGCCTTCATGGTGATTTCTGGGGTCTTTCGCGTATAATATTTTGAGGTTGCCGGATCAAACATACTGACGCTAAGTGCAGGAATTTTAAAATCCCCTTCCTGTCGTGGGATCAAAAGCACTTCAAACTCTTTATAACTGCGTCCATTTTTAAAGAATTTTGAATCCGATTTCGAGTCATATTGCTCAAGTTGATTTGGCAGAGCCATCGCTGGCAATTCAATCAGCTTGGCATTACCAAGACCTTCAAAACGAACCTTTAGGGTGAAGGGTTCATTGACCATCACAGTTTGTTTTTCAACACTGTCATTGAGTTCAAACTGCCCCACGGCCCCAGTAAAATCAGAAGGCCTGCCCTCGACTGGCAATGGCTTTACTTTGATTGGAACTCGAGTTGATGTCTTGGTAAATTCATAAACCTTGCCGCTGTAGTCATATCCCTGGCCGATCAGTCGAACTCTTGATTTTACCTTGTACTCATCCACCACGGCCGTACCTGCCTTGATTGGAAAAAGGGCATGAGATGCGAGTAGAGCTTTCTTCCAAGGAATTCCATTTACAATTTCTTGTCTGAATTGTATCGCAGGAACTTCCTCAATCACTTCTTTCCAAAAGCCTTTCAAATCAGGAAACTTGAGTCGATCAAAAGTTTCCATTTGACCGCGCGTATAGACATACCAATTGGCAGTGACTTGCTCTCCCTCGTAAACCTCTGTCTTGTCCAGTTCGACACTAATGAAAAAAGCCTCATTCTCATTGGTGGGCAAAGATCTAAAAGCAGGTTTACTCATTCCTAATGATTGACTGCCGCCCCCTTGATTTGAATCTTCTTGAGGAAAGCCTCCCCCTGGGGGCATCTGTTGCTGCATTTGTTGCTGCAATTGCTCCATCATCTGCTGGCGCTGCCGCAAGATTTGATTGAACATTTCTTCTTCGGGGTTGTCTGCACTTTCATTTGAATCATCAAAGCCCCGAGGCATTCGAGGCAAGCCCCCTCTAGGATTTTGTTGGGGTTGCTTTTTTCGCTGATTTCCTTTTGATCCACCTGAATCTTTTTGCACTGTGATGACTATGGGTTGTGCTCTATATGCTTTTCCGCTCACGACAACTTCAGCAGAAGAAATACTTAAGTTGCCCGTCATTTTTGGGCTCAGCATAAAGTGAAAATCTTTACGCACCTGAGTTTCAAACTGCATTCCCTGATCAGTTTGAACTAACTTTTTGGAAATAGCTGTGCTTGGCCAACTGTTCAGCAGATCAAACTCACTCATATTTGGCAATCGTGGCTCTTGAATTTCAACTTCATCCGACGAAATGACAGAGACGGTGAAGGTGAAACTATCCCCCATAGACATTTCATTGCGGTCCACCGAGGATTGAACAGTTGTCTTTGCCTCAGCCATCAACAGAAAGAAAAAACTAACAAAGAAAAAAATACTACCAATCCTTGTCACGGGGTCGCTCCTTCAATTCCTTGCGATTGTATTCAGCACGAATTTTTGATTCTTGTTGTTTTATTTCGCCCAAGATTTTTTTTACATCGCCTTCATTCAATTCTTTTCCATCAAAGGGGCGAGGTTTATATTTTGCAGAGTCCTTATATTTCTTATCGACCCTATCATCTTTACTGTCTTTATCGTCTTTGCCTTCACCCTCTTTTTGCTGCTTGTCTTTACCATTTTTGTCTTTGTCTTTGCTGTCCTTTCTATCTTTACTATCCTTGTCCTCAGACTTCCCTGATTTTTGCTGCGACTGGATTAACAACTCGATATTTATTTTAACTTCTTTACTGCTGGGCACAATTTCTAGGGCCTTCTGGTACTTATCGAGGGCCTCATCAATCTTTTTGCCCTTTCCTAACAATTGAGCCTGATTAAAACGCGCAACAAAAATCTCTAGCAGATCACCTTTTTGCTTCGCCAAAAATTCAGCCTGTTTATAAGACTGTTGTGCTTTTTCAAAAGCACTTAGACCCTCAAAAGCCAACCCAAGATTTAAATGCAATTCAGGCAAAAAGGAGTCGTGAGCCAAAGCACTGAGGTATTTATCTAAAGCAGGCTGATATCTTGGATCCGCGTGGACTTGATCTGCCTGACCGTCTTCTTTTTCTGACTCCTTAGGTGGGCGCTTATCCCCATCTTTAATGGCTTCCTGCTCTTGGATTTTCTTTTTATTAGCTTCCGAAATTTCCAGAAGGATTTTATTACCACCCTTATTTAAATTCACGGTCACAAATTGGGGATCATTAGGACTGCATCCCATATTTAAATAAACTGCCACGAGCACAATAAAAATACGCGAAAAAAAATAGAAACCTTTATGCATTTGGCACCTCAAAACGACCTTTCCAAAATTTGAAAGATCCACGACGCTCACCAAGCAGAAGCTCCACTAGGGCCAAAAATATTCCCAAAACTAAAAACAACTGAAATCTTTCTTCGTATTGAGTTGCCATAGTTGTATCAAACTTTGTTTTTTCCAATTTACTAATATCTTCTTCAACATTTTTTATTTGATTGCCACCAAAAGTTGCAAAATAAAAACTGCCTTGCCCTGCTTCGGCCAAAGCGCGAAGGGCATCACCCTTGACCGTGGTAATAATTGTCTGACCACTGCGATCTTTTTTATAGCCTCGAAGAAACCCCATATTGTCTCTTTCAGGAATTGCCCCTCCCTTTTCAGTTCCAAAGGCAAGAGAAAATATTCTAATTCCATCTTTGGCTAATTTTTTAGCCTCTTCAATGGCACCGGGCTCATGGTCTTCACCATCTGAGGCGATGAGAATAACACGCGTGACTTTGCGTGTTTCGTCAGTCGTGACACCACCGCGTTCGAAAGCTTGCTTGGCAGCATTCAAGGCCCCTTGAAAGCTTGTTCCTTGACTCGAAACAGATCTGGAATCCAATGAATCCAAATACATTTTTATTGCGCCATTATCAGTCGTGATTGGCGAAAGTAATGCAGCCGAACCAGCAAAGGCCAATACTCCCACTTTATTCCCCGGCATCAAATCAATCAATCGGCCTAACTCAGCCTTGGCCTGTCCCAATCGAGAGGGCTTCACGTCCTCTGCCTGCATGCTTTCAGAGACATCGACAGCTAAAATGATTTCCACACCCTCACTTTTTACTTCTTGCTTGCTTTGTCCCATTTGAGGGCGAGCCAAGGCCAGCACAAAGAAAAAAAGTGCCAAGATTTGAAAAACAGTTTTCAATTTTCTTTTTAATTTTGAAACTGAACTTGAAAGAAAAGGATACAACCGCTTTCCCATGGCTGCCTCTAGACGTTTCTTTGATCTCAAATCAAATATAAAACCAATTACAACTAGAAATGGGATCATCCATAAAAAATTAAAAGCCGTCATATTTTCGAATCTAAACATTAAGGAGCCCTCCTTAACCAAGAACGACCAAGAATGAGAGCGGCTAAATATAGAATTATAGCTGCCATTAAATAAGGCGGAAATTTCTCCGTGTAATTTGTAAATTTATTGATATCAATTTTAGTCTTTTCCATCGCGTCAATATCTTTAAAAACCCCAACCAGAGAATTTTCCTTGGAGGCTCGATAATATTTGCCGCCAGTGTCCTTAGCCATTCTTGAAAGCAAATCCTCGTTCACAGTGCTTTCAAACGGCTGGTAAGTTTTAATTTTCTGACCAAAAGCATCTCGCAAATAGATGGGTATTCTTGTCGTCCCATCTTTACCAATGCCAATAGAATAAATTTTTATCCCATAGCCTTTGGCGATTTCCAGTCCCGTTTCTGGGTCAATGGTCCCACTGTTGTTTTCACCATCGGTCATAAATATGACCACGCGACTTTTAGCTTGGGAATCTTTCAACCTTCCCGCAGCATTGGCCAGAGCCACCCCCAGAGCAGTTCCATCTTTGATATGAGCTTCACGGGCCGTTGTAATTTCGTCAGCCCTCTGTAAAATCAACTGATAATCCAAGGTCGGAGGAACCACAGTGAAGGATTCCCCTGCAAAAATAACCAGTCCAATACGATCTGACGTACGTCCTTCGATAAATGATTTGATCGTTTCTTTGGCTGCCTCTAATCGATTTAGGGGCTTCATATCCTCAATCAACATACTGTCTGAAATATCAAGACAGATAACGATATCAATACCTTCGATATTTTTTTTAATTCGAGTGTTCATTTCTTGGGGTCTCGCTAAGGCAATCACCGCTAAAATTAAAGCCAAGGCTTTCAGAACTGACGGTAAATTTAAGAGACGTGAGCGCAAAGTTGGAGTGACAGATTTTAAAAGCTCTACAGAGCTGAACTGTAAAGTTGGAGTTTTTTTCCTACGATAAAAAAGTGCTACTGCAGTCACAACTCCTATCAGTACAACCAGCCACATTGCTTCGGGATTATGAAAAGTCATTTAGAGCTCTCCATCTTTTCAACCAGTTCACGAGTCCGCTTTGCTAGATTTATCACATCACTCGCAAGGACATTGGCTCTATTTGAACCGGCGTGCTCATATTCATTCAAAAGTCCTTTCATTTCGCTGCCGACTGACTTGTAAAAAACACGGTGATGCTTTTTTATATCATTCAAAACGATTCGCGGGCCCCACTCTAGAGCTGGAATTTGAAATTTACGCGTTAGATACAATAGAAACATTTTTCGCAATTCATCGGTGGCTGCATCGATGTCTTGGTGAGATTTTTCTCCACCAAAAAAGGCTGCATTAGATCTTTGCAGTCTGCGCATATTCTGATGAAATTGCATCAGGGGACTCAAGGCCGAGTCATGCTCCTTGAGCCGATTTATCATCTTTTGTCGTTGGTTCCTGCGAAAAATACGATAGGCCATACCCGCCAGCAAGGCTGCTAGCACTGAGCAAAATAAAATATAGTAAATGGGGGGATAATTTAAATCCATGGGTCCCATCGGACCAAAGGGCACTTTGGGATTTTCCGATTGCTGACCACTTTGTTCGCTGGTGTCTCCAGATGAATCCGGTTTTTTCATCACACTGGCAACCTGAAGATTAAAGGCCCCCAGGTTCAAACTGACTGTATCATCGGTTAAAATCAATCCAGGCCAATTCTGCGGCCCTACCCTGTAACTGGTCATTTTTATAAAAAGTTTTGATGGTGAATCAAAACGAGCTTGCAGAATTTTGAGGAGATGATCTTGATCCTTGGATTGAACGAAATGCAATTTCTCTGGATGAATCATTGTCTGAATGTCTTTAGGAAACTCACCTTCACAAATTAAAAGTGCTTCCCGTCCCACAGACATTTCATTGTCTGTGAGCCCCTGTACTTTTGGAATTTCCAGTTTACACTCAATTGCGGCCATCTCACTATTCCTTATGTATCCAATTAAATATTAACTCTGAAGTGGATTGTTTTTTTATACTGATTCCTATTTTCTTTTTTTGAAGAACGCCACCAAAGGATCCACATAGTCTTTGGCTGAGTTGACATCCACACGCTCCACCTGGGAAAGTCGCAGCAATCGATCTCTTTCTTCTTTGCGCTTCTTCACTGCATTTTCATATTCGTCCCTAAATCGAGACGAAGAGGTGTCTACGGTTAGAATCTCTCCAGTTTCAGCATCTTGCACTTCAACAACACCCATCACTGGCAAAGAATATTCTGCACCATCGTTCACTACACAAGCTACAACGTCATGCTTTTTACCCAGCAAGCGAAGGCTTTGTTCAAAGCTCTGATCAATAAAATCACTGAAAACGAAAATGGTTGCCTTTTTCTTAATGGCGCCCTGAAGAAAAGTCAGTCCTGAAGAAATTTTCGTCAAATGGCTTTTTGGTTTAAAGTAAAATAAATCGCGCAAAAGCCTTTGCACATGCCCACGGCCTTTCTTAGGCGGCACAAAGTGTTCGACTTGATCACTGAATAATAACAATCCAATTTGGTCGTTGTTCTTGACTGCTGAAAAGGCCAGCAAAGCTGCCAAATGAGTCATCACTTCGCCCTTGAAATAAGCGCCCGTTCCAAAATCAGTTGAGCCACTCACGTCAACGGCAAGAATAAGAGTCATCTCTCGTTCTTCTTCATAAGTTTTAATAAAGGTTTTACCGGTTCGCGCCGTTAAGGCCCATGAAATAGAACGAACATCATCACCCGGAACGTACTCCCGAAAGTCTGCAAATGTCATCCCCTGCCCTTTAAAGGCCGTATGATATTCACCCGCAAAAAGATTATTCACAAGTTTCCTTGTGTTAATCTCTAGCATCTTAACTTTCTTTAAAACCTCCGGAGGCAATCCCACTAAGGCACCTCGACCTGGCTTAAAATTTCTTTAATCACATCGTCAGTTTTAATATTTTCTGCTTCAGCTTCATAAGTTAGAATTAAACGATGTCGCAAGACATGGTAAACAATGGCTTTGATGTCTTCAGCTGTCACATAGCCACGACCACCTAAAAAGGCATGTGCTTTAGCGGCTCTGAATAAGCAAATTGTTGCCCGTGGTGAACCACCCACACTGATTAAATTGGCAATACGACCTAAACCATATTCAGCGGGCTTACGACTGGCCATTACAATTTCAACAATATAATTTTTGATTTTATTATCGACATAAATTTGATCGACACGCTCGGAAGCACGCAATAAGTCTTCTTTTGATATCACAGAATTGACGACGGGCTTGTCGTTGACACCCATGCGATTTAAAATCTCAAGCTCTTCGCCCTTATGAGGATAAACAACGTTAATCTTAAACATGAAGCGATCCATTTGCGCCTCAGGCAGCGGATAAGTCCCCTCTTGCTCCAGTGGATTTTGCGTTGCCAACACCAAAAAGGGATTCGATAGCTTATAGGATTCATCACCTATGGTCACTTGCTTCTCAGCCATCGCCTCTAAGAGCGCTGATTGCACTTTTGCAGGTGCACGATTGATTTCATCTGCTAAGACAATGTTTGTAAAAATAGGACCTTTTCGCGGAATGAATTCACCAGATTTGGGATTAAAAATCATGGTTCCAATGAGATCTGTGGGCAATAGATCTGGCGTAAATTGGATGCGTTGAAAATCTACTGAAATGGCCTTTGAGACGGTCGATATGGTGAGTGTCTTAGCTAAACCAGGCACCCCCTCAAGCAGAATATGCCCCCCAGTCAGCAGGCCCATCATAATTCCTTCAACCATCTCCTTTTGTCCAACAACAACCTTGTTGATCTCCATCATCATTTTTTCAATGAACTGACTCTCTTGCTTGATGGCAGCATTCAGTGCCATAATATCAACTTCACTCACGAGGATACCTCCATAATGATTTACTTTATTATTTCACAATGTTCCTCGTGAAGCCGCAACAAGACTGTGCAAATCCAGATTTTAAAACTCACCGCGTTGGGATATAAATCGATAATCTGCTGGGCTTGCCAAGCAGCTCGGAAAGTGCGAAAAATTTTATATGCAAAATACGAGCACAAAGGTCTGGTTTTTCATCATCGGCAGTTCTTTAACGCTTCTAGTTTTAGGCTATCAACTAGGCGAAAGACTAGGTTTATTGGTTAGCTTTTTCTTGGCCCTTCTCTTGAATATTTTAGTTTTCTTTTATGGTGAAAGCCGTGTCTTAAAAACATTGCATGCCCGAAAAATTGGCGGCCAAGACGCCTGGGGACTGTTAGAGCAAATAAAAAAAATTTCAGCAGAACTCCAAATGTCAACTCCATCAGTCTATATAATTCCAACTGAATCCGTGAATGCCTTTGCTGTGGGGCACTCTTGGCGGCGAGGCTCCTTAGGTTTTACATCGGGTTTATTGCAAACTCTTGAATCCGAAGAATTGAAGGCGGTGATCGCCTATCAACTTTGTCAAATAAGGCGCCTAGACACTTTTGCCTTTAGCGTGAGCAGCACTTTGGCCAATGCAATCGTTGGCTTTGGCCAACTGATAGACAGCTTACTGCCCTATCAACTGCATTTTTTTATGCCGCTGTTTTCGCCATTGGGTTGGTTTATTATTAAGCTGGTCGTTGATAAAAAATCTTTCTATGAAAATGACCTGATGGCCGCACAGTTGATTGAGGATCGCCGCACCCTGGGCGAAGTCCTGTGGCGCCTTGAAGGTCTAGCACAGACTAGACCTTTAGCCATCCCCACCTGCACCAGTCATTTATTTATTGTAAATCCTGAGGGCCTGAGACAGCGAAATATCTTCTTAAAATCTCACCCTAAGATAGAACTGCGCTTGCAAAAACTTTTGGGCTACTACCCGATTTAATTGATTTTATCATTTTGTAAATATGAGGTGTCTTATATGCAGGAAAAAATGGAAGCATCGATGTCGATTTTAATTATGTCAATTGCCTCTTCGGCTCTCATGGCCATGGGAATGTCTCCTGACCCACAGACCGGAACGATCAACAAAGACCGCGGAATTGCTCGCTTTAATATTGACTTACTTTTGGTCCTAAAACAAAAAACCAGTGGCAATTTAACTCAAGATGAAACACAATTTCTTGAAAACCTAATCAGCGACTTGCAAATGAAATTTCTATCGATCTAAACTAGAGGATTTTATGAAAAAAGTATCTTTTTTTGTTGTCTCACTTTCTCTTTTCGCGGTTCTTTCATCCATCACACTTAAGGCTATTTCAGATCCTAAGCAGAGTGCACCAACGACAATTTTGCCCACTTCACTTGCACTTCCTAAAGAAGCTCCCAAATTAAAACTCAATGAACCCTTGCCTGCCAATTTGTTTGTTGAATTGGCTCGAGTAGTAAATCCCGCTGTCGTGAATATTTCGACAACAGCCCTGCCAAAAAACAGTCCGCGAATGCGTGACCCAATGATGGATTTATTTGAGCAATTTTATGGGATTCATATTCAACCGCCTCAACAACAAAAACAGCGTCCTCAACAAATTGGCTTAGGAACTGGATTTATTATCCGTGAAGATGGCCTGATTGTGACAAACAATCACGTTATTGCAGGAGCAGACACGATCAACGTTCAAATCAATGAAGGGGCAAAAGAAACCTTTGAGGCTACAATTGTGGGCCGAGATGAACGGAGTGATATTGCGCTCATTAAAATAAATCCCAAGGGCAAGTTGCCTTTCACAGTTTTAGGATCTTCTAAAGAGCTTGAAGTGGGCGAATGGGTTGCTGCTTTCGGAAATCCATTTGGACACGGCCATTCAATGACCAAAGGAATTATTTCTTCGAAAGGTCGCGACCTCACTGAAATTAATAAAATTCCATTGTTACAAACGGATGCCAGCATTAATCCTGGAAATTCTGGGGGCCCGCTGGTCAATACAAAAGGTGAAGTGATTGGTGTCAATTCTGCCATCGATGCGAGAGCCCAAGGTATTGGTTTTGCAATCCCCATTGATGAAGTGAAGGCATTGATTCCGCAACTGGAAAGCAAAGGAAGAGTCCCTCGAGGTTACCTTGGAGCAGGTTTAGGGGACCTTGATCCCGAAGCCGCAGAGTACCTCGGGATGACCGAAGCCCGCGGAGCAGTCATAGTTCAAATCGACCCTCAGGGGCCAGCTGCTAAATCAGGTTTTAAAATTTATGACATTGTCACCGACTTCAATGGCAAGAGCATCGCAAACTCCATGGAGCTCAAAGATGCCGTTTCAGATGCTCCCATTGGAAAATCAGTGAAAACCAAGATCCTTCGCAATAGAAAAATAATGACGATTAACATTTTGGTTACAGATAGACCTGAGGATCGACCGGCGAAAGTAAGCAAATCAAAAGGCTACCATGGGCAAAAAGCACCTTTTAGCTTGGGCTTTAATGTCATCGATCCGAACGACCAAATCAAAGCAGAATGGAGTCTGCCAGATGATTTGATGCAGCCTGTGGTGATCGAGGTGGAAAAGAACTCTGCCGCCAACAAGGCTGGCTTGCAACAAGGGGATGTCATCCTCGACGTGAACAAAAATGCAGTCGAAAGCTCTAAAGATGTTCTAAAAAGCCTTAAAAAAGGTCAGAACACTCTAAGAGTGGCTCGCAACTCTCGCATTCAAATCATTAATATTGAAGCCGAGTAAGTCATAATTTTTTCCCGCCTTTGGGCTTTTAAAATTTCTATGTTTTTTTACCCAAGGGCTTAAATTCTTAGAGTGCTAATATCATACTGAAGCCCATTCAGAATGACTCATCCTTGGATCACCCGTTCTAAAATAAAAATTCAACCAAAATTAAGCCTCGAAATGAGACGCAAAAGCGTTATGAAATTATCGGTGTGCTCATTACATCTCGTATTAACTCATAAGTAGATGACACTGTATTTTTATGATCCATCATGCTGCCTTTCTTATGGTGTCTCTTCGTTGTATTTCGAAAAAATCTTTAAGTTTTTGCTCAAGTCCGGTCTTAAGTTCGAACGGATTTAATTTTGATTTTCT
>CANFQX010000016.1 GCA_947449255.1 Pseudobdellovibrionaceae bacterium
CCAATTTATTTAAAAAAAGAAATGGATAAAAAACTTAAAGAATTTTTTCAGCGTGTCGATGAGATTAAAATAAGAAACCGTTCAACGGGATCATGACTAAAGTACCAAATAGTGTCATTTATCCATGAGTCAATACGATCTCAAGGACCTTCACCAAAAGCCAAGGGTGTATTTGAGATCTAAACGATCAAACTCAGGTTGTTTTTCGAAAGTATTGATTCTTTTGTTGAGGTTGTTTTTTTAGCTGGAACTTTAAAATGCGCTGCATTTTAAAAAAAAGCTTGAGATTTTGTGGTGTTTTCCGTTAAAACAACCTCTCAAGCGCGGGTGTGGTGTAATGGTAGCCACGAGAGACTCAAAATCTCTTGGATTCACGTCCGTGGGGGTTCAAGTCCCTCCACCCGCACCAATTTTCTTCACTCACCATAAAATAAAAAAACTCTGACTCTTAAAATTCTCAAGTTCCTTGCAGCTTCACATTTGATAATATTTTTTGTTATATTTAAAAAGACTATTTTTTAAGATTTTGGATACTGAGGATCATTGTCTTGGGAAGAATTGAAATGGTGCAGTCGACAGGACTCGAACCTGTAACCCCTTGGTTCGAAGCCAAGTGCTCTATCCATTGAACTACGACTGCACAATAGGAAAATTGAAGCATCAGCTTACCAGCTAGTTTGCCAGATACGCAAGCCCTAAGATTGGGCCGCTGAATGAAAAAAGGCGTCCCGAAACGGGCGCCTTTTTATGAGTCCTTGTTTTGATGATCTAAGGGAAGACCCCAGAGATCACCCTTTCATGAATTAGATGTAAGAACCGCGCTTGATTTTCTCAAGAATAATTTTTTCAGTTTTAATTGGATCTCGAGGATCTACAGAGAAAAAGGATTGCTGTTCACAACGAATTTTTTCTTTAATGAGCCATCGTAAGATGTCTGATAATTTTTTATTCTTCTTATCGAGGAAAAACGGATCGTTTTCCAAGGCGTCCTTGGCTTTTTTGAGTGCTCGCGCCTCGACGGGGTCAGATTCTCTGACTTTGTAGTGAGGTAAATCGTAGGTTTTTACGTCCTCAGGCAAAACTCCCAAAAATTTAACATTGGGCGCTGAAAAATCTGAATTTCGAATCAGAGAAGCGGCTGAACCCGCTTTGAGCGTACGAAAGATATTCTGCATCGTGTACGCATCCAGATCTCCGAAGAAATACATGGGCACATCAAGCTCATCTTGAATAAGCTTTGACCATCCACGAACGGCATTTGAGGGAACCCCTTGGGCACCCATCACAATGCAGTTATTTCTTTTCGTAAATCCCATCGTCACCAGGGTATTGGCAGTCCCCTCTGATTCAACGATCAGACAGAAGTCGATCTTCTTTTTCGCTTTCAATCTTAAAGCCTGCGGCTTATTTTTAGGCTGAAATGGCGACGTTCCCAAAGACGATAAATCCACAATAGCTTTATCACCATCTGGCATTGTCTCTGTAACCACCAATTGTTGCGAATATGTTTGTCCACCCCGATCATTGGCAAAACAATTCAATTCCTCGCGGTAAACTTCAAGCATATCGCCAATAAAATCGATAATTGCATCTGATTCTGGCTGATCATCAAAATCCAAGGCTCTCAGCCGGGAATTGCCCTTAATCAAACCCTTACACATATAATACAATTCACGCTTTGTATTGACGGAACCAATCTCAAGATTTCGCAAGAGAATCTCAAGCACAAAGACAACCCGAGCCAGTTTTTGCACTGAAGAAACATTCAATTCAGTCCGAACCACTTTATCGCCAGGAGTGAGGTAGCCCAACTTAGAATTGTACAGAGAGTTATCCAAAGAGGTCTTCACAGCCTCTAAAACGGGACGTTTTGAAGACTCCAAATCCTTCAGCATTTTGTCTGCAAGGAGAAGGGCTTCCTTGGGGATATCTATTTTCAAATCACGAATACTGAGTAACTTAGCCATGATTAATTTTTTCCAGATATTCTTCTAAGAGGTTAGTTAAGTTGATTTCTTAGATGTTGTTTTCTTTGTCGTTGTTGTTTTTTTAGTTCCCTGCGGTTGGGAAGCTTCCTCAACAAGATCTGAAGAGCTGATGATATCTATTTCGATTTCATCACGACCAACACCTTTTTTCTTTTCACGAATTTTCTGCTCTAAAAGCTTCGATTCCGCGGCTTCCAGATCTGCAATCGCCTCTTCGGAGTCGCGCCCCAAGAGTTTTCTTAATCCCTCTTCAGCCCTTTTTTTACGAGCCTCAGGTGCATTAACAATCCTTGCCAAACACTCAACTAAAATTGGACCAAACTGTTCGATGTGCGCCAATTTTCGCTCAAGGTCTGCTTCTTTCACTTCTTTTCTGATATGTCGTGAAAGTTTTTGACCCGCCTGAATCAATGCCAGCCGAATTTCAGAAACCAATTCATCCGAAGCATCAATAGTTTCTTTAGAGGCATTTTTAAATTTAATAAATGGCGACACGATGGAAATTGCAAAGATATAGGGCCCTAAAGGCAAACTGTCTTTTGGCTGCTGCAGTCCATAGGCCTTCCAATTCACTGACTCGATGGCCCAAGTGATTGCACAACCCGACTTATCAAACTGCAAAGGGACGCGATTTGCAAACCGCAGCAATTGCACAGAACTGTCACCCGTTTGATGGCGGTCTTTAAAACGCGCCAAAGCGACTTCAACAACGACCGGTTTAAAATCACAGATGCAGGGTTTGCGAGTCACAACCGCAAAGAAATCCACTTCACCCAATCGAGTTATGGATTTTGATAAGGCTTCTTCGCCCACGGTCAAAACTGACTTCGTTGAAGGCGGCATCAAATTTGTGGCCTGAACTGCCATGAATGCCTTTTTAAAATCTTCTTCACTTAAAGAAGACACTGATTTTTCAATCAAATTTTTGGGCATCCCCTGTTTTACAAAATCACTGATGGATTGATCACTAATCCGAGAAAATCCTGTTTTTAAAAACTTCGACAGAGTTGTCTTACCAAATAAAGTGGAGTGAGTTATAAACTCTCCCAACTTAAAGGTGTGAGGATGTGGTAAGGTTGCTTCTGGAATTTCAGGCACCTCTGTGCTGACTCGGTTTACAGTGACAAAATCATTTTCTACCAACTTGTAAGTCATCGTCAGATGGGGATTTACCAGAACTGTTCCTTCAATATAAGTTAAAAGGCCGCCATCGCCATTCAACTGTATACGACCGTCCAGAATGAACTCGACGCGAGTTCCGCAATCACGGTCCCAATCTAGAGTTTCTTTTTTCTTTAAAATGCCAGTGTTTGATTTAATATCGACATCGACTTGCGCTGACATCGCTTTTCGCATTTTTTTAGTTTTCGAGATGACATTTACGCCTCTGGCATTGGTCATTTGCGCCCAAGTGGTTGCAGCTGAAATACCAATCCCCTGCTGACCTCGGGAACATTGTCCTCGGCCAAACTTAGATGACGCTAAATATTCTCCATAAACTTTGGCAATATCCTCTGAATCAATGCCGGGGCCATTGTCTTCCACGACAATACGAATGAGATCTGTATTTTTAGTCGATCCAATGCCAACTTTTGCAATTTCAACCAATAGATCAGGCAATATACCTGCCGATTCGCAAGCGTCTAGGGAGTTATCTACAGCCTCTTTAAGAGTCGTCAAAACGGCCTTTAATGGGGATGAGAAACCCACCTGTTGAAGGTTCTTGGCAAAATATTCCGCGGTGCTACTTTTAGTAATTTTGCTCACAGTTGCTTCACCCTTCTAAATTTCCATCTCATATATTCATCACATGATTTTATCCATGAAATTGATCATGAATTGAGTCTTGTTAAAGAATTTTAATTAATTTTAATCAATAACTCTCATAGCTTAACGTGAACGCAGGGTAGCAAATCAAGACCAAAGGCCTACTAACGCACAACGTAATTCATAACATTGCTTTTCAGATGGTTCCAAAAATGCCTATTTTAAGTGACTTTAACCATGATTTTTATCAGGAGTTGCCCAATGAAAGCCGCCATTTTAGCTATCGGAACAGAGTTGGTTGACGGTCAAATCGTCAATAAAAATGCCGCCTGGATCTCCAAGCAGCTTAAAGACATTGGACTGCAGAGCTCCATTCACCTAGCTGTGCCGGATGAGAGAGAGCTTATTCTTGAGGCCCTGGACTTCTGCGCTAACCACGGTGATCTGATTTTTGTCACAGGTGGCCTTGGCCCCACATCCGATGACTTTACCAGAGACATCATCAGCGAATGGACCAAGTCTCCGTTAAAATTTGATGAAGCCTCATGGCTTCAGATCAAAGAGCGACTTGAGCCTCGTGGCTTTACAGTTAAAGAAATTCAACGCCAGCAGTGCTATTTTCCTGAAGGAGCTCAGATATTAAAAAACTTAGAGGGCACAGCCAATGCTTTCTTTATGGAAGCGCAAAACAAAAAGTTTTTTATCCTCCCCGGTCCTCCGCGTGAAATTCAAGCCGTCTGGGACTTTGCCATTTCAGATTGGCTAAAAACCAATACAAAGAATTTAGACCCTGCGGTGACGAGGTCTTGGGACACCCTGGGCATTGGAGAGTCCGACATCGCCTTGATTGTCGAGGGAGCTCTGCAAGGAATTGAAGTTGAAAAAGGCTACCGCGTTCATTTGCCTTATGTTGAAGTTAAGATTTCATACCCCAAATCTCAAGAGCAAAAATATGCGACAGCCATTGAAAAGCTCACCGAGGCGCTTTCTCACTGCCTGGTGACCCGTGATCAACAGGATGTTCCTGAATTGTTGGCTTTAGCTCTCAAAAAATATTCTTCGCTCAGCATACAAGACAGCGTGACCGGAGCTTATCTATTAAATCGACTGACACCAGTGACTCGTGAATTTATCAAAAAAAGCACCTGGAGTTTTTCAAACAGTGCCATTGATGATTCATCACAGCTGAAACTTTTCATTGAACATCGTGATGAACACTCCTGCTGGGTGATTCTTGAGAAAGGGGGGCAGAGAATGAAAGATATCCTGGAAGCGCCCTACAAGTCCCCTTTAATGAGAGAACGTCGGCTGCAATATTTTGCTGAATTAGCGATGATTTTTTGGCTGAGATACATTTAACTTAAACCTATTAAAAAAAAGGGTGCTCGATGATCGGCACCCTTTTTCTTTATAATTTATTGAAAAGGCTATTTTAACTTCAAACCTTTTAAGGCATCACCCATCGACGCAAAGCCACTGCCTGAGGTTGGTTGATGTGCTCTCCAAGTCACATCTTCAGCTTCGCCAGGAATTGCTAAAGAAATTTTCTTTTCTTCGAAGAGAATTTGATCAATTTGAACAAGGATCTCGTCGCCACGTTTTTTGTTTTCAAATTGACTGGCTTCGACTGAATCGCGCCATTTAGATTTAGGCAATAAGCCCGTAATACCTGGAGCGATGTTCACAAACAATCCATAGACTTCTTTTTTCTCAACTTTGCCTTTGATTATCGTTCCCACAGGAAACTTCTGAGGCACCATTGTCCAAGGATTGCCCTCTCCATCTGCTTGTTTCAAAGAAAGTGAAATCTTAAGCTTGCCGCCATCCATCTCCTCAAGACTTAACAACTTAACAGTAATCGCTTGTCCGACAGCAACCACTTCTTTTGGATCATTGACGCGGGACCAAGACAACTCAGAGACATGAACTAAACCTTCAACGCCCGCTTCGAGTTCAACAAAAGCTCCGAATTTTTCAATTCGAATCACTTTCCCTTCCAAAATAGCACCTGGCTGATGCTTCAACATAAAGGCACCTTCATGTTCAGCTTTTTGCAGGTCCAAAAGTTTACGACGAGAAACGACAATATTGCGCCCTTTTTTATCAAATTGCGTGATCAAAAAAGTTAACTTTTTATCAATATATTCAGCTGCATCTTGCACAAATCTTGAATCAATTTGACTGATGGGACAAAAAGCTGTTTTCCCCTGAATGCTGACTCGGAATCCGCCATTGCAAACTTCAGTGACTTTTCCTTCAACTGGAAGCTCCATATCAAAAGCATCTTCAAGGGTGTCGGCACTAGCTGCCATAGATCCTTTTTTTGCGACTCGTATTTCGCCGCCTCTGAGTGAGATCACAACGCAATCTATGACATCACCAACATTGTATTTCACTTGCTTATTTTCATCCAAAAGTTCTCGTGTAAAAATCATTCCATCTACAGGGGTTCCTGTTGATACAAAAGACTCTTCTTTACCAATGGACAGAATCTCACCTTGAAATTTCTCTCCAACAGTCATTTGTGATTTAAAGCCTTTTTCTGACTGAGCGAACATTTGCTCAAAGTCTTCCACCACTTTATTTTCTACAACTTCATCACCGAAAATATCTTTTTTAGAACCTTTAGACATAAAATTTCCTTAAGTTTTAACCAGCTCTGTTAATTAAAATCACAATAAGCCTATTTATCGTGGTCATTGTCATTTCAGGCCGAGACTCAAAGAGTACAGCAAAGCAGATTGCAGGTCAAAAAAGATCCTCTTAAAAGTTCCTTAAGTGACCAGCGCCAAAAACTGCACCGAGATCCCACCTGAATTCAAAAGAATTATAAAAAAATGAACCTTTCAAGGCAGAAAGTCTTAAGAGCACCCCACTGTGGTCCCACAATTTGGACAGCGATAACATCCACTGGTGAGCACTGTATCACTCTGACATTCTGAGCACTTAAAGGCGACATTGGGAATAATATCTAGGTTGATTTCTTGAGCCTGGCCAGCCGCGGTCTCTCCCTTTATTTTTAGATTCAGGGGCTGGCTCTGCTTGCTTCCATCACGGTAGATGGAGACGGCCTTCACACCCAGACGCCAGGCCAAGAAATAAATATCACTGATCTCTTTTTCGGTCGCTCCTGCAGGTAAATTGACTGTTTTTGAAATCGCACCGGATATAAAGGGCTGAACACAGGCCATCATCTTGATGTGGCTTTCCGCCGATAAAACTCTCTGGCCATCAAAGGCATTTGCACAATCAAAGACACTCAGATGCTGGGGTTTCATTTCCGGACATCCCTGCACTGTATTATGCTCTAAAATATAGCCTAAAATGCTTTTTATTTCATCGTCGCTGTAATGAAGTCTACGCAAAGAAGGTTCTACGGATTGATTCACTATTTGAATTTCACCGCCACCGACAAGCTTTTTAAACTTATTTAAAGAAAAATCAGGCTCAATTCCCGTCGTATCACAGTCCATCAGAAATCCAATGGTGCCCGTCGGCGCAACCACCGTCACTTGCGCATTTCTAAATCCATATTTTGCGCCATTTTCAACGACACCCTTCCAAAGGTGATTCAGGGCCTCCTCGAGTCCCTGAGGCAACAGACCCCAAGAAATCTGCTTCAAGGACTTCTGATGCATCTTAATAACTTTCAACATTGAATTTTGGTTTTTTTGAAATCCGGAAAAAACACCTTTTGTCCGAGCCAGCTCGGCGCTGGTCAGATAAGAAACCCCAGTCAGTAAGGCAGAAAGTGCCCCCGCCCAGGCTCTTCCCAATTCACTGTCATAGGGAATCCCCATGCGCATCAATAAACTTCCTAGATTGGCAAAACCCAATCCCAGGGTGCGATAATCATGAGCATTCTGTGCAATCTTTCTTGTAGGATAACTTGAATAATCTATAAGAATTTCTTGAGCAATAAAGAGCGTTCGCGCCGTGTGAATCAGGGATTCAATATCAAAACTGCCATCGGGATTTAAAAACTTTGCAAGATTTATCGAGGCTAAATTGCAAGCTGAATCATCCAGAAACATGTACTCCGAACACGGATTGCTTGCGCGAATTTCTCCCGATTTTGGACAGGTGTGCCATTTGTTGATCGTATCATGAAATTGAAGTCCAGGATCAGCACAGACCCATGCCGCATGAGAAATTCTTTTCCAAATATCCCCCGCAGGAATTTCAAAGCGAGTTTTCCCATTCGAGCGATCTTTTAATTTCCAAAGTTTTTCTTCAAGAATCGCTTTCATAAATGAGTTGGTCAGTCGCACAGAATTATTTCCATTTTGACCAGCCACTGTTCGGTAAGCTTCACCTTCAAAATCTGAACTAAGACCAGAGGCAATCAACATTAAAGCCTTGCGCTCCTCATTCATTTTCCAATCTATGAAATCAAGGACTTCGGGATGGTCAATATCGACAATAACCATCTTGGCCGCTCGACGAGTGGTTCCGCCGGATTTAATCGCTCCGGCACCTTTATCTAAAACTTCGAGAAATGAAATTAATCCAGAACTAAAACCGCCGGAGCTGGTGACTTCATATTTACTGCGCAGATTTGAAAAATTGGTCCCTGAACCTGAACCATACTTAAATAACTTAGCCTCGCTTTGTGCTAATCCAAAAATACTTTCAATAGAGTCATCAACACTCTGGATAAAACAGGCCGAACACTGTGGCCGCTCATAAGCGTTTTTGGTCGAAAAAACCTGCTTTTTCTTATCGTCCCAGGCGAAATGCTCACTGGGAGAACTGATTTTATAAGCCTCAAACAGACCGGCATTGAACCAGACAGGACTATTAAAAGCAGCTCGCTGAGAAAATAAAATATATTTTAATTCTTTGGCAAAATTATTGAAGTCTTTTGAATGAGCAAAATAGTCTTTTTGTTTTTTTGCCGACTTTACGATGGCATCAACAACTCGTCCTACGATTTGCTTGACCGATTTTTCGCTTTTGGTCCCCGGCACACCCAGTTTTCGAAAATATTTACTGGCTGCAATTTCAATAGCCAACTGCGACCATCCTGCCGGAGCTTCGACTTTTTTCATTTCAAAAAAAACTTCACCTGCACGGCTCTTGATCGTACAGTCGACCTTTTTCCAATGAAATAAATCTTCAGGTTTTTCATTCGAAGCCACAAAATAGGAGGAACTGTGCAATTTGTACTTTTTTACCATAGGCAATATCCTAATTCCATGCTGACTGAATCACAAGCTCTACAAAAGTGAGTCCTGGTTAAAGAATTGCAATATTAAAAAATATCGAGCAAAATTGGAGCAGCCTAAATATATTTATTATTGACCATTTTCGAAGGCCATGCGTATTTAGAATTCATATCAAAAATGGAAGTAAAAAAGCAATGAACAGCGATGCTTATATTTATCTGGATTATAATGCCACGACCCCGGTTGATCCCGAGATTTTCTCTGAAATGGAGCCCTATTTCAAAGAGCATTTTGGCAATCCTGCAAGCGCTGGCCATCCCTGGGGCTGGAAAGCTGAAAATGCAGCGGAAAGGGCTCGCCTCCAAGTTGCAAACCTCATCGGTGCCAAACCGAACGAGGTTTTTTTTACGAGCGGTGCGACTGAATCAAACAATTGGGCTGTCTTTGGCTTGGTCTCAAAATTACGCGAAGAAAGTCCGACTGAACCCATTCATATCCTGACCAGCAACGTCGAGCACAGTTCCATTAAGAATTCATTGGAAGCTTTAAAAATGCAGAACGTTGAAGTTGATTTTTTACCAGTGAATCAATATGGACAAATTGAAGTTGAGACAGTTCGCAAAGCCCTCAAGCCTCACACTCAAATGCTCAGTTTTATTTGGATGAACAATGAAATTGGCAGCATCAATCCAATCTCTGAATTGGCGGCTCTGTGCAAAGAGAAAAAAATATATTTCCATACGGACGCAACACAAGCCATTGGGAAAATTCCCATGAATGTCACAGATCTTGGCATTGATTTAATGTCGTTTTCGGGTCACAAAATATATGGTCCCAAGGGGATTGGCGCGCTATTTATACGTTCCAAAGATCCAAAAGTTCAAATCCATCCACTGCTTTACGGTGGAGGCCATGAGCGCGGGCAGCGTTCAGGGACCTTGAATGTCCCTGGCATTGTTGGACTTGGGGCCGCCGCAAGTTTTTGCCAAAAAAATCAAGTCGAGGAAACTGCCAGACTAACCCAGCTCAGAGATATCATGTGGGTAAAACTCCAAATGGCACTGCCTGGAGTTTTACTCAACGGACACCCTAGCGAACGATCCTGCAACAACTTAAATATCACTTTATCCTGCAGCACGGATTCACTGTTACCTCGAATTCAAAATTTGGGTGTCAGCACAGGGTCTGCTTGTGGAACGGGTCAGGCCGCTATGAGCCATGTTCTGAAAGGCCTGGGACTCAGCCCCGCTGAATCGCAACGCACATTGCGAATCAGCTTAGGCCGTTGGACGACTGAAAAAGAAATCCTGAGAGCGGTAGAGATTCTGCAGAACGCCATTCCAAAACGAAATACATAATCTTTCTAGGCTCTTAGGTGTCATCATGAAAGCTTGCACCTAAGTCTTCCTCTGATTGGGTTCATTGTGTTATGTATTGTGCAAACACGAGTGAAAATTAAGCGAAGGAGAATCTATGATTCACATTTCACCAGAAGCCGCTAAAAAAATCGCATCGCTAAAATTAGAGGATGGCAAAGATGACTCTTCATTTCTGCGCGTTCAAGTTAAAAAAGGCGGCTGCTCGGGTCTTTCCTACAAAATGGATTTTGATGACACTCTTCAAGAGGGCGATAAGATTTTTGAATCTCATGGGCAAAAAATTGGCGTTGATCCACAAAGCATGATGTACATTATTGGGATGACTCTGGAGCATTCCGGTGGTTTGAACGGAAAAGGTTTTGTCTTTAATAATCCTAATGCTTCAAAAAAATGTGGCTGCGGAACTAGCTTTAACGTTTAGTTGATTCTAGGGCTTGGGTTGGGGGGCTCTCTTATTGGAACAAGCTCCATAGGGTTTTTTTAGTGATTGTCTTTTCTTGCAGCTGCTCTCGGGGATGAGGTGTTCTGGCCATCCTGAGCAGCCTTGCCTTTAGCGCATCGTGCGCTTCAGGCCAAAGTCAGCAGATTGGGATTTTTTTTAATCACTTTATTCTATTTTATTTTTTACGGCTTTGATAGGCTTTGTCTTTTCCGAATTGGCCCTCTGAAATTCCATAAGATTCAACGGCTCCGATGCATCCCAAGAGCTCTTCAAAATTAATTTTATTTTGAAGCATTTCAATATGAGCTGTTATTTTTGTGATGAGCTCGTCGCCTCGCTCTTTGAGAGCTTCATAGCGAACAAATCCCAAGCCCTTTTGTGACCATTCATCAACATAGCGACTGGCTGATTGTGATTTTGCATTAAACATTGTGTTGCGACATTCTTGATCAGGCTTAATCTGGTGCCAATTCTGAAACTGATCTTTAAGCCTCACATCATGCTTTTCACAAGGCTTACCGCAATCACGGTAACTTGATCCCTCACTTAAAAAGGCAGCAAACACACAATGCTCCATATGGAAGCTTGGCATGTATTGAAAAACTGTCACCTCAAGATTTTTCGCTGATGAAGTCTCCAACACTCGGCCCACTTGGTGATGGTTCATATCATAACTGAGGCAAAGACTCGAGAGTCCCTTTTTTAACAAATAATCAGCGGTCAAATGATTGGTGACATTTAAACTGAAATCACCGCGCAATTCAATACCAGGAGTCTGCTCTTGAAGATAATAAGACAGCGCTCCTAAATTTCGCACCAAAATACTGTCGGGCTTGAGATTAGCCAGAACCTTTAAATTTCTGTATTCATTTGGCTTTAAAATTCGCGTTGTTGCTAATCCAACTTTTAATCCCACAGATTTAAGTTCTTCAACACTGCTTGCATAATCACGGCCGAATTCAAAATCTAAAGTGACGGTATCGATATTATTCTTAAGGCCTTCTTCAACGATCAACTTTTCTGATTGAATGGCTTCAATTAAATCCTTAACTTGGCCTTTCTCCCTGAGCAATATATTTAAACGCGGTTTTTGGGGCTCTTGGGAGATAGGACTTGGTTTTGATTTGAGCCATCCCTCCAATTCAGAACTAGAGATCTCTAGCAAAGAAGATGAGTTTAAAGCATTTACATTTTGACGTTTCTCCGTCAATTGCGCAACCAATTGCTGCCGCAAATTTTTAAATTCCCGATGAGGTATAAAAATATCACTGGAAATTGATCTTTGAATTTGAATATCTTTTAATTTAAATAAAGAGCCCGTCAAAGACTCAAATTCTTCTATGAGGCTTTGATCACTCACGCCTTTATTTTGAGCGGGAACTACACTTGATATTGTATTTCCCTCAACTGTGAATTCACCATCCGTCATTACGGCGCGCATGGGTAAACCCTCTTCTATGGAAACAGTCACAGTGATATCAAGTCGCTTCTTTTTAGATTTATCCTCTACAGATTGCGCAATGGATTTTTTAAGCTCTTTGTCATGATTTTGATAAACGATGGCGCCCTTGAGATCTTGATGGAGATTGATATCTCTTGCAAATTCGACGCGAATTTTAGCTTTTGGCAATTTATTTAGGCTGTAAATAAATCCACCTTGTTCAGATGTGCCCTTTGTCCACAGCAAACCATCACCAGCTACTAAATCTTGATAGGCATTTTCATCCTTCAATTGAAGGGTCATTTCATTTCGAGAACTTTCAACAACAGTTCCTATTTCATGACCTCGATGGGCGCTAAATTCAGCCTGAACTAATTTTTGATGATTCACACCATGAAACCAACCACTAAAAAATCCTCTGGAATAGCTAACCGCCATGTCCTTTTTAGCCTTGGCTAAGCCTTGATCTAAACTCTGCGATTTTTGATCCCCTGCTAACACATGATCTAAGGCCTTACGATAGGCTCTAGCTGAAGTCGCCACGTATTCAGGAGACTTCAATCGACCTTCGATTTTAAAGCAGTCTACACCGCTAGCGACAAGATCTGGAACTTCATCAAGGCCGCAAAGATCTTGTGGAGAGACTAAGTATTTCTTGTCTCCCATTTCTTGTTTTTGTCCATCAACATGCAACTCGTAGGAGAATCTGCAACTTTGGGCACATTGACCGCGATTTGCGGATCGCCCACCGAGGCTTTCAGAAGTAAAGCACTGACCTGAATAACTCACACAAAGTGCCCCATGAACAAAGACTTCTATTTCTTTGCTGGACTGTTCACGAATTTTTTTAATGTCATCTAAAGAATTTTCTCGTCCCAACACAAAGCGCTGAATATTTAAATCTTCCAACAAATGAATAGCTTCATGATTTGTAACTGTCATCTGCGTTGAGGCATGAATTCTCTGACGTGGAGCCATTTTTCGAATCAGTTGAACCAAACCCAAGTCCTGCACAATAAAGGCATCCGGCTTCAGTGGAAGAATCTTTTCAAGAACTGCTGCCGCAGCCGTTAGTTCTTCTTGAAAAATCAGAATATTAAAAGCCAAATTCACTTTCACCCGATAAAGGTGACAGAGCTCAATGATTTCCTGCAAAGTTTGAATTTCAAAGTCATGACTGCGACCACGAGCATTGAAACCCGGAACTCCTAAAAATACCGCATCGGCGCCATTATGAATAGCGGCAATGGCCATTTCTTTGGTTCCCACTGGAAGTAAAAGCTCAACTTTTTTTTGGATATTATTATTGATTGGCATTGCTCATGTTTTCTACTGAATAAGATTCTTAGAGAAAATGCCAAAATCAGACTTAAAGGCTTGATTTTGGCACTCTTTATGTATCTTGGTTTATTTGAGTAGAAACAGTTAGTTCTTGCGTAAAGATTAAGCAAGAACTTTTTAAGGGACTGGGTAGATTTTAGCTCCCCATTAGCCCCTTAAAACAAAGGTCTAGCCACCTTCTTGATTGATTTTGAAAACTCTTGAATGATAGAGTTTACTCCAGTACCCAGACTGTGCACCACTTAAGGATCCTTCTTTGAATTTGCTGCCACTTTATCATGGATCAGGGATTATGGATAAAGTGCTCTCAGTTGTATTTATGGCCTCGGCCAAGCCTTTCTGATTGTTCAACTATGCATTGCTCCTCATGTTGTGTAAAATCTGGAACACTTTTCGATCAAATTCTGCATCTTTTCCTATATTCACAGCCAGAACCGAACATTCGCTCAATCGAAAATATTTTTTGTCCTAATTTATATCGACAATATTTATCTAACTTGGTTTAATTCTAAGTGATGAAAAAAACCACCTACACTTTTTTATTTTTTATCACTGCACTCATCGGCTGCAAATCAGAAACTTTAGAAACTCATATAATTTCAACTCCGATAATTGCAAAAGCTGCAAGTGTGCAGCGAATTAATACTGAGGCTGTTGGTCAAAAATTTGCTATTGCCACACAGGGTGACCACTCAACAAAGGCCGCTCTGCAGATGTTTTCCATGGGTGGAAACATCATCGATGCGGCAATTGCTGCATCCTTCACATTAGCCGTTGAGCGTCCACAGTCCACCGGAATTTCTGGCGGTGGTTTTTTTCTTTTTTACGAAGCAAAAACAAAAAAAACCTATGCAATTGATTTTCGTGAACGCGGCCCCCATCTGGTTAAAGAAAATATGTTTATTGATAAAAACGATGTTTATCAAAAATCTCGATCTAAAAATGGAATTTTAGCTGTGGCCGTGCCGGGACTTGTTGCAGGCCTTTTTGAAATTCACCAAAAGTTTGGCTCATTGCCTTTTGAAAAAACTTTGGAGCCCGCTAGACAGCTAGCAGAAAATGGTTTTCCTGTTTATCCCAATTTGTCAGAAGCCTTGCTTGATAGAGCTGATATTCTTCGTCAAGACCCCTCTGCCAGTTCAATTTTTCTAGCCAAAGACCTAAAGCCCTGGCCCGTAGGTCACATCTTGGTACAAAAAGATTTGGCAGCATCACTTAGAAAAATTCAAAGGAAGGGCCGAGATGGTTTCTATAAGGGATCCATCGCTAAAGCACTCATTCAGCTTTCAAAAAAGGAAAATGGCCTCATTGATCAGATGGATTTAGACAACTATCATGTTCGCTGGCGTGAGCCCCTTCATGGACAATTTCATGGCTACGAAATCTTCACGATGCCACCACCCAGCTCTGGGGGAGTTCACGTCCTTCAGTTTTTAAATATTCTCGAAAAAGACAATTTAGCAAAACACGGAATTTTCACAGCAAAGTCCATCCACCTTGCTGGCGCAGCTCTACAGGAGGCCTTCGCTGATCGGGCTCAATTTTTAGGTGATCCTGATTTTAGCAAGATTCCTGTAAAGGCCTTAATATCGCTCCCCTATGCTGAATCACGCCGGCGTGAGATTTCATTGGATCGTGCGCGCAAAGCCAATGAAGTCAAAATGGGAAATCTTCAACATTATGAATCTAGCGATACGACACACTTTTCAATTATGGATGATCAGGGCAATGCGGTTGCGAGCACACAAACTATCAATGGATGGATGGGGGCTGGAATTGTAATCCCAGGCACCGGAATTGTCCTCAACAATGAAATGGATGACTTCACCGCTCAGGTTGGCACAGCCAACATGTTTGGCGCCATTGGGGGCAAACCCAACTCCATAGAGCCAGGCAAAACTCCCCTAAGCAGTATGTCCCCCACTATCATTATTCATGACCAGAAGCCCTTATTAAGTCTGGGGGCTCCTGGAGGAACCCGCATCATCAGCTGTGTAGCTCAGACTATATTAAATTATTTAGAGTACAAATTACCACTTTATGAATCCATTGCCAGCATTCGATATCACCATCAGTGGCAACCTGACATTCTTCAAATAGAGATGCCTGGCCCCACAAAAATTGAGTTAAAAAAACTTCAAGACATGGGTTACGAAGTCAGCTTATCCCCTGTTGGTTGCAATGTAATGGCGGTGGCACGCGAAGGAAATAATTTTCACGCTGTTGCAGACCCTAGGGACATTGGCACCAGCGCTTCTGAATAATTCCATGACTATTACCAACTCACACTCATGTTGATCTTGTTATTTTACACAAACTGAAGTTTAATTACTTTTAAAGGTTTTTAACAGGCAGTGTGTGTTTTATATCATTTATTTTTTTCTATTAATATCTATTCGACCAAGTTTTGCACAAGTGACTTCTGAGGAGTCTCTGCAAGCTGCCACTATTCTAGGGAAATGGCTTTCTCAATCAACAAGTCATTATGATTTTTTATCAGCCACTCCGGTCGCAACCTTGAGGTCCGGAGATCATTTTTTTGTCGTTGGAGCCGCTAATATTCAAATGGCCTCTGAATATGGCTATTCCTATCGCAAAGTTCCCCGCAATGATTCTGTCACTCAAGCTTATCAAACTTTAGGGGTCGATACATCGGGCCTTGCCCCCACTTTTGATGTCAGTCGCTACCATCTGAATTTGGGCTTCGCAAACAAACATGATTTTAACTTCAGCTATTTAAACTCATCCACGGGCATTACCGGCTGGGGCCTGGGGTACAAAATAGTTTTACAACAAGATGGCCGATTTTTTTATTCATTTCGCACACAGTATTCGGAATCCACTTTGGATGCTTTTTTTCAAACGAAGGTTCTGGCGAATGACTTTTCGATGGCCGTCCATTTTCAACTTTTTGGTTTCTTTGCTGGACTGAGGCATTCCATGGGTTGGGTCAATTTTGAGTCATCGACACCGGCTTTAAAAATTCCAGAAATCACCTATTTCTCGGACCTTTCTGAAATTGAATACTTTTATGGAGTAGTGATCTCCACGACCCTAAATTCTCGCACCACTATTCAAATCAACCAGTTGGGCTCAGATCAAACCTTAACTGGTAAGCTTTCTTTTCATTTTGATTCGCTCATTCCAACATACAATAATTGGTTCAAGGACCCGAGGGCGATCCGGCGATGAAGTATTTTAATTTTTTGACCTTATTCATTTATATTGGGCTTTCATTGATTGCTTGCTCTGAAAATCAAAAGATTTTTCCGAAGTCTATTGAAAAAGAACCTGGTGCACTTGCAATTAAAAATCCGAGCGCATTCATGGGATCCGTGTCTATCGGAAATTCCTTTGATCATGAACTCAAATTGCAGGCAACCGGAGGACTTGACCTTTCTGATATTGGAGTAACAATAACAACCTCGGATCCAATCACTTTTCTTGGGGGCACCTATCCTGGACGTGGTGGAACTTGCAGTCTAAATCTGAAGTCCGGTGAAGTTTGTAGCATCATTGTTAACTTCCAACCGACGACAATTGCAAGCCATCAAGCCACTCTGTCCTTCTCCTATAAGGATTTAATATCCAGCAAACAGATGAGTTATATTTTAAGTGCTGATTCTCATCCCATTTTAACATTTGACTATGGAAGTCAGTATGACTTTGGGAACAAATTTCTAAGTTCCTCGACTGATTTAAAAATAAAGGTCTCTAACACCGGCAGAGTCGATGCTGAAAATATTTCGATTAATAATTTGGCTGCACCATTTACATTCAAAGGGGGAGTCTATCCGGGCACTGGTGGAACATGTGGCTCCCGCGTTACTGTTGGCCAAAGCTGCGATATTGTTATTAACTATTTACCAACAAACAAAGGCCAACACCTTCAAGATATTGTTCTTAGCTACCTCAATAGTGGACGAACTGAAAAAAACACTCTTCACCTTATTGCTTGGGGATTTGTTGAGGCACAATTAACTTTAGATTCTGTCAGTGGAGACAGTTTTGGAACAATCGCTTCAAATTTTTCAAGTGTTAAAACCTATGTCCTCACACATTCAAATGGAGATGTTTCTGCGAATCTTATTTCGATCGCAAATCTGCCGGCACCTTTTTCGCGCACTGGTGGCACCTGTGGTGCTGTGCTCAGCGCTTCTCAACATTCTTGCACTATTGATATTGCTCTGAATGCATCCTCTGCTGGTTCATGGAGCAGTCCGTTTTCTTTAACCTACAACAATGGACGTCAAGTTGTTTCCATATCAAAGACCTTGACTGGCGTAACTAAAGCCAAGCCCATTTTATTATTTACGCCTTTAACCACTGCCGATTATGGCATTGTCAAAGTCGGCAGCTCCAAGACATTAAGCTTCACCTTGCAATATGTTTCAGGTGATCTCCCAGCCACTGGAATAGCCTTGTCGACACAAAGTGCGCCTTTTAGCAAGACAGGTGGAACCTGTACATCCACCTTGAGCTCAGGCTCATGCACAATAATGATTACTTTTAGTCCGACAACTCACAACGTATGGAGTTCGCCAATCTCAATAAGCTATAACGATAATATTTCGACTGTGACATCCCCTGTGATAAATCTAGTTGCTGCAAGTGATTCTTTACTGTCTTCATCCAGCTTGTCCTTCGGCACAGTGGTGGCTGGACGCGCAAAAGACTTAACGGTCAGTCTCAACTTTTCGGGCGGAACACCTGCAACAAATATTTCAGTTCAATCCATCACGGGTCCCTATAATTTTACTTCTGGCTCCTATCCGGGTTCTATCTCCTCGACTTGCAAAACAACTTTATCAAGTGGATCTTGTGTCCTCTCTCTGACCTTTGCTCCACTTATGGAAGGTAATTTTAATAGCAACAAGCTCACTCTCCAATATAACAATGGCGTCGACATCAGCACTTTAATAATTTCACTGAATGGCACTGGCACGCCCGCAGCCCTCTTAACTATGGAAGGTAAAGATTACGGAACGGCCAGTTTAAATTCAGCGGTTCCTGGCCCCAGCCTGATTAAGATAACTAACTCAACAGCAATGACTGCAACTTCGATGTCCTCTGCTCTTCCACTGGGTTTTTCATATAAAGGTGGTTCTTTTCCTGGAACCAACAGCACGCCCAGCGTTTCACTTTGTGGCACCTCCCTTTCTGGAGGAGCTAGCTGTTATATAAATGTTCTTTTTACGCCTCTAGTCGCCTCAAATTATAGTGGCACATTAAATCTCAGTTATAATGATGGGACGGGAACAGCTTCGACGACTTCAACTCTCTCTGGTGTTGGCGAGGCAACCTCTGACCTTTTTATTTCAAGTTATGATCTTGTTTCTTTTTTATCAACTTATGTAGGTAATACTCCTCAGACTATAGTTCTCACTTTAACTCAAGGTGGGGGATCTGATCCCGTCAGCATAACCAGTAAAACAATTTCTTCAGCAGATTATTCAATCACTGCCAGCACCTGCACCACGGCTCTCAGCAATGGCCAAAAATGCACTCTAACTTTGGCTTTCAATCCCTCGACCGCGGGCACCAAATTAGCTTCTCTTGATATCACTTATGAGACTGGGGGCATAACTAAAAACACCAGCAGATTGATCACAGGAGCGGCTTTAACACCAGCTTCACTGAGCGTCTCTCCAGCAAGCTATGATTTTGGTTCTCTTTTGACCAGTGCTAACTATGATAAGACTTTTACGATCACTCGCTCGGGCAGTTACTCTCCAACAAGTTTTAGCAGCCAAATAACTGGCACTGGTTTTACATTTAAAGGCGGAGCTTATCCTGGAACTGGAGGAAGCTGTCCAACATCAACATCTATTTCATCCACCTGCACGGTAGTGGTCACCTTTAATCCAACGAGTGAAATTTTATATTCAGGACAAATGAAGATCACATACTCTAACGGATTTCAAAATACAACGACAACGGTCGTTCTGAATGGATCTGGAAAACCAAGTGGCAAGTTAACTTTTAGCAGTGCCAGCTATGATTTTGGCAAAGTGATTCAGACCACCACCGCTGAAAAGACAATCACGATGACCAACACAGGCACTATAGCAATACCTTCACTTTCCCCACCGATCCTTTCTGCTCCCTTTGGATTTAAGGGGGGCACCTACCCTGGAACTGGGGGAACTTGTGGGTCTTCTTTAACGACCTCACAAATTTGCACAATGGTGATTTCTTTTGCTCCCACTGACACTGGCGTTAAGAATCAAAATCTGATAGTCAGCTATGAAAATGGATCCGGCACAACTCAGAGCCAAACAGCAATCACAGGAGAAGGATTAGCTCAAGCCATCATCAGTATCTCTGAAATCAGTCCCTATAATTTTGGAACGACGAATATTAATGGAAAAATCAGTGTGGCTTTTACGCTAACGAACGCTGGTAGCGTTTCGGGAACAAATCTTACCGGAACTTTTGTTTCTGCCTTCAATTACCTTGATGGCGGGTTTCCAGGAACAGGAGGAACCTGTCAATCCAAGGCCCTTCCGGCCGGCACTTCCTGCACTGTCATCTTGAGCTTTTCACCGACAGCGACACTCACCTACAATGGATCGTTTGCATTGACTTATTATGATGGCCTCAAATCGCAAACTGAGCTGAAGGAATTCATCGGCACAGGCAGCTTGAATCTTTATCAAAATTATTATTTTTCATTGATTCAAATAAAAAGCTTTACAGCACAAGATCTAGACGAAATGAATAAGGCACACTTAGTGAACGCACACTGGATTCTTGATGTGAACAAAAATGGTCACAATGATATTTTAGTTTCAACCTTGAACATTGGTGACAAAAAAACTGTTCATCACCAAGCTATTGATGGCCAAAGCCACAAGACGATCTACAAAATTCAAAACATTCTGCCCGTCGATCATTATCGAGGCTTAGCCGCCATTTCATTAAAGCAGGATATCAATGGTGACCACCATCCCGAAATTCTATTTGGAATCTATCTTCAAGAAGACAACTTTTTTAACTTGGTGGGATTTGATATTATTTCGGCAAGCGATGGTCATATCCTTAAAAGATATCTTTCCATCGAGGAATGATCAAATGATCACTAAAGAGGCCACCAGGGATAGCCTCTTTTTTTTGTGAACTATTTTTTAGTTGCTTCCAAAATTAGCTTAGCCTCAGTTGCACAGGTCAGCGCTTTATCCGCTAGCAAGCAATTCATATCAGAAAGTTGCATATCAAATTTAAAAGTTCCGTAGGAGCTGTCAATATTTAAAACCTTAGCCAGTTCGTTAGCATTTTTCTCTAAATCAGCTGCCAAAGATGCCAAAACATCCTTTGAGGCCACGCGAATGGAATTGCTTTTGATGTCGGCTTTAACAACAAGTGAGGTTTTTGCATCTAAGTCACTCAATTGAACTGTATCTAAACCAAGTATTTTTATTTCTGCACCGGCTTCTTTTTGATTTATTTTCTCAGCTGAACTCCATTGCTTTTGCGTACCGTCAGCGCCGCGGAGTTGCACAGAGGCAGAAGTGGTATTGGTCGTCATATTGCTTTGAAAGGTTTTCTCTGCTGTTTGAGAGTAAACTTGGTTCATCTTTAACTTCAGCTCAACCAGTATTTTTGGCTTTGCCTCTTGCGCGAAAGAGACGGAAGACAAACAGGCAATCAAACTTACAGCAATCATTTTTTTCATTTTAGGGCTCCTTGGGTTAGGTTCCCCATCACAAAGCAAGGTGCGTGCCGATTCAGAATGAATTAAAGCGCAAAAGAGGTTCCATGAATTTGACAGAGTGACGCAATTTGGGTCACCCTGTCCTTTTTTAATTTTTGAAAAATCCTAATGCTGATACATGCGATCTTCAAAGGCAGCAAGCGCTGCCTTTGCACCTTCTCCCATGGCGATGATGATTTGCTTATAAGGAACAGTGGTGACATCGCCCGCGGCATAAATGCCCTTGGCTGAAGTTCGACCTTTGTTGTCCACAACAATTTCACCAAATTTTGTAAGCTCTAGGGTGTCCTTCAAAAAACTGCTGTTGGGAAGCAAACCGATTTGTACAAACACCCCATCAAGATCCATTTTGATCACATTGTGGGACAATCGATCCTCAAATTCAATGGCATTCACTTTTTGTCCATCACCCAATATCTGTTGAGTTTTTGCATTGGTCACGATGGAAACATTAGACAGTGATTTCAATTTATCCACTAAAACTTGATCGGCCTTCAATTGATCTTGATATTCAAACAGAACCACTTCTCCCACGATTCCCGCTAAATCAATAGCGGCTTCAACACCAGAGTTTCCGCCACCCACAACAGCCACTTTTTTTCCCTTGTAATAGGGACCATCACAATGAGGGCAGAAAGCCACGCCACGGCCGATATAGTCTTTTTCTCCTGGAATTCCTAGCTCTCGCCATTTCGCACCGGTTGTGATGATGATTGAATTTGCTGTTAGGTACTCTCCGCTTTCTAGCTCAATGTGTTTTTTTTCTGCTTGCTGAATTTTCTTAACTCGGCGATTTTCCAAAACTTGAATTGGGTAGCTGGCAATGTGTTCACTCAAGTGACCGGCAAGCTTGGGGCCTTCGGTAAATGGAATAGATATTAAATTTTCAATGCCCTTTGTTTCCAAAACTTGTCCACCAATCTTTTCGGTGATGATGGCTGTACTCAGTCCTTTGCGAACGCTGTAGATAGCTGCTGAAGCACCGGCTGGTCCACCGCCAACAACGACCACATCAAAATGTCCCAAGTTTGCATTTTCTAGAGGCGCAACTTTGATCGATTCATCAACTCCGAAGGTCTGTTCTAATTTGGCAATAAGATCTAAAAGCTGAATACGTCCTGAATGCATCAGATTTGAATTGACGATCAAGCTTGGAACGCCTTGGATCCCAAGGGTTTTAATTTCGTCTTGTGCGTAGCCGCCATCGATAATTTCATGCTTAAAATCACCATGAATCAGGGCAATTTGATTTAAAGTCTGAACCACGTCCGGACAATTCTCACAAGTTAGAGACATATAAGTCTGTAAAGAGATCGGTCTTTTAAGACGCTTTATACGCTGAGTGAGAGCCGCATCAGGCATTTTGCCTTTTCCATCCGTATTTAAAATGGCTAAGATCAACGAGGTGAATTCATGTCCCCCTGGAATCGCTTTAAAAATGATTCCTGTCGGACGCCCTTGATATTCAATATGAAATTGCGGGGAGGGACTTTTTGGTGAGCCCGCTGAAGAAGCTTCTTTAAAAATAATTTTAGAGGATGTTGACGCCACATCTTGCAACATTTCGATGAGTTCTTTTTGGTCCTCATGAGAGCTTTCATCACAAACCAGCTCAACATCATTTTCAAGGACTGCAAAAACGGACTTTAATTGTTCTTTGATTGCATGATCTAGCATAAGCTCCTCCATCAATTTTGAGATCAAGCCCTGCTGAATGCAGAGCTTGACTGAAAAATTCAAAAATTGAATTCTGAATTAGATTTTTCCAACAAGGTCTAAACCAGGTTTCAAAGTTTTATCGCCCGGAGTCCATTTTGCAGGGCAAACTTCATTCGGGTGAGCCGCAACAAATTGTGCAGCCTGAACTTTACGGATCAACTCATCTGCATTACGACCAATGCCATTGTCATTGATTTCAGCAAGCTTGATCAAACCTTCTGGATTGATCAAGAAAGTTCCGCGGTAAGCAAGACCGGCCTCGTCAATATAAACACCGAATGATTTTGAAAGGTGACCCGTTGGATCAGCTAACATTGGGTATTTAATTTTTTTGATTGTTTCAGAAGTGTCATGCCAAGCTTTATGAGTGAAATGAGTGTCCGTGCTGATGCTATAAACTTCAACACCCATTTTTTGGAAAGCTGCATATTTGTCAGCCATATCACCCAACTCTGTTGGGCAAACAAATGTAAAATCAGCTGGGTAGAAAAAGAAAACAGACCATTTCCCTGTTAAGTCTTTTTCAGTCACAGTTCTGAAATCGTTGTTATGAAAAGCTTGAACCTTAAATTCTGGAACTTTGCTATTAATGATTGATGCCATTGCTATTCTCCTTTGATTTTGTGGTTTTAGTTCCTTCGCAGATTCTCACCATGAGATTCTCTCAATGAACTCTTTTTTTATTTGTTTCCACAAAAATAAGACTAGGCCACATCCCCTCCACAGTAAAATCGATATTTTATTATATTTGATAGATTTTCTCTATCGTGTTAAAATGGAATTAAAAGGGGATCCAGCCTATGAACGGAAAGATGAATTTTTCTTTAACTCAACTGGAATATATTCTTGCTGTTCATCGCTTTGGCCACTTTGGCAAAGCGGCCGAGGCCTGTCATGTCACACAACCCACCCTCAGTATGCAAATCCAAAAACTGGAAGAAGATCTGGGTATTGTCATTTTTGATCGCTCAAAAAAGCCTATCCTTTTGACCGAGGTTGGTAAAAAAGTTGTCGAGCAAATACGCTCTATTCTTTTTGAAGTCAGAAAAATTGAAGGTATAATCCAGGAAGAACAAGCTCATGGTGCCGAAGGAGAATTGACCCTGGCTGTCATTCCAACCGTAGCCCCCTATCTCTTGCCAAGACTGCTGCCCGTCCTTGAAGCTTTGCATTCATCGATGGAACTCAAGATTATGGAAATGCAGACGGACCATATTATTGAAGCTCTGAACAACGATGAAATTGATGTGGGCCTGCTTGCGACTCCTTTAAAAATTTCTAAAATATTTGAACATGCACTTTACTATGAACCCTTTTACGTTTTGTGCAAAAAGGGGCAAAGTTATTCTGATCTTAAAAAAGTAAAATATTCAGCTTTAAAAATGGATCAGATTTGGCTTCTTGAGGAAGGGCATTGCTTGCGCAATCAAGTGCTCGATCTTTGCACCGCCAAAAAAGAAAAAATAAAATCTAGAAAATACAAATTTGAAAGTGGCAGCCTAGAGACACTTAAAAAAATCGTGGACTCCTATGGCGGCTACACTTTGCTACCCCAATTAGCCACCGACAATTTAGGAGAGAACTCCCACTTGGTCCCTTTTGAAAGACCCATCCCTGCCCGCGAAATTGGCCTAATTTATCGGCGCGAGCACTACAAAAGCGAGCTGATCGAATCCCTCGCGGAATCCATCATTAAAAGCCTCCCGGAAGACTTGCAAAAACTTCGCCCCAAAGACCTCAATATTTTGCCAATTTCTAAGGAATCCTGACTAAATAAACTAGCTCCCTGAGTCATTCCCAGGGTCGTCTGGACAAGACTCAAGATTTAGCTATAGTTTGCGGTTTTAAATGAGGATCAATATGCTCGCTGGCTTTCGTCAACAACTTCTTGTGTTTCCAACAATAATCCTCATCCTCTTAGTTGGAAGACTTGGCTTTACGAAACCCGAAGGCAAAAACTCATCCGCACGTTATATTCCCAATCAATTGATTATCAAATTCAAAGAAGGAAAGTCGGATTCCAAATCTCTGCAAATGAATTATTTGCAGGAGATGAATGCACAGCTGGTTCATCAATTTAGCTCCAATGGAGCGATGTTGATTGAAATGCCGTTGAGCCTAACTCAATCCAAACCAGTCAATTTAAGGGCCTTAGTGAAAAGACTCCGCACTCGGCCCGAAGTTGAATATGCAGAGCCCAATTGGATTTTACATTCCGTCGGAAACACATCTCACAAAACTTCCCTGCGCTCCACTGAGGCTGATTTTATCTCTGGGCCTAATGACCCTTTATTTGATGACCAATATGCACTCAGCAACAGAGGCTCTCAGCGCTCTGATATTTTTGTACAGCAGGCCTGGACAAAAACTACTGGATCGCGCGGCGTCTTGGTTGCGGTGATCGATTCGGGCATTGATTACACACACAATGACATCGCTCAAAACTATTGGCACAATCCAGGTGAAACGGGGCTTGATTCAAGAGGCCGTGATAAAACGACAAATGGCATAGACGATGATCAAAATGGCTTCGTTGATGATTGGAGAGGTTGGGACTTCACCACCGACACAAACAATCCTGTTGATGAAACTGGCCACGGCACCCATTGCGCTGGAGTCATCGGTGGTGTTGGAAATAATGGACTAGGAATTACTGGGGTCAATTGGAGCGTTTCACTTCTGGGATTGAAGTTTTTAGACAGGAAGGGCAATGGTTCCCTTGCGAATGCAGTTCGGGCCGTTGAATACGCGACCTCAATGGGCGTTCATATCATGAGCAACAGCTGGGGCGGAGACGAGCAATCTGAAACTATGGCTGCGGCAATTCGCAAGGCCAACGAAGCTGGCATTTTATTTGTTGTTGCCGCTGGAAATGATTCCAACAACATTGATACATCCTTGGACTACCCTGCAGATTATGGCACCGAAAATATTATCTCTGTGGCGGCCGTTGATCGTGATGGGCAACTGGCTGGTTTTTCCAATTTTGGTTTCAAAAATGTTCATATTGCTGCGCCTGGAATCGAGATCCTTTCGACTATCCCTGGCAATAAATATGAAAAGCTTGACGGAACTTCTATGGCGGCTCCCTATGTAGCTGGTGCTGCCGCATTGATTAAGGCCCGTTTTCCACAACTTAATGCACGAGAAATTAAAGCACGACTCCTTGGTGGCGCCACCACCTCTGATGCACTTGCTGGTCAAGTGAACTCGGGACTTCTGAACATTTACAATTCTTTAGATGAAGATTTTATTGCGCCAAATACCCCTAGCGAAATTTTAATTCAAAAAACCAATGCAGCAACTCTTGATTTAAAATGGACAACTTCCGTTGATCAAGGCCGTGACGGCTTTGCCTTTAATTATGAGATTCGAAGAGCCTCGCAAAGAATCTACTCCGAAGCCGATTGGAATTTGGCCACGCCAACATCTTTCAGAATATTCGAAAGCGATAGAAATAAAATTCAAGCTCAGGTTGAAATTCCCGAATTCAACTCAGAGGGATTTTTAGCAATCCGAGCCATCGACCGAGCTGGAAACAGGAGCTCAATTTCAAATAATGTTGCCTTTACCACAAGGATTTCTGCCGTTGTTTATCGAAATAATGGCCAATCCCTTGAGGGACTCACCATCAAGGGAAAATGGGGACTTGAAAATCTGCAGGGAGTTGGAAAAGTTTTATCTGACAGTCCTGGGGATATTTATGGCTACAGTGAATCCGCCTCAATCACTCTTCCCTCGATGGAAATTTCCACCAATGATGTCGCCATTTCATTTCAAACTAAATTTGACCTTGAAGTGGGCTATGATTTTGGATTCTTAGAAATTTCCACTGATGAAGGCAACAGTTGGAAAAAAGTGAAGACTTTCAGTGGTTCAATTTCTTGGCAAAAATTCACTTACTCCTTGGCTGAATTCATTGGCGATGAGGACAGATCCCTCATGATCAGATTTCGCCTTCAATCGGATCCTACGACCTCGCTGGATGGCTGGTATCTTTCCGATATCATGGTTGTAAAATAATTCTAGGCTGAAAGGGATGTTTCTAAAAACTCAAGGATATGCTTTGAAATAAGTTCCGGACAATTTTTAGAAGCTAAATGACCAGCACCTGCAAGTTGAATCACATCCTCACACCCAATATGATTCGCAAACACCTGATAGACCCCTTCGGCAAAAAGCAAATCTTCTCGACTATAGATCAATCTCATTTTACCTGGACTGCAAAATCCTTGAATCTTTTTGTTCCAAATATTCCAATCTTCGCCTCGCAAAACGGCTTTGAAATTATGAATCATATAGGCCAAAAACTGCAGTTTTCGGCCCTTAAGCTGTTCAATGACAAAGCCACCCTCTGAAGATTTCTCATCTCTAAAAATCAAGGCTGTTTTCTTCAAAAAAGTCCGACCCAATGGAGTTGATAAAATAATATAAATCGCTGCTATACTGAGTGGCAATTTAAAAAATAGGCGCAATTCAATGGGCAAAAAATTCTTCATCGGCTCTGTCACTATAGGATTGATCAACGTGCATTTCTCAATTAAATGGGGGTATTGTTTGGCAACTCCCCACGCCAAAGCTCCACCGAAACTCAGTCCTGCTAGATGCACTTTTTGATTGGGAAAATTGAATTCAATAAATTTTGCCAACACCTCAACTTGAGATGAAAATGACAACTTATCCGTACTTAAATAGAGGTGACCCAAATTAGGGACGATGATGCGAAAGCTCCTTGAAAGGCTGCTTGCCACATCTTCCCAATGATGAACACTTCCTCCGTAACCGTGAAGAAGTAACAGCACTTGGCCTTGCCCTCGCTCTCGAAAAATAATCCTTTTATGTGGCATCTAAGACCAATATCGGAAGATTTTTAATGTAATCAACAAGACGAAAGCCTTACTTCTTTGGTTTGCCATCAAATTTAGCATTTTTTGGACCTTGCTGTTGGTTTGGCACTTGTTGTGAAACCTGATTCGTTTGCTTTTGAGATGGTGGCTGATAGCCTCGAGGCTTCTGCCCCTGCCCCTGCTGTTGAGGTCGATTTTCTGCATTGCCTGAACCAGCTTTTTTTGGTTGAGAGCGCTGCTGTTGATTTGGTCTAGACTGCTGATTTTGAGCTCTATTATTATTTGATCTGGTGTTTGAACCTTGTGCACCTTTTAGCGGACCCTTTACAACTTCGGGCTTTAAATCGATTTCTGCAGCACTTTCACTGATTATCTGCTCGTGCGCACTCAAGAGCATCATATCATTCACAGCTCTAGATTCGACATTTTTTGTGCTTCTAAATCCTCTGATTTTCTTAACCTGATTGTCTTGTCTATCAATTTGCTCAGCGAGATCTACAGTGACATCACCAAAACAATGCACCTGACAACTGAGTCGTCGTCCATCGATAAAATAATTTGTTCCAAGCAATCCCAACTCAGTCTTATTGGGAGGGATCACATTCTGATCACCTTGAGTAATTTTAATCCGGCACTCCGCGCAGGATGGAACCCCTTTGCAAATGGAACGAATTTCAAGATGATTTTCAGTTGCTATCTGCAATAAGCTTTTTTCAGAATTTCCTTCAACTTCGATGTTTTGAGGAAGAAATTTAATTTTCATTTTAAAGTTACCTTTTTTTAATTCGTCAGGAAACTGAGCTGAAAAAAACTTTCCTTTTTTCAGCTATGAAGCTTCACTTATGGGCTGACTATTATTTTGACGAATTTCGTCTTACTTCCCTTTAAAACTTTTCCATCCAAACTGGATTCAGAAAGTTTTAACTTTGAATCTGCCACCTTAACACCATCAATTTGTACAGCTCCACCCTGAATGATTCGAGAGGCCTCGCTATTCGTTCCTGCAAAGCCAACCTTCACTAACAAGTGCACTATGCTTATTCCATCGGACGGAATGTCTGACTTTGCCAAATGGTAGTTTGGAACTTCATTGGGTAGGCCTTTATTTACAAAAATCCGATTAAATTCATCTTCTGCAGATTGTGCGGCCTCAGCAGAATGGAAGCGTGTTATCAAAAATTTGGCTAAATTTACTTTCACTTCACGGGGATGTTTAATTTTTTCTGCGACATCTTGCTTTAATTGTTCAAGCTCCCCCGACTTAATATCAGTCAGCAGTGCATACCATCTATACATAAGGTCATCAGATATTTTCATCGTCTTTCCAAACATATCTTTCGGAGTGTCGACAACCGATATATAATTATCCAAAGACTTGGACATTTTATGAACGCCATCAAGACCTTCAAGAATCGGCATTGTCAAAATGCACTGAGGTTCGTGACCATAAGCCGACTGCAGATGACGTCCAACCAGAAGGTTAAACTTTTGATCTGTTCCACCAAGTTCAACGTCGGCCTTCAGTGCTACGGAATCATACCCCTGAGTTAAGGGATACAAAAACTCGTGAATGGCTATGGGGATTCCAGATTTATATCTTTTGGTAAAATCATCGCGCTCTAACATTTGGGCCACAGTGTATTTAGCTGACAACTTAATCATCTCAACGGATGTCATAGGATTCATCCAAGCCGAGTTATAAACAATCTCAGTCTTTTTGGGATCTAATATCTTAAAAATTTGCCGTGCATAAGTGCGGCCATTTTCTTCAATCTCTTCCCGAGTCAACATTGGACGAGTTGTGTTTTTTCCAGAAGGGTCACCAATCAAGGCAGTGAAATCGCCAATTAAAAAATAAACTTTGTGTCCCAGATCCTGAAAAGTCTTGAGCTTATTGATGACTACGGTATGACCAATATGAATATCTGGTCGAGTTGGATCTGCACCCAATTTGATATTCAAAGGAGTCTTTGTATCAAAGGAGCGCTTTAGTTTCTTCAACATGTCTTCATCATTGATAAATTCAGCCACGCCAAATTTAATTCGCTCTAACTGTTCTTTTGGATCAAGAAAACTCATAAATCCCGTCTCATTTATTTATTCATTTATAGTCGTTGAGCATCGTATATTTTTTGCACTTCAACTGCACTATTTCTTAGCAAACTATCTAGCATGTTCCACTGAACGAGTTTCTCTAACAACTGTCACCTTCACATTGCCAGCTTGCGGAACTTCTCTTTCAATTTTTCGTGCAACATCTCGCGATAACATGACGGCTTGATCGTCGGTCACCTTGCTAGACTCAACCAGAACTCGAATGTCTCTGCCAGCCTGTAAAGCCAAGGTCTTAAGAACTCCATCAAAACTATTTCCTATGCTTTCTAGATCTTCCAATCTATGTACAAAAGAATCAATTTGCGGACGTCTTGCGCCTGGTCGTGAGGTCGAAAGAATAAATGCGGCATGAACAATCCAAGCCAACAAAGAGTGTGGTTTTTCATCTTCATCATGTGCACGAATGGCATGACAAATGTCTTCAGATTCTCCATATTTTTTAGCAGTCTCTGCGCCAACGAAGGAATAACTTCCCTCTGCGGTGTGATCAATGGCTTTACCAATATTATGAAGCAAACCACCACGGCGAGCCAACTTAACACTTAAGCCCAACTCTCCCGCCAAAAGGCCTGCAATCTGAGCCACTTCCAAAGATTGATTCAAAGCATTTTGTCCTTGGAAAGATCGATACTTCAATCCTCCAATGATTTTAACCAGCTCTGGATGAATATTGGCCACACCAAGCTCCATCACATGTCGCTCGCCCTCTTCTTTGATGGCCTTCATCAACTCTGCTCGCTGCTTTTCAACAACTTCCTCAATTCGAGCTGGATGAACTCGTCCATCCTCCATCAGTTTTTCAATTGTCCTGCGAGCCAATTCACGGCGAACCGGATCAAATCCAGAAATAACCACAGCTTCTGGCGTATCATCCACAATCAAGTCAACACCGCAATGAGCTTCAAGAGTCCGGATATTTCGACCTTCACGGCCGATAATTTTACCTTTCATTTCATCATTTGAAAGGGCCAAGACACTCACTGTTCTTTCTGAAGTGTATTCAGATGCAAATCGTGAAAGAGCCGTGGCCAGGATTCGCTTAGCCCGCTTTTCAGATTCTTTTTGAGCTTCGTCTTCGATTTGAGTGATTCGTTTAGAAGCCTCTTGCTTAGCTTCATCTTCGATGGCGCTCAAGAGCTGACGTTTAGCTTCATCTTGAGTCATCCCCGCAACGGATTCTAATTTAAGCTTAAGTTCACCAATATGAGACTCGCCTTTTTTCTCAAGCTCTTTAATTCGATGTTCTGAAATAGCAATTTTCTCTTCGCGATCCTTTAATACATTCAGATGTCGATCATTTTCATCCATCTTGGCCTTAAATTGATCATCGACCTCTTTTAAGCGGCGCTCTAGTTGCAACTCTTTATTTTTTAAAGTTGATTTCTGCTTATGAATATCAGCTTCAACATTTTTACGAGCACGAGATTCAAAATCCTTAGATTTTGTTTCCGCATCTTTTTTAAGACGTGCCGATTCAGAATTTGCTTTATTGATAATTCGTTCAGCTTCAATTCGAGCTGACTTCTTTTTATTATTATCCTGAATTCTTTTAATTAAAAAAACTACTGTTGCGCCCAACAATATCCCTATTATGGCGGCAATGACTAATTCCATCTCAGTTATCTCCAAAACTCTGCCCTACTGGCTTTTTTATAAAATTAACTTTACTTCAATCTCACTCATCTTAAGTTGTACAATTTAATTTGCACATTTTAATTTACCCATTGCCAGACCGCTCAGCCCGACAATTTATAATTTCCGTATCCGTAATCAGAAAATCCATGCGCACATCATGATCTTCCTCTGGAAGTTTCCGAGTTGGTATTTGAAAATCAAAACAAACACCAACCTTAATCCCCAGAAAAGACTGCAAGGCTCGGTCATAATACCCCTGACCTCTTCCGAGCCGACCACCCTGACGACTAAAAGCCACCCCTGGAATCAGCAACCCGTCAATTTTGCTGAGTGAAACCACCGTGGAATTTCTATCGGGCTCAAGAACACCGAAGGAGCCTTTAATAAAACCCTGTGCTTTACAAAACTCAAGGTTCCTGCCAGGATTTCCCAACGGCTCAAAAGGTGCAACACGAGGAAAAACCCAGTTCACATTCGATATCTGAAAGACTCGATCTGCACTAGCCTCTAAAGTCAGAGCACGGTAACTTCCCCAAACACCACTTTTCGAAGACATAAAGTCATCCAAGTGAGAGTTGAGCTTCATTTGGTTCGCCTCAAGTCCACGGGAAAATTTCTGAATATAAAGGGATTCAAAATAGGAACGACATTCCTTTTTTGAATTCCAATCTTCAAAGTTCCTAGCAACCATCGACACCCCCATATCCAAATTCAAGAATGCAGGTGTACTTATTTAGGGATTTTTTTTGCGTTTTCGAGATCTTGATAAAGAGCTAATGTCTTCACTTCAAGTTTTTCCAGCTCGTGATTGGCTTTTTTCTTCAGCAGGATAAGTTCTTCAGCAATATTCATTGCCGTCAAAACAGCAGCATTTTGAAAGGAACCATTTTTACTAGCAGCCATAGATTGATTCATTCGATTGTTAACAAATTCGATGAGCTCTTGCATCATCGCATCGTTATGAGAGGTTTTTATTTTATAAGGAACGCCAGCTATGAGGAAGGTGTAAGTCTTTTTCTCTTCTATCACTGAGCGCTCCGAACAATTCCAATCAAAATAAATTTTTCACCATTAAAATATCAAAACATTTAAAAAAATAAACATAGAGATATTTGCCGCACAACACCATCTCTTCAGGATTATAGCTTCATGATTTACAGCTCACTATAATATCCGCGTAGAAATAGGTTTTAATCTGCCTAACTTACCTACAGGCTATAAAAATACCCCAAGCCAAGTCCTTAAAAACACAAAAAAAATCCTAAAACAATACCTTTAAAAGTATATCGCTAAAGATCTGATATTCAATAGTTTTATTTTTTAGAACAGGTGCATATAATGCCAAGATCAGCACGTTTTTCGCATGAAATTGAGCGTTCCTTGATTTTATCAGCAAGGCTGATTTCCTGGACCTGCTTAAAATTTTTTTGATACCTAGAGATCATTCCGCGCGGCTTTGTGTCAACATAGGAAGTTTCATCTGACCGGACTTTACCACTCATTAATAATTCATCTACAAAATTTAGATTTTGATTCATCCGCTGCGCCATAGTGAGTGGCTGTTCCTTCAACTCACCTTTTTCATTTATTTTTTGTAAACTTAATTCTGATTTTATTTTTCTTTTACCAACAAAAGTGTTTTGAATATTCAAAATCATTGATTGACCGCTCATATCCTCAAATTTCACTCTACGCTGACGCATCTGCATATCTGTGCTTACAAACTTTTCATCAATAACTTCCTTGAGATGATCCAAATCGACCTTAAAAGAAAGCCCCTCGTCGGCAAGCTCCGGAAAACACAGAACCAATTTGTCATAGGAAATCGAAACAGGTCTGACAGGTTGAGCGTCGGCCACTCCAAACGAAAAGAAGCCATTGAGCAAAAAACTGATATTGAGCAAAACACGAAAAGTTCTAATCAACAGGACCTACCTTTATGGAAATAGACGACGTTTTGCTACCTTCAGATTGAAACCTATACGCCCCAGGGAATACGGAAATAAAATCATGCTCACTCATTGGCGCAGAAACCAAATAGCGAGGATGTTTCAAAGGTATCACATCGCCTGGATAGGTCACCCAGAATTCCTGAAAAGTACCATCCGTGCCAAATTGAAACAATGGACTTAGGTCCTGAGCCTGGCGAGCCTCACTCCAAATTTTGCAACTTTCCAAAGCTTCGGGCGCAACGGGTGCCGCCGCATTCATAATTTTTATTTTTAAACAGGCCTCATAGCCAAAGCGTTGAACAAAGTCTCTTTCCCAGGAGCCTCCCTCATAAAGATCACCAAAATTATCTTTATCCAAGGCTTGAAAATGATGACCCATGATGTAAATCTCCCGCAGTATTTTGTCTTTTTCAACAGACTCATTAAAGTCTCGATAGACGCGAATTTTCTGACCATGGATTGAATCTGGAACCGCCACCTGCTGAAGCTTCAAAACAGTTGTCTGACCGCTAGCAATCTTAACAGTTTCTGGATTGATGGAGTTCTCAAAACCGACTATATAATCCCCAGCCGGCAAAGCTTGACTCATGTTCAATTGAAATATGACAGCAGGATCACAATGGCCGCGACGAGCAAGATCACAACGCACAGCTTTCACATTGTGGAAAATTTGAAATTTACCGGCCACACCCTCGACTCTCAAATTTCCTGAGTTTGCATCAGCGACTAAAGTGTTTCCTTGAATTTCTGATTTCTTATGAACAAGCGCTTTGGCCAAGCGGTAGTCTTGTCCGTAAACATCCTCGACAAAACGGATGGCTCCACTTTTTGATTTCTCAGCCGTTAAATACATCGTGTAGACTGGCATCCCCTTTGTGAGATTAACTTTTTTCTCTTGCGCTGGGGGTTGCTCTCCTTTTTTCGTGGGAACAAAGGCCGTAATTGCCGACAAACTCCATTCCGGTTGATCTTGAAGTAAATAGGACGCCAATTCCAATGGCTTTTCTAGTCGTATACAGCCATGACTCAAATGCCTCTCACTTTCTTCAAACAGAGTTCGTTGATTGGTGTCGTGCAGATAGATGGCCCAAGGATTATGGAGCGGAAATTTAACCACTCCCAGAGCATTATCAAGTCCTGAATCTTGGCGAATGTAATAGGGAAATTTCTGAGCTGTCATTTCTTTAAAATTTAATTGGCTTGGATCAACCTTTGCGTTCGTCTCTTGATCATAAATATTCATATCATTCTTTTTTAAATAATCAGGAATTGATTGCAATTTTGGCAGCATCTCCTTGACGGCCAAACGAGAAGGGACGGTCCACGTCGGATTTAAATTCACAAAGCTGATCTGATCCCTCATTACCGGCGTACGATGGAATGGGTCCCCATTGATGGTTTTAAAATTAAAAACTTCAGCCCCTGAATCTTGAAGTGTGAATTCTGTCGTCGCTAAATTGACAAAAATATGGCGTGCTTCAAGATCCTTCGGCATCCATCGCAATTTCTCCATATTCAATTTAACTTGCAAGATCCTTTGATCAAGAGGGTGATTCAAACTTTTAAGCACTTCAGATTTTTTTCCAATCACACCATCTGCGGTCAAGCCATTCATACTTTGATAGTTTATTAAGGCCCTTTCAAAGTCGGCATCAAATTTTGTTCCACTGGCATTAGAGACCTTGTAACCAAGTTGATTCAACCGATCTTTGATTTGCTTTAAAACTGGATGAGTTGATCCTAATTTAAGGCTGATCCCTGGCGAAGGAATAATCTCCCACCCGCCTGAATTCTTGATAGCCGCTAACTGATCTAAAATATCGACTAAATCAATATATCGAGGATGCTTGGGCGCCATTTGATCTAGCCCTTGATTGAGACCCGTGCTGCCTTCACTCAATGCCCGTTGCAGCCCCTGGTAGTCATCGAAGATTTTTTTCTTAAACTTAATATCTGTGTCCACTTGCACGGGATCAAAGCGCCCAACACTCAGGTGAGAGGCATATCTTATCAAGGCTTCACTTGCTGCTAATTCAAAAGTGATCCAATTATTTTGATTGCTGATCGCTGCTTGGTATAATTTTTCAACATTTTGATCCCAATACTCCTCAGCATTAAGGCCTTGATGATCAGCTCCCAATAAAGCCTTTTTCAAACTCAATGACATCTCATTAGGAACGCCTGCTCCGTCGACCCAAAGGGCCTGGTATCCTCGCAGCGAATAGAGTTTATTTAATTTTTCAGTGTGCAGTAAAAAATTTCCCCAAGAGGGCTTAATCAGAGGCACAGCAACCTGCCGATTGACGAATTTTTCAATTGTTGCAGAATCACCAAAAGCCAACGAAAATTGTGGCATCAGCATCGTCATTCCAACAAACAAAGCCATATTTTTTTTCATCAAATTCTGAAATCGCATATAAACCTCACCACAGCACTGATCATCAAAAAAAGTGCCAGGATTTTACTTTCCAAAGGCAAGTAAAACTGCCCCTCATTCAGCAACTAAATATCGCCTAAACACCTAAATTCAATAGCCTTTTCAATTCAAAATTCGCTTCATACAGCAAATTTGAAGCCCCCTAACTTCTGGCTAAACCTGTCTAGCATTTAGTCGGCGCGCATTTAACGTCCATTTTTGTAAAGCTATTTTAATTTAATAAGTGAGACTTTATTCGCTTTAAATTTGTTTTATAAACGTCTGAAAAATTGAGCCTTGTTTTGAATTCCTCGACCAGCCTGCCCCTTAAAAGAAAATGCTTCACTGTTTTACGAAGGTTAACGATGATTGAACTATGAATCAAAACTGGAAAGTGCATAAATTTGGCGGTACAAGTGTTCTGAATGCTGAACGTTATCAGCATGTTTTTAAGATCATTCATTTGCATATGAGCAAGGGACCAAAGGGAATCGTCGTGTCCGCCATAAAAGGCGTCACCGATGATTTGATCATCGGTCATTGATCTAGCGAAAAGCCAAAATGATTTTGATTCACTCCTTGTCAAAATTCGCGAACGTCATGAAATAGCCGTAAAAAAACTTCTCCCCAATGAAAAACAGCATACAATAACAGAAATCTTGGCCCATGATTTTAAAAAGATTTCTGAAATTTTAAGAGGAGTTTACTTAGTCAAAAGTGCCGCTGAAAATATTATCGACTTGATTTCAGGGATGGGTGAAGTTTGGTCCGCACAAATACTCAATGCCTATTTACAAGACCAAGCAGCAACTCGTCTTGGTTGCAACCTCTGGAGACACCGGCAGCGCTGTCGCTGCCGCCTTCAATCAATGCACAGAAATACCCGTTGCCATCTTATATCCTAAAAATATGATTTCACCACGACAGGAAAAGCAACTCACTTGTTGGGAGCCCATGGGCAAAGCCTTTGCCGTTGATGGAAACTTTGATGACTGTCAAAAAATTGTAAAACAGGCTTTCATGGATACAGCCTTAAAAGCCAAATATGAATTCATCAGCGCCAACAGTATAAATTTAGCCAGACTGCTTCCGCAAATGTGCTACTTTGCCTTCCAAAGTCTAAGATCTGACCAAGCCTGTGGCTTTATCGTTCCCTCCGGAAATCTTGGCAATGCCGTTGCCGCACTCTGTGCGAAGCGATTGGGCTTTCCCATCACCAAGGTCGTTTGCGCCCGAAATGCAAATCGCTCCTTGGTGAATTATTTTTCTAGCCATAAATGGGATCCACAACCCACTCTCTCCACACTGGCTAATGCCATGGATGTTGAAAATCCGTCTAATTTTGAACGACTCCGCGGCCTTTACAATGAAGCTGAACTGTGGGCATCGGCTGCGGCATTTTCAGTCTCTGATACAGAAATCCAGCAGACCATCACAAAAGTTAAAAGCAGCATTGGCGAGAGTGTTCAGATTCCAAAAAACTTGGCTGAAATTCTCACCCAATCGACTATCACACGAAGCCTTTCCGCTCATTTGAAGGCGCTTGAGGCAGCCTTAGATATTGAGTTTTAAAAGAATCTAATTCATGTCAGGTAAAAATTTTTTTAGTTCTTGAATGAGTAATCTGGGAGTCAATTTACTGACAATAGAACATCGAGTTTGGTTTTTAATCTTTGGTGCATCTTCTGGCCTTGAAGTAAAAAAGATGAATGGAATTTGTAAGTTTAACTTTTGAAATTCACTAAACAAGAAAATTCCGTCACCATTGGGCATTTCTAAGTCAGAAATAATAATATCAAATGAATCTAAGGCCACTGAATCCAAGGCCTCTTGCCCTGAATGAAAGATGGTCAAAGTAATTTCAGAATTAAAGGACCTTTGAATTAAGGTCTCTAAGAGCAGATGAACATCTTTGTCGTCATCCACCAACAATATTTTTCTCATCGAATGCACTTACATCCTACTTAGTAAGTTTTTGTTTAAGATCCAACTTTTTTTCATTCAAAACAAGGGCTTCCTTGGTTGAATCATCAAGTCCAGAAAAAGCAACTAGAGCTGCTCTGGTTTTAAGATCATCTGCCCCAAGGGCGTATTGCCGAGTGTACTCGTGTCGAATGACTTCTTTGTTTTTTGACTCTTTAGGATCAGGAAGCTTGATAATGATTTTAAGGTTTTCATAATCAAGAAAGACCTCTTCATTGAGAATAATTTCTTTTAACTCAGACGCAAACTGAACTTTAAAGCCTTCAAAGAAGTATCCGTTTTTTCCGTTTTTTCCACGATTGCTTAAAATTCTAACTACCCCTCTGAGTCCGTATTGCAATTCTTCCTCAGAACGAAGAACGCCCTTGAAAGCTTTCCCGAAATCCGGAATCTCCGGCACCTCAGGAACAATCAATAGGCTTTTAGGGCTTTTCTTGTTTTTGCTCATAAGTATACTCCACACATGTTCAGTATACTATTCGTATATTAGTACGGAGCGTATGTAAAGAAAATAAAAACTTATTGTATTCAAACAGTTAGACTGAATACAATTTCAATGTTAATTTTGTAATACAGCGAGGTCAACATCTTGAAAGAACAGTATTCAAAACAAATAAGAAATGCGTTTACTGAGACTTTAGGAATTATGTATCCTGACGCAAAATCCTTAAAGACTGCAGCTCACGAGTTAGGAATATCACTAGAGTCCGCAAGGCAAGCCAGAGACTATGGCAAAGGCAGTGTTGAAACTTTAGTTGGTCTAGTGATGCATGGATTGAATATCGCCCCACAGTCCCTCTTCAAAAATTTACCCAAGGTTTTAAAGATGTTTGAAAAGAATGGCGAATTGTCAATCCTTGAAAAACTCATTCAGGATGTCACCAACAAGTGTGGCAAAAATGAACTGATTGCTTGGCTGCGATTGCTCTTAGCCCGCTATGAAATAGAAAATGAATTGGGCATTAAAAAGAAACGAAATTCAAAATAATTAATCGCGCCGAATCTTTGCGGGCAAGCCAAGGGCCTCCGCTCCGGGAGTCTTTTCAAAATCAATTTCATAAGCTCTCAGCGCAATGGAATTCGTACCCTTCCAATCGACCTTGGATCCATACAGTTGATCTCCGACAATGGGAAAGCCATGCCGACTCAGATCAAAACGCAACTGGTGCGAACGACCCGTCACTGGATGTAAATCCCATTTATGAAAACCCCGTTCTTCAACACCTATATAGGCAACCAAGGTTAAGCTTGATTTACCGTGGGGACTTTCAAAGGCTCGTCGTTTTCCACGCAAAATGCGCCCTTCCCAGTTAAAATTTATTCCTGGATGAAGCGCCATTTTCTGTCGAGCATTTTTTATATTCAAAGGGATATGACTAAAGTCCTGACCTGTTGTTAGCGCGCGGTAAGTCTTATGCACTTGGCGCTTTTCAAACCAAGAATTGGCCTGACGATGAGCCTCTGGGGACTTTGCAAACATCACAAGCCCCGAAACTTCAAAATCTAGACGATGCACAGGGTAAATCTGTTTATTCAAAGCGGCTTGCAAGACAGAGCCTAAACACTTTCTCTCATCTTGGTCTTCAAAACGACTGGGTGTCGATAATACTCCACTGAGCTTGTCGCAGATGACAAAGTGTTCATTTTCAAAAATGATCTCAATCATTTTTTGCTGATTCCAACCAAGAAAATTTCTTTTGAAATTTTTCGCGTGGATTCTGGCTTTACAACTTCACACTTTGCGAAACTTTTTTTAATTTCATCTCTTAATTTTGCAAACTCATCACTGTGAAAAAGCTTACACACAAAATGCCCGTCTTTCTTTAGGAATCTCCTGGCTACATCAAGGGCCAATTCACACAATTCCATAGAGCGTGCCTGATCGGTCATCCGAATGCCTGTGGTCTTAGGTGCCATGTCTGACAAAACTAAATCAAAGGGCGGCCTGAAACCATGAAGATTAAAAATCTCTTCCAAGTTGAGATCGCGTAAATCAGCTTGAATAAAAACAGCGTTCCCCAATTTTACATTCACGGGACTAAGGTCAACACCAAGTACTCGCCCTGCTGAGCCTATTTTTTGTGACGAGAACTGCGACCACGAACCTGGAGAGGCCCCTAGATCCAGGACGATCTGTCCCGGCTTAAATATTTTGTGTTTTTTATCGATCTCTTCAAGCTTAAAGACGGAACGAGCCGCAAAGCCTTCTTCCTTAGCCTTTTTAAAGTATCTATCATGAGGATTATAAGTCATAGGGAAATTTTATGTCTTGTTCCCTCTTTAAAGTCCAACACAAAGTTTTACATTCACATTGGATCGGGAATATAATAAAAAAACATCCACTTTCCCAGGGGGTCTTTATGGGTCTTGTTCTTGCGATGAGTATTTTTTTCGTTATCGTCACCATGATTTTTATCGCCACGGCTTTATTGCTCCCGGAGTGGATGGGAATCACTGGAAGCAAAGCAAAGGAAATCATTGCGGATCATCAGCAAGAAAGTGCACCAGCCCCAGACGCTGTCCCAGACTTAGACTCTGAGCAAAAACCCTCTTGAGCTGAAGGATTTAAGCTGGTTCTTTCACTAATGTGAGGAATCCGCCACCAACAATAAAAAGGATCACAAGACCTGCCATTCCCATTCTAGAATTCCCTGTCAACAGAACCCCCAGAGTGACAACCAAGGGACCAAAAATGGAGGCAAATCGGCCAACCACATTAAATAATGCGAAATACTCCCCACTGTACTCCTTTGGAGTCATGCGCGCAAAAAGTGAACGACTGAGAGATTGAACTCCCCCTTGGGCCATTCCAATAATCATGGCTAAAGCATAAAAATGCCAAACCTGGGACATTTGAGTCGCCAAAACAACAGTAAAACTGTACACAACCAAACAAAGCAAAATGGGTCCCCGGCTGCCCCATTTTTCTGCTATTGTTCCAAAATAATAGGCACAGGGAAATCCAATAAATTGAGTAATCAGCAAAGCCGCAATCAACTCCTTGGCTTGGAATCCAATTGAAATTCCAAAGTCCACAGCCATCGTCATTACGGTATAAACACCATCAATATAGAACCAATAAGCCAGTACAAACATCAGAAGGTTGCGATCCTCAGTTAACTTTAAAAAAGTGGCTCTCAAGGTTTTTGCACTTTGCACCGTCAACGCCCACAAGCCTTCTTGTGAGATTAAGGTCTCGGGCTCAGGAACGTATTTGGCTAAGGGAATTGAAAACAAGAACCACCACAGGGCCACACTCAAGAAAGAAACTTGAACAGCCTGAACGCCATCAGCAAGACCAAACATTGAAGGATAGAGGTACATCAAAACATTGATTAAAAACAACACACCACCCCCCAGGTATCCCAGGGAATAACCCAAGGATGAGGTGTAATCGAGCTCACTCTTTTCTGCGACAAACGGCAAGAGGGCATCATAAAAAACGCAACTTGCATTGAAGGCCATCATAGAAATCCCGTAAGCTAAAATAGCATTCCACCAATCCCCTTTCGGAATAAAGGCCATTGAAGCACATGCCAAAACACCCACAAACATAAAGAGCAAACAGAGGCGTTTTTTGTATCCTTTAAGGTCAGCCACAACTCCCAAAGTTGGGCTTAGCAAAGCCATCAGTAAACTAGAGACAGAAATCGCCGTGCCCAGACGAGCCGTGGTCACCACGGCATCGGTCCCCTGACTCCAAAAATTTTTAAAAAAGATGGGGAAAAACCCCGCCATGACAGTTGTAGAGTAGGCACTATTGGCCCAATCATAAAAGGCCCAACTCAATACTTTTTTTTTATTTTTCAGCTGCATAGGCCCCACAACTCTGAGTTTCAGTTTTTAATAATTTAATGCTGCCCTAGTGTCGAAATGATGTAAAGAAATCTGAGTTTTTAGACTATAAAAGGTTATTCGTCTGTTCTCTTTCGTCGGAGCGAACTTTGCTTGAGCCCTCTTCAAATAAAATTCTGAAGGATCCTGAGCGAAAAAAGAATATCAAAACTGAAAAGGTCATCAAAAACATCAGACTGGACAGGGCATTGAGCTTAGGACTGACGCCCATTTTCATCGCCGTATAAAGTTTCACAGGCAAGGTGTCTTGGCCCACTCCATTGACAAAATAAGTAATCAAAAAATCATCAAAGGACAAAAGGAAGCTCAAAATAAATCCGCCTAAAATGGCTGGACGCAAAAGCGGCAAAATGATTGTTTTCAAGATGGTCCACTCTCCTGCACCCAGATCTCTTGCTGCATCTTCAAGCGAAGGATCCAGTGTCACCAGCCGAGAATTTACAGTCATTAAAACATAGGAAAGGGAAAAGCTCACATGAGCAATAATGACTGTTTGAAGCCCCAATTCTAATTTTAAAACAAAAAACCATGACAAAAGGGATAGGGCAAAAACGATCTCGGGGAAAATCAGTGATATCATAGATAAACCCTCCATCATCCAATACATTCTTGACGTCGTTCTGTACAAGGCCACGGCAGAGGCCGTCCCAAGAATTGTTGACAGAAGACTCGAAACAAAACCTACAAAAAGACTGTTTTTTAAGGCATCCATCAGATTCTCATCATGAATCACCTCAAGAAACCATTTAAAAGTCCATTGCAGACTTCCATCTTTATCTTCTAAGAGAGATCCTACAAGCATCACCAATATAGGCAAATAAAGTAGAATCAACATGATCCAAAACATCATGGAAGCCAGTCGCGGCGCTTTTGGACGAGTTCTTTCACTCGACATTTTTTGCTCCTAAGCCGCGGTAGTACAAAAATGTCACGCCCAATAAAAGACACAACATCAAAACTGATAAAGCAGATCCCAAGGGCCAATGACGTGCTTTCAAAAACTGTTCGGTGATTAAGTTACCATAGAGCATATTTTTTGCTCCACCCAAAAGATCTGGGATCACATACTCGCCAAGAGATGGAATAAACACCAACAAAACTCCGCTCAACAGGGCCTTCTTTAAATTTGGCAAAATAACAGAAAATAAAATTTTCCAGGGTCCGGCACCTAAGTCTTGAGCTGCTTCGACCAAGGAAAAATCAAATTTTTCAAAGGCGCCATAAAGTGGCAGCACCATGAAGGGCAAATAGGTTGTGACCATACCGTATAGAACTAAAAATTTATTTTGCGACAAAACAAAAGGGTCAAAAGGAATATGCAAAAAATTGAGTGTCGCTTGCAGAGGACCTCTGTAGCCCACAAAAACTCTGAGGGCATAAATTCGAATGACCAAGTTAGTCAGAAATGGCAGAACAACGGCGCTCACATAAAAATGTCGATTCTTGGATGGCGCAGTACTCATCGCCCAGGACATTAAAATTCCTAGCACAGCACAACTTGCCGTTGTAAAAACAGCCAGAATTAGACTAGAAAAAAGTATTCCTAAATAGGTCCAGGAAAAGGCGTTGTGGTAATTTTCAAGAGTCCAATTCCACTCAATGCCACCGTAGGTACCTCGGGTAGAAAAGCTGATGACCACGACAATGAGCAAGGGGACAAGAACAAAAAGTCCAAACCATAGAAATGCTGGAACTGCTAATATTTGGCGTGACTTCATTTATCGCGAATTCCGAAAACTTGAGACTCAAGGCGATTAAAAACCATCGCCTTTCGAACATAAGTATCCAAACTCATTCCAAGTCGAATCTGATCTGATGGAATATTAAACTTGCCGCGAACCAGACTTCCATCGCTTAATCGAACTGTGGCCAGGTCCTGACTGATCTCGACAAGTTCACCCTGCAGCAAGCTTGTTGCACCTAAAAATTGGGAAGCAAAAATAGTCTCTGGATTTTCGTAAATTTCTCGGGGCGAGCTCACCTGGACCAATTCACCCTTATTCATGATTCCGATACGATCGGACATAATCAAGGCTTCCTCTTGATCATGAGTCACATAAATAAAAGTCAGGCCCAATTTCTGCTGCAAGGTCCGCAATTCTTTTTGCATGTGCTCTCGCAACTTCTGATCTAAAGCAGAAAGAGGCTCATCTAAAAGCAAGACCTTGGGGCGATTCACTAGCGCTCGCGCAATGGCTACGCGCTGCGCTTGCCCTCCGGATAATGTTTCTGGCATTCGTTGTCTAAAATCTGACATCTCAAAAAGACTCAAAATCTCAGCGACGCGACCTTCGATTTCATCTTTTGAAAGTTTTTTTAAATTCAGTCCGTAGGCAATATTCTGCCCAACCGTCATATGAGGAAACAAAGAATACTTTTGAAAAACCATATTAAAAGGTCTTTCAGCAGCTTGTAGGTGCTCAATACGCTCACCATTCAACAGAATTCGGCCTTCAGTTGCTGACTCCAAACCCGCTATAATCCGCATCAATGTGGTTTTCCCACATCCACTCGGTCCCAACAATGAAAAAAACTCTCCTTCGGCGATGGAAAGATTCACGGACTTCAATGCTGTTTGACGGGAAAAACTTTTGCCAATATTTAGAATCTCAAGCATGTTCTTACATTAGGGAGAAATCAAAAAAATGTCGAGCAAAATGTCAAGAATACAGCCGAGGCTTTTAGTGAGTTTTTCACCGCAATCAAACAATCTCCAATCTATAAAGCTGTCTAGAATTTTGCAAACACTGAGTATTTTGTTTATCTCTGGTTTTATTGCCCTTGGATGCACAAAAAAAACTTCTCCTCAGGAACAGGATTCAGCGGCTGCTTCTGAATCAAAAATTGTGAATCTTTCTATCTGGGGAAACTATATTTCCCCAGAAATGCAGGCTAAGTTTGAAAAAGAAACCGGCATCAAAATAAATATTTCAAATTATTCCTCGAGCGAAGAGTTGCTGACTAAGGTGCAGATGGGCTCCTCTGGATTTGATGTCGCCGTTCCTTCAGACTACATGGTCGGAATCATGAAAAAAATGAACTTGCTGGAACCGATAGATGACCGGCAAGTCCCAAACAAGGGCTTAATTTCTGAGCAGTTTCTTAAACAAGACTATGATCCCGAAAATAAATTCTCTCTGCCCTATGCCTGGACGACGATGGGCATTGCCATCAACAAGAAGCTTTTTAAGGGTTCAATCAAAAGTTGGAAAGATTTTTTCACTAATCCCGATTTGGATGGCAAGATAGCGCTGCTGGATGATGTCAGAGAAACAATCGCTGCGGCACTCATCATGAATGGTGCTTCTGCAAACTCAGTGTCCCCCGCAGATCTAGCGAAAGCCAAAGCTACCTTGTTAGGCGCAAAGAAGCGTGTGAAAATGTTCACCTCGGACACTGTTGATATCCTGAAAAACCGCGAAGTTGTTGCTGCACAAGCTTATTCATCGGACGCCCTGCAAGCAGCGCAACAAGCAGGTGGTGAGATTGAGTTCATTATTCCTGAAGAAGGCAGCACCGTTGCTATCGATAATTTGGTCATTATAAAAGGCTCAAAGCACCCTGTGGCTGCTCATAAGCTGATTAATTTTTTAATTAGCCAGGAAGCAGAGTTAAATAAGGTTGAAGTGATTCGAGCCGGTCCCGTATTAAAAACAACTCAAGCCAAGGTTGCAAAGGATCTAAGAACAAACAAGATCCTTTTTCCTGAAACCAAAGACTTTAAAAAGTTAGAAATCATTCACGACCTGGGTGAAAGCAATAAACTTTGGGACCAGGTCTGGACTGAAGTTAAAACGAATTAAACTCCAGCTGCGGCTTCTTGCTTTTTCTTGTGGATATAATAGTCATAGTCACCGTCATATGTTCGAAGTTGATTTTTATCCACTTCGAAAACTCGAGTTGTGATTTCCCTTAAAAAGTGTCGATCATGGCTTACGATTAAGACCGTTCCTGGAAATTCTTTAATAGCTTCAAGTAAAATTTCCCTAGAAATAATATCTAAATGATTTGTTGGTTCATCCAGAATCAATAAATTAACAGGTTGAGCAAGGATAGTGGCTAAAACCACTCGCGACTTTTCTCCACCCGATAAGATTGAAATCTTTTTATCTGCGTCGTCCCCAGAAAATTTAAAGGCTCCTAAAAGACTGCGCACAGTCCCAAGTCCCGCATTTGGCATACGAGAATGAACTTCCTCTATAATAGTCATATTTGGATCTAAAACATCGAGAGAGTTTTGACTGAAATAACCAAAGTTGATCGAGGCCCCCAACGAACATTTTCCCGTGGTTGCCTCAACGTCACCAGCAATAATTTTAAGTAGAGTGGATTTTCCTGCTCCGTTGACCCCAACCAGAGCCACCCTGTCCATGCGCTTGACAAGAGCATTGGCCCCAGAAAAAACAAGCTTTTCTTTACCCTGCTCACTTTGCCAAATTTTTGCCAGGCCCTCAAATTTAACGACTTCTTCGCCACCTCGCGGAGGCACGGGCCAAACAAATTTAATTTTTGTTTCTTCTTCTGGAATTTCAATTCGATCAATTTTTTCAAGTTTTTTAACTCGCGACTGCACCTGTGCCGCATGAGAGGCCCGAGCTGCAAAGCGCGCAATAAATTCTTCTTCTTTGGCCAGCATGTCATCTTGCCGCTTCGCTGCAGCGATCAATTGCTCTTTGCGAATATCACGTTCTTTTTCGTAAAAATCATAATTTCCACCATAAACCGTTATGGATTTATTTGCGATCTCAACAATTTTACCTACAATGCGATTTAAAAATTCACGGTCATGGCTGGTCATTAAAATGGCGCCCTTAAAGCTCACCAACCATTCTTCAAGCCAAATGATGGACTCCACATCCAAATGGTTTGTTGGCTCATCCATTAATAGGACTTGGGGATTCAGTGCCAATATCTTTGCCAAGGCTATGCGCATCTTCCAACCGCCAGAAAAGCTTTCTGTTGGGCGGTGAAAGTCGTCAGGACCAATTCCAAGGCCGGTTAGAATCTCTGCGGCGCGAGATTCCAGGTCGTAACCACCCAGCCGTTCAAATTCAGCCTGAAGCTCACCATAGACTTCTAGGATTTGATTCATTTTATCAGGATCCAAATCGGGATCACAAAGCTGCACTTCATAATTCTGCATTTGAATTTGCATTTCACTCATATTGCCAACGGCGGACTTCACTTCTTCTAAAGCGGAGCGCCCCTTCATTTCCTCAATATTTTGAGAAAAATAGCCAATAACAGTCTTGTCTGACATGGAGATGGTGCCGCCATCGATACCTTCTTCGCCGGTTATAATGCGAAAAATAGTCGTTTTGCCAGCTCCATTAGGGCCGACGAGACCAATTTTCTCTCCAGAATTGATCTGAAAAGAGCCATTTCTATAGAGAATTTTGTTACCCTGCTGCTTTGAAATAGAAGATAAATGAATCATAGATCCCTATATAACTCATTTTCTTTAGAGATGGGTATACAGAACTTAAAAATAATGCTAGAAGGGTGCATCGAACGAATCCGATCGGAATGTCTGCTCCTCATCTGGTTAGGATTTATACACTGGCTGCAAATAGTTCATGCTTCAAGCAAATCCAAAATAAAGACGGGCTTTTGCTAATTGAATCGTTTATCTTGCGCTCTACATCTTCCGAAAGGTATTCATGACTCCCCCTCTAACTACTGTTGATAGTAACGTTAATGGCTTCGAAAGCTTTGGTCTTAGTGCTCCAATTATGGATGCAATGAAAGACATGGGCTTCACGACACCAACCCCAATCCAACAACAAGCTCTTCCAATCCTATTAGATGGCGCTAACGACTTTATAGGTCTGGCTTCCACAGGAACTGGAAAAACAGCCGCATTCGGCATTCCGCTTGCTGAAAATATCGATACAACTATAAAAGACACCCAAGCCTTGGTTTTAAGTCCAACTCGCGAATTGGCTCTCCAAGTTGCTGAGCAATTGACTTTGCTAGGCAAGAAAAAAGGTCTTCGCGTTGTCACGATTTATGGCGGCGCAAGCTACCGCACACAAATCGATGGCATCAAGCGCGGTGCACATATTATTGTTGCTACCCCTGGTCGACTTGTCGATTTCCTTGAACAAAAAATGATTAAACTTCAAGGCGTTCAGACCGTAGTTCTGGATGAAGCCGATGAAATGCTTTCTATGGGTTTCAAAGATTCTTTGGACTTTATTCTTTCTGCAACTCACTCTGATGACAGCAAATCTGAGCGCGCAGCATGCCGCACTTGGTTGTTTTCTGCGACAATGAGTGGCGAAGTTCGCAAACTTTCTGAAAAATACTTAGAAAAACCTGCGACTGTTCAAGCCAACAAAGGCAATGGACCAGCCTCTACAATTCAACAAGTTTACTACACAGTGAAAAACTCTGGCAAAATGGAAGTGATCTCTCGATTGCTCCAAACTTTGCCTGAATTCTATGGTTTGATTTTCTGTCAAACTAAAATGGAAGTGGCTGAACTTGCTGATCTTTTAACTCAACGTGGATTCCCTGCAGATTCACTTCATGGAGATAAAAGCCAACAAGAACGTGAAGCGACACTTAAAAAGTTCAAACAAGGACATGTTAAAGTTGTTGTTGCTACGGATGTGGCTGCACGCGGATTAGATATCAAAGATTTAACTCACGTTATCAATCACTCATTGCCTTGGGATGTTGAATCCTATGTTCATCGTATTGGCCGTACTGGTCGTAATGGACAAAGTGGTACTGCGATCACTTTGGTGAATCCAGAGCAATTGAATCTTCTTCGTCGAGTTATTCAAACAACTAAGGCCGTCCTTACAAAAGGTGTTGTTCCTTCAGCTGATGAAGTTGCTGGCTTGAAAATTAAAGATGTTTTGGATAGAGTGAGCACAATGAAAGAGACAGATGCGGCTCTTTTATTAGCCAATGATCTTATCCGAGTCTTGATCGCCGCAGGGGATACAAACCTGACTGCATTTTCTAAAGAAGATTTGTTAGCACGCTTTATTGCAGCTTACTTCCCGACTGTGTTTGTTAAAAAAGATCTCATGCTTGATTACATGGGCGACCGTGTTCCACGCGAACTTTTACCACGTGATCCAAATGACACTCGATTTACTCGCGGGCGCTCTGGCGGCAGCAGTGAACGTGGTGGCGATCGTGGTGGTTACCGTTCAGATCGTGGTGGCGGCAGCAGCAGCGGTGGTTATCGCAGTGGTGGCGGAGGAGGAGGCGGTTACAGCAGCTCTAACTCAAGCACTAACAGTGATGCTCCTCGTCGTTCTTTCCGCAGCAACGGTGGCAGCAGCGAGCGCAGTGAACGTCCTGATCGCGGCAACTTCAATGAAGCACCATCTCAACGTGGTTTCCGCAAACGCGAAGAGGGGGCTAGCTTCAATAGTGATACCCGCCCTGCTCGCAGTGAATCTAGCGGCGAACAACGTTCTGAAAGGTCTGCTTCAGCCCCTTCAGAGCGCAGCCCTCGCACTGGCGAACATCGTGGCATAAAGCGTGTTCGAAGTGGCAGCTCACCCAGCACTTCACGTCGTTTCAAAGACTAGTGAAATACTTAGAAAACAAAAAGTTTTAAAATAAAAAAGGAGCAGGCTTAAAAACCTGCTCCTTTTTTTTATCTTTCATTCGGAAGCAATTTTTTTAAAACCCCACATCATTGATGTAGCGATTGAGGTCGGTCAGTGATCCCTCAAACTTATCTGATTGCGCTGTGATCCCCTGCTGTTTAGAAAAATAACTCATATTATCAAAGTACTTCCAAAAATTAGGATTATGACGACTGACCAAAAATTTCTTATTCAACTTTTGAAATGAAGCTAAAGTATCTCGCAACGAATTTATATCACCAACAAACTCTGGCAAGCGCTTCAGGGGCACACTGTATATTGCATTGGCATAACTGCCGACAAAGCCTTTTACAAAATTCACCGAGTCCCGCTCCGGCCACAATCTGTCTCTTTCGGGGGCGATCTGCTCAAAAAAAGCCACATTATAACGTTCCCGATTATGAATCATCGTGTACCAAGCGACGGTCAAATTGTCGCTATCAACAATTTGTACGAAGGAAAGTTCTGGCAAGTAAGAGGCAAAGATTCCTTTTTTGCCACCAATCACTGACAAAATATTTTCCACTTCGCTGAATTTTAAATCTGTGCGACGGGAAAACTGAGCCAGCGATCCTCTTTCTGCATCAGTTTTCTTTTTGTTAATGTGCTCACTCGTAAAATGAGTCACCTTCTCTGGAAGGTAATTCAATATTTTTTCAGCCAATTCACCCTGCGGATTTTCTGAGTCTGAGATCGCTATTTGCGAATCCACCTCTGGACCAGAATAAGGATACACGATATCCCTCATCGTTCCGGCACTTTGAGAGTAAAACGCACACAGTTCAGCCGGCAAGATCGAGCACGTTGGAACTTTATCTAAGAGATTTAAATTGCGATCCCGACTAAACCCCGCACGAGTTGTCATTCTGAATTTTGCAGGCAAGAATCCTAAATACATGTCTTGCGAATTAAAGCGTGAAGCATCCATATGTAAACGTGTTTTAACTGCATGAACTATGGGAGCGTACACATCATAGGTTCCAACTAGATTATAATAAATATCTTCAAAAATTGGATAATCCAGCATCCACATTGTTTTAGGTATTTCACCAAGAGCTCCACGGGAAACCGAAGCACTGTCTTGATGTCTATAGATCGTTAGAACTGCATTTGGATTATCACCCTCTCCTGTCCAGATATCTTGCAAACTAAATCCTGATTTCAAATATTTATTCAGATAGTCTTTCTTAATTGACCGCGAGGACCTGCGCTTTTGTTTAAACAACTCAATCAGCGTCCAATCATTGCCATCACTTGCTGGCACAGCAAGATTGTCACCAGCGTCTGCAAAAAACTCCGGATGTTGCAATGTTACATCTGAATCTGGCTTGATAAAGAACACCCAAAAGTGATCATCGATGACACTCAAGGCTTCTGAACCTCTGCAGACAGGGCCTTTGATGAAACTGTTGATGAAAAAATAAGAGTCATCAATTAAAAACTGATAGCGCGACTTGGGTGGGATTTCCTTAAACGTCAGGAACGGATTTCCACCCGTTTCATTGCCATAGGCTGGAAAGTTTTTTTTGTTATTGATTTGCTCAATAAACATTTTTTTCCACTTGTCTAATTTTGCCGTATTCAACTGAAAAGGAATATGAGCTTTATGAACTATGGCCGAAGTCACTTTTTGAAACTTATAAAAAATGGAGTAAGCTGAATTTTCAAAATAATACTCACTCGATTTTGGATCATCGGTCGGACGACGAGTTGGCAATTCATGGCAGTTGCCACCATCATTATCACAATGGGCCCGAATCAATCTAAAAAATTCTCCAGGCATTTCATCAAAATAAACGTGCGCCAAAAATAAATGTTCATAAATATATCGAGCTGTAATTCTATGGCTGAAATCACCTTGATTTAAAAAACTTTCCCATTCCTGAACTGTCGCTGGCTTTGAAGGCTTAGAAAGTTGGTAGGTTGCGTTAAATACTGGTGGCTTTGCACCCTCTTTAATCCAATTAAAAATTTCACTGGTCTCTTCAGGCGAAAGTTTTGGGAATCCATAGGGCATTCCCGCCCATGGTAAATTATTTTGATAACTTCTTAATTGATCACTGACTGGCATCGCTGATTTTGAATTGATCGGACAAATTCGGCTTTGTTCTGCAGCAAAGGGTTTATTGAACTGTTCTGTCAGGGAATGTTGACTGGAGTATTCAGATTTCAGAGCAATAAGCTGCGCAAGAATTGAACTTGCCAATCTAGCACTAGGGTCTTGAGGTGTTCGATTCACGATAGGAAAAAATCCATAGGTCCCATGTGCACCAACAAATTTATTTTCTCGCCATCGACCTGTTATTGTTTCCCAGTCATAGGATTGTGGAACGTCAACTCCAAGTCTAGTTGGTGATTTATTGCCCACTTCACGCTTTTCATAGATGTCATCCTGAATGGCACCGCGATCTACACCAGCAAATGAGGTCATATTGAGCTGACAAGGAGAGTTAAAGCAAGAATGGCAAGTGATGCATCGATTGTTAAAAATGGGCTGTATTTTACTGAGATAGCGGTCTTCGGTTTCCAAAGTGAATTGCTCTGATTTTGCAAGTGTCGCATTAGCCCCGTAGTTTTGAGAGGCTATATTGCGCTCAAGAGCTGTCCTATTTTGAAGACCCACACAAGAAACAAATGCGCCTCCACCAACTAGAGCTAGTACGGCTGCTATTTTCAAAAAATTCATGGCTTCATACCTCAAAGTTCTAATTTAATCTTCAACGAACTATTATGTTTCTTTTTTTAGAACTTTACCATTCTTGCTGCAGGGTACTAGCCTTAAGTTAGAGTACACAGGACTGACCACGAAAAGTGGGCTTAAGATTTTTCCTGGCGGTCATTTGGCATAAAAAAAGCGCAGTTTGTCACTGCGCTCTAAATTTATATGAATTTTTAGAAAATTGCTAATGGACCCACAAGATCTACAGACATCCTGCTAATCCAGCTGGGTTGCCCAAAACTGCGAGAACATCGATAGGTCCTGGATAATATCCAGTAACAGAGATGTCCACTTTTATTTTGCTGTTATTAGGACCTGGAAATACCAATGTCCTCCCTCCTTGACTTAACGTCGGCATAATATCTTTTTTAATAGCCCGCAACGCATCGTTAAGCGGCTGCACACAAGTGCTATCATGGTTGCTAGACATAGCAGCTTTCAACTGATCTATGACGGCAGCCCATTCTCCTGTTGTGCAGTACTTTCCTTTAGTATAAAGACCAGCACCCGCTTGCGCAGATTGTCCTACAAAGCTTAGGCAAATTGCGGCTACAAGCATCAAATTGGTCATTGCGTTTCTTTTCATGGTTCCTCCTTAAAGGTTGTTTACAGACAGTGACATCAAACCCTTTAACCAACCACGTTCCCCGTGAAAAAAGATTAGCACTCCAAGGGGTCTATTTCATAATTTTTTTTGGCAATGGTGTTTTTTTTGCCAATATTTTAGACGAAATCATGACTATAAAAAAGACACCTTCGGGTATATCAAACTGCCCTCCCTCAAAGCTAACTAGTTAAAACTTGCAGCGAAAAAACTTTTTTTAGCGTCCAAAGTTTGAGTCTTTTCTCCATGAATAATAAATTTAAAATGATGTCTCAATGTGAATCTTTTTAAGGCAAATTGCGTTCAAAGCCCTAAATCTTCATTTCAAATTCGAACTTTAGTGAATGCTGAGTGCCAATCTTGATCCCAAAAGACCAATCTGAGTGTATTCATCTTGATTAGGGACACTAATTCTCAAGCGCGATTGAATATATTTAATGTTCTTACCATAATTTGAATATGAAAAAAATTTTTATTAGCAAGAAACCAGCACATCGGCTCTTAGCGAAAGAATTTACCTTATTAGTCAATTGGTCCGTCACGCTATTGGGTCAGGTGATTAAAAAAGAGCTCGGTCTGATTCGCTTTGAACAAATTGAAGAAATTCGTCATTTTGTTAAGTTAAAAAAAAACAGAGAGATCAATCAGCTCCTCAAACTCAAACAGGATTTACAAAAAAAATCCCCCGAAGAACAACTTGCCATTGCCCATGCTTTTGCTTTAATGATGGAACTGATCAACTCCTGCGAGACGGCCTATCGCAGTTATCGTCTCCTAGAAGAAAAAAAAGCCTTAGTTGAAGAACGCTCTTCTGGCACCAAAGGCTGCACTGAAATTATTCATGTTCTGACAGCCCATCCCACTGAATCTCGAAATCCAGAGATGATTTACTTTTTTAATAAAATTCAAAATCTTCTGTTGATGCGACTCCAGAATTCCAGAGAGACTCAAGAAGTAAAGCTCGCATCGTTGTTGCATCAAGCCTGGAATCTGCCCATGTCCAAACAAAGAAAACCCTCCGTGATGGATGAGGCGGAATATATTTATTCATTGGTCCTCAGACCTGAAATATTTGAGCTCCTTGTTGAAAATGAGAAGGCAAAGAGACCCTTTTCATTGCGCACATGGGTCGGTGGAGACAAGGATGGCAACCCCTTTGTCGATGAAAACACAATGCTTGGCAGCCTTCGAATGTCCCGAAACCTTATTTTAAACTGTCTTTCACTTGAGTTATTAAATTATATCGAAGACCTGCAACGATCTGCAAAATCAGGCTTAAAAAAGAAAGAGCCGATTCGATCTCTTCTGCGGCTCTCAAAAAACTTAAAAAAATCTCTAAAAAAGCTAAGGCTGCTCAAATCAGGTGATGCGCAAAAAGTTGATTTGAACTTCAAATTATTTCTTGAAATCTCCAAACAACAGACTGCAATATTTAAAATTGAATCGCAGGCGCTATCTAAACTACAATCCTTGTTTAAAATTTTTCCTGGCCTTGTGGTCCCCATTGAGCTTCGTGAAGCGAGCTCATTAGTTCATGAGGCTTTGCAAAAATCCAGCAAGTCCATGAATATTTCGCGAATGCTTGCCACTTTATCTAGACTTTGCCCTGAGCATTCTCTTCAAAATTATGCCCGAGGGTTTATTTTAAGCCAGTGCGAATCCGCGGCCGATCTCAATGCCGGAGTCGCCTTAACACAAAAGTTTTGTGCTGGTCGTCTGCCAGTCGTCCCCCTTTTTGAGAGTGCTCACTCTTTATCCAACTCGGCTAAGATCGTTGAACAATTTCTGTCATCAAAAAAAAACCTGAAGCTGGTTCAAAAAAACTGGTCTTCGCAATTTGAAGTGATGTTGGGTTATTCAGACTCGGCGAAAGAAAATGGCGTCTTTCCTTCTCGCCTCTTGGTCCAATCCGCAATCATGGCTTTAGAAGCTGTAATTCAGCGGTATGGGCTCAGTCCTGTCTTTTTTCATGGTTCTGGAGGAAGCATCGAGCGAGGAGGAGGTTCCATTCAAGAGCAAACTGAATGGTGGCCACTTTCAGCTTTAAGTAAAGTCAAAATGACCATTCAAGGGGAAATGGTGTATCGCAATTACAGCTCCCCTTGGATACTTCAACGCCAATTGAATTTATTAAGTCAAAATTGCAGGGAAAGATTAGAAACAGCTAAAGTCCAAAGCAATATGACTTCGAGGGCACACCAAAAACTGCTGTCCGAATTGTCGGATTTCATCACGACATCCTATAAAAGTAGGCTGAGGGATCCAGATTTTTTAGATCTCATTGAAAGGGCAACACCCTATTCGTTCCTCAAAGACTTAAAACTGGGATCGCGGCCATCAAAAAGACAAGGTGCTATCAATTTAGAGGGGCTGCGAGCCATTCCATGGGTGCTATGTTGGACACAAACAAGAATTTTGTTTCCCACTTGGTGGGGCATTGGAAGTTTTTGGAAGACACAATCTCCACAAAAAAAAAAGAAATTTCAGAAGGTCTTTAAAGAGTCTGCTCTATTTCGTTCTTATGTGAAAGCCTTAGGCTTCACCTTAAAAAAAATTGAATTGGATATGTTTTTTCTATATCTAAAAAATTCTAAAATGGACAAATCAAAATTTAAAAATTTTGAAAAACTTTTTACATCCGAATATGCGGCAGCTATTGAATGCGTCCATGAAATCACGGGTGAAGAGAGCCTCTTGTGGTATCGACCGTGGCTGGAGGCCAGCATTGAATTGCGCTCCCCATTGATTCACCCTTTAAATGTCTTGCAAATGATTGCCTTTGAAAACAAAGACATTTCACTGATCAGGGAAACCATAACTGGTGTTGCCATTGGGATGTTGACCACAGGTTGAATTACTTTGAGTTCACTTCCACCACTCCCGACAATGGATCCGCTTTTTTATCCCGCTCATTCATTGGAGGCAGATCATATTTCTTTTCTAAAAAAGAAAGAATCGACGTGGTTTCATAGACTCTGTGGTCAACAAAGTGTCGCTTTCCACCGGGAAGAATAAATACTGCTGGAATCCTGGTCCCAAGCCCCCAGCGATCTTTTTTAGGAGGCGTCTTGGGATCCCAAAAGCCACCATGTTCATCAAAGGTCACAATAACAAAAGTGTTTTTCCATGATGATGTTTTTTTCAAGGCTTCGATCACTTTGCGAAGCTTTGCATCCGCTGAGGACATGTCCGTGTAGCCAGGGTGTGCATTTTCCTGCCCTATGGGTTTAAAAAAAGAAACCTGGGGTAAATTATTAGAACGAATGGCTTCAAAAAGATCTTCTTCGTCTTTTAAATGCTCCTGACGACCTTTGGTGTCGGGGCCATAATTTTTAAAATAAAGAAAAGGCTGATGATGATGCTGAAACCCACCCTCATTCTTCCCTTTAAGAATATCATTCCACCCGCCGGCAAACCACGCCCATGAAATATTTTTTTGCGAAAGAAGATCGCCGATATTGTTGTATTCTAACGCGGGCAAGATCCCTTGCTTTGCGGCCTCTTTGGCCTCGTAGGGGGCACCAAAGGGCTGAATTGAGTTGACCGCAAAGCCATCAGAGGTCAAAGAACCTGACTTTATTGGCAGCCCCTCGGACCCGATTTCTGCTATAAGATTCTTGGGTGCATCTTTGTAAAACGGAGTTCTGGCCGCAATCAACCATTGATGATTCAAAAAAGATCCACCATAAGCAGACTGAAAAAAGTGATCTGCCAAAACATAATCCGAAGCCAGCTGCCACAGATAACTTTTTCGCATATTAAAGTAGCCCATGGGCAAGGCCCCCACAGCTGAATTGGCCACAAACTTTTCATTGAGTCCCTGATGGATCTGAACTTGATGAGTAAAAAACTCGTGGGTGGGATCCGGAATTAATTCTGAGAGACCAACAAATTGATCAATTTCAAAAGGTCCATTGCCAAGAGCCTCTGTAAATCTTGGATCACCAATCTTTGCATGACGACCTTTAACTGGAGGCAACAATTCATAAGGATGCCCCTTCGAATCAAGCTGCCCATGATATTCAGCGGACACTTCATTGTCTGCACCAGGAAACCCGTGAAAGAGATTATGAAAACTGTGATTCTCTAAATAAATAACCACAACATGATCAATTTTATTTTTTTCAGATGGAACAGATGATCCCCTAAAAATTTGACAAGAAATCAAAGGCCACAGAAATAATAACAAAAAAAACTGCATCAACGGCTTAGCCTTTATCATCTTTTTTATTTACCAAAGTTCAAAGCCCATTGGCAATGCAAGGCCGTGCCATAGACCAGACAATCTTCATCAATTTCAAATTTTGGATCATGACAGATGTTTGTAATTCCTTTTTCAATATTTGCACAGCCCAGGAAAACATAGCATCCAGGAATTTTTTCTAGATAATAAGCAAAATCTTCACCACCTAATGTATTTGGCGCCTGATAGGACTTAATTTCTTTTTCTGGTAAAAGTGATTTCAAACATTGTTCGGTGTATGTGACACTTTCATCGTGATTGAATAAAACTGGATAACCTGGCAGCAGCTCAAATTCCGTGGTGACTTGAAAGGCTTTTTCAAAGCCCGAGAGGATTTCTTTAATTCTAGTTAAAATATCCAGACTGAGCTGATCATCAAAGGTGCGAAGTGTCCCCTCAATAAAGGCCTTATCAGGAATGACATTGTGAGTGGTTCCCGCATGGAACTGGGTCACCGACAAGACAGCTGCATCCTGAAAATTAACATTTCTTGAAATGATTGTCTGCAAGGCCATGATGATTTGTGCACCTATAACAATGGGATCAATTGCCTTGTGGGGTATGGAAGCGTGCCCGCCAACACCTTGAATTTTAATTTTAAAGACATCAGGCTTTCCCATCGCTGCACCACGAACCAAGCCATAATGTTTGACCGGTATCAAGGGCCAAACATGCATTCCATAGATTTCATCCACACCAAGAAGAGCATTGTCATCAATCATCGCTGGAGCACCCCCAGGATAGGACTCCTCGTTGGGTTGAAAAATGAAACGGACGCTGGCCGAGAGCTGATCGCTATTTTTTGCTAGAATACGAGCCGCACCTAAGAGCATTGCCGAATGGGCATCGTGCCCACACATATGTGCTTTTCCTTTGTTCACTGAACGGTAGTCGCAAGTATTTTGCTCTTCCATGGGCAGGGCATCCATATCAGCACGAAGGGCAATTCGTTTTGTTGCCCCCTTGATATTGAGATCTGCAACAATTCCCGTTTGTCCAACTTGGGTTTTAATTTCAAGATTTCCGAAGGAGGCTAGCTCTGAGGCAATAAATTTGGCTGTCTCTTGAACCTCAAAGCCAATTTCGGGATGTTTATGAATATGCCTGCGAACTTTTTGTATGTAGGGAAATTCAGCCTGACTTAATTTAAAAATATCTTTATTGATGTCTGGAGTATTCATTTTTTGCTCTTTTTTTCTTTCGCTATTTTGCTTATTCACTATTTGTGGGATTTTTCACTAAAAACAATAGTCTTTTAGAAACCCTTGAGCAATGAAATTTCACTTATCTTTGATATTCTTACTTGAATTCATCAATGCCCAAAAGGGATTGATGATTCATAACAGAAGGAATTGAAATTTTAAAAGTTGTTCCGCTGCCCAATTTTGACTCAACTTGGATTTCACCATTCATTTTTTCAATAATTTTTTGAACGAGTGCCAAGCCTAATCCCGTTCCTTTACCAACTTCTTTGGTGGTAAAAAAAGGATTGAATATTTTTTCACGAATTTCTTCTGGAATGCCTCGTCCATTGTCTGAAACAGTGATAACCACTTTATCACGACTAGCCTCAGACAATGAGACCCGAATTTCTTTCTTTTTCTGTCCTTCGACGGCATGCTTTGCATTGGTAATCAGATTCATAATGACTTGTTGAATTTCACCGACAACACCAAAAATATAGAATTCAGCATTGGGTGTTTCATTGATGATGGCACAGCCCTCTTTCGCAAAAATCTCTGAGACTAGTCCGAATGTTTGATCAATGGCTGACTTTAGAGAAAATGGAATTGCATTTTCTGTGTCATTTCTAGAGAAAACTCTGAGCCCATTGACAATATTTTGAATGCGCTCGTGAGCAATAATCTGTTTCTCTAAATTTTCAAAAATCTTAGGGTTTTTGATATCTTCTTTTAGCAGTAATTTTTTAATAATTTCAGTATAGCCCATACTGATCATCAGAGGATTATTGATTTCATGTCCCACGCCCGCAGCGAGTTCGCCGATGGAGGCTAATTTATTTTGATGCCTGATGATGTGCTTTTGTTCTTCAAGTTGAATTTCATAATTATCAACTTCTAATTTTCTTGCAGATTGCTGAGTTCGTTTCAGAACGTCTTTTAAAATGACGATATCAGTAATCTGGCAGCAAGGGTGGCGCATAAACCGAGCCAAGTTAAATTTACTAATCTCTTCGATATCTGTCAGTGAGGGCCAACTTAGAATCAGTGATTTATCTTCATACCGGTGATAAGTCCCTCGAAACTTCATATTTGTTTTCTTACATTGGTATTGGATGATCTTACCTTCCAACTGTGACTTGATGCTGTCAGCCTTATTTAGGCCGGGCTTCAAAGAAGACACCACTTCTTCAAGGCTGCTGTTCACATATCCTAAGTCGAATAGATAGCTCGACGCTTCCGTGATGCTAAAGTCGTCTGATATGATAAACCAAAAATAAGAAAACGAATCTAAATCAATGCTCATAGTTTTTATATTACTAATAATTTACTTGAAATACTGCGGTTTCACCGCTTTTTGGTTCCACAAAATCAACTCGACATTCTTGGTCAAACATCGCAAATATCCCCTTTAACAAACCAAGGACAAAATACTTTAGAGGCATATCTCTTTCACTTTTATAGTGGACCAAAACCTCTTTGTCTCCAGTGCGGGTCACCCAAAAAGCCGGTGCCTTTAAATTATCGAAGGCCAGCTGCAATCGAGAATGAAGCGCATCCAAGGACTCGATCAATTCCACAGGAGATGTTGCAAAATTTTTCAGTATCGCTTGATACTCAGACTTTCTTGCATAATCAATCCAATACTTTCCGAAATCCTCGAGCAAAACAGGTGGTGGCAGCTGTGATTTGTTGCAAATTAAACCCACTAAATTGAGAGTCACTTCGTCATCATATTGCTCAAATGAATTAAAGCCAATTGGATCAAGGTTTGCATCTTTGCAAATATCGACCCAAACTTGTTTTCCCAATTTTTCAATAACCATCGAGCGGATTGCTTGATTGACCATGCCGTACATTTAAAACACTCGCCTTCACAGAAAAAAAGACTTTTTTCAGTTTTAATAGTTTAAGGAACTAGAAATACTTTTCACAAAATAAGAACCCGACTCATTCCTAGCTCGTTCTTAAGTTGTCTAAATATCTCAATTTAAAGTTTAACGATGGCCGTAATAAATACAATTCCAAGTGACGCCAGTGGGCGACTTCCTGGACTTAAATAGGAAGTCGCCAAAACATCTTTTTTTCTACTTTTTAAATAGGACACTGAAACCTGCCCTTGGCCGTCACCTGACTAAACCTTAGTCAGACCCATCCAACAGCAACTCCCCGCAAATCGTCCAAAAAGGTTCAGAAAACGATGCTCTCCTTATTTTGAAGCCCCAAACAGCCCCTGCTAGGTTGGCACCATTCGTGCTAATTGACCCTTTATGTTTAAAGTGAGCAAACTCATCCTCATTCTATTTTTGGCCTTCCACGGCCTGACGGCTGTGGCGCAAAGAAATAAATACGGCAATCGCCGGAGTGTGGTCTTTGCGTCTTTGGTGGAAGCTCCAAATGATGGGAAAGACAATCAAAGCGAGAGCAATACTGATGCTGCTGAAGACATCTCAAACATCTATGACAAGATGAAATGGGGCGATGTTTGCGAAAGTTTTGTCGCTGAGACCGACTTCGGAAAATGGGGCAACATGATCAAGAATGAGCTCAATGCGAACTCATATCCTGATATTATTAGAGGATCCCCCGACCTTTCTAAGTACTGCCCCAGCTACTCAAACCTCTCTGCACTTGATCGCGAAAACGTATGGGTTCTTATTTTAAATTCTATAGCTTTTTATGAAAGCTCTTGTGATGACAAAAAGACTGCGCGCGGACCCAATGGACGGCTAAAAGGGCTGCTGCAGCTTCATGTAGGTCGGGAACAGATCTATGCACCAAATTGCAAAAAAGGTGATGGCAAAACACCGCAAGGGACCTTTCGCTGTGGAATATCTATGCTCAACGGGCAGTTGGATCGCGGAGAGAACCTCTTCAGTCGAAAATCCTATTGGGATGTCCTTAGACCGCAAGGAGCAAGTCAAAAATACAAAAAAATTATGCGAATCATTTCTGGATACCCGCTTTGCCACCAATAGCCCTGTTTTGCAAAAATGAAGACCTCTGATTTACAAAATCACCATTTGACAAGTACCCATTGGGCGCATATCTCTAAAAATAGTTTGAGGGAGATCATTCATGCGTTTTCCAAATGACCCAAAAAAGATATTTTCGATAGTTCAATTTCGAAAAAACTATTTTATTCTATTTATTAGTTTTATATTTTGGGGCGCGACAAGCTTCGCATCTCCAATAAAAAATGCACCTGCCACGTCGCCAGTCATTATCAATCCACAGACACTAAAATCCATGCTTTTAGAGCAAAATGTTGGTTTACTCATCCAGCTCAACAACGTCTACAAGGCAAAAACACAAGTCACCATCAGTCGCACCCGCCTTTTGCCATCTGTGAATTTAGGGACTCTCGTTTCCAGCGCATCGAGCTTTGGTTTAGCCTCAGTCAGTATGTTGATGCCTTTTTTATTGCCCAGCAATTGGCTCAACTTGACTCAAAATCAGCATCTCTTGAATGCCCAAGTCAAAGCTTATTATATTTCTCAATTGAACACTTACTCTTCAGCCTATTCCGTCTATCTCACCATTGTCGGCGACATCAGCGTTCGTGAGGTTCTTTATAAACAGTATCAGAACTACAAAGACATTGAAGATCTTATCGCGGCGGCTGTGGATGCGGGCATGATGAATCAAGATCAACTTTTACAAGCTCGATCACAAACTCAACTTTCTGAAATATTAGTCTCTCAATTAGACACCTTAATCATTGAAGAAAAAGCCGCTATTCGCGAGATGTTGGCATTGCCCTTAACTCGCGAAATTGTATTTGAAATCAATCATGTCTCGGCCTCTCCAAGTGAAACCCTTGCTTTGCCTATTCTCTTAGAGCGTGCCAATGCCAGATCCCCTGAATTGGCTCAATTGAACTCCTTGGTCTTGGCTGCAAATGCTGCTAAATGGAGCACTGCTTTTGGCTTCTTAACGGGAGCTAGTTTAAGCACCGTCCGTATTAATGGTGGAGCCTTTGGAAACATCGGTCAAATTGGCACGGTCAACTTGGGTTTCAGTTACTTTCCGCAGGTAAAATTAGCTGATTACAATATTGACGAGATTAAATTACAAAAGAAGCAAGTGGCTCTGGATCAAGCTCAGCTGTTAGAGGTCACCATTGGTTCTATCAAAGAAGCCTCTAAACAATATGAACTAGGGATAAGTGCTGAAAAGAATTTGCAATTATTTTACGACGGTGAAGTTGAAAAATTTCGCGCTGGAATGACTGATCTATTGCATGTTTTGTATGCTGGAAAATCGCTTACGGTTGCTCTAACCAACAAGGTAAGCTCTCAGATTCATCTAGACACCCTTCGCGTCAGCCTCAATCGCATCCTGCTTGAGGACAAGTTTACTCAAGTTGCAGCCTGCGAGGTCAAACGACGAGAAGGGGGCTTTTTTGATCGTTTGGGACGCGTTTTCAATTCAGCTGAAGATATCTCGCTCGATAAGGCCTGTGGACCTCAGACCAAAAACTGAGCTCAACTTATATTCATCTATAGATCTTCTTCAGTGCAAAAATTGAATGGAAAGTTATCCACCAAATCACGAACGGGCTTGAATATTATTGTATTATAGCCTGACACAGTGTATCTCATGGCCATGATTAGCACATCCAATATCAGTTTAAGATTCGGTGGAAAAAAACTTTTTGAAGACGTGAATGTTAAATTCACACCTGGCAACTGCTATGGCCTCATTGGGGCTAATGGTGCCGGCAAAACGACTTTTTTAAAAGTCCTTTCAAAAGAGATAGAACCCAACACCGGCGAAGTAACAATTCCCTCAAATCTGCGCTTGTCTGTTTTAAAACAGGATCACTATGCTTTTGATAGCATATCCGTTCTGAAAACAGTCCTGATGGGCAATGAACGACTCTTTAAGGTCATGCAAGAAAAAGATGAGCTTTATGCCAAACCAGATTTTTCTGAAGCCGATGGCGAAAAAGCCTCTCATCTAGAGTCTGAATTTGCCGAACTCAATGGCTGGGAAGCTGAATCTGAGGCTGGCGTCATGCTAGCTGGCCTAGGGATTCGAGAAGAAATACATGGCAAATTGATGAGCGAACTGGATTCTGGCGAAAAAGTGAAAGTCTTGCTTGCGCAATCACTTTTTGGGCAACCCGACATCTTGTTGCTGGATGAGCCCACAAATCATTTAGATATCTATGCCATTCAATGGCTCAAGGATTTCCTCTTTAACTTCGAAAACACTGTGATCGTGGTTTCCCATGATCGCCATTTTTTAAACCATGTCTGCACCCATGTTGCCGATATTGATTTTGGCAAAGTGACTGTCTACACGGGAAATTATGAATTTTGGCGCCAAGCCACGGAGCTCAATCAAAGACTGAGATCTGATCAAAGCAAAAAAAATACTGACAAAGCGGATGAACTGAAAAGCTTCATTCAACGTTTTAGCGCAAATGCCTCAAAATCTCGGCAGGCTTCCTCTCGACAAAAACAGCTGGAAAAATTAGATCTCAGTGAATTGCCAGTATCAACAAGGCGTCAACCTTTTGTCGGCTTCACGCCAAAACGAGAAGCTGGAAATGATCTTTTGACAGTGAGTGGACTTTCAAAATCACTCAATGGTGAAATGATTTTAAAAAACATCAGTTTCACTGTTAAAAAAGGCGATAAAATCGCCTTGGTTGGCAGAAATGATGTCGCCAAAACTTTGTTACTGGATATTCTGGCTGGAGAGATTCAACCAGACTCTGGCAGCTATAATTGGGGTGTCACCACAACCCAAAGTTATTTCCCCACAGACAATTCAAAACTTTTTGACGTCGACAACCACAGCTTAGTTGACTGGCTTCGCGAATACTCTGAGGACAAAGATGAGTCCTTCTTGCGAGGATTTTTAGGCAAAATGCTTTTCAGTGGCGATGATGCTTTAAAGAAGCCACGAGTCCTTTCTGGAGGCGAAAAAGTTCGATGCATGCTTGCTAAAATGATGCTCTCTGGTGCCAACGTGCTTTTGCTTGATGGCCCAACAGCGCATTTAGATTTAGAAAGTATTTCTGCTGTGAATGATGGTATTCATCGTTTTCAGGGTACAGTGCTTTTCACTTCCCATGACCATGAATTTGTTCAAACTGTAGCAAATCGAATCATAGAAATAGACAGCACCGTGGTTGAAGATATGACATCAAGTTATGATGAATATCTTGAAAAAAGTAAGCTAAAATAAAGGAATTTGTGACTAACACGACAACTCAAAATATCGAGCTCTCTGCCAAACTTAAAACTGTCATGGAGGAGCTCGGTTACAATCAACTGACTCCCATTCAAGAAAAAAGCATTCCCCTGTTATTAGCTGGCAAAGACCTTGTGGGCCAATCCAAAACTGGCAGCGGTAAAACCGCTGCTTTCTCTCTGCCCATTTTAAATCAAATTGACCTTACAAAAAATTATATCCAAGCCTTAATTTTATGTCCAACTCGAGAATTGGCAAATCAAGTGGTGGGCGAGCTTAGAAAATTAGGCCGTCGTCATGAAGGTTTAAAAATATTAGCCCTGGTTGGCGGTCAACCCGGCCGTGAGCAAGCCGAGTCTATTGAAAATGGCGTGCACATTGCCGTAGGAACCCCAGGCCGGATTCTGGATCACTTAAACCGAGAGCGCCTTGACCTCAACGAAATTCAAACACTTGTGCTCGACGAAGCTGATAAAATGTTTGATATGGGCTTTGAAATCGAAATTAAATCGATTTTAAAACAGTTGCCGACAAAGCGTCAGACCGTTTTATTTTCAGCGACATTTCCAGAAGCCATTGAATCTTTAAGTCGCCGATATCAAAAAAATCCCATCACAGTCCGTGTTGAGGAAAACCATGGCGAAAAATCCGGAATCGAACAAATTGTTTACGACACCGATATAGATTCAAATATCGAGAAAAAAATAAATACGTTGATGCGCGTTTTGCAGCAGCATCCGTCCACTTCGACAATTATTTTTTGCAACATGAAAAACACGGTCAACGAAATCAATGCCGCCATTTTAGAGCGTGAAGTCACCTGCGCTGCTCTGCATGGAGATCTTGAACAGCGCGATCGGGACCGAGTGATGACACTCTTCCGCAATGGCAGCCTCCCGATACTGGTTGCAACTGATATTGCCGCCCGTGGTTTAGATATTGAAAATCTTGAACTCGTCGTGAATTTTGATATGCCCAATCAGGTTGAAACCTATGTTCATCGCATCGGCAGAACAGGACGAGCCGGAAAACTTGGCGTAGCCGTAACACTTGCAAGTCCTAGAGACACGTTAAGACTTTCTGAATTTGAAGCTCTCACCGGCGGAACATTCTCTCGTCCCCTGCTAGGATTTAAAAATCAATTTGGCCTCAACAAATTTGCCTTAGAACCTGCAATGCAAACCCTCTCAATCTCGGGCGGCCGAAAAGAAAAAATTCGCGCTGGCGACATTCTAGGAGCGCTAACTGGAGAAGCAGGCATTCAATCTGTTCAAGTAGGAAAAATAGAAATTCACGATCACTACAGCTATGTAGCCATCGCCTCAATCATTTCCAAAGAAGCGTTTGAATTCCTAAGAAACGGAAAAATAAAAGGCAAAAAATTTCAAATCAGAGTTTTAAGCTAAATCTAAACAAGCAATTTAAAGCTTTTTTAAACTGTTCCCTAAATCTGCAATTAAAGGCCTCAAGAAATAAAAAAATATTAATGCCAACGAAGTCTGAACAAAATAGATTTTAAAAAAGGCTCTATGAAACACTTCGTCCAGAAGCGCACGATGCGCTTCTGGAAGGCCGCACAGGATGGCCAGAAGATCATTCAACCGAGAGCAGCTGTATATAAGCCTTAACTCTCTGAAATCAAAAAAACACCCAATCAACCAAGAGCAGCAGTATTAAAGCCCCAACTCTCAGAAACCAACCAATCAACCAATGCTCAAATCTTCCGAGCAAGATTAACAACAGCAAACCAAATCAACCCACCGGCAATGATAGCCAAAAACACCAGCCCCAATTTTAAATTAAAATAAAACATCGTGATCAAGCAAAGCAATGACAAAGCCAAAGCAAGTGCCGGTGTAAAAGGCGCAAAGGGCGTTTTATAAGGCCTTAAAATTTCCTTAGGCAACTTAAAATAACTCCACATACTGATGATGTACATGGTGAGAGCCCCAAAAACAGATATAATAATAAGATCCCCAGTTTTCCCACTTAGCAGGGCTCCAATGCCGACAATCATATTCAGAATCAATGCCACAGCCGGAGTCTGTCTCTTTTTTAAGAGCTGAGATAAAATCTTGGGACCATACCCAATACGTCCAAACTCCATTGTTGCGCGCCCTGAAGCTAAAATAATTCCATGGAAAGAGGCGATCAGGCCAAACAAACCCACCGTGATCACCATATGGTAAAGCCAGTGATTTTTACTAATGATATAAGACAGGGCCAAAGGAAGTGGCGAGTCTGAAGTGACATTTGAGCCTTCAATGAAAACAACAGATTGCCAGCCCTTAATTCCCACTGCCGTAAATAAGACAAGCACTGCCAAAACGACTAAAGTGGCCATTGCAGAAATAAATCCTCGCGATAAATCTCGCTGTGGATTTTTAGTCTCTTCGGCAATATTTGCAAGGCCTTCAATGGCCAGATAAAACCAAATGGCATAGGGAATAGAGGCAAATATTCCAGACCAACCGTGTGGCATCCCGTCTTGGCTGAAGGCCGCCCATGAAAAATGCGTCCCCGCAACACCTGAGAATATTAGCAGTTCAACGACAGCAAATGCCGTGACAAACAATTCAAATATAGCGGAATGCTTAACTCCAAAAATATTTAAACCGGTAAAAATAAAATAAGCACTGATGGCTATGCTCATGGGCGATATCTGTGGAAAAAAAATATTAAAGTAGGCGCCGATCGCAGCAGCAATGGCGGGAGGAGCAAAAGCAAATTCCACCCACTGTCCGATTCCAGCTAACAAACCCCACCATTTTCCCAAGGCCTTGGTCGCATAGACAAAGGCTCCGCCGGCCTGAGGCATGGCACATGACAGTTCAGCATAACTTAAAACAAAACTAATATACATGATGGTGACAATGACCGTTGCGATGAGAAACCCGATGGGTCCCCCTTCATTGAGTCCTAGATTCCAGCCAAAATACATCCCGGAAATAACATAGCCCACTCCCAGGCCCCAAATCATCAATGGACTTAAAGTTTTATTCAGCATCGGCTCGTCCTCCCTATTTTAGTCCCAATAATAGATCGAAATCTTCTCGGCTCAAGGCACTTCCGCCTGCTGATTGAATTTCAACTTCTTTTTCCTCGTTAGAAAATAGACTTTGGAATTTCTGATCTTTGCGTTTCTTCAGCAACTCAATTTTTTCTTCTAAGGATTCATGCATGATGTATTTGAAAACTTGGACCGCCTTGGTTTGACCCAATCTGTGCGCCCGATCTGTGGCTTGATTCTCGACCGATGGATTCCACCATGGCTCTAAATGGAAGACATAGCTTGCTTTGGTTAAATTCAAACCCACCCCACCGGTTTTTAAAGTCATCACCAGCACAGCACCTTTTGCCGTCTGATTGAAATCAGAAAGGGTCTTTTGTCGCTGTTTGGCTGGAACACCACCATGCAAAACAAACACCGGTATGCCGAAGGATTTTAATTTAGAGACCGTGTGTTCAAGAGTCTGCAAGAACTGTGTGAACACCAGGGCACTTTCGCCGGATTCAACAATTTCTTTGACCGAATCTAACAAGGCCTCAATTTTCGGCGGAACTTTATCATATTTAACGTTGGGTAAAGCGGCTGGATCAGAGCAGGCCTGGCGAAGTCGCAATAAGGCTGTCAGCATCTGAAGCTGCACACTGCCTTGGCTTTCCTTTGATAAAATACTTTCTTGAACCTTTTGATTGTAAGACAAAGCAATATCTCGATAGATCTCTTTTTGGCGTTCTTCAAAAGCAATATTCACTTTCGTCTCTTGCTTATCAGGCAATTGATCCAAAATTTCACGTTTGGTTCGGCGCAAAAGTAGGGGCCTGATTTTTAATTTCAGTTCATCCATTTCTTCTCGGGCTACGATCTCAGTGTTCACAAACTGACGCCTAAAATCATCAATTTTTCCTAAGCTGCCCGGAACTAAGATATCCACTAAAGAGTAAAACTCTCCATAGTGATTTTCCATCGGAGTCCCCGTTAAGCAGATTTTAAACTGGGCATTGAGAGAGCGCGCCGCACTGGTTCTTTTCGTTGTGATATTTTTTAAATTTTGAGCTTCATCAAAAATCAAAACCTTCCATTGATATTGATTCAGGAATTCGCCGTGCTCCATCAACAGACCATAGGTTGCGATGACCAGAATATTTTCTTTGGCTTCGACTCGCTTTGCGATGACGTCTCGTTCATTTTTAGTAAAGACAACCAGGGGCAATTCTGGGGTAAACTTTTCTATTTCACTTTGCCAGTTATAGATCAAAGACGAAGGAACAACGATCAAAACGGGTCCCAACTCATCTTTTTCGCGAAGTCCTTCCAAAAAGCACAAGGTTTGCAAAGTCTTTCCCAGACCCATATCATCAGCAAGCAAGGCACCTAGTCGCAGTTTATAAAGATCCTGCAACCATTGAACTCCCAAGGCTTGATAGGGCTTTAACTCTGCCTTCACCGATTTTGGTAAAATCACCGTCCGATTTGTTTCACCAAGGTGATCATAGAAATCACAAATCTTTTTCCATTCATGATCCCCGCGAATACTGACCCCGGAAGCCCGCAAAGAGAGCAGCTCAAGAATTTGATGTCTTGGCAATTGATACAGTTTATCACCTGCTTTTTTAGATCCGGATTCTTTTTTTCCTTGTTGCAGCTTTTGCCAAAAGTTTTCAAGCCGCTTCAAAGAAGGCATTTGCTTACGAGGAACTAAAAACAGTCGGCCATCGTACTCGATCACGCCACTGCCACCAAGGCTGCCCATATTTTTGGGGTCAATCTCTTCACCCCTTAAAAAGAATCTTGGATTCAATTCAAACCAGTTAAAATATTTTTCCTGAGCATCGGTTTGAATCTCGAAGTCCACCTTAAATTCGTCTTCACTCAACTCCTGCAAAGGTTGGCCGCGGAAATAAATATCAAAGCCAAAGGGCAGCAAGCCCTGGATGGACTCTAATGTTTCATTTAATTGAGTGACAGCTGTGTCCATCTTTGGAAAGAAAAAGAGACCTGATTTTAACTGGACATCTTTTTCAGGATTTCCAGTCCAAACTTTTGACAGCAAGGTGGTGCGTGATTTTTTAAAGGCTTCCCCAGCTGTGACCATGGCCATCTTTTTTAAAAATTCATAGAGCAATCTGAATTCTCGTTCGACCACACCCTCAAGAATGACTTCACCGCTTTCTGAAAAGAAAGATTCAGAACTGGGTAAAACTTCAAAAGTCTTCTTAATAAAATCTTCAAAATAAGCCAAAACGGGTTTTGAGCAAAGCTCCGTCAGCAAAAAATTCTTTTCTAAAACGCCACCGGTTCCTGAAACCAGCAGTAATTGTATCTTTTCATGCAAGGCCAAAAAGATACTTTCTTTTTCAACGATCAATCCGTCCGTGAGATGACCATCGAAATGGTAACTGAGAACTTCAAAGAGGACGTACTGAACTATCCCCAGATGCTTTAATATTTTAAGATCCCAGTCTCTTTTACCACGCGCCTTGGCCGCCAGGTATTTTGCATCAGAATTTAGCAAATAAGGAATCCCCTGCGACAACACATTCAGAAATAAGACTGTTTTAGGAGTCCAGCCCTGCCTTGATAAGTCTTTCAGACCAAACACTCGGGCTTGATGTTGAATTTGAAAACGGCCCATTTCATCCAACATAATGGAAGTGACACTTTGATTGCTTGATAAAGTGTGTGTTTCTCCAGAGACATTGACGGGGATGGGTCTTGATCGCAAATATTTTAGGAGTGCTTTAGTTTCAAGCTCCCCAACGACATCCATACACGGCATTTGATTCGGTTTTAATAAATTCAAGGCATCTTGGCCAAAAATCTTTTTCAGATTTTCCTCAAGTTGCCCCCACTCGCGGTACCATGGATGAATTAAAATTGCCCCTTCAGTGGGCTCAAGAACAAAGGAATCGAAAAAATAAAAATCCTTTTTACGCTGGCTCATCAACTTAAATTCGACCTCAAGTTCTGATTTTTCCATGAACTCTACGCGCCAATTCAATTCAAGATTGGGCTCGAATTCAATAGAACCTATTCGCATCGCTTTTGTTGTTGAATTTTTACTTTGCAAGAAAAGATCAACCTGCCCTTGACGGTGCTTGGTTGTCACTTGCGCAAGAAGAGATTGAACAATGTCTTCAAGTTCAATCAAAGCCTGGCTAATGAAAGTTTTTTCTTTCTTTTGATTTAAGGGCCATCTTGTAAAAATTGGATTTTCACTTTTTTTAGGCTGTGGCAGCAAATCCCGTGGAACTACCTTTTGCAATCGATGTCTTAAAATTTCCTTTGCACTGATTTGCATGCCATTGGAAAAGTTATAACGAATCATACCAGCCAGCCGGTCTTGCTCATGAACTTCATTGAAGTAAAACTCTGAGTAGGCCGTTAATTTTTTACGAAAGACTTCGGGCATATTCCATAATTGAGGTGATAAATATTCTTGTTCTTTGCTAACTTGCTGCAATTGATATTTTGAAATATCAAAGTCTAAAAGACTGGAAAGCGCTGGACCTTTTAGAAGCGCATGGTCTTCTAAAAACAAACTTATAGATTCTAATTGGGTATCAGCCGACTCAATATTCACTTCGATTCCTTTTGCAAACAAAGTACGAAAAAAGCACTGCTCAGTATTGCCCATCTCCGCAGCTATGTCACTATGAACCGTTGATAAACGCCCCTGGTGAGATGTTTCTTTGCTTGTGAGTTTTTTAAATGAACAATACTTACTTAATTTAAAAATTTGATTTACAATCTGAAAAAATGAGGAGATACTCCATGGCCCAAATTTTAATGTATAAAAAAGATCCTTGCCCCTATTGCGATCGAGCCATTCGTTTACTCGAGGAAAAGGGCTTGGCTTTCGATATAATCGACTTGACAGGCAAACAAGAAGAGATTGATCGCATAAAAAGCGAAACCGGCTGGCGTACCGTGCCAATCATCATGATCAACGGAAAGCTAATTGGTGGCTACACAGATTTGAAAGCCCTGGATGATGAGGGACGTCTGATGGAGCTCTTGAAATAGACACGAAGAAAGTTTAAGCGGGGAGTGACTAAACAATTCCCGCTCTATCCGTCATAACTAGAAACCCAACACTAAGAGTCCTTTATGATATCGGAATTCAAAAAAACTATCAGATTGAGCTCAAAAACTCCATTGAACCATTGCTAGGCCAATACTACAGACAATTCCCTTTAAACTCATAAACTTTTTCAGAGTATTCTTGCGCAGCGTGAAATGCACCCGCGACTGAATTATCTAAATTTTCTAGATCCACATCATATTGTGCTTGCGTGTGAGTCATGTGATAGCGAACTCTTTGATATCCACTTTGACCATTTCCAGGATAGCAACCACCTCCAGGATAGGGGCTTCCTCCGCCTGGGACACAACTATGAAAGCAGGGCTCCCATTTTGCGATGGTGGGCGAATCTTGGCTTTCACTTTTAACAATTCCATGGAGTCCATAGGGTTGACCGCTTAATTTTGATGGAATTCTAAATTCACCATTCAAATCTGGAAAACGACCTGGCAAATCAAATTTTATGATCGGATTGCTTTTGCTATCAGTGATCGTCAAATAGAGTTTCGTATTATTTTCTCTTAACCGCGCCACGGCGCTGTACTCCCCAGATGCAATTTCCACTGCCACTGGCTTATTTTTTGTTTCTTTGAAGAGATTTACAGCTTGATGAAGCACTAGCTTTCCTGTGACCTCTGGATCGTTGCACGAACTCAACACTAAGGCCGCTGCACCTAATAAAATAAATTGAACTGGCTTCAGAAATAGTTTTATTGAAAGACTTGTTTTCATAGAAACTCCTTTGAATGAAACCAAATCATAGCAGCTGCCGAAAAACAAAGTCCAGAAGTTAAACCCTGAGACGATGTGACACAATAAGCACCCAGGGGTTAGAAATGCACCTCCAATTTAAATCTGACCTTATTAGATCACAAAGGAAAGTCTTTGCCCACAACTCGACGAATGAAAAAAGGGACTGTTTTTGGTAAGTTAGAAAATTTTGTAATTTTTAATTTTAACTATAATTTAAGATTCAAACTTCTAAGGAAGATAAACCACAAAAATTCTAAAGCACATCCTGTATAGAGGCTTTGATCCAAGCACCCTATCCCCTATTCTTCTCTGCACTTTAGCCTAAAACTTAAATTCAAAAGCATTAGTCCAGCCCCCTGGGCTCTCGTTAGAGGGGCTCAAGGCAAAGAAGTGGGATTAGTTACATCGGCAATTTTATAGAAAAGTGGTGCTTTTCCTTAATATGGTATATATTAATATTGAATTTATACCATATTAAGGAATTTTATGATCCCTAAGGCCCTTTTAAAGAGAATCGATGAGAAACTTAATTTGATTCAATTGCATCGCCCTCTTTCTGGGAATCTTATCCAGAAGCTGAAGGAACAATTTTCTATTGAAATGACGTACAACTCAAATGCGATCGAAGGAAATCGACTGACTCTTAAAGAGACTTTTTTAGTTATCAATGAAGGGATCACTGTAAAAGGTCGTTCATTGAAAGATCATCTAGAAGCAAAAAATCACAATGAAGCAATTCATTATCTTTATGATTTGATTGAGCACGAGAAGCGGCAGACCGTCAGTGAGCAGCTAATAAAGTCCCTGCAGCAACTTGTGATTAAGGACATCGAGAAACTGGAAGTTGGTCAGTATCGCAAGGGAAATGTCATAATTACGGGATCTTCTCATCGGCCACCGGAAGCTTATGAGGTGCCAAAACTGATGGAAGAGTTGGTTGCATGGGTTAGAAAGAGTTATAATAAATTGCATCCTGTGGAGCTTGCTGCACTTGCGCATCACAAGCTAGTCTATATACATCCATTTACGGATGGAAATGGTCGTACGGCAAGATTGTTTATGAATCTGATATTAATGCATAAAGGCTACCCCCTAGCAATCATTCTAAAAAATGATCGCCAAAAATATTATAACGCCTTAAATAAAGCAGATAGAGGAAATACTTCAGATATTGAAAAGCTCGTAGCTCAATCTGTTGAACGTGCGATGAATATTTATCTAAAAGTTATTAAGCCAGGGAAGTCGGCAAATGAAAAACTTGTCCCCTTGTCTGCACTGACAAAGAAAAGTGGATTTTCAGAAAAGTATCTAAATCTTCTAGCCCGTTCAGGAAAACTTGAGGCTCATAAAGAGGGGCGCCTTTGGTTATCTAGCCAGAAGGCAGCAGAAGCCTACCTGAATAATCGAGAGAGAAAGCGGGATCGAAAGAAGAAGTAATGTTCCTCACTTTCACCTTCAGGATAAGACTGTGCACCCGTTAAACTACACCCGTTTTTTTTCCAGTTTCTTAAGTCTTAGCGAGTAGCTTGCCGAGCGTCCTTTCGATTCATTCATTTTGATGAGGCCTTTTTCTTGCAGATACGCCAGATCTCTTTTTGCAGTGGCGGGACTTACTTTTGTTATACTCACGTATTTTTTATTAGTGATCCCACCAATAAAGCCAGCGGGCTCAGCCTCGAGCATTTTTTGCAGAACTTTTTTCTGACGTTCGTTGATATCTATAAGAGCATGGTTCGTCCAAAAACTTTTCACCGAATGAGACTTTTGAATTAATATTAAGGAATTGTCGACAGCCTTCATGTAGGTATTCAAAAACCAAACAAGCCAATCTGTTAAATCTAAATTTCCTTTTTGTGAATCCTCAAGAATTTTATAGTACTGATTTCTATCGTTTTTGATCTGCGACGAAAAGCTATAACAACGAATTTCCTGTTCTTCATCTTGAGCCAAAGCAAGGTCTGAAATGGCACGTGCAATTCGCCCATTTCCGTCATCAAAAGGATGAATAGTGACAAACCAAAAATGGGCGACACCGGCCCGAAGCAAGCCATCAATTGGCTTGGGTCGATTGAACCAATTTATAAACTGATTCATTTCTTGTTTTAGGATTGTCGCAGGAGGGGCCTCGAAGTGAATTTTTTCTTTACCCATATTTCCTGAAATAACTCGCATGGGTTCAGAAGAAGTACGCCAAGTTCCGACATCGATTTTACTAATTCCCGAATAACCTGTCGGAAAAAGTCCAGCTTGCCATCCCTTGAGGCGCTTATCCGTCAGAGGTTTTTTGAAATTTTGAGTTGCATCCAAAAGCATATCGATGACCCCCTCAATATTTCTTTGATCAGATTCAACACCAACCGAAGACAGTCCAAGTCTTTTCGCGACAGAGGAGCGAAGTGAAGTGACCTCGAGTTTTTCACCTTCGATTTCGCTGGTTGTTTGTGCATCCTCTGTAAGAATTTTTGCTTGCGCTTCAAGCCCGAGTTCTGCTGCATGAGCCAGAATCAATCCTTGCTTCCTTCTGGCTAGCGACAGAACAGGCAGGATTTCAGAATCATCCCAAAAAAAGTTGGGCCATTTTTTATTTTGCCAAACGTATTTTTTTTCCTTCATTCAATTCCCTCTGTCTTTTAATGACCCGATTGCGCATTTAATCGGGTCATATTTTGACCCGATTAAGACCAGAATCGGGTCACTCAAGCTAAATGTCAATAGAAGCTTATTTTTGGTTCCAACGGATTCGGAAAAATTTTTGAGCAATTTATTATTTGTGAATGCATTCAACTCTTAAGGAATATAAACTAAAAAAAAATAAAGCAAATCCTGTCTAGAGGCCTTCATCCAAGCACGCTATCCCCTATTCTTCTCTGCACTTGAGCCTGAAGCTTACAGTCAAACGCTTTAGTCCAGCTCTCTGGCCTCTCGCTAGAAATCGTATTTTTTAGTAACCAAAAGAAGACGACGACGTTGAAAATACCAAATCTAATCAAATACTTAAAGCTATTTATTATATTTACTAGTAGCACCTAGTATATTTAATAGGTTGACCTGGTATTTATTTTAGTCAACAATAAGGTCATGAAAAAGCTTATTACACTAGATTTTATTAATAAACTTAATGAATCACTAGGTCAAAAAAATGAACTTTTGCAAGTCATAATTGGCCCTCGACAAGTTGGAAAAACAACTTCTGTTTTAAAATACCTTAACGAAAATCATTCAGACAATTATCTTTTCTATAGTGCCGACGAGGTTTTTAATGCTGATTCAAATTGGCTCCTAGAGGTTTGGCTAACAGCACGACGTGAAAAAAAAATTCTTGTTATTGATGAAATACAAAAATGTGAAAACTGGTCAGAAGTTATTAAGAAGTTTTGGGACGAAGACAAAAGGAATCAAACTGTGTTTCCATGCATCTTACTTGGCTCAAGTTCACTTGAGATTCAAAAAGGCTTAACGGAAAGCCTCACTGGTAGATTTCAATTGCATAACGCCTATCATTGGAACTTTTCGGAGTCAAAAAAGGCTTATGGCTTAACATTTGAACAATATTTAGAAATAGGAGGCTATCCCGGATCCTATAATTTTGAAAATAAAAACGATTGGGCAAAATACGTAAAACAGTCAATTATATTGACTGTGATTGAAAAAGATATTTTACAAAATCAGACAGTCAAAAGCCCGGCCCTTTTTAAACAGGCTTTTGAAATCATCATGTCGTATCCAGCACAAGAGATCAGCTATACAAAACTGCTCGGACAGCTCCAGGATAAAGGGAATACGGATCTCATTAAATATTATCTGAGCCTCTATGAAGGTGCCTTTCTCATCAGAGTTATAGAGAAATATTCCGCAAAAAAAATTATAACTAAATCGTCCACGCCAAAAATTTTACCGATGGCCCCCTGTCTCTATTATCTAAAAATATTAGATAAATATAGGCCAGAAGAATTAGGTCGAGTCTTTGAGCTCATCGTTGGCGCTCAGTTGGTCCGAACAAATGAGTCTTTATATTATTGGCGAGAGGGAAATGACGAAGTGGATTTTGTTTTAAAGAAAGGCAGAAATCTTTATGCCATTGAAGTTAAGAGTGGACGAAAAAAATCACTGAAGGGCCTTGAGAAGTTTAAAAACAAATTTCCCGAGGCAAGACTTGTCATGATTACTTTTGAAAATTATTTCGAATTCGAAAATGATCCGATGAAATTTCTTGAGAGCGCTTAACGCAAATTTCAATTCTAAAGGGCATTTCTAAACAAAATTTCTGCTTTTGATAGACTTGTGAGATTAATCCATAGGCCCGCTTTATAGATTTTTACCGGCCCTGATGAGCATGAAGCTTGGCATTGCATGACATCCTGTCTAGTGGCCTTCATCCAGGCACCCTATCCCCTATTCTTCTCTGCACTTGAGCCTGAAGCTTACAGTCAAACGCTTTAGTCCAGCCCCTGGGCTCTCGCTAGAAATTTACGAAATGCTTTGGTCAAAGCTAACCAAAGATTTGTTCGATCTAAACCTGTGGGCAAGGATCCAGCTTCTTTTATTTCAGTTGGTTTGAAAGTAAAAAAATCAAAGAAAGATTCTTTATGTAGGTAAGCTCTATTGAGTAGTTCATTCAACTTCTCAAGGTTAGCAAGTTTCGACTGAGTTTTCTATTCATATTTTCTTGCTTAAAGCGAATGACCCAATTCAGTTCCTTTAATCTTTTTTTTCTGTCTTAGGATTGTCAGGAGATTCGATGACTTCACGTCGATAGCTATCCATAACTACATTAATTTTTTTTACCGCGTGAAAGGAGTCAGCCACTTCTAATGCCTGGGGGATAAATTCTTGACAACTGCCAATGTAAGGTTTGTGCATATCTTTTGAGACACTCTGGATTTTTTTGCACCTCTCTGGTCCTAATATTTTGAAAAACACATCAAGGGAGCACTTGGTGTTTTCCTCGCTAACCCAGATTACCATTCCACGATCTACGTCAGAAACAACGGTCACAGATTTACGACCCTATTTATAAGACTTTTCATCAACCGCAATTTGAATTGGCTCTAGCACCGCCGTCAACGACGAAGAGTAGACCTGATGAAGGCAAGCCGCGCTTCTCAAGATCGTTGAGAAGGTTCACGCAGGATTGATGATTTTCACTCGAAGCTTGGTAGATCCCAAGTACATATTTTTTGCCATTTGCTCCAATACCAAGCGCGATTATAACACCATTTTTATGGAAACGTTTGCCATCAA
>CANFQX010000017.1 GCA_947449255.1 Pseudobdellovibrionaceae bacterium
AGTCTTTTTGAATTTTTAGTTAAATATTTTCATCTCAGTGAATCCTCGGCCTATCAGCGCATCAACGCGATGAAGTTGATTCAATCTGTTCCCGAGGTTAGAGCCGCACTTGTGTCAGGGGAAACAAATCTCTCAACGATGGCGGCCACTCAGGGATTTATACGAAAACTTGAATCTGAAAAAAAAGCAGTTTTAAGTTTTCAAGAGAAAAAAGACATCTTTGATGCCGTCAAAGGAAAAACTCAAAAAGAGGCGCAAGCGGCCTTTGTCACCCTAAATCCAACGGCAGCACTTCCTGCCAATAAAGAAAAACCTCTAACCGCAAATCACACCCTGTTGCAAGTGACGGTCGATCAAGAGACCTTGCAACTTTTGCAAGAGGTTAAAAGTCTTTTGAGTCACGAAATCCCTGACGGGGACCTCAGCAAGATATTGAAAAAAATCTCTAGAGAGAGCCTAGAAACTTTAAAAAGTAAAAAAGGCCGCAGCACACAATCAAAAAATCAGACCACGGATCATCAGCGCTTTCTGACAGAAAGTAAGGTTGAGAAAATAGTTCAAAAAAATCGAGGGACTGACCCTCAAACAAAACATCGATCCTCGAAGCACTGCGAAACCAAAAAATCTTCTCGATATATTCCGATAGAGACAAGACGTCTTGTTTTTCAAAAAGCGCTAGGCCGCTGTGAATTTATTGGCTCTGATGGAAAACGCTGTGAAAGTCATTACCAGTTGGAAATTGATCACAGGTTGGCTTGGAGTCAGGGCGGTTCGCATAACGAAGCCAACTTGAGATGTCTCTGCAGAACTCACAATACTTTCCGTACAAAAGAAACCCACGGTTTTTGGTGGAGAGCTCTTTACAGCAGAGGCATCAAGAGTGACAGAAATGGCGCAGCCCCTGTAAAAATGCAAGAGTCACTAGCACGAGATAAAACCTAGGGCCCTATTGAACCCGGCACGCTCCCTGCTACTGATCAGTCCGTAGGATCATCCCGGAGGACTATCATGAAGTTGTACACCAAATTCAGGCCTTATTATTTCTTATCGGCCCTTGTCCTTGTGATGCAGTCGGCTTACGCCATTGATCACGAATATTCAAGCACCCTGAGGCAACGTGATTATTCTGCAAATATAATGTCCTTTGTCCCTGGCAGTCTTGAAAATATGCGACAACCCATCATTGATGATTTGGTGGGCGTGAAAATGAACAAACTCAATGCCCCAGATTTCCCGCGAATTTGGACCGAGCGCTCAAAAAGTGAAGTCATTGGATCAAACACCAAGCTTGGTGCCCAAGTTCCCCTTGTGGACCTTGGCGGAAAGCTCTCGCTTGATTTTCGCTATTCACTGAGAACAAGCTTTGTGATTGTTTCCTCCAAAGTGAAGGCTCTCAAAAAAAACCAGAACCGCTCCTTTTCTAAATCCAGGGTGATGCCAGAGTCTCAACAAGAAGATGAGGAAGTTTTAAATTTTGATGACAAGACTTATCTGACTTATCCCAACGTCCGGGTTGATTATCCAATGGTGGGAATGTGTGTTTTTGAAGCCTCTCTGGGCATTGAGAAAACCCTTGAGGGTGGGATCGATTTTATCGTCGGCGAAACCGCACGAAAAACTTCAGTAGAAACAATGAGCAATGCCATTTTTTCTAATTTTTTTCAACTGAGTGCTGATGTCCCCGTAGACACCTACTTGAATGAGATTTGTAACGGTCTTTTCAAAAAAGAAGTTCAGCCCATGGTGATCAATGATTTTTCTAAGATGGTGATGGAAAAAGTCATTGCTCAAAATCCAAAAAGCGATTGTTCGCCGAGCATTAAGTCCGAGGATGTTGAGAACGGGGACGCGGCTTGTCTCAATTGGCACTCTAAAACCTTTTCCGCAAATGTTCGCCACTTGACTGTGCCCCGATGCCTGTTGCAAAATAATGGAATTCACCGTTGTCGCCTTCGCGCTCGCAAAGGGACCGCTTGTCACATGTATATAGATCCTGAAACAAAAAAGATGAGCGCTCATTATCAGGACCTGGGAAACAGCATTTTAGCAACGGAAGACTATTTCGCTTATTCATGCGACTCTAAAAAGGGCCTCCTGTGCGAGCTCGATAAAGAGCCAACCTTGTTGCATGGAATACCCATTTTTGCTGGCCGGGCGAGTTGTCGCTAATTTTGATCGCAAAATAAAGTCAAAAAATCACTCGATGTAACATAATATAACTTATCGGAAAAAAAGTAGCCGCTTTATCAAACCAGTTTTAGCTTTGTTTCTGCTGTATCTTCTGGAACTATAAAGAATATGTCAAATCACCTAAAACTCGTGGCTCTTTTTTTCCTGTTTGTTCTATCTTATTTCATTCCAGATCGAGCTCATGCTGTAAAAATACTTACAATCAAAGCTGATAAAATTTTGCTTCAATTTGATACAAAGGAGTCCTTTAAGATCGGCGATGTTTTTTCCGTAGATACGGCCTCTAAAAAAGCTGTGGCCCAGATTCAAATCAAAGCCATCAAGGGCCAAAAAATTCTAGGCACAATTTCTAGTGGCAGCCTTTCTGAACAAAAAGAAACTTATATTTTAACTCCAGTAAAACTTGAGCAACAAGCCTCCTTAAACACAACTCAAGCCACCGCAAAAACAAACCCTGATGAAAATTCACAAAAACCCTTTCAAATTAAATCACCTCACAGCTGGGGCGGTTTAATAGGCTTTGCACAAAACAAGATGAATGTGAAGCTGACCGGAGTTTCGTCTGTTGACTTAAGTGGTTCAAGCTTTTCTTTGGAAGGATTTTATCAACAAAGCCTAGACGATAAAATAGAAGTCCTGGCTCGATTTGGCTATGACACGCTGAAAGTCCAAGGTGCTTCCAAGGTCTCGGGGGTCTGCAATGGCATTCCCTGCCAAATTGATAATATTGTTGATATCAGTTATCTGGATTTGGATCTTGTTGTTAAATATATGCTGTACACGAAGCCCCCTGGTTTCTGGGCTGGAGCAGGACTGGGCTTTCTTTATCCCATCAATAAAAATTCCAATTTAATTGATACTGGAAAAATTGGCCTGCAACAAAAAATAATTTTGTCTGGTGGAGTTGATTTTAAATTCACTGAGCGCAGTTTCATACCTCTGCAACTTGATTTTACCTATTTTCCAGAAAGTGCTTCAATGAATACCAATCAATTGATTTTGCGTGTTGGCTATGGTTTGAAGTTCTAAGGGATTAATTTTTAAATCATTGACCGGTTAATAAGCTTGTCTAAACATATTAAGATGCGACATTTATATCGGCTTCTCATTTCTCCTTTAATCATTCTTTGTTTTTCTTCCCTAGCCCATTCTTATCCGGATTTCATTGGCTATGGATATTCGAGTTGTATCACCTGTCATTACAACGGCCATGGGGGAGGAGCACTCACTGATTATGGACGTGCTGTTTTTGCTACAGATATCACCGCCCCCAATTCTTTTTATTCAGGCCTTGAGGATGATGAAATTGGCAAGCGGTCGGCTTTTCTTATTAAAAAGGATCTGCCCTGGTGGTTTCGTCCAGGGATAAAATATCGTGGTCTTTGGTTTCAAAACAATCCAGGTTCAGAGTCTTCGAAAACTGAAAAGTTTTACAACATGCAAGCGGATATGAATCTGAATTTTTTTATGAATAAAAAGCAAAAATACGCTTTGATCACAACAGTTAGTTATTTGGAATCACCTCGGCAGTTTGCATCTTCTTCTGAAAAGAACCCACCCTATTGGTTTTTTAAAGAGTATTACCTTCGCTATCAATACAGTAAGAATTTTTGGGTCTATTTAGGTCAATTGGATAAAGTTTTTGGGATTCGTCAGGTGGACCATACGGCCAACAGCCGTTTTGCTTTGGGCTTAGGACAGTTTGATCAATCCCAAGGCGCTGTCCTTCATTGGGCCTATCCGACCTGGGAAATCTCTGCCAATGTTTTTTTTGGTAACAACGATGAATCCGAATCCATAAAGCAAAAGGGACTGTCCATTTCTGGTGAATATGAATTGGCTGAAAAGACCAAACTTGGTGCCTCTCTATTGAATTCACGAAGTGAATCCAAGCAGCTCACCAGGATGGCTGGACACGCTCGCTTGGGCTTATCCAAAGGTGCGTCTTTGCTGGCTGAAGCCGGACTTTTTGAGAATGTCTATTTTAATGGTTCAAACAATAACACTGGCATTTATTCCATCATCCAAGGGCTGGTGAATATTCAGCGCGGATATAATTTGCTATCCGTTCTTCAATACACCAAGGGTGAAATGCAATCCACAAGTCCGGAAAGAACCAGTTGGGGTTTGGGTGCGATGATGTTTCCATGGCCTCGCACAGAGTTTCGTCTGATGGCCCTGAATGGAAAAATTTATGACCCAGCCAGCGGCAATGAAGACCGTTGGCAGCTCCAAGGTCAAATGCATTTATCATGGTAAAAAAACAAAGAAATGGCTAGGCAATCTATGAAAAAAATATTTCGAAATCTGATGGTCTTTGTTTTTAATTTTTTATTCTGTGCATTGGCTTATTCAGAGCCAGAGCTGCTGGAACAATCTGAATCAACAGAAGTCAATACTGCTGAAACAAGTATCAAGACTCAATTCAATCCAAATTTTATTTTTGGATTTAGTTATCTGCAGTGGAATGAAAAAATGCACTTACAATCTGGAGGAATTACGGACTCAGATCTCGCCAATTTTACAGGCCGTGCCTTGAGTCTTGAAAAAAATTTTCCGCAAGCTCGCTGGGGTTATTCTCTTGGCTTAAGCCTTGGCAGCGGCCTTGCCTCCGGTGGGGGCAACAGTTCAAAAGTGATTTTTCAATCTGGAAATCAAGATTGGGTTTCTATGGGAGGCTTTGTTAAAATTTATCAGAAGTTAACCCCTCGCTTTTTTATAGGGCTGACGGCTCCCCTGTTTTGGCGTCAGGTGAAATGGCCGGACCCTTTGGCTACAAGTGGAAAAGATTTAAATATGGCCTTATTGATTGAAGCCAATTTTAGATTGACGAAACGATTTGATTTTTTTCAGAGCATTGGCCCCATCAATTCCTCTGAAGGAGCCACCCTTTGGCGTCTAGGCCTAAATTATAGAATGTAATCAGGCTTTTAAAAAACAGGGTTACTGTATGCTATTGATCCAAGTGGCTATCACAGTTTTATCTGGATCTGATAAGGCAGCCTTTCCCAAAGGCATATTTCCAGGGCCCGGCCCCACACTCACACCAGTTAGGCGAGAATACATTTTTGAGCCCGCTAAGTTTTTTGGACTGATCAATCCTTTACGAATAAACTGGTCCTGACTCAAGTCTGCAAAAGTCCCGTTCGGACTGCCGCTGCCGTGGCATTCTAAGCAGTTCCTATCAATGACACTCTTCGCAGCAAGAAACCCCAAGGTGGGTGATGCCACTCCAGAACCACCGCCTGTATCGACCAGTGAGGGATCAAAGGCCACACTAGAAACCTGCGCACTTTTTGCGATATACCGAGAAAGGACATTGAGTTCTGAACCACTCAAAGCCTTGTCATAAATTGCCAATTCAAAGAGTCCCTGTTTGTTCGTCGGCAAAACGCGATTCTTTGAAAGATAACTGTAAGCCAAGGGTGTACCGACGGTGTTCACTGTGGCTTGTTGATTTAGACCATTGATGAGTAAAGTGATTTCCTTAGCCCCGTTCCCAAAGGCCGCCGCAATTAAAAATTTGCCAGCTGGATTTACTGGGACGGAGGCCTCAAGATAACTGTAATTGCTTAGATCCGTTACATGAGAGGCGCGAACCACTCCATTATTAAAAGTGATTTGAGCATCCTCTAAGTTAGTCCCAGAATTGAGCGAATAAATATTTCCAGTCTGAGTGCTGTCGAGGGCCAGTATCACCGAGCTTGCCTCCGCAAAAAGCGGAGTTTTTTCAAAAGATATGACGGAGTTTTTTTCCCAATAAGAAATGCTATCAGCACTGAGCAAATTCGGCAGCAAAGAGCTGTCTATTATTGATTGAGAATCATAGAGGTTCTGCAATTCGACGGCTGAAGAAAGGGGCGCCAATTCACCACCACAATTTTGAAATGTCAAAATTGCGCAGCTGATGGCTCCTAAGACTCCGACGATTTTATACCGCCTCATATTTACTCCGTTTGAAAAAAAATCATAGCAACTGCCATCCGGGCGATTCACAGACTTGCAAAATAACAGCCCGCCAGCGATCTATCATAACTTCCGATTTTTGCGCTAAATTGTGATCCATATCCACCAAAGAATTGATCGTCAGTGGATTTATATCCTGATCGCGATAAAAAAGTTTATAAACTTGCTCAATTGAATTTGCATTGGGCCCCGCCGCCGTGGACGTTATTTTTCCAAGGACCGCGCTTACAAATTCATCCTTTCCTAAAATATTTTCGCAAAACTGCAGGCGAAATGATTCGCGGACGGTGTTGTGATCCGTAGACTGAGGCAAGTTGGCATTGGATATATCCCCGCCACAGTCTCTTGCTGAATAGGAATCGTAGGGATTGCACGAGCCGCCAAATTGTGCTGGTCGAAACATGATCCATTTATTAATTAAGTTTTCCAATTCGATATCAGCGTCAGTGCGTGCAAAAATATCTCTCATCAAGGCTGAGACATAAACTTTATTTGCCACAAGCACATGTTGAGTGGGCGGTGTGAGCTCTTTTTGCCCTGGATGGGCTGAATCAGGCAAGATCGAAGAAGACATGCTTAAAGAACTCAAGTCACTGTTCATCACTTCAAATTGGCTGCAGTTTTGATACATCTGAGTCAGCACGACGCCACCGGCGACAAATCCAAAAATTTTTATGAATTTTTTCATCATGCGACAACCACCATCTTTCCTTTAGCATTGCTGGCCAGTACAACTTGACCATTGGATTCACTGGCCAGAGGTGCAGCTAAATTTTGAAATGGATTTTTTGGAACTCTTAATAAATTAGCGACTGTCGATGCTGGCATCAAAGGGGTTGGAGAGCCCACTTGATTGTAATTATCAATCGGTGCAGCTAAGCCCTGAGTTCCTGCATAATTATTGTTGATGCCATTTTGCTTTATATTTCCGATCACCAAAGGCTCTTTGATAATTCCTGAGTACACACTGGTCACCATCTGATTAAAACCATGATCACTGCCAGCCCCATCAGTTCTGGCGGAGCGACCAAAATCAGATGTGATTTGAAAGACAGTTTCTGACCAGAGGTCCGTGCCATTAATTTTGGTCGCCTTTAACTGATCGGCTAGCTCCAGAATAGCCGCGGCGATCCCTCTGTAAAAAGATGTGGTCAATAGGACTCCAGAAATAGATCCAGTGGCGTGCATGTCATTAATAATACCCTGCTTTAGCTCTGCACCATTTTCTTTAAGGGTGATTGCACCAAGACTGCCCACTTCTAACTCTACGCTGGTCACCAATCCCTCTTTTAAAACATATTCAGTTAAAGCAAAACCTTCTGCCAAATTAGAAGGAAGGGTTCGCGTTCCAAGATAATTTCGAAGGTCGCCTTCAGGCTTCAATGCCCTGTTTCCATCTGCCACATGAATATTCCAATGAACGCTTTGATCTGGCACCAAGGACATATCACTGAGGCCGGACAGTCCCGTGGCTCTCATCGAATTGAGGATCAGTGTTTGATAGCGTGGCAGGGCTTCCTTCCAATACCCGTCGATATTGTTGATCCCTTTTTTCATGAGGTTTGTGGCATTGTTCATATTCTGAGCCAGCACAGAGGAACCCGGCAAGCCAGATTTTATATAGGTCTGCAATCGAGAGCGGCCTAAATCAATCAGCTGCCCCTGCCTTTGAATCAAAGCCGAGGCCTTGGCATTGCTCTCTGCTGTGGGCCCAAAACCTTGCAACAAATCACCCAGCGGCTTGCTCCCACTGAGCTTGTTCATGGCTTTGCCATGAGTGGAATTATAGTTGCCAAAAGCCCCTCGATTGGGCCATTGAATCGCCTCAAAAGTCTTCGTCGAGTAATCTGCAGCCAGACCCGCTATAGAGGAAGCGCCACCTAAGGGGGCCATTTGTTTTGTAGCGTTAAAGGGATGACCATCCATGCCCGTGCCATAACCTCGAATCACCATCATATTGTCTAAAAGATTTGTCAAAGGCCGCAAAGTCCCTTTGCCGTTGTAAACAGAATGACTGAACATCTGTGGTACAAGCAGACCTCTATAATCAAAGGTCTGATATTGCGTGCCCACGGCACTGCCATTTGAATTCACGAGGGCTGTTGCAATCATAGGATTTGCCATCATCGCAGGATCACTTTGATTCGTGCGGATCCAATGATCAAAGCCGTAGCGATGAGGCGCACCGGTCAGCAGTAAATTGACATAATTTCGAGAGCCTACGCCGCCAAGGGCTCCAGCCTTTGCCTCAAGAATGAAGCTTCCTGACATCAGGTTTAAAAGTTTTTCAAAGGGAGCTGGCACTAGGGAAGTCATGCCTGTGGCAATTCCTCCTTGTAGAAACAATCTCCGGCTGAATTTACTGCTGTTATCATTTTCCAAGCGATCCCCCTTCAAGTCTGAAAGTTGGACTTTTATAATAATCCGAAGCCATAATGGCTTTTATCAAGCCCTTCACAGATTGGCTCTGACGTAGATCAGCGGCCAAGTTTTCGATAAACTTTCTATCTGCAATAGAATTGGCAGAGAGAGATTTATTCATTTCTGCATAAATAGGATTGCTGCGATCATAAAGTGGGACTTTGATGCCCGTGAAAAATTCGAAATATCTTTTTGCAGCACACTGATAATAATCATCCAGCTGCGACAGGGCTAGACCAAGCCCCGCAATGCCATCAACGGGTTTATTAACCAACTCACCCTGACTGAATGAGCGAAAATAAAGACGGCCACTGGGCGTTTGACGGTGAAAATTTTCGACGGGCTCTGAGGGCCATCCTGTCACTGAAGGCAGTTCGGGTCGAAAGGTCGACATGACGAATGCATTTTTTGCACCAAGATGCGCGGACCCCGCGCTGATCTCCGCAAAATCCGTGCTGTTGAGTATAATATTTCTTGCCGTGTAAGCCATTGGATCTAAACTGGAATGACATTGCAAACAGCTCGTCGAATTTCTAAAAGGTGCGGATGAATTTCCGACTAAAAATGATTTCACATCGGATTCCCTCAGCGCCGGCATTGTCGCACACATAAAGGTTTCCATCGTTGTCAGAGCCCAACGACGAGGGACCTTCACTTGTCCATTCATTTTAAGACCGAGCTCATGACCAAAATTCAATAAGACATAGCTGGGTGTTCCTAAAACTCCACCACCCATGGTTTTATAAATATCAAAACTAAAATTCAAGCCAGGAACACTCGAACCCGGCGTAGAGTCTCCAAGGGGTGACATGTTGACGTTGGGAATGACCGCGGACTCTGTGGTCGAACGAATTCCTATCAACTCACCCGTTTCAATCTTAGGCAGGATCATGAAAAGAGAATTGGTGGTGTCCGAGTTTCCATTAAAACCACCACTGGCCGCTCTGAAATTGAATTCATTGCGATCTAAATTAATATTATTGCCTCTGACACTTCGTCCAGGAAAGGACACCGACCAACTGAGCAATTGTCGTATAAAAGTATTGTCTTGTCTAACAGCATGAACCCCAGATGGTAAGGTGACGACATCTGAGTATTTTGCGCCCGTCATGAAGAGCGCCCGGGTCAGAGCCAAGCCAGGCTCTGTAGTGTCATAAATATCACGAGTTCCTAGTCCCGTTTCATCATTGTAATTTTGGATTTGCTCAACTGTGTTGCTGGGAAACCAAGACCGATGGAAAGCATAAAAATTATTCAAAATCCAGTTCGCTTCCAAATCTGTGAATGAATTCAATAAGCCAGAGCTTGGATTCAAGGCGGCCTTTTCCAACAAGCTGTCACAGGCGCTGAGGGCATTTACTTTGCCAGCCACTATCTGGACCATCACCGCATGGTTTCTGGGGACAGGACGGCCCGTCAGCTGGCTGTAGCAGCGATTAAATAAAGCTGGTTCTGATAAGGTTTGTGCTTGAATGTGAACGAAAGAATTAAACACAATAAAGAAAACACTAAGTTTTACAACTCGCGAGGCTTTCAGCATTTCGATCCCCCAGAAGACTAGGATCGCCAATAAAATGTACAAAAACAATATGGATTCATAAATTAGTCTGGCTCACTTTAAGAAAAAAATCTAAATTTGAAACCTTAAATTTGTTATTTCTCAATGGATTTGAGGTGATTTGTCTTATTTCCGAAGTGTGAAAGTCTTCAATAATAATTAAGTTCAAGCAAGATCAATCGTCTCTTTTTGGGAATTTCTAAGCAGGCAGGGCCACTTTGCCAATGCAAAAGCCCCACCGAATTCGTCATTAAACTAAACTGGAATTTCAACAATCGAGCGAATTCCGTTCCTGGCGGTCATGGCATGGACCACCGCTCGGAGTCCCATGATCGTCTTGCCTTGTGAGCCGATGACCTGACCCAGATTGTTTTGCGCGCATTCCACTTTGTAAACTGTCGTTTTGGGGCCGACCATAGTTGTGACCGTGACCGTTTCAGGGTGATCGACAAGAAGTCGAACAATCTTTTCAATAAGAAGTCGGACTTCTTCGCGGTAAGCTTCCGGATCAATGTCAGCACCTTTAGCCTTACCTTGGGGATGATAATCTTGTGGAGTTTCTATGTCTCTCATTTGAACGCGCCCTCCATAATAAATTTAGCTGTTGATGATCGATCAAAATCACAATGATATCCTGGCGCTGGAACAAACCAGGTCTTAAGTCCGTACCGCCGACTGAGACGCGTGAAGATCTCTGAGCCCACATCAAAACCATATTCATCAACCACACCTGTTGAAATAAAAAAACGTGGTTTCACCTTCACTCTTGGAATAAGTTTTAAGGGATCATGTTGATTCCAATCCGCCGTATTTACAAAAAAACTTTTTGAAAGTTTCAGCATCAATTCAACATGCTCGGGATCAGCCCCCGTTGTTAAAATATAATGATCTATTTCATGGGGACTTGAATAAGGCCCTACACTTGTGATTGCCGGACACAACAAGGCCACCTTAGAAAAGGTTCCCTGCAAACGCAAAGAGGCCATGGCGGCGTTAAGCCCACCCATGGACTGCCCAATGAGGAGTCTTCGGCCTTTCCCCTGGTAGCCTATTTTATTCTCCAAAAAAGGCATAACAATCTGTTGAAAAAAAGGCAGCAACTTAAATCTCGAGTTGTTGACCAACAGCCAAACATCCCCAAAAGAAATGGTGACGATAGAGGGATCATAGCCATTCTTGTGCCAAATTCTTTCTAGCATGGCCGTGCCCATTTTTTGAGTGAACCAAGTTTTTTCATTTCCTTCCAAGCCATGAAAAAAATAGACAACATCTCGGGTGCTCTGCCGATCGCCTTGATGAATGCAATATTTAAAACTCAGACCGGCCTGAGTTTCAACGCCACAGGAATAGATCGAAGGAATAGCGTTTAAGTCTTCACCGACATCAATGGACTCCTGCTGCGAGTATGCATTGAAGGGGAATAGGAATAAAAAAAGAATGGATCTCGCCAAATTTTTCAAGGGTGCCTCCATTTGCATACTTTACGATTGTAGTTTCTGCATTAGAGGCTGTGCTTCATTTTACTAAAAATCAATTTTCAATATCGAAATGTTTGAGGTCTTTTGACCAGCAAGTGCGCTACTCCTTGAGCTTTGGAGTGATTTTCATTTCCTCCAACTTGTTGTCCCTCTGCACTTTAATTATTGTTTCTTTATTTGGCTTCACACTTTGCAAGCCATAAACATAATCATAAAGATTCTCAATTTTTGTTCCATCAAATTCAACGATGACATCATTTTCTTTAAGCCCCGCCAACTCAGCTGGACTTTCTTTTGAAGTCCCAGATATTTTTACGCCCTTAATTCCTTCCTGGGAATAATCAGGAATAGTTCCCAGGTAAACTCTAAAACTGCGCCCCTCCAACTTGGATTGAGCACTTCCCACTTTTTGGTATGTGAGATAACTTCGGGAACTGACTTCAAAACTATCGACAAAATCTTTAAGGACATTCAGGGTTTTGACAAGGCCGTCGTAATTGATGGATTCAGCCGTGTCTCGCGGCGAATGATAATCAACATGCGAGCCCGTAAATAAATTGATCGTCGGAATCTTCGTTAAATAAAACGCCATGGAATCCGTGGGAAGATAGGGATCCTCTTGCAAAACCAAAGGAATTGAATTCTTAACGGCAATTTTTTCAGTGATCCCCGTCCACTCCAGCGCTGAGCCCACCCCCTGAACAAAAAGGTGATCTTTATAGCGACCAATCATATCCATATTTAAATAGACTTCAAAATGATCGGTGGGCTTTAAACCCTTGGTGAAATGCATAGAGCCTAAAGTGCCAAGCTCTTCCCCAGACCAGATTGAAAAATAAATATTCTTTTTCAGCGAATGCGGATTTAGTTTTTGTTGTTGAGCAAAATAATGAGCGGATTCCATCACTCCGGCCACTCCCGAAGCATTGTCATCGGCTCCTAAATGAGCTTTGCCAGATTCATCTTTTTTAGCCAAGGAATTGCCAAACTCTCCATGCCCCAAATGATCACCGTGCGCACCAATCATCAAGGACGAACGAGCCCCAGGAACTTCAAGCTTGGCAATGACATTCACACCTTTTGATTTTTGCACCTGCAAATCAACACGGGCTTTTAAATAGGCGGAAGGTATGACAAAGCCTCCGGTTTTTTCGATATCCGTGTCTTCTTTGTCTAAAGCTTTCTGAATTTGTGAAAGATCCTTGCCTGAATATTTAAATAAATCTTCGGCGGCCTTTGAAGACAGGCGCAACACCGCAAGACTTCCATCAGACAGTGAGCCTTCAAATTTTATTTTTCCAAACTTTTCAGGAATTTCGCTTAAAGGTCCATTCACAACAACAACGCCGATAGCGCCATTATTTTTTGCAACCGTCAGTTTGTGTTGCAAGCGCGAGTAAATGTTTAAATATTGTCGTCTCTGTGAGGAAACATCCCCGGGCAAGTCCGTCAAGATCATCACCCATTTACCATGGACGTCGAGACCTTTGTAGGAGTCATAGGCCGCATCCTTGTCGCTGGCAGGAGCTTTCAGGCCATACCCAGCAAAAACAACAGGAGCTTCTGGAACTTCGCCAGATTTAGAAAACGAAAGCGGTTCAAAATCCTCAGAAACGATGTATTTTCGCTTATATGAGCCTACAACTTCAAGGCTATTCTGAGTTCCAAGATGAACACCTGAAGTGAATTCAAAGGTCTCAAAGAATTTTCCATCATGACCTCCGCCCTTCAATCCCCAGGACTTAAACAATTGCACGAACTTATCAGTGTAAGCTTTCTCAGTTGAAGCCCCCGTCGCGCGCCCTTGAAATTCGTCTGAAGCCAGATAATAAACCCAAGTTTTGGAATCCTCGATGTTCATGCTGGGTGAAAGATGGCCCTTGGCTGCAGGATCGGCAGCGGCTAATCCCAAAAGCTTTCTGGCTTGGGCATCGTCCCATTTGGACATCATGATTTGCGAATCACCCTTTTGATTGCGATGAGTCCATGAAAGTTGCAGACCATCCGGAGTGAACACTGGCAGACCGTCAAAGTCATCCATGTGAGTCACTCGCACAGGGTCGTGTTTGCCTGCGCTATCGACGATGAAAAGTTCAAAATTAGTATATCCCAAAACACTCGAGGTGAAGATGATATAGTCGCCAGAGGGATGAAAAAAGGGCGCCCAGGACATCGCCGTCAAATGTGTCACCGGTTTTTGATCAGAGCCGTCCACATTCATCGTATAAATTTCAGCCGTGGAACCATTGGGCGTAAAACGCCTCCAGGTTATTTTTTTTCCATCGGCACTAAAAAAGGGACCACCATCATATCCTTTGGTGGTCGTCAATTGCCGCGTTTGAGATCCATCCGCTTTCATGATATAGATGTCCATCAAATAAGAAGAATCTTGTTCAAAAATCTTTTTATCTTCCTCACTTAATTTATCAGTATATCCAGAGCGGTTTGAAGCAAAAGCAATCCATTTTCCATCTGGCGAGTATGAGCCTTCAGCATCATAGCCCCTGATCTTTGTGAGCTGCTTGATGTGCCCGCCTTTAAGATCGCTTTCAAAAATGTCGTAATTTTCGTCGAAGCTCCAGGCATAGCGAGCCTTCACCGCTTTTTTACGATTTTCATATTCGTCTGATGTTTTTTTTGCTGTCTCAGGATCTAAGTGCGTCGACGAGTACATGACTTTTTTAAAGGCGGGATGAATCCATCCGCAGGTGGTTTTACCTTGGCCTGGAGAGACTCTGGTTGTTTGCCCCGTAGCCAGGTCCATAAGAAACATTTGATAAAAAGGATTTCCCGGCTCTCTTTCGCTTTGAAAGATCATTTTTTTGCCATCCGGACTGAAGTAGCCCTCTCCAGATTTCATTCCTACAAATGTAAGCTGCTTGGCGTCCGTGATCAACGTCTGAGCCTGGTTGACAAAAAGAGGCGTTGGCGTTGAAGTTGGAGCTGCAAAGCCAGGGTTCGTGCCAAGGAAAACTAAAATCATCGCATTCACAAGAAGAACATTTACTTTTTTCATAGTGCGTGTAAGGTAAATCCTGATCAGACCTAAGTCAATAAAACGGGAATTGAATGTCATTCATAATGCGAATCTTAATCCAACTCAATGTGGGATTTTCGAAAAAAGTTTTTTTAAAAATGAAGCAGGCTCTCCGCCCTCTTTCTATGCACTCCATGCCGAGAGCAATTCTTAAAATATTGCTTATCTTCATGAGTATAGAAATGACGACTTCATGCGCCACCAATAAAAACACAAAGGTATCTCACCTCAAATCACTCCTAGTTCAACCCCAGCCCCCAGCAAAAACACAAGCAACAGCTGAAATAACGAGCCCTTCGAATGTCAATTGCAACAATGCGGGTGCGAGCTTTATTCCTCATGAAGAAAAAGCGCCTATGAAGTCTTACTTGGCCATGAATCTCGATTTTCAATTTTTTTCAATGCTCCGTTTAAGCTTAGAGTCCGAACTTAAAATAAAGCTTAAAAATCGCGGAGAAAGTCACATCACTGTGATCACACCCATCGAGTTTGATCAAGTTTTGAGCCAGAAATTAAGCATTCAAGAAATCAATCACTTGGCTGAAAAAATGTGGATTCAAAGAAGCGCTTTTAAAAAAATCTGTGTCGGCGAAGCCTCTGTCGTCCTCTACAAGCAGACGGAGAAAACTTATTTTGTGGTTATAGAATCAGAACAATTATTGGCCATTAGAGAAGCTGTTCAGAAACTCTTTGTCTCCAGGGGCGGCGGGGCTCAAGACTTTAATCCCAAGTCCTTTTATCCCCATGTCACTTTGGGTTATACACTTCGAGATCTGCACGCTGAGGATGGCGCAATCAAGAACAGCAGCAGCTGCATTTTAACAATTCAAGAAAAAGAACGCTTCTAAATATGGAACACCAAAATTATTCTTTATCCGCTCAACAAACGAAATTATCTTGCCACTTAGAATCCATTTGCTCTGGCTGTCAATATCTTCACCTCGACTATGACGAACAGGTAAAAATAAAAATCGAGCAACTCCAGCAGCTTTTCGATCACAGTCAAATCCCTTATGGCCCCATTGAGTTTTTGAGTGCAGGCCTAGGAGGATTGCGCTGTCGCTTGGATTTTAGCCTCCAGGGGGGACGCCTTGGCCTTTACGGAAAGGGTTTGCATGATATCGTGGATATCGATATCTGTGCACAACTGTCGCCACCCTTGCAAAATTGGCTCACTGAATTTCGCAGCTACCAATGGCCGGTGGATAAAGGCTCAATCCGCCTCAGAGTCAGTCCCCATGGAAAACTTGGGGCCTGGCTTGATTTTGCAAACATTGATATCAAAATGATTCTCGAAGAAAAAAATCTTTTAAAAAAATTGCAAGAGAAAGCCTTTGTCGAAATTGGTCAGCGCCGTAAGGTTCCCGTATGGACTGGCACAGAATTTAAACTGCATGAGCCCCAATTGAATGTTTGGTTTAACACCTGGATGAACACTATCCCCGTGGATCTTTACTGCCATGTCGCTAGCTTCACTCAGCCCAGCCTGAGCGCAAATAAAATAATAGCTCAAACAATTTCTAAATGGGTGGGAAGCTTTCAAGAACCCCGACTGATTGAATTCGGAAGTGGCATTGGCAATTTAACCTTGTCTGCTCTCGCTTCAGCGAAAACAATTCTGGCCTGCGAAATTGATGCTCTGTCTTTGATGGGGCTTGAGAAAACCCTGGAACATCTTCCGGAGTCTTTAGATGAATATAAGAAAAAATTAAATATTTTTCGCGGTGATTTTCAAAGAAAAATTGTCCAAGATTTTAAAGAGTTTGATGGCATCTTGGCCAACCCGCCACGCTCTGGCTTGATGAATTTCTTAGATCCCCTGGAAAATTTAAGCCTTTTGGATCGCCCCCAGTTTTTTATTTACATGTCCTGCTTTCCTGAAAGCTTGGTAGTAGATCTGGGGAAATTAAAAAATTATGGCTACAAGCTTAAAAAATGTGTCATCGTTGATCAATTCCCTCAGACGACACACTATGAAGTTCTGACCCTTCTTGAGAGAGGCAACTGACCCTAACTATTCTTGAGAAAGATTCATTTCGTTTGCAACTCTATCGAATTGTTTTTTGCCTGTTGTCATCGAGCGCTGCTTTTCTTTTTCAAAAACAAGCAGATCTTTCTTCGTCGAAGGATTAAAAGAGGATGACGCTTCATCAACAAAAACCATTCTATCGCCAACTTTTGTTGCTTCAGATGCAACAAGACCATCTCGAGTCTCTTTAATTGAGTCTCTCATTGCGCCATGAAGTTGGATTTGTTCTTTTTTATTTTCCCTGATCAAAGCATTAAAGTCTGCTACTTTAGCAAAACTGAGTGTTGGCAAAAGAGATAAAATTGATAAAATCATTAGCTTTTTCATGTGAACTCCTTGGTCTATACAAATAGATACAGCAAAGGGAGTGCCACTCTTCATATCGCTAAAAGGTGGTTTTATCACAAGACTGCTGTATAAATTTTAGACAGGGGGCCCAAAAAAAGGCTTCTTCAGGTTTAAATTTTTTTGTCTCTCTGGGGGGGTAGCTAGAATCAAGCCGCCGAGGGCTTTGTTCCGCGTGATGATTTTGTATCAGTCGTTTTCTCATCTGCTAGTTGCTCACTCAGGATGCACATATTTCTTCCCCGGTTTTTTGCTTCATACAGGCATTGATCTGCTGCACGAATAAGATCCGTTGGGTTTTTTGCATGATTTGGATAAACACTCATGCCAATGCTCGCTGTAATTTGTAGCGTTTGATCCATCCCAGGAACCTTGATTTCTAAGTTTTCGATGGCTTGCCGCAATCGTTCTCCAATTTCAAGAGAATAGCCTTTATCTATATTATCAACAATAATTGCGAATTCTTCGCCACCATATCGCGCAGGGATGTCAGTGTTGCGACAGAATTTTTTTAGACAGATAGCAACTTCCTTCAAAACAAAGTCGCCGACCAAATGCCCGTAGGTGTCGTTCACTTTTTTAAAGTGATCGATGTCTAAAATTAGCAAGCCCATTTTTTTGTTTGCAGCTTCGTGCCCATAGAGCTCTTTATGCAGGCGCAGTTTAAAGTATCTATAATTGTATAAATCTGTCATTTCATCTGTGATGGCTTTCTTAAACAACTCACGATTATCTAAGGCGAAACTCAAGGGCTCACAAATCGATTCAATAAGATCCTCTTCTCGCTTGAGGAATCTGGACGATTTTCCAAAAACAAAGTGCCTATACTGATCGGCATCATCTTTATATCTAAAGCTACTCCAATTTAAATTTCCTATTTTAAAATTGGAAAGGTTGGCCAAAAGCAAATTGGGAATCATAGTTTTGACGTTTCCTTTTACTAGGGCCTCATCCATGTGCGGGGGGCCAGAATAGGCCTTTAAAGTGGGAGAAACCTGATTTTCACCTTCTCGAAGGTACATAATGCAATCCAACTGCAAAAATCGGGATAAATCCCTGAATAAATGTCGGAGCATGACAATAGGATCATCCTCTCGAGAGACTTTCTCAAGGACATCTTTGATAAGATAGTTTTTAAAGAGATGCTCATCGAGGGTGGACAAAGTCTCGTTTTTTTGAGTGAGCTGCTCATGATATTTTCTCGCCAATTCAGATTCCAATGAAACATCTTTAAGATAAAGAATAATCTGATATTTTCCGTCAGAGGCCTGAATGCTTTGCCAGGTGATTTGCAATTGTCCATTGCGATTTTTAGCATTGAATTTAATTTCTCGAATTTTTGATTCCAATGGAGTCAAAAATCCTGGTTTGAGGTCATTCCATTCAAAACCATCAAGCTGAATGAGATCATAAATTCTTTTTTTATACATTTGTTTCATTGAAGATTCATTGAGCATCGTCGCAAAGCCAGAATTAAAATACACCGGAAAGAATTCTTCATTCATAATGCAAATAGCATCAATAAAATTATCAAATAATTCAGGCTGTATTTCAAATTTCACCATTCAACCACCCTTTACTTCAACTGCTCTATCGGCATTGCCGCTTATTTCTAAAGCAAACATTTTCGGAGCAAAATTTCTAAATTGATCAAAACGATACGTTTTAAAACCGACAAAGTGGATGGTCCTGAATGAGGTCGGCAATATCGCCGCCGCCTTTTTTTCGCAACTCTTCCCAGTAAGAATTAGACCGAGGCCCCCAAAGTTCACCATTGCCCTGGTACTCTCCGTCCTTACCCAAAAGAAGCTCCTCAAGGATGTCCAAACCACATCGTAGATTAGCGGTGATATCTAAAACGTCCTTTTTAGTACAATTGGGCCCTCGCCATTTTCTGGCACTAAGCCTTTCGTCCAGCATCAATAACCCCACAGCCACACCATTTGTAGCCTTCGGATTGCGCTTGCGCGGCATGCAAGTGGATTCCTTATTTGCAATCAGAGCAACTATCCAAATCCAAACCTTTTCTTTTTGTTTTATATTCAGGCCCTTCCAATTCGGACAGGCAGAAGACAGGTCCTTCTTAAAAAAGAGCGATTCACTGCCTTTTTCTTGAAGATAAGCTTGAACCTTCTTCCCCCATGGTCCAATACAATCTGCATTTTTTTGGGAAATGAAATTCTCACAACTCTCATCAACGCCTTCTGCAAAAGGTGCGCATTCATTGGCACTTACATTCTGTGAACAATTTTCTGCTGCGGGATTTCCAATATTTTTTACAAGAGGCAAAACCTCCCCTAGACACCTCAAAACGCCTTTTTCTGATTTTGAGCAACTTCGTTGCCCCAGCGAAATATCTGCGTGGAGAAGAAGAGGAAAAATAAAAATAAAAATGAAAGGGAAAACAGCCCTTTTCATGCTAGAGAATCTTCTTGTAAACACATTTATTTTTATTTAAGACTTGATCTGCTTTCGTCGATCGAAGGTGATAATTCAGCTCATCGCCTTGAATTACAAGCTCTTCCTCAATGGCCTGATCCTCTTTCGGATTAGGACAACTTGACCTTTTCGTCTTGGCTTTAAAAGTGAATAAATCTTTTTCGTAGGCTAAAGTGTAAGTACAGCCACCTTTTACTTTTTCACTCAGAACAGCTTTATCTTGATCAGCGAGAGACCAGGAATGACGAGACCCAAAAATCAAGGTGCTCCCCTTAAAATGAATATTTCCAGTAGGGCAAGAAACCTCATCCCCTTGGGTGAGTTCATATTCACCGACCAATGAAGCCCGCGCATCGAATGAGAGTCCAGCCGTGATGAATATCAAAATAAAGAGTTTATACATGCTTAAATTTTATCCGATCTTATAGAAATTAACTAGAATTCAAAGGCAAATGAATCGGAATTCATCAATAGGTCTAGCTTTTCTCAATCACCAAAAATATTTACGTGTCCTAGAACAGCCCCCTTTGGACTTCACGAATATCATTTAGATTTCAGTTAGATTTCAAACCATTTTCATAATGTCGATCCGGCCGAGACCCACTTGATTAATCAGAGCTCTCTCGGCAAGTTTACATCCGTAAATGATAACTATTCTCTACATCAAGGATTATCGATGAGATTAAGTCTATTAAAAAAGAAACCCTTCGCCAAATGTCTGAAGGCCACCTTAATTCTTCCATTCCTGCTAGGCACTACAGGCTGTTTTTACGACAGCACTGGGGAAATGATTTATATCGTTTCAAAGGCCATCGGGTCTCCAGGAAAAATGGCTATTCCTGAATCAAAGCTTCAAGTCATTTTGGCACAGACAGTTTTCCGAACCCACCGCTCAACTTTAAATATTTTAAATGTAAAACAAGAGGAGTCCGAACTGAGACTTTCTCGAGTGAGCCTCGGTCTGCAACTCGAATTCGAGGTCGGAATAAACAACGTAGCAAAAGTGGCCAGCGAAAACACCATTGAACTTCGCTTTGAAAGATTACCAGCACCGTAAGGGGATCACCGTGATTACAAATTTTAAAATGAAACAAACGACAACTCTACTCATTGCCATTTTATTTCAAATCTTTACCCAGAGCTCTTTTGCAAAAGTTCCAGCAGGATGGATACAAACAGGAGACACCAACCAATTTGTAGCCACCAGCAATGAAGCTGAAGAACCCGTTACCTTGGGGCCTGACCTGCAAAAGCTATTAAACACAACCTATGCCGTCGTGAGTCCTAGCTTAGAACAAAAAGATCAATTCGGCCTAACAAGCCTGACCCAAAAAAACACGCAGGGTCCTTGGTATTTAGCTTCAGTAAAAACAGAAATAGGGATCGAAGCTGGGGGCGATATCGGCCTTGTTGGCGTTGCCGGATCTGCTGCTTTTGAATACATTTGGATGCGCACAGCCCGATCCTTAAAAAAACTTCAACAAGAGCATTATGGCAAAACCCCAAAATCAACTCAATTTAGAAAGACTCAAAGCAACTCACTCCTGGCGATGAATTCACAGGACCCCAGCACCCTAAATCTTTCTAGCGACATGACAAACAAAGAGGTCTCTCAACGAATTGATGATCTGGTTAAATACGTCATGCAGTCCAAGAAGGTTTCAAATAAAGCCTCTGACAGCCAAAAATTAAAATATCAACTCACACAACATGTGAATCTCCATCAAAGACTTGCAGAAAAGGTTTCAGAAAGTTCACAGCAATTAACCTGGAAGCCTTATAAATACCAGTTGGAATTGTATGTTACTGCCAACGGTTCCGTCATTCCCACCATCGAGGTTGGCGGAGTGATGAGAGTTCGCATTGAATGGTCCATCAGAGAAAAGAAAAGTTTTGTGTCAACACCCACGGCATTAACCAACCACATCGAAATGCTCACCAATGAATTGACTGCACAATTTCAAAACCCCGATGACCCGAACAACCAGTACCCACTTTATGGTGTCAAAGTCGGATTGGGCTTTGGCATTGGTGGAGATTTAAATTTAGTTTCAGCAAATGCTCACTCCATTGCTAGTGTTTTCCTTAAGTACAATCCACCTAAAGCCAATTTGTATTCTAAAAATAGTTTGAGTTTTTTGAATTCTGAGGACGAAGTGATCAATGGAATTTCAAAAGCACAGTGGCAAAAGGGAATAAAAAAAGCTAGCAAAATGGCTTCCTTTATTATCAGTCAGAGTGCTGCCTCCGAAAAGAAAATCGATGCCCAGCGCCCGCAACGAGACTTTGAACTTGGCGCCATTGAAGTCGAGCTTGAATTGACAGCTGGGGGCGAAATCTTTTTACCCACTGTTGAAGGAATAGGCTTTATGGAACTGTTCTTTAATAAAAAAAATCGTCTAAAACCTTAATTTATTTTTTTAGGAAATGAATCTAAATATGAAAATTAAATTATACAAAAACGCCTGCACCAAGTGTTTATCTTTCATTGCAACTTCTTTGGCTTTTTTAGTTCTTATTTCAATCTCTTTAATAACAAAGTCGATGGCCAGTGAAGTCAAAAAAACAAGCCATCTGCCTTTCTCCTTTGCTGAAGTCGATCGTATGGAATTGAACTTTCAAAGTGAATTGGCCAGTGAGGTCACGAAGGCCAAACAGCTCAACAAATTTAAAATCGAGGCGAGAAAAATCAATGGAGGCCTAGCCTTTGAATCCGAAGAAGAAAGCCTTGTTGAGCAGTTTATTGAGCTCTCTAGGATCAATGTGTTGATTGGTGTTTTTACTGCTTTTGACTTAGAAATTGTCGAATTTAAAATTCAACCCTATGTGGAGCTGCGTTTTGATAAGCCCTAAGTTTTGGCGAACTTGGCACAGAAAAATCTCCATCCTGTTTATAATTCCCCTTGTCGTTATTTCTGTGTCCGGTTTTTTTCTAAGTCTGCGTAGTTTTAGCCCCTGGATTCAACCTCCGCAATTAAAAGCCAGCGCTGGCTGGCCTCTGGTTTCCATGGAGGATTTATGGGCGAAGGCTCAACAAATCAAGGCGGCAGAACTGACAAGTTTAAGTCAGTTAAAGAGCATAGAAATCAAAGTCAATTCAGGTACAGTTAATTTTCGAAGCCAAAATGGCTATGAGATCCAATTTAATGCCAAAAACGGAGAAATACTCTCTAGCGCACAACGTTGGACGCCCCTTCTTGCCGAAATTCACGAGGGAAATTTCTTGCCCCAGTGGCTCAAGAATATTTTTTTCTTGCCAGCGGGTGTAATTTTAACTTTTCTTTCCATTTCTGGGCTATCTATGTTTATTAGCTCAAACAAAAAGAAAAAGGGTCAAGCGCATGAACAAAGCACAAAATAAAAATTTCAACTTTGGCTTAGAACTTGAATATCTCCTGACCGACAAAATCAGTGGCCAAGCGCTTTGGCATCAGGACCTTAAATTTTCAACGCTAAACGAGTGCTTTGAATCCATCTCCATGGATGGAATTCCATCCATGGAAGGGCTTGATTTAGAGCCACCACACAAAAAAAACTTACCCTTTGTTGTTGAAGGATATCATGTTTCTGATTCTGATTTTAACATGATTGATATTCTACCAAAGGGGGTTGAGATCCGAACTCCTGTCATGCAAAGCATTGGGGATTGTTTAAATATTTCCAAAGAATTATTTAATCGCATGAAAAATGGACTGGAGGCTCTAGGCTACAGCCCCGTCGCCTTATCTCATCATCCTCTTCACAGCGAATTTACCGGCCAACAAAACAAAAGACGTCATGATTATTGGCAATGGGCCATGGAAGTCATGACAACGTTTGGTCCCGACATCAATGTCAGCTTGCCTTCGGATCTAATGAAGCATATCGATTTGAAAGACCTTGAGGCCAAGGTCGACTATTATGCCCCAGCAATGGCGGCATTCAGCTTAGCTTCGCCTTTTGTGAATAATGACCTTTGGAAAATAAGAAACACTTACGGAAAGTCATTTAGAACTCACAAAAGAAGCTATATTGCTCCCCCTATCGAAATTCATCCTCATGAGGGGTTTCGATTGGAATTTAAAGTTTTTGAGATGACTCCAAATCTTATGGATTATCAGAATTTTTTCTTGTTGTTTTTAACATTGCTGTTAGATGAAAATTTAAAAGGGCGAGCCAGCAAGCAATCTAGAATATATGATTTGGGCAGTGTCGCGCAGTTTGGATTCAAGGCCCCTGAAATTCAATCCCGTGCCTCGGCTTTATTGCTAAGCTCTTCACAAATTCTTCCACAATGGGGATTTAATTCTGAGTCTCTCGTTGATTTTGTCTATCGGCTTGAAAAAAATCAAACACCAGCAGACTTGATGATTCAGGACTATCTTCAAACTCAGGATCTAAATTCTATTTTGAAAAGCCGCTCAGCACTCTTATAGTTTTTTGATTATTTCTTAGTGTTTCTAGGGCAACAATCCCGAAAAAATGAGTGGCAACCTGGACTTAAGTTTAAATAGCACTCGTTTTTTTAATTTCAGCCTTGCCGTAAAAAAATCGAGCCATTAGGTTTAAAGATATGAAAATTCGAAAGTCCTATTTAATTTATCCAAAATTCCAATTATCCCTCGTTATTGCAAATTTGCTGGTTTCCTTTTTTTTTCCATGCATAATTATTTTACTTTTTGGTCAACTAAAAAATAATCTCAGCCTGATGGGAATGAGTCCAAGTAATTATGAAATCTTTTCGTCTCAGTTGAATACTTACGTTTATGACGTGGTTATTTGTTTCGGCATTACTGCAATTTTGAGCTCATTATTTTTTATCTGGCTCTCTCATAAAATAGTGGGACCGATTGTGAAGCTGATGAGTTTTTTAAAAACATATGAATCTTCAAAGTTAGGTGGTGGCCCAGCTCCCGGCATCCTCAACTTCAGAAAAGATGACTTGTTTCTTGAATTGCCTGAACTTGTTAATAGGGCCTTGAGCGCAGCTGAGTCTTCCGCAAAAAATTAGATATTACTTAATAAGACTATTGTTATGAAAAAGTGCATACAAAGCTATATGAAGTCCCAATCTCTCAGGCTTCTTTGTGGTATTCCAGGTCCTGCGAAAGAGTCTGTTTATATTTACTCTCAACATAGCAAAAGAATGATTCAAACTAAAAAGCGGATCAAATCCACCCCTTTTTAGTTCCCTCTGACCGACAACGCAGCCAGTGCAACCTTCACACTTCTTGTGATCTGCCTTTGGGAAATGGGGGCATTTTATAGATATAGCAATTGCAAAGGAGCAATCCCTACGCCATCAACAATTTAAGGGGCCAGTTTATCTTAGATACAAACTTCCCCTGGCAAATCCTGAAGGTTGTAGGTACTAGCCATGGAATATCCATAAGCGCCAGCATCCATGACAGCCAAGAAGTCGCCCTCTTGAACTTCTCCAAGCATTCTGTCCTTGGCAAAGAAATCTGAAGATTCACAGATAGGCCCTACGACATCAAAAAGAGACTCCTGGTTTTTTTTTTCAACTGGGTAAATCAAATGAAAAGCCTCATACAAAGAGGGCCGAATAAGATGGTTCATTCCAGAATCAACAATGGCAAACTTTTTGTGGCTGGTTTTTTTTATGTATTGGACTTGAGTGAGTAAAACCCCGGCATGCCCCAACAGCCACCGACCTGGTTCAGATTGAAGCTCGCAGTGCAGCTCCTTGAGTGAATTCATCGTGATTGCTGCATACTCTTTGAGGAGGCTCTCCTCTTTGGCGAGGTCAAGTCGGTCATAAAAAATCCCCAAGCCACCGCCAAAGTCAAATTTACGAAGAGATTTAAATTCACTCTGCAAAGTTTTATAAATCTTTTTAAGCTTTTCGAGTGCTTCTTGATAACCTTCAAATTCCATCATCTGCGAGCCCAAATGCAGACTTATTCCAACCAAGTCTAAAGACTCCGAATTTTTTTTAAGACAAGAGATCAATTCTGGAATGAGCGAGAGCTCCATACCAAATTTATTGTCACGAAGCCCTGTTGCAATATAGGGATGAGTTTTAATATCAATATCAGGATTTAAGCGCAGTGCGACCGCGGCCTTTTTATTTAGGCTTTTTGCTATTTCACCGATGCGCTCTAATTCAGGCAAGCTTTCCACATTGATCTGATAGATCCCTAGTTTTAAGGCTTCAGTGATCTCGTGACGAGTTTTTCCGACCCCACTGTAGACGATGTCACTGACTGTGAAGCCATTTTCTAAGGCGCGATGGATCTCACCCAGGGAGACCACGTCAGCGCCTGCGCCTAAATCTTTCAGGCAGCGCAAAACTTGAGGATTGGAATTGGCCTTCATTGCATAAAATATGCGCACACCTTGCAAGGCCTGAGACATCAACGCAAAGCGTGCACGAATGAAATCCAGATCATAAACGTAAATGGGCTGCTTATAATTGCTGAGTAGACTTTTTAAATTCTTTTTCTTGGGCCCCAGATGCAATTCATTATTGATGTATTCCATAAAATCCTCGTAATATCATCATCACCTAAGAAGGGACCTTTGTCATGAAAACTTCGATTTTTACCTACACTTCCAAAGGACTTCCAGTCCTTGCTTATGAATTTCACCGAGGTGGAAAAGAAATTCTAATTCTAGGCGGCGTCCATGGCGATGAAATCGAGGGAGTCATAGCCTCATTTGAGTTGCTCAAGCATTTTCTGAATTCATTTGATTACAAAATGAACCTGACCCTCGTTCCGCAGTTTAACTTAGAAGGGGTCCTTTTTAAAACGCGGGGCAATGCAAAAGGCGTCGACCTCAATCGCAATTTACCAACTCAAGATTGGTCGCCCGAAATTAAAACACCCCGCTATCACCCTGGGGTTTCAGCAGGCAGCGAAGTCGAAAATCAGGGCTTGATCCACTATTTAGAAAATAAAAAACCTGCTTTGGTTCTCTCTCTGCATTCTTGGAATCCGGTTTTAAACGTCAATGGGGATTGCTACGAATTTGCCAATGTGCTGGCGGCTCTCACGGGTTACAAAATTGATGATGACATTGGTTATCCAACCCCTGGTTGCCTTGGAACCTACGCTGGCTTAGAGCGAAAATGTCCAACCCTCACCTATGAAATTGAGCGCGGCTTAGCGGCTGAAGACATCATCAAAATCCATGTCCCTGCAATTTTAGAGGCTCTGAAAGTTTACAGCACTTAACAAATTTTCTTAACATTTTTTAATTCCTATTTATAACTGGAGATCCCCATGAAAAACGAACTCAATCAATTGTACACTGATATTCAAAATGGCAAAAAAATAGATGACCTTTCAAGCCATGAGCTGCGCCAAATTCATGAAACGATCGAAAGCCTTGATTCTGGCAAACTGCGTGTGTGTGAAAAAACGGGTGAAGCCTGGATCACTCATGAGTGGATTAAAAAAGCAATTTTGCTTTATTTCCGCATCCAAAAAATGTCTCTGATGGAATCTGGGGATTTTAATTATTTTGATAAAGTTCCTGTAAAAAAATGGACTGAAGACTGTGGCTTGCGAGTGGTCCCTCCGGCGATTGCACGCAAAGGCTCTTTCATTGAACGAGGCGTCATTTTGATGCCTTCTTACGTGAATATTGGTGCCTATGTCGGTGCTGGCACCATGGTGGACACCTGGGCCACAGTGGGCTCTTGCGCTCAGATCGGTAAAAATGTGCATCTCTCTGGAGGTGTGGGGATCGGCGGCGTGCTAGAACCCGTGCAAGCCAGTCCGGTGATCATCGAAGACAATGCCTTTATTGGCAGCCGTTGCATCGTGGTTGAAGGCGTAAGGATTGAAGAAGGAGCCGTACTTGGTGCTGGAGTCACAATCACCGCGAGTACAAAAATTATTGATGTTTCGACAGCAGAGGTTACCGAATATCGTGGTCGTGTCCCAGCCAACAGTGTTGTCATTCCAGGCACACAAAATAAAAAATTTGCTGCTGGAGAGTTTGGAGTTCCCTGCGCTTTGATCATTGGCAAAAGAAAACCCAGCACCGACTTAAAGACCTCGTTAACAGATGCACTTCGCGACTTTCAAGTGAGTGTATAATTGCAGGTTCTATTTAGTCCGAAGAGCCTCGGAGGGTTGAACCTCAGAGGCTGCTCTGGCTGGAATATAAGATCCTAGAAGGGCGATGAGGAAGCTTGCCACAAGGACTCCCGCAACAAGCCATCCATCCACTAAGGCGGGAATGGAAGCATCATAATAAATTTGCTGAGGTAAAAAATTGATGGGATTTTGCTGAATATAAAATCCAATGACCAAGCCAAACAGGGTCCCTGTTAAAACTCCAATTCCAGAAATCATGCATCCCATTTGCGTGAAGGTAAGAATGGTTTGACGGCTAGAAAAACCCAAGGTTCTGAGGATGGCAATATCCCTGCGTTTTTGCGACAGCAACAGAGCCAGCACCGTCAGAATAGAGCTTCCTGCAATCATCCCCGCTAAACCCAAAAAGAATCCAATAGTCAACTTTTCAAGCTTGAGCGCATAGAGCAAAGCACTGTTGCGGTCTTCCCAAGTTTCAACTTGGACATCTGAAAAACTTAAAAGGCTTTCCTTTGTTTTTTCAATTTGTTGTGGATTTGCCAGCCAGGCTTCAATCCCAATTTTTTTCAATCCTGAATTATCCAATTGTGAAAGTGCATTGCCCCGTTGATAAAATAAAAATTGGGCATCCACATCCGATAAACTCGTGGTGACTATATATTTAACTCGGACGCGCTCAAACTGAGGTATTTCCCCAATCGGCAGCAACAGACTAGCTGGGGACATCAGGGATATAAAATCGCCTTCAAAGACACCCAAAGATTGTGCTAAATCAACTCCTAAAACAACTTCACCCTGCTCCGGAATATCTTGCGGATCCCAAACTGCTGAGTTCAAGAGGCCATCTTTTTTGGTGGATTTTTTATCGAGACTTTTGAGTTGCTCAATGAAATATTCCAAGCTTGCGCGAGTCAAACCCCGGGCAATTCCGCCGCGAAACTGACCGTCTTGGCTGCGAATGATCACATCTTGAGTTTCGTAAACGTAGACTTTATTTCCTTCGTCTTCTTTGAGCCGTTGAAAAGCGGGGTGATTCTCAAGAGACTGAGGAGTTTTTAGATCGGACACGGACACATACAAGTGTGGCTCAAGCCCCATGATCCTTGATTTGATACTGGCATTCATCCCATTCATCACAAATAAAACCACCAAGAAAGCGGTCACACTGATACTGATGGCACCCATAGATAGCCAAGCAATTCGCTTAACCAGGGCTCCGGCTCTTTTAGAAAAAATAAAATGGCTGAAAAGATGACTGACGATCATCCTTCCATCTTAGTGACAAGATCTAGTGTTTCAAGAAATTATTTGCGCAGACTTGCAGGGACACGACGCAAGGCTTCTTCTTCATGAACTTCGCGGACATTCCCCTTCATAAAAAAACTTTTTTGCATGGCTTTTAAAACAACCACGGTTTCATTGAGTGCCTCGATCAGGCGAAGGCTAGCTCCTGGCAATTCAGGCTCAATTGTTTTTAATGCAGGCCCCATAGCATTCATCATGACCGCTACATTTTTGATCATAAAGGCCATATCTTTTGCCAAGGCGGGATTTTGCCTATTCAGCTCAGGTAAAATTTTATTTATTTCTGCTGTGGTGATGGCCAGATTCGCTACTAATTTCTCAACCCCATTGTTGCTCGAGGCCTGCTTTGAAAGCTTAATCACTTCCACGGACATGGTGTTCATATTTTTAATCAAGGGATCCACGCGATCGATGGTCTTGACAAGTCCTTCGATGCGCCCTTTATTCGCAAAGGAATTGATCAGAAATTTCATATTGTCCAGCAGCTCACCAACACGCCCCAAATAATTGTTCCATGTTTTTCCGTTAAGTAATGCAATGAAATCCACGGTTCCCACGGAAGGGATCGCACTGTTGGCCGCCAACAATGGGCTTTTTTCTGAACCCACACCCACATCTAAGACTCGCTCACCAATCACAAAAGGACGTATCAACTGAGTGACACTGTCCTCATGGACGCGCTCTTTAAATCGATCTAAAAGATAAAAATGAACACGAATCTTATTGTCTGCCTGCAGTTCAACAGCATCCACAGCGCCAGCTTTTAAACCAGCCATTTGCACGAGAGTGCCCTGATGAATTCCATCGGCATTTTCAAAAACGGTCGAATAAAAAATTTTTGATTCAAGCCAACCTTGCTTGATGGCGACACTGAGAGCTGTCACAAGGACTCCGCCAATCGCACACAAGACAAACAGGCCAGCCACTCGTTCAAATTTATTGAACTTCAACGGTCTCATATATGAACCACTCTTTTTTCTGGATCTACTTTTTGATAATACAGCTGTCCACCGTCAAGATGCAGAATTTGATGATCCATCAAATCCATAAATTTATCATCATAGGAAGTTATAAAAATATGATTCAGATGCCCTTGTTTGCGAAGCCCCTGCATATAATCAACAAAGTTATAGAGACTGCTTTTCCCCAAGCCCACACTGGGATCGTCAAGCAACAAAATTTGCGGATGCATCACTAAAGATCGCAATAAGACCGTTAATTTTCTGACCCGACCGGGAACGCTGGCGGGCCGTTCATTGGCAAAAAATGTCAAATCAAAGATCTTCAGCATCTCATCCACTCGCAGCTTGGCTTCCTGAGGGGAAACGACTTTGTGATAAAGCAGTGGCAGCATTAAATTATCGAACAATGTTCTATTGCTAATCAGCCCACCACTATCAAAGGAATAGCCAATTTGCATTCTGTAGGGCAAGAACTCTTCAAAGCTCATGTCACTGACATTTTCTCCATTAATTAAATACTTGCCTGATTGAGGAATCTGCATGCCGCAAAGGATTTGTAGCAAGGAACTTTTGCCAGCCCCCTCCTCAGCCTTGACCCAGATGATTTCATTGGTTGGAAAATCAAAATCAACATTTGAAATCACGGGAGTTTGTCCTTCATGAGAAAATGAAACTTCCTCAAATCTTAGACTTGCAATTTTCATTAGACCACCCCTAGCTGTTGAAGTTGTTTTAGGTAAAATAAAGCTGTAACTATTAAATTAAAGATAACTACAAAAATAATACTGTTCACAACCGCTTGGGTAGTGACTTGCGGAACCTCATGTGGACTTTTTTTAACAGAGAGCCCTTGATAGCAGCACACCACAAAAATAATCATTCCGCTGAAGCCATTTTTAAGCAGGAAAATATAAAAATCTTCCTTAGAAAAGGCTGACATTAAAGAATCTGTATAAAAGGCAAAGGACATATCCTGAATCAGCCGAGTTATAAAAAAGCCACCAATAAAAGCCATGAAATTAAAATAAAAGGCCAAACACAAAATACTCACGACCCCGCCAATGATGCGGGGAAAGACGATGAAACTTAGGGGATTGATGCCCATGCTTTCAAGAGCTTCGATCTCACGATTGGCCCTCATGTTGCCAAGCTCCGAAGCCACAGCGGTTCCTGATCTTGCAATGACGATCAAGGCGACAAAGAGGGGGCCAGCTTCTCGCAAGATCATGACGATTAAAAAATTGCCAATCATTTGGGTTCCACCAAGAAGGGTCAGGTTCGACAAGGCTTGTAGAATAAGGACACTGCCTGTTCCCAAGGCCAAAACACTCACTAAAGGTAAGGCTTGCCAACCAGTGAAATAGATTTGCGCTAAAATAACACCGACGATTTGTCTAAAGCCCTGGGCATGATCCAAAATTGTTGCCCGAAGAGAGAGGTAGACCAATAGGAAAACGCGCAATGTGTAATTCACATTCCTTGTCACAGACCTTCCTAAGGAATCGATTTGCGAAAGCACAGAAGACATTTTTTCCCTTTTGTTTACTCAGGGAACCTATCGGTAAGTCATGGTTTTTTATTCTTAATACCAAGGTCTGGTTTTATTGTCGCCGAATGAGATTATGGCGAAATCTTCTGGCGATTAATAGGCCCACAAAGAATAAAAGAGAGATTTGAGTGCTTCGGCGAGGACTTCAAAAAATAAAGGCTCATAACGATTGCTGACCACTGGATGTTTTTGAATGGATATATTTTCAGGAAAAGAGGCATGAAATGTTCGATAGGCACGATACATATGAGTGCGCGACGTGACCAATAAAATATCTCGACATTTTAGAGCCTCGACTATGGGAATGCTCTGCTGAGCATTCCCATAAGTTGTCTCTGATCTGCGATCCAAGACAATGTCATTTTCATTGAGCGCCCCATAAAAATGCAGGACTGGCATAATTTCTCTTAACAGTGCATTTGGATAAACGCCTGAGATAATTAATTTCTTTACATTTTGATTGGCTAACAAATCAAAACCCTCGCGCACTCTCCCCCCCGCACCTGTTAAAACAACCGCACAATCCGCAGATTGTGATTTAGTCCAAGAGATCATCGGTTCCTTTTGAATTTTTTGAAATTCAAAAAAAATACGCAAGGACACACCTATGACAACAAGGGTGACAATCCAAACAATACGCGAGCGCAGAAGCCTTTTAGCGGTGAGCAATGACTTCAATCTCGACATTGACACCTTTTGGCAAACCAGCAACAGCAATGGTTGAGCGAGCTGGTGGAGCTTCCTTAAAGTGTTTTCCATAGACTTCATTGACCGTAGCAAAATCACCCATGTCTGTCAGAAAAATCGTTGTTTTTACAATGTTGCTGAAATTCAAATTTACTGATTCCAAGACCGCAGAAATGTTTTTCATAACCATTTCCGTCTGCGTCTTGATGTCACCTGTGAAAACTTCATTCGTTTGTGGATCAATAGAAATTTGACCCGAACAAAATAAAAAATCTCCCATTTGAACGGCTTGGGAATAGGGACCTACGGCCTTTGGAGCTTGCTCTGTATGAATAATTTTTTTCATCATTAATGCCTCACTTAGGACTTGAATTGAGTAGAACTACAAAATTCAGGGTTATTAACTCATTTTAAAAATAGAAAATGATACCCGCGCGCAGCGGATTGTCAGCCAGGATATGAAAGCGAACACTATCAGCAGACAGAATTCCTGCACCACCTTCAAAGGTGAACGACAAAGACTCTAGACCTGGCAGAAAAAATTCGCCACCAAAGACGGCATTCAATTCCATCCCTGAATTTTTTGATGCGGCCACCTCTGAACTGACATAACCGAGGTATCCACCCATATAAAAGTTCATGTTGTCTTCTTTAAAAACAACTCGACGAATTCCTGCATTCACAGCCATTTTAGAGGCATCTTTTTTTGTGTCCAAGCCCAAACCACCAGCAATGGAAAGGTCTTTAGTTGGGTGATAGACCAAGGCCAATTCTGGCAAATCTAAAACTTCATGAGATTTTACACCAATGCCCAAACGATTTGTTAGCTCTTTCGCGCTGGCTTTTGGACTCAGCACAGCCATTGTAAGCAACGTCAACATGAACAACGACAAACTCTTCAACATATTATTCTCCTCAAATTAATTTTACTAAAAAAATTACTACTCACAAAGTGCTCTGCCCTCCGCCAATAAAGAAATTCTTTCACGACGTTCTTGCGGGGAGACTCTAAAAGTTTCGGCATTTATTTCAAGAAGTAGAGGCATTGCTCCACTGCAAAAATCATTTTTATTAATAGCGCCCGAACAAAGTTTTGCCTCGAGCTGAAATACATTCGCTATCGTTAAATCAGTTTTTCTGATGATCCCTTGTTCAAGCAATTTCACAGTTTGCGCGTACAACTCCGAAGCCAGAGCGGCTGTTCCGCGATCCCCTACTTTGCAATTCAAAAAAGCCTGGGATTGAAGTGCTGCGAAGAACATTATAGGCGCTAAAATAAAGCTTATTTTTTTCATTTTTTCCTCCAAGATTTTAATTCTAAAGACTAATTCTATTACGAAAATCACTTGGATTCTGCAAATTAAGCTTGATCGAGTCAAGTCAAGGGATCCCAAACGCACCAGGCTTAAGCTATTTTTTTATTTTAGTGTTCCATCAAGCTATTGCACTTTTTCTATTGACGCCCTCATTTTTCATTATACCCTGTAAGACTATGAGCGAAAAAAAATCAGGCAAGCCTCAGGACAAAACTCTCAATAAATTGAAATCATCCCTTTTTTCCCGTGGCTTTTCTGTAGCAAAACTCACCCTGCAAACGGCGACCTCCGTGGCGCAGCACAGTGTGACCACAGTCTTTGAAAGTTCTGAGAGCAAAGATTTGCTCTGGAAAAAACTGCTCAAGAACCAGGCCTCACTGATCAGTAATGAGCTGGGCGAACTCAAAGGCAGCTTGATGAAGGCTGGACAGATGCTCTCCATGTACGGGGAGCACTTTTTACCTCAAGAGGCCAATGACCTTCTGAAGTCCCTGCAGTCCAATTCGCCTCCTCTGACATGGACTTCCATGGAGCCCTTCCTCAAAAAGCATCTTTCCCCTGAAAAACTAGCTCTGCTCGAGATTGACACCAAAGCTTTGGCCTCGGCCTCGATGGGGCAAGTCCATCGCGCACGCATCAAGGCCACTGGCGAAAATATCGTTTTAAAAATTCAATATCCGAATGTTGATAAAGCCATTGATAGTGATTTAAAAACTCTGCGAACATTGCTAACGACCCTCAAGTTAATGCCTCAGGATTTAGAAATAGACCCTCTCTTTGACGAGGTTCGCCAAATGCTTAAGCAAGAGACGGATTACGAGCTAGAGGCCCAACTGACTGAAGAATATTTTGACAGACTGCAGGGTGATTCAAGGTATGTGGTCCCACGTGTTTACCGCGAATTTTCGGGCCCCAAAGTGCTCGCGACTTCCTATGAAATAGGAGTACGCGTCGATGACCCTTTAATTCAAAGCTTTGCTCAAGATCGCAGAAACCGTTTAGCGGTGAATTTTTTAGACCTTTATTTTAAAGAAATTTTTCAGTGGGGCGTCGTGCAAACGGATCCTCACAGCGGAAATTACTCGGTCCGTATCGATCCTCAAGGACAAGATAAACTTGTGCTTTTTGATTTTGGTGCCACCAGAACCTATTCCCCAGATTTTCTTGGCCCCTATGGCCGCATGATCAAAGGGGCCCTCTACAATAAGCCTGAAATGCTGACTCAAGCGGCCTTTGATCTTAAATTTATTGAAATGGGCGACAATCCAGATCTAAGAAAAATATTTGAAGACTTTTGCTTTGAGACCGTCGAGCCCTTCATTGAGTTCAATGACCCCAGAAACATTCATCAAGAGATGAGCCCTGAAGGAATCTACGATTGGAAGAATACGACCTTGCCACAAAGACTTTCGCAAAAAGTATTTAAAATGATTCGGCAGTTCAAATGGCGAACACCGCCCAAGGAAATTATTTTTCTGGATCGAAAAACAGGCGGCGTGTTTATTTTTCTTTCGATTTTACGAGCCAAAATCAGTGGTCGTGCAATGTTAATAAAATATCTAGAAAATTTTTAGGATTTTTGTTTCAATCTAAAAAAGAGGAAGTGATGCTATGAAAGGACTAGGTTTTCTTATGGCCATTCTTGGAACCTCAGCTGTGCTAAGCTCTCCGGCTCTCGGTGCTTTGCACTCTGAAATGATTGAATACAAAGATGGCAGCTCGACCTTAGAAGGCTACCTCGTCAACGACGACAAGGTGACCACTCCCCGCCCCGCCATCGTGATTGTTCATCAATGGATGGGTCTGACTGATTATGAAAAAATGCGGGCTGATCAATTAGCTCAAAAAGGCTATGTGGCCTTTGCCCTGGATATTTATGGCAAAGGGCAGCGCCCGAAGGACATGACTGAAGCCGGCAAACTTGCAATAAAATACAAAACAGACTTTAAGTCCTTTCGCCAAAGAGAGCGCGCCGCCCTCGATTTCATCATGAAACAAAAAAATGTCGATGCTCAGAAAATCGTCATCATGGGCTATTGCTTCGGAGGCGGAGGAGCTTTAGAAGCTGCCCGCGCCGAGCTGCCGGTGATTGCCGCTGTCAGCTTTCATGGCAGCCTATCCACCCCGGCTCCTGAAGAAACCAAACATGTCACGGCCAAATTGCTGGTGCTCCATGGCGCCCTAGATCCTTTTGTGCCAAGCAAGGACGTCCAAGCCTTTCAAGCCGAGATGAACAGTGCTAAAGCCGATTATCAATTTATTTCTTATTCTGGAGCCGTGCACGCCTTCACGCAAAAAGAAAGTGGCACTGATATCACAAAGGGTGCGGCTTACAATGAAGTGGCTGACAAAAGATCCTGGGAGGCTTTCATGGGTTTTCTGAATGAAGTGGCACCGGTATTAAAATAGTGGTTCAAAAAAGGAGTAACTAGTGCCTAAACTTTATGAGTATCTTGGAATTGTAATTTTTTTCTATTCTAATGAGCACGAGCCAATCCACGTACATGGTCGTCATGGTGAATTTGAGAGTAAAATTGAGATCATCATCAACAATGGTGCAATTCAAGGTTTGAAACTGAAAAATGTCCCTGGCAAGCGCCCCTTGCCTTCGACTCAGGCTAAACAGTTTAAAACTCTTGTCACCAAGCTAGCAGATGAAATTGTCCAAAGTTGGGTCAATTATTTTGTATATCATAAGAAAATTGTCGCAAAAAAAATTGCAGGTTCCCTATGATAAAAAAAGAAAAATTATTGCAAATTGAATCTGTAAAATATTTAGATCGACATAGCCTCCAAATCATTTTCTCAGATGGCAAAAAGCAGATTGTTGATTTTGAACCATTTTTAGAAAAATCGAGTCACCCTGAAATTCGAAAATTTTTGAATCTGAAATTATTCAAAAAATTTACATTTCATGACGGAGAGCTCATGTGGGGAGACTTTGATCTTATTTTTCCATTGATCGACCTTTACGAAAATAATATTTCACATGAAGCGCTTTCGATGAAAAAACGAAGATCCTCAACCCCAGGCCGATAAAAGCCTAGCACTTTTGCTCCTGAAGACTTCACGGTTGAATGCAGCACAATCCCCACTCATCCAGGCGTTTTCTTGAATCCTAAAACGTCTCACGCTCATTTTTTTAAAGTGAATAAGGGAATCAATTCCTCAACTCTTGCCCCAAAAGCACAAAATCGCTCAGGAACCAGGGGATGGCTCAAATCCCAGCTCACGGGATGAGCATACTCCAAACGACCTCCAGCCTCCTCCAGAATGCATTGAGGGGCTACCAAATCCCAAACCGAGCACCCTTTTTGAAAATTGGCATACAGATCCGTTTCACCAGCGGCCACCTTCAAAATTTTCAGCGCTGCTGAATACATTTCGGAAACTGAATGGATTTGAAGTTCTTTAAAAAATTCACTCTCGCCGCAATTTTTTTTAGATTTAACGGCCGACAAAGGGCCCTTCCCCAAAGCTTGAATCGAGATAATATTTCCATCAGGCCCTTCTAAAAAAGCGCCCTTATTTTTTTCAGCATAAAACATTTTTTTTGTTGTGGGTTGATAAACGAAACCCTTGATGGGTTTCATCTGATCTAAAAATCCGACCAAGATGCTCCAGGTCTCTTCATTGCGGTGATAGCTTTGTGTGCCATCAATAGGATCGATCACAATAACCTTAGATCCCCGCGGCACCGCCCCGCAGTTTTCTTCAGAGAAGATTTCATAGTCTGGAAACAACTGACCCAGCTCAAGTTCTAAAAACTTTGAAACTGCAATATCGCCATTGGTGACGATGGTGCCATCTTTTTTTATTTCCGTGGTCATTTTCTTTTGCTCATCAAGCGCCAAGTGACCAGCCGCTTTTATAATCTCAATCATTTTTTTCATTCAGCCTGGGTGCCTTTTTTCAAATCTTAAATTAGGAAGACAGAATGGCATCTCTGCTATTGGGAGTCGAACAAAATTAATTTTTTTTAGAAACGAAAAATTGCAACAGGTAGACACTATCACATTCATCACTAAATCATTTGTTTTTTAATCTGCAGGGCAGCCATCGTGTAGCCACATTTTTCACCGTCCACAAAATGAATATGTTGGCCTTGAGAAGCCGTGTGAGTAATACAAGTGACCTCTGCCATCTGAGTTTTATGAAGACCATAAAAAATATGTCCCTCAGTTTGTCCGTGCTCTAGTAAATTTTCAATCTCTAGAGCTTGGTTTAAAGTGCAATCCATCACCATGCGCAAGTTATCATCAAATTTTTTGAAATCACTTTGAATGGGGACTTCGGATTTATATTTTTCTGGTCTAAATCCCCCCGCACTTATGTTCAGTTTTAAAAGGGTGTTAGCCAGTATGACCCTAGCCGTAACCTTAAGAATATTTAAAAAACCAGCAGGTGAGAATAAAATTTCAGCGCCTAAGGTTGCTGGAATAAATTTCCAATTCAAAGATTCTTTTCTAACAGGATTGGCAGACTGAAAATCATTTCTTAGAATTTTCTTTAAAGCTTGAAGAAAATGACCCCGAATCCAGGTGCTATCATTTTCATTCTTAGGCCTAACTATGAGAGAAATAATGACTCCCGCTTTTGAATAAAAAGGCGTTAACCGACAAGATAATCCCGACAAGTCTGGCTGAATCGATTCATCGTTCAATGATAAACGAATTGATTTTGAGTCCTCTTGTTTAATCCATTTTTCAGCCTGAGAAAGCCCAGAGCCAAGCATTTGGCCAAACTGAGCATGAGGATTTGTCTGATATTTTGCAACCAAAACGGGATGACCATGAGTCAAAAGTGTATCCACCCCGACCGCTCCTACGCGCAGCTCTAGACCAAACTTTGTATGTGCCAATTTCATAAGACCCACTAATGGTTTTCGAAGATCTTCAAAATTTTTTTTGGGCATCAATAAGGTGGCTCCATCACCCCCAAAGACAAAGGGAATCTGCAGGCTCTGAAAGAAGTTAGAAATTAAAGTGATCACCGCGGCCCCCAGCATATTCACATCTTTTCCTCTTCCCTGATTTGCGGCAAGGGTCGAACCCTTGATATCTGTGATTAACACAACCCAATCATCAGGAGCTTGATGAAAAAAACTGAGGTCAGTGATTTGCTCAAATTCAAAAAAAGGCTCGATTTCTTGATAGAAAATGATCATGAATTATTTTTCATCACAAGCCGCAAGTTAGCAACATTTAAAAAAAGAGCTTATTTAAAGCAAACTCTTGTATTGAAAATAAGGCCAATTTCAACTTTCACTTTTATGCGATCAGAGCTTCATTGCACTGAAACCAACTGAGCTTTATCTTTGTGTGCCACTTCAATGGCCACGTCAGCGGTCATTCCTGGCAATATTTCTGCAGGCAGGACTTACCATCAAATCCGTTTATTTTTTAATTTTTTTTCGGCAAATCACCAGCCTCAATACTAACTTTTAGATTTGGAAATAACAAGGGAGCTGCGGTTTAACTATTTTTTTAATTTGAAATATTATGTTACACAGCGAAACGAACGCAAAATTAGACCCCGGAGCTCATCGCTCTGATTTTTTTTATTTTTAATTGGGGTTCTGAATTTTTTAAACTGTTTTTTTAGCAGAATTTCACAAATAACTTCCTAGCGGTGAAATCGTCTTCCTATTTCCATTTTAAAAAGAAAGGGCAGATATCTTGCTATATTTAATCCCACCCAGGATGGGCCGCTGGGATAAAGAAAGGGGACATCCTCAATAATCGCATTTTTAACTCTTTGTGCGTACAGTTCAGCTGAAATATAATCTGCAGGAATTTCTAAATTTTTCGCGTATTTAATTTCAATCTCATCAAACATTCGCGTTTTTACTCCTGGAGTGATCAAGCATAAAGTTGAAACTCCTGTCCCTTTAAGTTCTGCGGCCAGTGAATTGGTAAAAGCCACAACCGCAGCTTTTGATGCCGCATAGGTTGTCGCACAAGGAAAGTGCATAAAGGCCGAGACACTGGAATTATTAACAATCTTGCCCCGTCCCCTTTTAATCATAGAAGGCAGCAGTCCATGGGTCAGATGAACCAATGACAGCAAGTTCACATGAAACATAGCATAGATGTCATCAAGGGGTTGATCTTCAAGCAAGCCACCCGTGAGCAGGCCTGCGTTGTTAATAACTATATCAATAGGATGATGGCAGAGTTTTTCAATCAAAGTTGCAACTTCATTTCTTAAAGACAAATCGGCAACCCAAAGAGTGACACTTAAAGCACCTCTCTTTGTTAAATCCTCAACAAGACCAGGATCATTTTTTCTAATCACCAGATGCAGATGGGCCTTTTCAAAGGCACACATCCTCGCCATTTCAAGACCAATCCCTCTATTTGCACCCGTGATAAGAACTGTTGAATTATGAATTTTCATTTTAAACTTCACCATTTTTATTGTTGAAAAGTTGCACTGAATCGAGAAAATTACCTTATCAGAAACTACTGTAGCTTCTAATGATTTTATGAATATATAACAAAGGAAATCGAATATTAGTCAGATCAACACATTCCCGAATTAACCCGGAGAGGCTGTTGTTAGGGTTCACCGGTTTTTAATGGGGCTATGAAGAAGTGAGCCGTATTGAATATTCAAAGCTTCCATACCTGCATCTGACATTTTCGGAGTTGAAACTTTGAATTGAATAGAAACCACCATGAGACATCTATTTTCTGCTTTTATTCTTTATGGGAACTCAGATCAAATGTCGATCTCCGATCGGAGAAGCGTTGCGATATAAAATTGATTTTTAAGAATTTTTAATTTGCGACTATAAATGAACGGTTTTCTTGAAAGCAGTCTTTCCTTTCAATAGGGGTTTTAGTACCCCCTCTAGCGTGTAAATTTCAATTGCAAAGAGAGTTTTCTTCGATTCAACAGAAGGACCCTAGGGATGAATTTAAGATCGCTAGATCACCCTCTGGGAGCGCTTCTTTTGCCTCTCAAATTCCGTGATATAACACTTTCACAGGTTATATCAAAGCAAAGCCAATCAAAGAGGTAACGCATGAACATGTTAATTTTCACAAAGTCAGATGCAATAGAATTAAATAACCTCAAAAAACTCAGCGATGGGGCACTGATTGAAGGCTTTAAAAATCTGATTCTGCGTGAAAAGCGACTGGGCGATTTGATCTTGTTGAATTTGCAAGAAATGAATTCCAGAAGAATTTATGCGCAGCTTGGCTTTGGAAGCCTTTTTGAATTTTTAGTTAAATATTTTCATCTCAGTGAATCCTCGGCCTATCAGCGCATTAGTGCCATGAAGTTGATTCAATCTATTCCCGAAGCTAGAGCGGCACTTGTGTCAGGGGAAACAAATCTCTCCACGATGGCCGCCACTCAGGGATTTATTCGAAAACTTGAATCAGAAAAAAAAGCAGTTTTAAGTTTTCAAGAGAAAAAAGACATTTTTGATGCCGTCAAAGGCAAAACCCAAAAAGAGGCGCAAGCGGCCTTTGTCACCCTAAATCCAACGGCAGCACTTCCTGCCAATAAAGAAAAACCTTTAACCGCATATCACACCTTGTTGCAAGTGACAGTCGATCAAGAAACTTTGCAGCTATTGGCAGAAGTTAAAAGTCTTTTGAGTCACGAAATCCCTGATGGGGACTTAAGCAAAATATTGAAAAAAATATCGAAAGAGAGCCTAGAAATTTTAAAAAACAAAAAAGGCCGCAGTATAGAAACGAAAATTGAGAGTAGAGTTCCTCTCTGCATAGCCACAGATTGTAAAACTAAAACGACTGACCAACAACGTTCTGAGAGCCCTGGTCCACATTTATCCAATGAATATACTTTAAGAAAAATAATTCAAAAAGATCGAGGGACTGATCCTCAAACAAAACACCGATCCTCGAAGCACTGCGAAATCAAAAAAGCCTCTCGATATATTTCAATCGAGACAAGACGTCTTGTTTTTCAAAAAGCGCTAGGCCGCTGTGAATTTATTGGCTCAGATGGAAAGCGCTGTGAAAGTTATTATCAGTTAGAAATTGATCACAAAGTCGCTTGGAGTCAGGGCGGTTCGCATGATGAAGCCAACTTGAGATGTCTTTGCAAAGTTCACAATACTTTCCGTACAAAAGAAACACACGGTTTTTGGTGGACAGATCGTTATCGCTGATTTTTTGGATTTTGCGCTGCTGGCAAAAAGATCGTTTCTGGAGATACTTCTGTTAGCCGTGGCAACATCAACAAGATTTTGAAAATGATCGCTATTGATTAGACTTCGCGCTGATCTGTCAATATTCAGAGTTTGTCTGGGATTGGTCTGAGATTTTAATTCCTGGGATTTAAAAAAGCCTGTTGTTTTTTAATTAAAACAACAGGCTTAAAAATTAAACCAGGACCAAAATTTTTAAATCAAATTAGAACATGGCGTTTTTAGGTGTTCGTGGGAATGGGATCACATCACGAATATTGGTCATACCTGTAATGTACATCATCATGCGCTCAAAGCCCAAGCCAAAGCCTGCATGAGGGAACGAACCATAGCGACGCAAATCTAAATAGAAAGAATAATCCTCTGGGTTGAGATTCACTTCTCGCATGCGAGCTTCAAGCAACTCAAAGTTGTCTTCCCGCTGAGAGCCCCCGATGATTTCGCCAATGCCTGGAGCTAGTAAATCCATGGCTCGCACTGTTTTTCCATCTTCGTTGAGCTTCATATAAAAAGCTTTGATGGCTTTTGGATAATCAGACACAAAGACGGGTTTTTTGAAATGATCTTCGGCCAAAAATCTTTCATGCTCAGATTGCAAATCAATTCCCCATTCAACAGGGTACTCAAATTTTTTGCCTGATTTTTTTAAAATCTCAATGGCCTCTGTGTAAGTCACGCGGCCAAATTCGCTGTTCAAGACATTGTTGAGTTTATCAAAAAGTCCTTTTTCAATGAATTGGTTAAAGAACTCCATCTCCTCTGGGCATTGCTCCATCACATAGCGAATGATGAATTTAATCATGTCTTCACCCAGCTCCATGTCAGCTCCCAGATCTGCAAAAGCAATCTCAGGTTCTATCATCCAAAATTCAGCGGCATGGCGAGAAGTGTTTGAGTTTTCTGCTCTAAAAGTGGGGCCAAAAGTATAAATATTCCGGAAGGCCGCACAGAAGGTCTCGCCATTGAGCTGTCCACTGACGGTCAGGTTGGTCTCTTTACCAAAAAAATCCAGTGAACTGTCCACTTTCCCATCCGCTTTGCGTGGAGGATTTTCTAATTTCAAAGTCGTGACTCGAAACATCTCTCCGGCACCTTCGGCATCAGAGCCTGTAATAATCGGAGTGTGAACATAGACAAAGCCCTGGTCTTGAAAAAACTTATGAATAGCATAAGCCAAAACAGAGCGAACTCTAAACACTGCAGAAAAAGTATTTGTGCGCGCGCGAAGATGAGCGATGTCGCGCAAAAATTCAAAGCTGTGACGCTTATTTTGCAGCGGATACTCTAGATCTGCTTTTTGGTAAATTTCTATTTGTGAAGCCAAAACTTCAAAAGTTTGCCCAGCACCTTGAGACTTTACAAGCTTGCCAGTGACAAGGATTGAACTGGAGATCGAAAGCTTTGCCACCTCTTCAAAATTTGCAAGCTTGGTGTCAAAGACCACTTGGACACCTTTAAAAAAAGTTCCATCATTGAGCTCAATAAAACCAAAGTTTTTTTGATCCCTAATTTTTCGAATCCATCCGGTCAGATGTATTTCTTTATCAAGATATTTTTCAGTCTCTCGAAAGAGAGATTTTACAAGAGTGTTTTCCATAAATATCCTTTCCATTATGCAATTCCAAAAACGTTTTTTAGGGTATTGCATTCGCTCTGCTTTGACCAGTCTGTTAAAAGAAATGAAAGGCCTTAATGCATATGGTCGCAAACAAGGCTATTGATTAATGAACCCAAGAATGAGGTCATAAGGGCACAGCCCGAATGTGAGGATCCAATGAACTTTAATAGTATGGCCCCTAAGTTGCCTTTATTTTGTGCATTTATCTTGTTTGCGTCCTGCACCACCGTATCTATTTCACAGCCGCCCTTAAAAGCTCCTGCCCACAGACCTGAGGTTCATGGACACCGTGGGGCTCGCTGGGTTCGCCCTGAAAACACCTTGCCTGCATTTGCATACGCTCTGGATGCTGGCGCTGATGTCTTAGAACTTGATTTGGGAGTCACAAAGGATAACATCCTTGTGATCTACCACGACCAATTCTTGAATCCGGATTTCTGCCAATACAAAAATGGCAGTGAAATTAAATCAAAGCTCGCCATTCACAGTTTAACTTTAAAACAGATCAAGCAATTTGATTGTGGGACCAAACAAAATCCACGATTTAAAGAGCAAACCCCTGTGCCGGGGACAGAGATTCCCACCTTGGAAGAGTTTTTTAATCTGGTCGCAAAACATCCCCGCGGGGCCTTGGTAAGATTCAATATCGAAACCAAAAGTGAGGCTGAATTTCCAGAGCTTCAGCCAGAGCCTCAAAAATTTGCACGGCTTGCTATTGAATGTATTAAAAAGCATCTGGTTTTAAATCGCTCTATCTTGCAGTCCTTTGATTTTAGAACGCTGATCGAAGCAAAAAAAATAGAGCCAACACTTAAAACCTCAGCCCTGGTTGAATTTCGTCCCAAAGAAAGTTTGAAGGCCGTGGCTGAAAAAATTCATGCTGATATTATTTCCCCAGATCACGAGTGGCTGACGAAGCAAGATGTGTCTGAATTGCATGCGGCTGGAATTCAGGTGATCCCATGGACCGCCAATACTGGGGAAGCTTGGAAAAAATTAGTTGAATTTCAGGTGGATGGAATTATCACTGACAATCCGCGGGCGTTGATTGAATACTTGGGACGGTAAATTAATTCTGAGGCTTCGTCTTTAGTGCAATTTTCAGGGTCATTGACGGCGCAATTAAACTTAGGTCGATATCAGATCCATGCTTATAATTGCCTTTTGCTCTGGATGCATAGACAAGGCCTTTCTCGATTGCGGGGTGTCCACGAAAGACATGCTGAATAGCCTCTCGATCTCTTAAACTTAAGCCAAAGAGTTCAGGCATTTTGTTTTTCTTTTATTTCAGTCATTTTTTTTAAAAAATCAAAAACTCTGGATAATATTCATCAAATATCTGAGCTAGTATAATTTTGGAAACATTCTTATTGTAGGCATTGGATGTATTGTTTCTGCTTTTAACCATTTCCATCCAGACTTGCCCATTGACGATGAGACCCTTTTGAAAAGCTTCACGCGTAGCATCCTTAGATCCCGTGATGGAAGTGCTTCCCTGGTCTTGAAAATAATCCTTTAGAACATTCCAGGCGAGCTCGTGAGTGTATTCAAATGCTTGAATCACTCCCTGATTCTCAAGTTCTGACAAAGCCCGCGTCTGATGCAACTGAAACGCTTCTTTCAGTTGGGAAAGCGCCAGGACATAATTTTCTAGCCGCTGTTGCCACCGAACATCTGAATCTTTCATTCGCCACCCTCCATCGATATTTGTAAAGTATAGCGACAAAATCGCAGGAGAGGTCAAAGGAAAATATTGAACGAGAAAGTAAAATAGATCCCCCTTTAAATTTTTAAGGTACGGATTAAAATCCTAGCACCTCAAACCAAGGCCAGTCGGTTCGACCAAGGCCTTTGCCTATTTGATTGTTCGTGTTGTCTCCCCAGCATTTTAATGCTCCGATTGTTGTGATTCCGCAAGAGTGAAAAGAACCTAGGGCAACTTGTGAATAACTCACACCCATATCAATTAGGTCATGGGGCTGAACTTTGCAACGAAGAGCCATTCCCAAGCTGACCATAATAATTACAACCCCAACAATAAAGCGAACCACTAAATAAAATGCTACAAGTATGACTTGCCTGCGAGCCCCTACCAGCCTTCACCGCCGAATCATAGACAATATCCGCATCTTTCACATACATTCGAGACTGACTAAAATTATCCGCAACAATCACACTGCTAGAATTAGTTGAATGCAAATTAACCTGAATCAACTTTTCAGCCTCAGCCACCCCCCTGAGATCGGCTCGAAGGGCCTCTTTAGCGAGAGTTGGCAACAATCAACTTACAGGTTAACGAATTTGAACCAGTATGTAGCAAAATATGTAACATACTGGACTTAATAATAATATTACCTTGACTTATCTTGGTATTCAATCCAGTATGTGACATAAACTGTAACATACTGGATTGAATACCACATGAGAGTTTCTTTAAAATTAAATTCTGATCTTTTCCCAGAAATTGACTATCAGGCTCTTATGGCAGAGTTGCACCATCTATCCCATCCCCGGCGGAAACTAAAAGAACTTCAAAACAAGGGTCTTCTTATTCGATTGAAAAAAGGTTTTTATGTTTTATCTTCGGAGCTGATCGGTAAAGAATATTCTCCAGAAATCGTCGCCAATTTACTTTACGGCCCCTCTTATTTATCACTTGAATATGCCCTATCGTACTATCACCTGATCCCAGAAAGGGTTGAGCATTTTACAAGTGTTACCACTCAAAAAAATAAAGTTTTTCCTACTCAATTGGGTCACTTTATATATCAACATATTTCGCCGGCGCTATATCCTCTAGGTGTAACCTTGCAGAAAACTTCTGATGATCGAACCTTTCATATTGCATCAGTTGAAAAGACTTTAATGGATGTATTTACACTAAGATTTAACAATTCCACATTACCAAAAAAGGACGATGTCGAAATGGCCCTTAAAGAGGATCTTCGTATTGATCTTATTGAACTGAAGAACCAATTGAGTAAGGAAAGTTTGCTTAAAATGAAAGACCACTACAAAAATCGCCGATGGAATAGGTTGGTTTTAGAATTCTTATTGGAGGATCTATGAATCAAGCCCTCAGAGAAATGTTATCCAAATATCAGATCAGTAATGCAGTCGAGGCCGAAAATGCATTAAAAGAAATTGTGCAAGAAATAGCTCTTTTAGGTCTACATCGGGCAAATTTTTTTGAAAAGGCTGCTTTCTATGGAGGCACAGCTTTGCGGATTTTATACTCTTTGCCGCGTTATTCAGAAGATTTGGATTTTACCTTATTTAAATCTGATTCTAAATTTAAACTCACACCTTACTTCAATGCGATTGAAAGAGAGCTTAATGCCTATGGTTTTCAAGTTGAAATTGAAAGAGTCGATAAAAAAATACAGTCCGACGTTGAATCTGCCTTTATTAAGGCAAATACAAAAATTCATTTCTTAAAAATTGAATCGTTTAAAAGTCTGAGCACAAAATTACATTCGGATTCCAAATTACAAATAAAATTCGAAGTCGACATTGAGCCAGTCACTGGCTTTGAATATGAAGCTCGGTACTTGTTGACGCCCACAAGTTTTCCCGTCATCAGTCTAAAAAAACCTGATCTATTCGCAGGTAAAGTGCACGCCTTGCTTTTTAGAAAATGGAAAAATAGAGTTAAAGGACGAGATTTCTATGACTATGTTTGGTATCTTAAAAAGAACATTCCTGTAAGACTTAACTACCTAAGAGATAAAGCCTTACAAAGTGGACATTGCACAAGCGAGGACCTGGAATCTTGTGAACAACTTAAAGAGAAACTCATGGAACGCTTTAAAACAGTTGATTTTGATGCAGCAAAAAAAGATATTCTGCCATTTATTAAAAATCCTGACGAGATTTCATTATGGAGTAAAGATTTCTTTTCGCAAATTACAGAAAAAATTCAGATCTCATGAATCCGCATCTTTCCATGCAAGAATTTTAGGGTCTGCTCGCCACTACACGATTTAAAATATTCTCATTTGCTTTACCAAAAACCTTTGTAGTTTTTGGTTTTTTAATTTTAACTATAATTTAAGATTCTCAAGGATAAGAGAGGCTGACTTGAAAAATCTATCGCCTCTGAAAAATGCACAGCAATCTCGATGACAGCGCCTAGGCCATAGACTCCGCTCGGTGAGGTGCTGGTGATGGAATCCACCTGTGCGCTATCGCCCAGTGAATTCTTGTGAGTGGCCATCAAGTTGATGACTCCATATTGGGAACTAGAAAAAGCCAAATTAAAATCCAAACACCCGAGACACAAAGGGCTGTCCCACCAGCCGCACCACTGACTGTGATGTTTTGATTCTCTTCGGAACAAGTTCCACTCAAAGGAAAACTTGCAAGATTATTGGAATTGATGAAAGTCTTTTCACCCGGTGAAATTGCAGACTTATTTCTAAGCTTGGCGTCTTTGGATTGCAGCACTATAGTTTGTAGCGCTGTGGGAGTGCTCGGAAATTGAATCTTCAGCGAGGCCTTTTGCGAATTTGGCCGCGTGCAAGAAATTGTTGAAATGAGAATGGCCGCTTTTACCGGCCACTTAAAAAATCGTCCATCTATAGGACAACTTATCGGCTGAAACAAAAAAATATTTATGCAGTTTACCTGAATATTAAAATATTATTTATTTCAAAAATGACCCAAAATGAATCGCTTGAAATTGATCATAGGTTGGCTTGGAGTCAGGGCGGTTCGCATGATGAAGCTAACTTGAGATGTCTTTGCAGAGCTCACAATACTTTCCGTACAAAAGAAACCCACGGTTTACTGACCAATTCTTAATCACCTTGCCCAACCCCGCTTAAACCCAGAAAAGCCTGCCAGAGTGACAAAAAGGGTCCAACTTTTAACATTTTTCTAAATGAAACAACAAGATCACTCGATCAAACTAAAGCATGGTAAATTGCCCCCTGAAGAGGAGCCTCTATGCGATTCCCGTTTTTTGTCCTCATACCTTTTATATCCTTACTGAGCTTGGGCTGTGGGCCTCAGCAGTTTCCTATTGCTAAAATGCAGGCCAACAACTCATCCTTAACCCCTGCCGAGACTCTGCAAACTTCTTCACCGCAAACTTCAACTCTTGCCACTCCAACAACAGAAATTCAAAATGCACCACCAGATTTAGTTCCCCCTGAACCTTCCGTTGAAGCCCCCAAAATAACTTTAGAAAAAATCGACTCGGCACCCGTTCCACAAACCCCAAGCCCCGCTCCTAAAGAAAAAACAAGCCCGTTTCTGCCCGTGGCTGAACAAAAGACCTCGGCCTTCCAAATCACCGAAAAGGGCTTCACAAAACCAACAATCTATTTCCACGCAGTCATTGATGAAGATCATATCCCCTGTGGTAAAAATTCAGAACTCACAAACAGCTCTGGCAAATCCATGATTTCCGTCTGTCGCGCCACGGAAGCAACCTGTCGGATGGAGGGCTCTTGCACCATCGTCCAAAACGGCAAAAAACGCAGCTTCAATATTTCCAATAAAAGCTCTGGTCGCTATCGTTATTTTGAGACCACAACCGACTCCTGTCGCTTTGGTTACGGTGTTGAAAGCACCTGTTTAGATCCCTACTACTCAGTCGCGGCTGATCCAAGCCTCTATAGTCCTGGCGACGTCATTTATATTCCCTCAGTGACTGGGCTAGAGCTCCCAGATAAATCCAAGCATGCAGGATATTTCATCGTCCGAGATCGCGGCAATAAAGTTCACGGCAAAGGCCGTTTTGATTTTTACTCTGGCTTTTTAGATTGGAAGGATCGACTCAATCCTTTTAATAAAATTGGCTTTGCAAACATCTCCACCCATGTCCCCTATTATATCATTCGGGGCGAGCTTGCAAAAAAGGTGCTGATGGGAAGGTCTTTCCCAAGAATACCGTGAAGCAGCAAGATGAAGCACCACGAAAGACAACAAAGAATTTATCGTTATTGAATCAGAGAACCTTGGCTAAATGCAATTTATTGAGAGGACCCGGATGATCGACCAAATTTTAAAAACACAAATTAAACATGTGGCAGGAAATGCCATCCTCTCATTGATTGTTATTTCTTTAACGACTTCCTTCGCTTTTGCACAACCCCTTGCCATTCAAAGAGCACCGGGGAAAGAGCAAGTCCTTAAAAAAGATCTTATCCTTAAAGATGGTTCAATTTTTCCGGCTCGCATTACAGCCTACTACAATCTAATTGATGAACTTGAAGTTCGGATTGAAACCAATGGTTTGCCGGAATTTACTGAAAATTTAAATCCACTGATTGGCTTTGGTCGAGACACCGATGGCAATGATAAAATCGACACCTGGTTTTTAATCACTCCCCAAGGGATTGAGGTGAGTTACAAAGAGGGCTATAATATTTTTGGTCTTGATGTTCTCCCGGAAGTGCTTAAATCAAAATTCAATACCAATTTTGAAATGCACCTGAGCTCTGCGGTCAATTCTTTATTAAGTTATATTTCTTTAACTGCTGATAAAAAACAACAACTCAACGAGGACTACTATCAACGCTGGATGGATATTGAAGAGGCCAAAAGCCAATTCCTTAAATCTCAGAAAAAACTGCTCACTTCAAATGGAAATTCACAAAGCATCATCTTGTCCGAAAAACAAAAGGCAGCCTATCTTGCCCTGCAAAAAGCCAACTTGATCCACCTTCAAAATGACATGAAGGTTTTTTCTGACAAAACTGTTTGGGGCTATGCCGCAGCAGATGTGGGTTTTGTTTTTTCAGGAACATTTCTTTTTAAAAGCATACTGAAGGGACTCAAATATCTTGCGCCCAAAAAAGCACTGATTGATTCAACCTTAATAGCCTCCATGGATACTGCAGTGAAAGGTTTTTTAAAAAATCATAAATTACAAATAAACACAGAGCTTAAAGCTCTGGATTCCCTGGCTGAGTCTAAAGCATTACCCCTTCGTTTCACCCACGGCTTGTTGAATGCAGCAATGGCAAGACAAGCGCTTCAACAGACCTTGAAAGGCTATAAGGTCAAGCAATTGCTTTTAAAAGGTGTTGAAAAGGCACTCCCCTTTGGAGCTTCTGTATTGAAGGCCGCTGCTGGTGAGTGGGAATATTTAGCCTTGAACTCCACGGTTCAAGCGACCTCAGAATTTTTTGCAAATTATGATGAGCTCTACAATCCTGATCCTTTGGTGATGGCTGAAAACTTCTTGAAAAATGACAGCATCCTAAAAAACATGAGGTTTATGGCGACAGAGACCTTATTTATGGTCGGTCTCTCTAAAAACATCAGTACACTCAAAGGTAAATTTTTAGCCAGCGGCGCCTTTGCACTGACCAATTCAACAATTTCAAATATAATTCTCAGCGATAAATTAGATGCCAAACGAGTGGCATTGGATACGACCTGGGAAGTCCTGATTGGAAATTCGCAAGTGCAACTGGATGTGGCCTCCCTGGCCTATTTTGAATCCCTCGCGCTCAAACAGCAAAACCCTCGTCTAAAATTGATTGGTTATGGCGTGTCTCTCTTGGATATGGGTGCGGGCTATTTTACCTACTCCCATGCCGCAACGGCCTTAGATAACTTATCAGGACCCGTCGCTAAACAAAGAAATTACTTCCGTTTGCTAACGCCGATTTATGTGAATGACAATTTATCTGCGGCTGAATAAAGCGGTGCTTTTACGGAATATTTTCTTCAATCGCTTTGGTCAGTGAATTTTGATTTTTCACACTGCTACATACTTTTGTTGCCCATGGAGTTAAAGAGTCTTTTTGATTATAAAAGAAAAATATATCTTCTTTATAAATTGAATCATTCACAGGTTGTGCTTCAAAGGCTTGATAAATATTTTGGCTGATATTTTTGCAGTTGTTTTTTAAAATGGCTGATTTTTTCGATACAGTCACTGGCGCAAATCCAGAATTTCCCGCTAGCAATGTTTGCTCTAACTCTTTGGACATATTTTTCTTAAGTTGAGTGGCCACTGATTTGTAATGCTCATTAGAAAATGGTATGAGATGATGAGAAGATGAATTTAAACTTGCGCTATCAAATTCCGAGAGGCCTTTTTCTTGAGCCAGCTTTTGAAGGTACGAGCTTCCCATTTTTTGACGAAGGCAGGTCTCGACTCCACTGGCCGAACTATCTCCCAATGACAAAAGCATATCTTTTCGGCAAGCATCTTGAACTCTCACCAGTAAATCATGATCCTCCGAAAGGCTTGCCGGCGCTGGCAGGGACTTAGGAATCAATTCTGCGACGAGGGCTTGCATTTTTTGCGTCTTTTGATGCTTATGAGTGCCTAGGGAGCAATTTTTTATACTGTCGTACTCGATCCCATCAAAAATATTTGATTTCATATAATCATATTTTAAGCGATTTTCTAATTTTAGACGATTTCCATTGTAGCGGTAAGCCACAACAGTTTCAGCAAAATCTTCTGTCGGATTTTTACCTCCGTACAAGGAGACGGCGGCCTTCGAATCTCCCATCGTCCAGTCCGTGGAAGCCACCGTGTTGTTCACAGTGGTTTTACCTTTCCACTTGGAAAGATTGAGCCACTCTGCGGATTCATCCTTTTTGTCTAGCATTCCCAGATTGTGTCCAATTTCATGAAACAGAGTGCTTTGTCGCTCTTCATGGGAATAAGTCCCCCATTTATCAAAAACCTCAACCATGGCATTGGCCAAAGTGTTTTCGCCATTTTCATTTTTTTTCCCACGCGTGAAGTGAGTGAATTGTTTATTGTATGCAACGGGAAAAAAGCTCGATGGATAATCAGAAAACATTGTGAGTGCATCATCTAGCTCCTCGGCCTTCCAGGGCGAAGAGTCGAACGCAATTCGATCTGAACCGTTGTAGCCATACTTTTGCAACATATAGAGCAACTGCAGGCCTTCTTTTTTTCCGTAGATTTCTTGAGTGGCGCAAAGTACTTTTTTACAGGAAGAATGAAAGTTTGGCTTTAAAGACTCAGCCAATACTCCAGGATGATGTAAATCTGAAAATAGCTTTAGAAGTGCAGGATCCTCATCTTGAAACTGAATTCCATTGATTTTTTTTGCCTGCTTCGTGTTTATAAGACCTTCGTTGAGGAAATCCTTCATTTCTTTTTCGCTAGGAGGCTTTTTATTTTTGCACGGAGAATTCGCGATGTCCTGGATATTTGCAGAATTCCACGAACCTTCAAACTTCTTATTCAAATCACTTAAATCACGAAAGTTATCCCGTGGATGATTGCAGCACTTTTCAGCCATCGAATTTTTTGAAATGAAGGACAAAAACATTAAAACCGCAAGTCTCTTTTTCATGGCTGGGGCATTCCGGCTTTCCAGAAGGTGATACTCACTAGATCCTTTTTAGGCATGCTTGAAAAGCCGCCTTGAAAACCTTCTTTAATACTGCGCAATTGGAATGTCTTGCCTTTGTCATGCCCTTGCTCTAGTGACATTTTCCTTAATGATTTCTGAAGATCCAGTTCTGTAAAAAAGATTTTAAAGTCTGAATATGTCCATGGATTTAAACTCTGAGACAAATGAATGTAGTGCAGTTTGTTTTCTCTGAAACCCAGGCTTGTATCAAAATCTATACCTTTAAAATTATAGAAAAAGACAGTCTCATTATTCGTAATTTTTTTATCTTTTGGTGCACCCAAGATTTTAAGGACTTCATCAGTTGTGGTTTTTTCGAAGACAAATGCCGAAATTTGGCTTGGAAGAATTTTTTTTGAGAGGCTTGTCGCAAAGCCTGATGATGCAAATAAAATTATAATTGAAAGTATTGTGAATCTCATTGTGTTTCTTATCGGGCAGATCCCAAAGAAAGCAACTCGACCAGGGACTGAATTTTCCGAATTTTCTCAAAGTGAGACTGTAAAACGCTAGCCACGTCGAACAACAGTTGATCATTCCATTAAGATGTCCGTTCAGTTATTCCACTCTCCTAAAAATGGAATCAAAGGATGCCATAAATTGAAAAGCCGCCCCTTGACGAACCCCCCTTTTCCATTGTCTATTGAATTGTGAATTTCATAGCCGAAAACCTTAAAATATTTAAAAAAGCTGCTCTACCACTTTTTACTTTGGTCGTGACGTCAAACACCATTGATCAGTACTTGAGCCTTCATGTTGAGCAAGCTCTCCAAAATCCAGAGGGGCTGAGCAATCAAGTCTATATTTATGGTTTGTTGTCCATTTTAAGCAGCATTGTTTTTCCTGTTCTGCTTTTAACAATCGCACTTTTTGCAATGATTCAAGAGAGTTCAACTCAGCCCATCAAAAGCTTTTTGCGCAAGCACTTGGAACAAATTTATATTGAAACCTTCAGGGCCTGGGGGAAATCCTTGCTCTGGTCCTTACTGTTCATCCTTCCTGGCCTGTGGAAGTACCTTGAGTTTATTTTTGTTCCTTTCGTCGTCGCGACTTCAGAAAAATATGACCAAGGAGAACTTGATGCCCTCAAGGCATCCAGTTTTGTATTTCGCAGAAATTGGCTTAAAATCCTAGGAATTTTGGGACTCTTTTACCTTTTTATTCCCCTTGTTTTAACAACTTTTTTTGATTCTTACCGATTGATCTGGAAGTCTCCGCTGGCAAGTCTCGCCTTAAGCTTTCTGGACACTTATTTTCTTTTGATTTCAACACAGCTGCTCTTTGGTCTTTTTCGGGAAGAGCTTTCCAAAAGCAAGGGCCTTCTTTAAAGCGAAGGAGCTTTGACCTCTCCCCACAAAAGACAAAGGGCTTAGCACCTGCCGCAGTGAATATTTTGAGGATTACTAAAATAAAAGATAAAACTCTCTTTATGGATTTCTTCTGTCATGCTATGAATAGTTCTTGTGCTCACGGAATTAAAAAATCATAAGAGGCAATAATGGGATCTGACTCAACGATCAAAACCATGGACGAGCGGCCAATCGGAGTCTTTGATTCAGGAATTGGCGGACTGACTGTTTTAAAAGAACTGGCACTGCAATTTCCTCAAGAGAACTTTCTCTATCTGGGCGATACCGCAAGGCTGCCCTATGGCTCAAAGTCACCTCAAACCATTCGCAAATATTGTGAACAAAATATCGAGCATCTAAAAAATCAGAATGTGAAAGCGATCATTATTGCCTGCAATTCTGCCTCAGCACAATTTTCAGAAATACAGTACGCCGGTCTTCCTATCTACAATGTGATTAAGCCAGGATCACAAAGGGCCCTGGAAGTGACCCAAAATCTGCGCATTGGAATCCTAGGAACTAGGGCAACGATTCAAAGCCAAGCCTATACAAACACGATCCAAGCCCTCAACCCCAACGCTCAAATTTTTAATCAGGAGTGCCCGCTCTTTGTGCCACTTGCCGAAGAAGGGTGGGACAACGACCCCATCACCAATTTGATTGTATTTAGGTATCTGAGTCGCCTGTTAGAAAAAAACATCGACACCCTGGTTATGGGATGCACACACTATCCCATTTTGAAAAATTCAATCGCAAGGTCCACAGGATCTAGCGTTGAACTCGTTGATTCAGGCGAAGCTATTGCTGCGTGGCTACAAGAAGACTTTATAAGCCAACGCCTAAGTCCCCGAGTTTCTGAAACCCCACGCAACATAGAGATCCGAACCACTGATTTTTCAGAGCACTTTTCACAGCTTGCCGTTAGAATTTTAAACCCAGTCAGAGCTTCATCTTTTGGAGTTGTTGATATTTAGAATAATTAGTGCTGAGAGCTGCTGCGTCTTTCAGTCTCTTCTTTAAAGAAATTACTTTCGAATCGGCGGAATGAGTCCAAACGAACCTCAGAGCCTAAATTCATTTTCATACGACCTAAGGTCTCTTCTTCAAGCTGATGCATTTTGTTTAGGCCTTCATTCACAAAATCAGGGTGAATCTTCGACTTAAGATCAACGAGGGCCTTCACGAGGGCATTTCCCGCTGACAGCACCGCTAAAGACTTGTCTTCATCAATGCGCCAGGTCTTCAATAGATATTGCGACATCGCCTTATAAAGCCTAGCTTGGTAATCCTGATTCAAATAAATTTCGACATAGTTTTTTGTATAGATCACTGAATCCACATAAGTTTCTTTTATCTCTTCAACTTGAGCAGGATTGAAGCGCCGCTTTTCAAGCTCTTCCTGACGATCTTTTGTTTCCTTCAAAACTGCTGTTTGCATAGGATTGAGATCTTCTCTAACAATTTTATAAATCCGCTCCCCTCCAAACAAGACCAAGGCACCCAGTGCTGCCCCCAAGAGCAAAGAGCTGTTTTTTTCACGCCGACGTTTTGTTAATAGATCTAAGGGCTTTAATGGGTTTGCCATAGACTGAGAAAGTGACGACACTTGACCCTCAATGACCTGGGTGATGTGACCTTCCATCGCTCGGGAAATTTTATTCCACTGCGAGGCCTCTACTAAACGCACCACTTCCTTTTCGATGGCTGCGTGAATGTCCTTCACTAACGACACCTTTTTAACAAATAAATCATCCAAAACATCTTGTTCCATCTTTTGCTGAAGCTTAACAAAAGACATTCTTAACTCTTCAATACTCAATTCACTTTTCTCTGACAATAGAGATTTCTCTTTCTCAATTTTTTCTTCCAAGACTGCTTTTTGGGCTTCAAAAGCCTTAATATTTTGTGAGTTTTGCTGTTCCAAATCATAGCATCGAGCAGTGAGCTCATTATGCCTGCTCTCTAAGATCAAGACTTCCTCTTCCAATTTTTTCTTCTGAAAAGAAAAATCCTGTTGAGTCTTCCGAAGCCCTATAACTTTGCCCTCTTCTTCAATGAGCATTCCCTGAATGCGCTGGTCTTCAGATTTAACTTTTTCAGTTAAAATTAAATTCTTCGCATCTAAGTCTTCATGAAGTCTCAGATTTCGTTGAAGTGCGGAATTGGATTGTTCAAGATCCACCGTAATTTGTGTCAATTGCTTTTGACTTGTATCAATAAGATCTTGAATTCGAACAGCTTCAACTTTAAGTGAATTCAGAACTCGTGCGGATTCCAAATTGGCAGCATTTATTTTTTCTTCTGATTCCCCAATTGCTGATTTTAGAAGCCGCTCAGATTCATCGTAAGTGCTATTGCGAAGCGATTCTGTTTCATCCTGAGCAAGCCGTCGCAGTTGTTCACTGTCCATTTTTGCTTTTTTTAAAAGAATCTCAGAATCTTCTTGCGCAGACTGACGTAGAATCTGCACTTCTTCCCGCGCATTTTTTCGCTGCTCCTCAGTCTCGTCTTTGACAATACGACGGAGTGCTTCGGTCTCTTCTTTCGCAAGCCTGCGCAGATTGTCTGTCTCTTCTTTGGCTACCCTACGTGTCGAGTCTGATTCCTCTTGAGCTTTTCTTCGCAAACTTTCTGTATCACTTTGGGTTGAAAGAATCAAACGCTGTGACTCTTCTTTAGCTGTTAGAAGGACTTCATCCGTTGCTTCTTTGACTGATCGCCGAAGACTCTCTGCCTCATCTTTAGCCGCTTTCAGCATTTCCTCTGACTCTTCTTTGGCTCTTTGTTTTCCAATAACAAAGGCCTCGGACTTGATGCCCTCTGCGGATTGCCTTGCACTCTGAACTAAATTTTCAGCAGACTTTGATGCCACCATGAGGGATTTTTCAGAATCCATGAATGCTTCAGTCTTTATTTTTTGCGCTTCGATCTTAGCCTCGGCTTTTGTTTTCTCGGCCTCTTTAGTTGCATCGACCAGCAACTTTTTCGCATTCTCTGAGGCATCTGAGACGACTTTTTGCGCTTCTAAATTTGCATCAGCCACTATCTTTTGAATATCAGCATAAGTTTCCGTGGTGATTTTATGAGCGCCACGCCGCGCTTCTGCCGTAAATTCCTCTGCCTCTAGGATTGCATCTTCATCCATTTTTTGCGCTGCGATTAAAGCTTCTGACCTTATTTTTTCTGCTGAAGCTCGAGCCCTCGCCGTGATTTCCTCGGCTTCTTTCTGAGACTTATCACGCAAAGACTGTATGTACTTATCAATTTCTTCACGGAGGACCTGAGCCTTTTTTCGAGCCTCGCGCAGAAGATCCTGTCCTTGCCGCTCTGAATTGGCTAAAATTTCGTCACTGTCTTTGCGTACTTCAGCCATTTTCTTCTGGTAGGTGTGTTCTGCATTTTCGTTGATCTCTCTGGCCTTTTGATGAATAGCCTGGACTTTTTTCTCAGCCAAGACTTCTGCTTCTAAGACAATTTGAGCGGCTTTTTTTTTCGCGTCACTCAAAACAATATCAATAGCGAGAGGAGTTGGTTCTTTTGAGATGAAAATTTCATCCTGGATCACGGCTTCAGATTTTGGCACCTCTGCGGGCACCAACTTCTCTTCAGTTTTAACCTTTATCCTGATGATATAATCCGATTGTCCCAATTTAATTTTATCGTCAGTATGAACTTGCACCACAGACCCAGTCTGAATCGCTTGGTCATTGATGAAAGTTCCATTTGAAGAATTTTTATCTTCAATAAATACTTTATTTCCTATTTTTGTCACCAAGATATGAATTCGGCTGACATGATAATCATTCAGCTGGATGTCCGCATCAATAGAACGGCCCATGGTGAACTCTTCTTTGTCCACCTCTTGCCTGAGCTCTGGCTCTATACCTTGAATCGTGACTAAAAAGGCACTCAAATTTAAGCTCCTCTATTGGCAACCGTAGCTTTCGCAATATCATTGGCGACCGCATCTTCTGCTAAGACCTCAGCGGAATCGCGGTTTTCATCAAAGGGCTTCTCATTCTCTGGGTATTTGTTATTGTCGCTTCGATACCAAAGCAAATCCAATGAACTCTCAAAACGATCCACCAAAGACACGTAGGCTCTTTCTGGAGACATAATAACGTTGGTTACATGAGACAGAAGTGAAAAAATAATTCCCACAATGGAAGTCTGCATAGCAAATGAAATCTCGTGAAGAAATCGATCCATGATATTTTTGGTATTTTCAAGATCTTGCAAATTCATTGTTCCCAACTCTTGCAAACCCCCTGCAATTCCAATGAAAGTTCCTAAAATACCACCGACCACAAAAAGTCCTGGCAAGATGGAGATCAAATCATTCAAGCCCACCATAGGGATGATCCCAAAAACACGATTAAAACAGGGGTTGTGCTGCAGAGTGGCCTTAGTGATGTTCAACAACTTCGGTGTGTCTTGAGTCCATTTTAAAAACTTCAATTGCTTTAAAATATCCTTTACTAACCATGCACACCCTTGGCGCACCAAAAACACTCGATCACTTGTTGCCATTGTAAAATCTGGACGACGGCGCAATTTTCTGTCGCGCAGCTCAAAGACTTCATAATAAGTGCGCTCCAAAATTTTCTTTGATAAAGAAAAGAAGGAAACATTTTCAACTTTTCCTGGGGTTTCTGAATCCATAAATTGATTCACCCGTTTTTCAAACTCTCGAGCAAACCACTCATGACGGCGAACTGTATAGTAAATAATTGCTCGGAAGAAAAAACCCAACACAAATATGGCTGCCATCACATACGGCAGTATCAATATAAAATATTCTGTAAATGTCTGCTTACTCACAAGTCACCTCTATTTTTTTTGATCCATACTAAATCGAATAATAACTCTTCTTGCCTTGTTGCAATCGATCTTTTTACAAAAATCAGCAGCAGAAGCCGCCGACTTGTCTTTGACTTTCATGACCTCTAAAAAGCTTCGACCAGAAACTTTCATCAGAGACAAAAGTTCACGCTGGTGATCAAACTGCCCTGATTGTTTATCGAGCATATATGAAAATATCGAATTGGCCCTGCGGTAGCTCAAATCCATATTGTATTTCAAGGCTTCTTTATCTTCATCGCGATTACTTTGAGGATCAATAAATCGACCCTGGTAGGTCGGCGAGGCAAACCCAATGATTTCCACTGCTGATATTTTATTTGAAACTTTTGGATTACCAAAGAGAGATTTCGAATACACGGGCATTGCTTTTTCAATCACATTTTTCATGGCCAATTTCAGCTGGTCTGAACCATTTTCAAAATAATTTTGGCCAAAGTCCAAAACGACATCTCCTGACTGCATGTCGATGTCGGCTTTAATTCCTGCTTTTGCAAAGCCTTTTTGAATATTATTTGCCACTGATTTTCTTGCATCAATTTCACTGCGCGCTTTCGCCAACTGACCTTGCGTGTCGGACAACTGACCTTTGAGCTCATCCACTTTTTGTGCGCCTAAGTTTTTTTCTGCCGCAAGTCCCGCTTCCATAGCGGCAAGCCTTGCCTGCGAATCCGCCCTGTTCTTAGCCAGTGCTCCCGCCAAGCGCGCTGCCTCAGATTCTTTTTGGCTCAGAGTGCCTTGTGTCTTTGAAAGCTCGCCTTGAACTTTTCCTAAAGTTGAACTGGCCGCTTGCAGTTGGGCCTGATACTGGGCATTCTCCTGTGACAACTGACCCACTCTTTTTTCGCTCTCTGCTTTTTCTTGGGCCATTTTTTTATCAAACAGTTCTTTTGATAATTTGTTTTTCTTAAATTCTGACCTCAGTTGATTCATTCGCTCACTGAGCGCTTGTTCTGTATTTTTTATTCGCTCTTCACCTTGAGCTATCAATTTCTGTTTGTTGGCAATTTCAGAATTTAAGGTCGATATTTTTGAATCTTGTTTTTCTATTGCAAAATCTTGCTCTTGAATCAGGTCTTCTCGATTGACGATCTTCGACTGCGCCATTTTATTTGCATTCAAGACATTGCGAACCATTTGTTGGTATTTATTCAGGGCCTTCACTTTTTTATCATTATCCAGCACTTGTTGAACGAGCTTGTCTTTTTCATTTTTTGTGTCTTCTTGAAGCAGGGTCAATTTATCCATCAGCTCGTTGTACTCTTGGACTTCTTCTTTTGGAGCTTTATTCATGATAAAATCATTTTTGACGGACTCATACATTTTGAGCTGATGCTCAAGTTCATCCACTTTCATCGTGAGTTTCTTATTTTCAATTTGATTTCGAAGCCCCTCTGTTCCAGTTCTTAGACTTGCAGTCACATAGAGCATTAAAAAAATGGTGCTCAAACCCAAAAACAAATCGGAATATGAGGTCCAAAAACTATCCTGGGCATTGTGCCCATTATTTTTGCTGTAATTGAATGACATAGGGACTCACCTCATCGTTTGGAATAGGATAGCAAATTTCTAGCACACGTCCATATTTCGAGGCCAATAAAAATAAATTCTTGACTAGAAGAAAGTCCAAACAAAAAAAGTGACAAATCAATGTTCGATTTTTTCTGCATTCGGCCCTCTATAGGCAAAAAAGGATCCATCAGTACTCCGGTAAAATATCTCAAAAAGATACGGCGCCCCTTGCAACGGAAAGCAAGACCCACTAGCCTCTTTGGGTTGAAACCCAAATGAACTTCAAATCAGTGAAGTTATAATATTTAAATTTAGATAAACTGAATCAGGAGAAAATTTATGATCGAAATTTATGGATCACCTAAATCAAGCGCCGGTCGTGTGTATTTTATGGTTGAGGAGCTTGGACTCAAGTATACGACCATGCCCATGGACATGAGAAATCGAGACCATAAATCTCCTGAATTTTTGAAACTCAATCCCAACGGAAAAGTGCCCTGCCTTAAAGAAAATGATTTCGTCATTTGGGAGTCTCTTGCGATCAATAATTATTTGGCTGAAAAACACAAACCAGAGATGCTAGGCTCTACACCCGAAGAAAAAGGACTTGTATCTCAGTGGAGTATTTGGGCGATGACAGAGCTTCAACCACCACTGGTTGATATTTTAATCCAAATGGTTTTTGTACCCGCAGACAAGAGAAATCATTCTGTCATCGAGAAAGCTCAGGGTGTCCTGCCTGAGCGATTTCAAATTCTAGACAAGGCTATCGGCGAAAATAACTTTTTAGTTGGAGATAAATTGACTGTGGCTGATATCAATCTAAGCACCGTGGTTGATATTGCAAACACTCTTGAAATGGATATGACAGCCTATAAAAATATCAAACGATGGATGGATGGCATCACCGCACGCCCAGCATGGCGTAAATTCCACTAAGCTAGGCACCAGCTTAAGTTAAGCCCAACCTGCGCCCTATCTTTTTTATTAAAGAATGGGCCTGCTCAACCTTTGCAAAATAGCCCAGGGAAAAATACAATAGGCCGTAGACACTGACGGCAATCCCTGCCCTTACAATCACATGCAAAGTGCTAGCACTTCCAAAATGCACAAGTGCGGAAGCCAGGCCACCGCTTAAAATCGCAATCAGCCAAACTTTCAATTGAAATCGCAGGGGCAACGATGTTGCCCCTATTTTTTTATTTAAGGCCTGTCTCAAAAAATAAAACTCAATCCAGCCGGCAATTCCGGCTGAAGCCGTCAAACCTGGTGTCCCCCAAGAAGCTTCAAGCCCGATCATTTTTGGAATATAAAAGGCAAAGGCAATCCCTAGAATTGTTGTCGCAGCAACACGAATTAATGCAAATTTGAGGGGCGTTCTTGTGTCCTTCAAAGAATAAAAAGTGGATGAATACAGTCTTCCCAGAGTGGAGGCCAAAAGACCCACAGTCGAGCCCATTAAAACAAACCACACCGTCTTGGTGTTGTTTGCATCAAACTGTCCCGTTTGGAAAATGGCTCCCACCAAGACATCTCCCAACAAAAGAAAGGCCACCACGGAGGGAATAATAAAAAAGGCAATCTGTTGTAAGCCACGATTTAATCGATCTCTGAGATAATGACGAACTTCTTCATCACTGCCCGTGGCCTGAGACATCAAAGGAAGCTCAGCCGCCGACACACTCATCCCAAAAAGGCTCACAGGCAATAAGTATAAGGTCTGAGCATAAGCCAAAGACGACACGGCTCCTGTCGGCAAAAGGCTTGCCAACATATTATCGATATAGGCACTCACTTGTACAACACCTCTTGAAACAACGACTGGAAAAAAGTTTTTAGTGACTGTAAAGACACTTTTATTTTTCAAATCAAAAGAGGGATAAATCTTTTTACCCAACCGCAAAGACAGGGGCACTTGTATGATAAATTGCAAAAAACTACCCGCGACCAGCCCCCAAGAAACAGTCAGGGCCAAATCAAATTGAATCTGCCGACTTCCCCAAGTGACCAACACAGCTATAATTGTCAGATTCCAAATCACAGGTGCCACATAAGATAGAAAAAATTTCCGATGAGAATTTAAAATCCCCAAACACCAAGCCGACATCACTAAAAAGCCAGTCCCCGGAAAAAGAATTTGAACTATTTTGATCGTCAATGCTCTTTTTTCATCAGCAAACCCAGGAGCAATCAAACCAATCATGAAGGGTGTTGCAAAAACACCGCCTAGAACCAAAAGAGAGGTCATCACAAACAATAAACTGCCAATCACCGATGCCACTTTAGCAGCCTCTTCGTCATGCTTTTTGGCTAAGAGTTCGGCATAGACGGGTATAAAGCTTGCTGACAAAACACCTTCACCAAAAAGATTTTGCAGAAAATTTGGAATTTTAAGAGCCGCTTTAAAAGCATCACCTGCGTCTGAGTTTCCAAAAAAATGAGCAAAGACCCGCTCTCGCACAAGGCCAGCAATTCGACTTAAAAAAATTCCGATTCCAACCAATAGTGCATGATTTTTCATTGAGAGCCGTTTCTTTATCATTTTTTTTCAAATTCAAAGTCTAAGTCCAAGCCTAATCAGCTACAACTTCAGTCTCTTCCTCAGATTCATTGAGTTGCAGCAACACGCGCTCTGCAAGCACTCGATTGAATCCTTTTAAAACCGCAATTTCAGCTGGATCAGCCGCTTTGATTTCATCAATAGACTTGAATTGAGTCAAAAGAGTTTTCTTTCTTTTTTCGCCCAGCCCAACGACATAATCCAATTCGCTCTCCAAAGAAGTCCCCTCGCGCAGCTTCCGATGGTAAGTGATCGCAAACCGATGGGCCTCATCGCGAATTCCACAAAGAATATGCAAAGCCTCGGCATTGTGTTTAAAAATCACAGGGTTTTGCCGGCCTGGCAAAAAGAAGCGCTCTTCTGTGGCCTCAACCTCTTGCCTTTGAAAATCACTTTCCGTGCGAGCCTTTGCCAAGCCCACGACAGGTATATCCTGGCGACCAATTTCTGAAAGGATTTTCATCGCCTGAGACAATTGCCCTTTTCCACCATCGATCACAATCAACTGAGGGTCTTCATATTCATCATGCTTAAATCGTCGTGATAAAACTTCATACATCGAAGCAAAGTCATTGATGCCTTCCACGGTTTTGATTTTATAGCGACGATAATGCTCTTTGGCGGGTACACCTTCTTCAAACACGACTTGAGAGGCCACTGTTTCGGCTCCTTGAAAGGTTGAAATATCGTAGCACTCAATGCGTTGTGGCAACTCTGGCAATGATAATTTTTCTTTGATTTCTTGAAGGCCTCGCATCTTTTCTTCGGACTTTGAAACATATTTTAGAAAATGCGCTTTGGCATTTTCATTGGCCATTTCAACTAAATTTCGACCTCTTTCATCCGTAGCAAAGCGCACCATCGACTTATTGTCAGAACGCTCTTTGAGCACTTCTTCCATCAATTTCGTTAAATCTTGACCGATATCCAAGGGCAACAAGACTTCATCCGGGATAAAATTGTCTTCATAGTATTGATTCAAGAAATCCACCATCCACTCCCTTGGATCTTCCAAGGCATCATTTGGATCAAAGTGCGGCAGATAGTGAGACCGAGTCCCAATCACCCGCCCTGCACGCACGTGGACTGTTTCAATCAAACATCCCCGCTCGTCTCCAAAAAAGCCCAAGGCATCTTGATCTTTATCAGAAGTGTCATTGATGACGGCTTGTTTTTGCAAAATGGCCTTAATAGCCTCGATGGAATCCCTCAGCCTTGCCGCAACTTCAAATTTTTCTTCTTCGGCTGCTGCAAGCATTTTCTGTTTTAAGTTTTTTAAAACACTGCGATTCTGCCCTTTTAAAAATAACTTAGCGCCTTCAACCTCGGCACGATAATCCGCTTTAAGAATATTTTGTACGCAAGGAGCTGTGCAACGCCCAATCTGGTAGGTCATACAAGGTCTTGTGCGAACTTTAAATACCGCATCTGTGCAGTCACGAATTTTGAAAGTTCGATTTAAAAAGCGGATGGTGCCTTGCACAGCCAGGCCCGACGTGTAGGGACCAAAATAAAAGGACCCATTTTTTTGAACTTTACGGGCCACATACAATCTTGGAAATTCATCGTTCCAACTCAAGCGAATATAGGGGTAAGCCTTGTCATCACGAAGTCGAATATTGTATTTAGGTCTATGCTTTTTGATTAAAGAGGCTTCTAGCAAAAAAGCCTCAACCTCGGTCTTCGTTAAAATATATTCAATCTCTTGAATATTTGAAACCAACAAGCGGGTTTTCGGTGAATGCTCTTTGCTGTCGGTAAAATAACTGCGTACTCGCAGACGCAGATTTTTGGCCTTGCCGATATAAATAATTTTATCACCGAGGCCCTTCATCAAATAAACGCCACTTTGAGTGGGGAATTCTTTGACTCGAGCCCGGTTTTCTTCAAACTTACTTTCTGACTTACTTGAGGTCATCTTTGAGGACCTCTGCTGAAGGATCTAAATCAGGAACATCTGCACCTGGGCTTTCAATTTGATTCCCGCGAATATTCAGCTCCACAATCTGCAAACGCTTCACTTCATCGCGCACCTTTGCTGCTTCCTCAAACTCCAGATTGGCAGAAAGCTCTTTCATGCGTGCACGCAATTTTCCAATCTCTTCTTGCAGCTTATCCGGCTGATGAGAAAATTTATTAAAGACCGCTGACATTCTGTTTTCACCAGCCAAAGGATTTGCAGCCAGACTGCCATCAAAGACTTCGCCCAGTCCATCACTGATTCTTTTTCGAATCGTCTGTGGTGTGATCCCTTGCTTAACATTGTATTCTTGCTGAATGCGACGGCGGCGATCGGTTTCATTCATCGCCTTTCGCATACTGTCGGTGATGCGATCCCCATAAAGAATAACAAAGCCATTCACATTTCTGGCCGCTCGCCCAATGGTTTGAATTAAAGATCTCTCCGACCTTAAAAAGCCCTCTTTATCGGCATCGGTAATACCGACCAAACTGACCTCAGGAATATCAATTCCCTCCCGAAGCAAATTGATTCCCACCAAGACATCAAAAACCCCTAAACGCAGATCCCGCAATATTTCAGTTCGCTCTAAGGTGTGAATATCGCTGTGCAGGTATTTAACCTTAACCCCCAGACTCTCATAATATTCGGTCAGATCTTCGGCCGATCGCTTGGTCAAGGTCGTGATTAAAACTCGCTCTTTCTTTTCCACACGCAAGCGAATTTCTTTGAGCAAATCATCAACTTGATGCTTCACCGGGCGAACTTCAACCACAGGATCAATCAGTCCCGTGGGACGAATAATCTGTTCAACAATAACCCCTTCTGAGGCTTGAAATTCATAATTTCCTGGCGTGGCTGAAACATAAACGACCTTGTCCATCATCTTTTCAAACTCTTGAAAATTCAAAGGTCGATTATCCAGAGCCGATGGCATTCTAAAGCCATGTTCAACCAAGGTCATTTTCCGCGCGCGATCGCCGCGGTACATGCCCCCAATTTGTGGGACAGTCACATGGGACTCATCAATAAAAGTGATAAATTCTTTAGGAAAATATTCAAGCAAAGTCGGTGGCGGCTCCCCAGGACCTCGCCCCGTAAGATGCCTTGAGTAATTTTCAATGCCTTGGCAAAAGCCCATTTGCTCCATCATCTCGATGTCATAATAAGTTCTTTGCTCTAACCTTTGTGCCTCCAAAAATTTTAAATCATGATTGAGCTTCACTAAACTCTCACGCAGCTCATCTTGAATGGTTTTGATGGCTTTTTTAATATTGTCATCACCCGTAGCATAGTGACTTCCGGGATAAATGCCAATTTGGTCAAGCTCTTCGATCAACTGCCCCGTGAGTGGATCAATCCATGACAAACGCTCAATGAAATCACCAAAAAACTCCACCCTGATGGCTCGGGCATCCTCATAAGGGGGGAAGATCTCAACATTGTCCCCGCGCACCCGCACCGTGCCGCGATGAAAATCCACATTGTTTCTTTGATATTGCACACGAATCAGCTCACGCAGCAAGTGATCCCTTTTCATTTCTGTATTAGAAACAATATGAATCATCATGCCTTCATAGGCCGCCGGAGATCCCAAACCATAAATGCAAGACACCGAACTCACAATGATCACATCTCGACGGTCAAACAAGGAGCGCGTCGCGGAATGGCGCATGCGATCGATCTCTTCGTTGATCGCAGAATCCTTTTCAATAAAGGTGTCGGTCGAAGGAATGTAAGCTTCAGGCTGATAATAATCATAATAACTGACAAAGTATTCAACGGCATTTCTAGGAAATAAATCCTTAAACTCTGCATAAAGCTGAGCCGCAAGAGTTTTATTTGGAGCCAAGATCAAAGCCGGCTGATTCAACTGCGCAATGGTGTGGGCCATGCTAAAAGTTTTGCCCGATCCGGTGACACCTAACAAAGTCTGATGCTTAAGACCCAGCTCAAAGTTTTGCACCATCTGCTCGATGGCTCTGGGTTGGTCCCCTGAAGGTTTAAATTCAGAAACCAGCTGAAAATTTTTTTTGAAACTTTTTATTTTTTCTTGGCTCATAATGATTCCATCATAGCAGAAGGAGCCCAAAATCGAACTGACTAAATATTCGACACCCAGTGTTGGGCAATCCTAACCAGGCTGGCTAGCTATCGCGAGTTCATGATTATGTCTTAAATTCGAATAAAACTTTAAAACCAAGGGCGTTCACATTGAAATACACTTATGTGAACTTACCTGAGAAAAACGGACTCGGATCTCTGGACATTTATCAAAACTCTGTTCATAGTCCATCGGCCCGAAGGGCCTCTTTAGAGAGAGTTTGTACAAAATGTTATGTTACATTCTAAGAATTGACTCTGGCAAAGCCCCCCCCGCAAGAACAGCCATGAGGGCCTCATTTACGAAAAACCCCTTTACAAATTATGGTACAACCTTCTTTTGGTTCTCGAAAGACTTACACACACTTCCGCTAGGGCCATTAATTATTGAAGGGTGTGCAATTTTTACCTGACTGTACAAAACTCTACAGTTTCTATAATACAGAAACTGATATATCACATATCTTCAAGGCCATTAAAGATTTTGAATCTCGAATAAACAGAACATTAATGACATAAGACTCATTTTGAATACTGGAAAGAACTTTAATTAAGGGGAATTATGAAAAATTTTATTTTTATACTTATTCTGATCGCTTCTGCACAAGTCTTTGCAGAAAATGAAAATGAAAAATTTGAAGCTTATGCTCAGGCTAATGCCAAAAAAGAAGAAGCTGAATATAAAAAAAATCCCCAAAAAGATTGGACATACGTCAATGCTCAATTGGTTTTGGAGAAAGCGAAATTAAGTTATGAATACGAAGTGTCCTACAATAGTAAAAAGGCAAATTCTCGGTTAGGTATAGAATATTCATACATTGCAACCTATAAGGATAAGCGCAATTCCACATTATGCAAAATTGAAATGCTTGGTATGAAACTAGATAGGGATTATACCGCCCATAATTTGCAGTGCTTAAAAAGTGATGGAACTGTTGTATTCGAGCATTCTTATATTAATTTATTTCGCGAAGAACCAGCAAATTACTACTGATTCGTAAACCCTGCCTAACACGCGTCTAGAATATAATAAGGAGCTCATCTAAACTCTCATTTAAGTGGAGGTTTAGGTGCTGGATTCAGTAGTTCTTATCAATGAGATTATTCAAATTAAAAAACAATACGCGAACGAAGTCAGCGGTGACA
>CANFQX010000018.1 GCA_947449255.1 Pseudobdellovibrionaceae bacterium
GAAAATCAAAATTAAATCCGTTCGAACTTAAGACCGGACTTGAGCAAAAACTTAAAGATTTTTTCGAAATACAACGAAGAGACACCATAAGAAAGGCAGCATGATGGATCATAAAAATACAGTGTCATCTACTTATGAGTTAATACGCTCCTAAAAATTCTTGCATTATTTCCGTCAGCAATAAGGGGTCCAGCGTCTCATTTTGAATTGAAATAGACCTCAAAAAAGGCTCTGATCAATGAGCTTAAGGGTGGAAAGAGGTAATAAATTAATTTTTCAACAAGGTGCAGCGCCAAATTCTTGAATCCTATGGCCTCAAACCCTAGGCCAAAGCAAAAAATGCTTGAAAGTTCGGCGGTTTTAAAGGAATTGTCTTGTCCTTATATTTCTCATTTATGCGGACTGTCCTGATCACTCAGATTATTTAAATTGTTCAATATTGGACAATTTATTGAAGGAGATTAAAACCATGTTCAACTCCATTTTAATTTATCTAATGACTACAGTCATCTCGATGGCGACCTTCGCAAATAATTTCGATTTAAAATTGTCAACTTTGGCGACTTCAAAAAAATCATTTGATCTGGAGAATGCTCGTCCACGACGAAAAGGCATCGTTCTTTTTAAATTGAAAAAAAATATTCTCCTTGAAGACCTCAGCTTGTCGCAATTAAATTTTACGGAGCCAGGAACTGAATCTGCCCCATCAGCTGACTTTAGCAAAAGCCGCTTGATTCATTCTTCAAAAATCTACGAGATTCAATTTGACGATCAAAAAAATCAAAATCCATTCATCTCTTCTTTTCTAAATGAAGGTGAAAAGACAAACAACTCAGAGGAACATTTAGCTGCTCAGTTAATGAACTCTGGAATGGTTGAATATGCAGAACCAGACTATGCTTCCTTGCCAGACATCAAACCCAATGATTCAGAAATTTCATCACAATGGTATTTAGACAAATTAGGACTTCCAACAGCTTGGGAAGTCAGCACGGGCAGCAATCAAGTCCAAGTATTAGTGTGCGACACCGGTGTGCTTTCAAATCATCCTGACCTTAAAGGAAATGTTGTTGCTGGTGTTAATTTTATTGATGGAACGACTCGAACTGAACCCACTGGAAACGCCCATGGCACCCTCGTTTCTGGATTGATCGGAGCTAAAGGGAACAACGGCACTGGCATCGCTGGGGTTAACTGGAACATCCAAATCATTCCGGGAAAAATATCCAATGAGGTTAACGGCTTAAGCCACACTTCAACAATGATCAAATGCATTCAGTGGGCGATGGATCATAAAATTCGACTGGTCAATTTAAGCTATAACGGCGCTGGCAGCGAAGCTTTAGCCGATGCTTCTAAAGCCTTATTTGAAACCAATGGATTATTAATGTTTACAATCGGAAACACCAGCGAAGAAGTGACCTTCCCTAAGAATCCTTACGCCATTCGCGTTGGAGCTTCAGATTCTTTTGATTTTAAATCCTACTTTTCAAACACTGGAATTTCATTGGATATCGTGGCTCCAGGGGCTTCGATTTATTCAACGGATGACAAGGGCGGAATCAAGCGCGTTCAGGGAACATCGTTTTCGGCGCCCCTGGTGACAGGTGCTGCAGCCCTTTTATTATCAATTGATTCAACACTCACTGCGGCTGAATTGAGGAAGATCCTTCTCGAATCAGCTAAAGATTTGGGCTATGTCGGATTTGATAAAGCCTTTGGCAATGGTCGATTGGATATTGCCAATGCAATCACAAAATATCGCGAGCTCAAGGGTCAGAAATAAGGGCAAGTTAGGCCCACATGATCTGAATTCTTGTCTAGGGAGTTCTAGATTTCATCACCGCATGAACATGCTCTAGAAATTGGGGATGCCTTTGACAAACACGATCAAAGGCTTCTTTATCAAGATGATATAAATCACAAAATTCAACAGACCGGGCCGTGGCCGTTCTTTTTCTCGCGGCCAAAAGGGCCATTTCACCAAAGAAGGCCCCTTCACTGAGGGTCACCTTCACCACATCATGATCGTCAAGAATTTGCACCTGTCCTTTGTAAATGAAATACATCGCATCACCAGGATCTCCAGCCCTAAAGATTTTTTCTCCAGGGACGTAAACCCGAGGCTCGAGTTCAGTCATCAGCTCTTCCACAAGATCAATTTTTGCATCCCTCAAAAAGGGAACTTTTTGCAGGACTGGCTTGTTGATGTGAAAAAACAGCTCAGATTGAATTTTCTTAGGTAAGTCCTCAACAATGGCATCGTCTCTATAGCCTTTTTTATTTCTCCACATATAGTTATAATAGGAGCGGACTTTATTTTTAGTGTCATCGGGGATATGATGAGACTTCATAAAGGTCTCCACTTTATCTAAGTTATTCATATGATGTTCCCTAGCTGCATCTTTACGAGCCAGCAAGCTTGCAACGTTTGAGATGATAAAACCAAAAAATCCAACACCCACAACTTGAACACCGCAGGTGAATAGCATCTGCGCCACTGTCTTGGCGCTGATGTCCCCATATCCAACGGTTGTTAGGGTTGTAAAAGACCAATAAAGGGCTCGAACATATTCTAAGACTTTGTCGGCCTCGACTCCCGAGGTGCCACTTCCCAGGGCAATCCAAGCACAGGCAATCATGTGCAACAGCAAAGGCATCATAACAAAAATGGGAACAATTCTGTAAATGACCGGCTGTAAATGATCGAAATAATCTAAAAAACTTCGCACATGTCGAGTGTGACGAACGACTAATAAATTGAGAATTAACAAATCGCCTGGCGGTAGATGAAAAGCAAAAGTGGCAATAAAAGATAGTGGCACGACAAACATTAAATCCAGCAGCACTGTGAAATTCAGCCATGATTTTAATTTAGAAATATTTTTTTCAGGCTTTTGAAAATAGAGGTAAATATTCACACATGAAATGGCTGAAATTAATAAATCCGAAAGACCTTCAAACTGATAATTTGGAAGATATCCAATCAGCCGGAGTGGAATCCAGAATCCGATCAGAAAAGCACCTATGATTGAGAAAGCTTTTAGAAATTGCAATTTATTCATAACAGAGTTATTTCGGCATGATGACCTAACTTCCTAAGTCTGGTTTTAATTCAAAAATTTCCAATAAACTTCAGTCAACTTGAGTGTTTTTATTTAGTCTTTGACTGGTGGCCTTTAAAATCTATTCAATTTCTACACCTTAGTCTTACTTTAATTTTTGGGCTATTAAATATTCCAACCAAGTCCCACGTCCTTTGCCTAAGAAATCATTTTTAAAAAATTCGCTCTTCGCTCTTTTTTAATTTCACAAGTACAATGTGGATTAACCTTATGAAAGGAAACTGTTCATGTCAGAAATAAATCATCTGAATCTGAGTAAAAATGGACTGGTCTTTGATCCTCGAACAGGCGAAAGTTACCAGCTAAATCCTATAGCACAAAAAATTATTGTTCTTTTTCAGTCAGGCAAGACATCTGAACAGGCAGCTAAATTAATTGCCGATGAGTTTCATATTTCGCTCGAGCAAGCTTTTTCAGACATCCTTGAATTTCAGGTCCAACTATCAATTATTGGCCTAGCATCCTAATGAAGAATATCATTGGAATTTCAGGAATTAATGCCACTGATAACCCAGGTCCTGGCTGTGCCGTTGCCCGAAGCTTAGCTGAATCGAAAAGCAAGCCGACTTTGATTGGCTTAAGCTATGACATTCACGATCCAGGCAATTACATGTCAGATTTATTTGAAAACAGCTTTATGATGCCCTACCCGACAAAGGGTTGGCAGGGACTTCAAGAGTCCCTCTCCACAATCAAGGAAAAAACCAATTTAAACATGCTAATACCGTGCTTGGACGCTGAATTGCCGTTGATGATTAAACATAAACCCATCTTAGATAAAATGGGTTTGCGAACTTTAATGCCCACGGAAAAACAGTTTGAACTTCGAAGCAAAGATTTGCTTACACAACTGTCCGAAGAAATTGGCTGCCTGCACCCGAAAACTAAAGTGGTCTATAGTATTGATGAGCTGGTGAATGTTCTAAAAGGTGAGATCCCTCTCCCAGCTGTTGTTAAGGGAAAATACTATAAAGCTTATATCGTCTACAATATTGAAACGGCTATTTTAAAAGCGACAGAAATAGCCGCAGAATGGGGTTTTCCAATATTAGTTCAGGAAAAAATTCACGGGCAAGAAATTAACATGATCGGTCTTTCAAATAACGAAGGCGAAGTAGTAGGAAGAGTTTCCATTAAAAAACAATTAACGACCCACTTGGGTAAAGTATGGACTGCTGTAACAATCAGAGATGAACGCCTTGATGCCTTGTGCGATCGCTTTGGAAAACTGACAGGCTGGCAAGGCCCCTTCGAACTTGAGTGTATGACCAATGAAAATGGCATTTTCCTCATCGAAATCAACCCTCGTTTTCCGGCCTGGGTCTATTTTGCTACAGGCGTCGGAGTAAATCTTCCCCAGATGCTTGTTGATATTATTGATAAGGGTGAGTGTAAGAAAAACCTGCACTACCCAACTGGAAAATATTTGGTTCGTTACACCTCTGAATTTGTTACTGACCTGGTAGATTTTCAAAATCTATTAACATCAAAGAATCGCAAAGGCCTCTTATGACAAAATATTCAAAGCCAAGTATCGTAAAAATTAGTAATCCGCTCTACACCAAACATGGAAGCGGTGCTCAATCTTACCATCCTGTGAGAGACGCCATTGAAGGTGTTGCTGTTGACGAACTTGTAAAAAAATATGGTTCTCCTCTTTTTGTCTTTTCAGAAAGAATCTTACGTCAAAAGTATCAAGAGGCAAAATCTTCCATCGAGTCAGTATATCCAAATGTACAATTTGGCTGGAGCTATAAAACTAATTATCTGAATGCAATTTGCCAGGTTTTTCACGACGAAGGTGCTATTGCCGAAGTTGTCAGTCATTTTGAATACCAAAAGGCCCGGGCCCTCGGCATCCCAGGGCACAATATTATTTTTAACGGTCCCTACAAGCCTGAGGCTGCTCTCGAACAGGCTATTTCAGAGGATGCTCAAATTCATATCGATCATTTTGATGAAATAGCTGACATTGAATCTATAGCAAAACGTCTAAATAAAAAAGTTAAAGTTGGAATACGCATTAATTTGAACTGTGGTATTTACCCAGTTTGGTCCCGCTTCGGATTTAATTTAGAATCAGGTCAGGCTTGGGCGGCAGTACGTCGAATTGCACAGAGTAAAGACATCCAATTGGTGGGACTGCACTCACACATTGGAACATTTATTCTTGATCCTCATGCCTATGGCCGAGCTATCGATAAAATCAGTCAGTTTATGCGTGAAACTGAAAGCTTGGTTGGCTACAATCTCGAATTCCTCGATCTTGGTGGTGGCTTCCCTAGTCGCAGCAGTCTCAAAGGTGTCTATCAGCCCCCCGAAGTTGTGGTTCCGCCACCCCAAGTTTATGCGGAAGCCATGGCAAATGGCTTAAAGTGGCTTACAACAAGAAAAAATATGCCCAAATTGATCATGGAGCTCGGTCGATATCTGGTCGATGAAGCTGGCTTTTTAATCACATCTGTGATGGCAGATAAACTGCTCCCTGATGGACGCCGATCTTATGTTTTAGATGCTGGAGTGAACTTACTTTACACCTCGACATGGTACAAATTCAAAATTGAAATAGAAAAAGAACCCACTGGAATTTCGGAGCCTTCTATCCTTTTTGGCCCTTTATGCATGAATATAGACATTGTCGATGAAGCCATCTTGCTGCCAAGACTAGAGCGCTATGAAAGACTCATTCTTTCTCCGGTTGGAGCCTACAACGTTACGCAGTGGATGCAATTTATTCAATATAGACCTGCTGTTGTCATGATAAATGAAAAATCTGAAACAAGAATTATTCGCCGGGCTGAGACTCTCGATGATATTAATCGAATGGAAAATCCATAGTCATGTTATCATTCCTCCGTGATTATTTTCCTAAAATAGAAAAATGCCTAAATTCCTATGGCATTTTATTTTTCCTCGAATCAAGAATTCTAGGAGTCATTATTTTGGGTATCACTCTTTTACATCCCAATATTGGAGTGATGGGAGCTCTTGGAATTCTTTTCACTTTGGGTTTATTGAACCTAATATCAATTCCCATGACCTCAGTGGTTACATCTCCCGCCTTAAGAAATGGGCTACTGATTGGTTTATTGTTGGGTGACCTCTATGTCCTTCAATTTAAAACTATAATATTTTTGATTCTTGCACTGATTCTTAATCTTGGAATTACATCAGCAACAATCACGTTGTTTAAAAATCATCAATTGCCAGTTTTATCTTTTCCATTTGCGATTTTTGCATTTATTATTGGTGGACTTAAATCAAAACTGACATTTTTAGCAGATGCTACAATTTATTTTACTGATAGCATTGATTTGTCATTTCTTCCAAGTGGGATCTTTTTATTTTTTAAGTCCATGGGATCTTTGTATTGTACACCAGATGCATTTTCGGGGGCCTTAATCTGGCTGGCCGCTTTATTTTTTTCACCCCTAACCGGCTTGTTTTTATTTGCTGGCTACTTCATTGGAAGTTTTATTGAATCCTTTTTTGTTATAGGTATAAGTTTACCCTATCGATATTCAGATGGCTTTAACTACAGTTTGATTTTCACCGCCTTTGCGGGATATTTTTTATTCCCTTCTATATTTTCAATAGTTCTAGCTTGTTGTTTTGTAGCCATGGCTGCGATTTTAATTCTGGCCGGCGAAGTCTATCTGGCACCCTTTAATTTACAAATCATATCTATTCCATTCAATATTGTCACCTTGATGGGACTTTTAGCACTTAAATCACTCAAACCTTTTTCTTTAAGCAGTGCTTTTTTTCGAAAACCTGAAATCAATCTCGAAAGAAGTCGACTTCTTTGGCAGCGACATAGATTTGGTGAAGTTGGAATTTTTCTTCCCATAGCCACCGACAGCGCAAGGAAATGGAAAGTTCAGCAAGGAATCAATGGTGGTCTCACTCACAAAGGACTATGGCAACATGCTTTGGACTTTGTGTGCATTGATGCTGAAGGAAAAAACTTTATCAATAGAGGGATTGAGCTCTCTGATCACTATACTTTTGGTGCAGACGTTATATCCCCTCTTCAAGGAACTGTTGTCGCTTGTTTAGGAACTGATGAGGACAATAATATAGGCCAATTAGTGAACACTCGAAATTGGGGCAACTATATTATCATTCGTGGTATCGGTGGGATTTATGTTGCCCTCGCACATCTTCAAAAAGATTCTTTACTAGTAAAGAATGGCGATATTCTTGAAGTCGGTCAAAAAATTGCAAAAATAGGCAATAGCGGGTATTCGCAAACTCCTCATCTTCACCTCCAAGTTCAATGGACGGCGGACATTGGTGCAACGACAATGCCCTTCCATCTTTTAAATTATGGGCTTGGGGACTCTTTGATTTTTCATGGCGTACCTCAAGAAAATGACATAATTTTTAATCCATCACACAATCAAGCTGTAGAGCAAGCCCTCAACTTTAAAGTAGATGAGGCCCTAATTTTTCAAACCACAACAGAAGGTTCCTCTGAAAAACAAATCATTAATATTGTAACCAAAGTTGATGATACAACAGGTACTTTTTTCCTCTCTGATGGTATCTCTCGTTTGAGTTTTGCAAAAGTTGGCTTGCAGTTTTACTTTTATGGACTTGAGGGAAACAAACACTCTGCTCTTTGGGATCTCATGGCGGCAGCTCCAAAGATCCCTATGATCTTCAAAGACAAACTATCCTACACTGATTCATTGCCTGCTGAGTTTTACGGCAATCCTATGCGCCGATTCCTCCATAATATTTTTCAAATTTTAAAACTGAGTGTCACCGAATCTAAAGGACACTATCAGGTCAGTGCCCAAGGTTTAGAAGTTTGGGGAACCTGTCAGTTTTTTGGTAAAGAGAAAAAAACATATATTAAGCTTGATCCCTCTGTAGGGATTCAAAAATTCTCAGTTGGAGATAAAGTCTATGAATTCAAATCATAAATATTATCTTCTATTTCTATTTTTTGCATTTTCCTTTTTCCACTTAGAAAAAGGAATCCCAGAGATTTCTTCGCAGGCAAAGGCTCTCTCCTCTGATTCAGCGATGAAGGACTCTGAATTGAATTTTGTAATTGGTTATGGAGCCTACATTAACAAAGACTATCCCACCTGTGCTGATTCATTCTTTAATGCTCTAGATCTGGAAGAACCACTCATTCAACGCGCTCGGTTTTATCTGGCCCTTTGCCAGTATTATTTAAAAAACAACACCTATGCTGCTGCTAATCTTAATCTATTGAATAAAAATTCATTAAACAATTCAGAGAATAACGCAGCCAAAAAACTTGAAGGTTATTTATCTAAAGAACTTACAGATCTCAGAATGCCTAAATGGTTATTTATTCCATATGCTGGAACTGGAAGCTATTCAGCAAACGATCCAAGTTTAGATTCCAGTGTCTTTTTTGGTTTAGCCCTAGAATCTTATCTGCCGACTTACAGTTTGAAGGCCTCGCTTGAACAATTTTCCATCAAAACAAAAAATGGCGCTGACGGATACAATCAAACTCAGTGGCTTTTAGGTGGTAGCAGCTATTTCAAAACATTGATTGAATATAGAGCCAGAATTTTTGGCATATCCAGCACTAATACAAACTATAATAATATATTGGCCGGAGCTGTTGGCGCGTCGAAGTGGTTCTTGGATGGAACCAACAAGATTGGCCTGGATGGATATATGACAAATTATCCAAATTCAGTCTTTGGCCATATGACCGTCAACCAGCTGACAGTTTCTTCCTTACAATATATCATGGTGCGCCCAACATGGAGTCTTTTGGGACAATTATCAATGAACTATGTTGTTCCTAATGCTGAATTGAAAGATGCCACGAATTCTATCCTTAAGCTAAGTCCATCTTACGTTCGGTATATGGCAGACCTTGTGTATGGACAAAGCAACTTGACTTATTCCATAGGACTTTCAATGGGAAAAGAAATTTTTGGGATTCATAATGATGGAGCCGTTCTTTTCTCAGGAGCAGAAGAACATGGACTGGGGTGGAATATGGCTATCCAATTTTTTAGCCCTGCGAAAAATTCAATTAAGATCCAATATTCTACAGAAAATTACATTAAAGGTTCAAATACCGAATTAGTGGCTGCAAGTGTTGGTATATTTACGCTATTGGGTAGTTATTTATTTTAATTAATAAAAAAGGAGATTCTAATATGAAAAGTTCAAAGTTGATGAAACAAATTTTAACAGCCTCTTCCCTTTTGTTGGTATACAGTTTAAATGCTTTTTGCCTTACCGTGACAGAGCAAACAGAAATCTATGATTCTTATGCCGTTGAGGCCAAAGGAAACATTGAGGCCGCTTTGCAAAAGATGATTAAAATACATGCAGGAAATCCTGATGATTATTTTGTCAATTATCGCTTAGGATATTTGCTGAGCATAAATAAGAAATATGCCAACGCCATAATCCACTATCAAAAAGCTGCACAACTTAAACCTTTAAGTTTAGAGCCTTTACTAGGTATGTCCCTCGCGGCTTACTACGCCGGCGATGATTCTAAGTTGGTCATCGTTTCAAAAGATATTTTAAAAATTAATGCACAAAACTATTATGGTTTTTTAAGGATGGCTGGTGCACAAATTAGACTCAAAGATTTTGAAGGTGCATTAAAAACCTCTTCTGAGGCGCTTAAATATTACCCCCTAGATGCAATTCTATTGGAACAAAAAGCATTCGCATTGAATGCTTTGGGCAAAGTCAGTGATGCGAAACATGTTGCCCAGGAATTAATATTACTAAGCCCTTCTAATTCATTTGCAAAGTCTTTAATGAATTCGGTACTTTCTAAAAAATAACTTCCAGAAAATATAAATGATGTTTATATAGTTGTAGATCTATTTATCATTTCGGATAACACCAAGGACTGCAAAAATGTATAAAACGAAGATAAAAGACATCAGTTATGACTTTGAGAATCTTAAAAACCTGATGGCCAAAGCATCTCCTGTGCGTTCAGGGGATTATTTGGCGGGTGTTGCGGCTTCCACAAACATGGAAAGGGTCGCCGCACAGTGGGCCCTTGCGGATGTTCCTCTAAAACAATTTCTTAATGAAGCCCTGGTTCCCTACGAGTCTGATGAAGTCACTCGCCTGATTATGGATGAACATGATAAAATGGCCTTTGCGCCCATCAGTCACCTCACCGTCGGAGATTTTAGAAATTGGCTGTTATCTGAAAACACGACCAGCGAAACACTTCGATCTGTTTCAGCGGGCTTAACACCCGAGATGGTGGCTGCGGTTTCTAAAATTATGCGTATTCAGGATCTGATCTTGGTCGCAAAAAAATGCCGCGTGGTCACCCGCTTTAGAAATACTATTGGTAGTGAAGGATGCTTGTCTACTCGCCTACAACCCAACCATCCCACTGATAATCCAGCTGGAGTTGCAGCAAGTCTTTTGGATGGCTTGATGTACGGATGTGGTGATGCGGTTATTGGCATCAATCCGGCCTCTGATAATCTTGAAGCAACAACGCGCTTACTGCACATGCTCAATGACGTGATTCAACGCTATGATATCCCGACGCAGTCTTGCGTTTTGTCCCATGTGACCACAACCTTAAAAGCGATTGAACTAGGCGCCCCTGTGGACCTGGTTTTTCAATCCATCGCAGGCACTCAAAAAGCCAACAGCAGTTTTGGTATCAATATTAAATTATTAAATGAAGCCCACGTTGCAGCACTTGAACTCAAAAGAGGAACTCTGGGCAACAACTGTATGTATTTTGAGACAGGACAAGGCAGCGCCCTGTCTGCAAATGCAAATGAGGGTATGGATCAACAAACTTGCGAAGCTCGTGCCTATGCCGTTGCTCGAAAATTCAACCCTTTGCTGGTCAACACTGTAGTGGGCTTCATTGGTCCAGAATACCTTTACGATGGAAAACAAATCATTCGTGCAGGCCTAGAGGATCACTTCTGTGGAAAACTCTTGGGATTACCTATGGGCTGTGATGTTTGTTACACCAATCATGCAGAGGCAGATCAAGATGATATGGATATCCTTATGACATCTTTAGCTGTTGCGGGCGGCACTTTTATTATGGGTGTGCCTGGAGCTGACGATATTATGTTGAATTATCAATCCACCTCTTTTCACGATGCGCTTTATGTACGCCAAGTTCTGGGCTTGAGGCCTGCTCCAGAGTTTGACAATTGGCTTCAAAAAAATCAGATTTTTAATTCCAAAAATCAGCTCCTTCAGCAGTCCGAGGTGCCGGCCTTATTTAAAGCCTCCCTGCAAGAATTAACTGGAGGACGTTCATGAGTAAAAAAAATTCCCCAAAAGCCTCCCACGATCCTTGGCGCGGACTCACTCACTTCACCAATGCACGCATTGGACTTGGAAGAGCAGGCATGAGTCAAACGACCCAGGCTCACCTTGATTTTCAATTGGCTCATGCCATGGCTCGTGATGCCGTTCATCACCCTCTTGATTTTAAATTATTACAAGAAAACCTAAAAATGATGGGACACCAGAGTCTTATTTTAAATTCTCAGGCCGAAAATCAGTCGATGTATTTACAGCGACCCGACCTTGGCCGATTGCTAAGCACTTCCTCAAAAGATGAACTTAAAAGAAATATTCAAACTGCTATAGATGCCACAGTGGTGGTCGCTGACGGCTTGTCTTCAAAAGCTATCGAACAACATGCAGAAAATTTTTTAAAGCTTCTGCTGCCCGAACTGAAATTTAAAAACTATCAGGTTTCCCCCATTTCCCTAGTCAAACATGGACGAGTGGCCGTCGGCGATGGCATTGCCGAAAACTACAAGGCCAGACTGTGTATTCTTCTCATCGGAGAAAGACCTGGACTCAGTTCCCCTGACAGCATGGGAATTTATTTTACCTTTCAAGCTAAACTCGGCCAAACAACAGATGCCGACCGCAATTGCATTTCTAATATTCATAAAAATGGTTTGAGTTATCAACAAGCCCTTAAGAAGTTATTGTATCTCATTGGTGAGTCGGAAAAATTGCAGCTCTCAGGGGTTCAATTAAAAGATGAAACAACTGAAAACGAGCTCATCAAAAAATAGAGGCTTTGGAGCATTCATGGGACAATCTAAAGACATTCAAATAGATATGATTTCAATCTTTAAAGATAATTATGTCCCAGTGATCATCTATAAAAACTCATCGGCCTGTCTTGTGGACCCGGGAGACTCTCCTCCGGTGCACCGCTACCTTTCAGACAGAAACCTCAAACTTGAGGTCATTCTCATCACCCACCACCATCCGGATCACATTGGAGGCGTTCGAGAGCTTTTAGAATTGCACCCAAAGGCCCGGGTGATCGTGCCCAATGACAAAGATTTTGCCGGCCACGATTCTTTTTCGCTGCGAATTTTTAATGAACAATTGTCCTTAGTCTGCATCAAGACTCCAGGACACACCTTGGATCATGCGGTTTATTATTGCGGAGATTTAGATTCACTTTTTTGCGGCGATCTCGTCTTTGGACTTGGCTGTGGCAGGGTTTTTGAGGGCACCATGGCGCAAATGTTCTCAAGTCTTGAGAAAGTTAAGAAACTTCCTCCGACGACAAAAATTTATTGCGCTCATGAATACACTGAACACAACTTAAAATTTATTTTGGAAAATTTAGATCAGCTCAGTTTAGAGAATCCTGCTTCATTCAAAGAATATCAACAGAACCTTCATTCACTTCGCCACCGGGGACTTCCGAGTGTTCCCCTCCTATTGGCTCAGGAATTGACCAACAATCCCTTTCTTTCTGCGAAAACACTTGAGGAGTTTACCTTCTGGCGAAAGCTCAAAGGTTAAACTTTTAATAAACCTTTGATTGCCATGGATTTCAGTTCCCACTTCGGCTGAACAACACCGAAAATTGATTACTCCGTTTGATCCGCTTTTTTCTTATTTTTAAATCCTGGTTTAACGAGAACTTCGATATAAAAGTTCTCTTTTTTCTCTGCAGCTATTTCTGATATTTTTTTATTAATCTCAGAAATATGAATTGGAACCGCCGTCTTTGCGTCTTGACCGATTTTACAATCAAAATCCCAAAAGTCCACGTCTGGGGGAAGGTCTTTTCTGCGCTCTCGACCAATGTATTTTTTAATTTGATGTTTAACATTGTCAACTTGTCGATCCGGAGCATGATTGGTTGCTGTGAGTGAAAAAGTTTTTCTCATATAGTCCTAAAATAGAAGGTTTAAGATTTCACGGTCACCTTTATCTTACTCTTTTCTAATTGACAACCTCTACTCTCAAGAATCATGCCTAGACTTTGAGCCGTGCACATCAAGGGCCTGATTGAAATGCCCCTACCCCAGCCCCCTGGGCTTTTTTTATATTTAGATTCCCCGCCATTCACCGATAAAAAAAAATGCAGTTTGTAATAGCTCTCATCTTATTTTTTTCAATCTCTAAGGCTTGGGCCTTTGAGTATCAAATAGATAAATCATCACTGATTCATCCCTCCATTTTACAAAGATACAGCTTCCGTGAACATCTTTCAAAGTCTGGTTTTACCTCCTTAGGAGACCAAAATTTTTCAAGTGCCAGAACTCGTTTTGATGGTGCTTTTGTCAACCAGAACTGGTCTCAATCGATCTTATTGAAGGCTGGCCTTGTCGCTCAGGATTCGCTGCAAGGTCAAATCATTGAAGATGTCCGCGCTAAAGTATTCGCGGTCCATATAACAATTGAAGGCACCCCTTATCTGATCGTTGCAAAGAACCTCTCAAAGCAAGAACTTCGAAGCACTTTGCAACCATGGCTCAAACCCCAGCAATCTTTTTTATGGTCCACCATGATCAACCAGGCCTACGGGTTTGAGACCTGCAACAAAGGGGACAAAAGCCCTTTCCAGGCCATGCAATCTACGGCATCACATATTGCAAACAGCGAAATTCTCAAAGAAGTCGGTCAATGTGGCCTTCAAGCCCTGCAAGGAATAAAACAATCGGGAGAAGACACTTATGATTTCTTTAAAAAATTATCATCCGACCCCATCCAACTGTGGACAGAGATGCAGCAGTCCTTCGATGACACCAAAGATTTCCTTCTGAATATAAATTCTGAAATGCAAAATCTTGTTTTAGCCTTGGGAACAACCCCAACCCAAGTCCAAGTCCAAATCGCATGCTCAATGACCGGATCCCTCATTCTGGAGGGTGCAAAAGGTGGCCTTCTTTCAGGAGGCCTAGCAAAGATGCTTCCCTTCATGGCCTCAAAAATCAAAAAAACCACAGCAATATTGGCAGATCTAGCAAAATACGAAAGCAAGGGTTTTAAAATGCCAAATAAAAATTTTCTGACCCATGAGGCCCTCAGCTGTGTTCATTAGAATTATCACATTTTCACTTTTATTCGTTTTCACGATGCCAACTTGGGCTGCGGATTGCCTCTTACAAGAAGCACTTAAAAACCCCAAACTCAATTCCAATCCACAATTCTGGGAAGAACTCAGCCAGCTGAGCGCCAATGGCCAACCCTCAAATCATTCTATCAACACCTTGATTGAAAAATATGCTGGCAAAAGCGCAGAATTAAGAAATAACTCTTCTTCACTTGAAATTACAGAAAAGCTAAAAAAATCACCCATCAACTACTCCCTTGAGAAAAAAGCTGAAAAGGAAATTAAAGCTCTCCCCCCCAATCTTAAAGGTAAAGTCGATGAATTTTTGGAAATTGCACTTCGCCCTGGAGGAATGCAAGAAATTGGAAATAATCCGGGCCGCTGGAATTTCGAAAAAATTATTGAACAGGGAAAAAATGCCTACACCGTTCGACTGAATGATGGCTATCGCATTCTTTTTGATCTTGAAGACAAAGACCTCACTTTAAGGCGCGTGAACAAAGGACAAATACATGGGGACTAGTGAGGGCGAGTCCTCTTATTTTTGCCAATTTCATTTAATCCAAAAAACCATTTCATTATCCATAACAGCTACTTTTTTGTCCGGCAAAATTGTTGGCCAGGAATATTTGAAAACCAAATCAGTCCTAGAATATTTATTTTTGATCCAAACTGAATCCGCAGATCTATAATTATCCGGAGCTCTAGGATCATTTTTTTCACGAACAATTGTTGCCAAAGTAAATTTAGAATAGCCCTTAGAACTTCCAAAATCCTCCGCACACTTTAAAAGCAAAGTGGCCAGACCAAGTCCCCGAAAATTCGGTGCAAGAATAACTTCACCAATATAAAAATAATCTTCAGGAGAAAGCTTGTTAGAAAAAAAGAGGTCCGCACTCTCTTTTAAAATATTTGAATCCGACTTCAGCGGTGTCCCCGTCGCAATGCCAATAACCTTGTTTTCAAACAACAAGACCTCAACGTAGGAATAGGGATGGCGTGAAAATTCAAGGAAGTATTCTTGCTCGTACTCAAAATTTCCTTTGTAAAGATAGGGAAACTCTTCGAAGTATTTTAATCGAAAAAGAGAGGCTTCGTTTATGACGTCCTTAACCTCATGACCTACAAATTTTTTTGAAATCACTTCTTTTAAATCAATTGTCTTATGCATAAATCCATCTTTTGCTAAATATTACATTTCTGGCTGGCACAAAATATCTTCTGGTGTGATCAAGGAAATTATTCTGAAGAAGTTTGAGACATCGTCAAGTGACAAATTTTGGCCTATGTAAAATCCTTGAGCAGTGAACTAAAACAACCCCGCTCCCTCAAATGAATTCATTGATCTCTCGTAAAGTTTTAGAATTTCTATTTTTTTCAGAGAATCTAATCAGCTGAAAAGAGGAGCTTTCAATCCACAGAGATCCTTGATTTTCAGGTACAATTATTGCTGTTGCTCTAATCCGTGGGGAATTCTTTTTTAAAAATTAACTAAATGTATCTTTATCTAGACAAGGTGAAAAATGACTAAACTCAGTTTAATTTTTTTATTTATATTGATCTTTAATGTTTCAGCGTTCGCTGAAAACATTAGAGGATTGTCCCAAGACCAGATCAACGATCTTAATATTTGTCTGAAGCATGAAAAACTTAGCTTCGAGCGAATCAATCGCATGGAAAACAATGCCCACATGAATTGGGCAACCCCTGGTGATTTGGCTCTTTATCATAATTTCGTCATGAATACTTATGATTTATATAGGTTCGAGGAAACTTCCTTCAATAACGCCATCTTAGCAAGCGGGAGTTTTTATATCTCCGAAAAGCAGGATTTTGAAAACAGCATTATTGCCAACGTTACTTTTGCCGGTGACATTGATAAGTTGAACTTTAGTAACGCATGTCTAGTCAACGTGAGATTTGCCAAGGCGTCCTTCATTGATATCTTAAAAATCAAATTTCAGGCGCGATACACGAAAAATATTACTGATTAAAAACTGAGGCCATTCCGGATTAAAATAATTTCGACATTTATTAATTCACAAATGTTTTTTTAGTCCTTTTTTTTTCCTTTTGGGAGGCTCTTGCGGGCACTCCTCGCTGTGAATCCATTTTTTAAGCGGCACCAAAAAATTGAAAATGTTAGTCGCATTCCTGATTATTGCAACCGCAACTCTGAGTATTGCAACTAGTACCCTCACCAGATGCAGGCTTAGTGGATGGATCGCAATTCCCTCCTGAACAATTTGGTTCCTTGAGAGTGCCGCCACCACAAGATGCGGAACAATTACCAACCGTCCAAGTGCCCGGATAAGTGGGTGAGCATCCACTCAACGACAACGGAGTTTCATTGTTTGGACCTGACACGGTATTAACAAAGGAGTCCCATTCAGCAACACTATTGTTGGGGATAAAATATTTATCGTCTGAGGAATTTTTAACAGCATTGCATTTGTCAGAAATGCCCTGCATTTTTGTAGTTTTATTGGCATCAGCATCAAAGTATGAGTTAGCCGCCATTGACTCTTGAAATGGGATGATTAAGATTATCAAAGACAAAATAAACACCATTATTTCCTCGCCTTCAGTAATTCAATTTCTTTTTTTAGTTCATAGATCTGCGTCTGTTGCAGATTAATGGCCTCGATGAGTGGCGCCACTAAGTTTCCGTATTCAACAGACTTAAGGCCCGTTGTTGCACTTGTAGAAACGACCTCAGGAAAAACTTTTTCGACATCTTGGGCAATAAAGCCCAGATTTATTTTGCTGCTATTTTTCCATTGAAATTGAATACCATGCAATGAGCGAACTCGTTCGAGCACGTCCGGAATATCCTGGATATTTTTCTTTAATCGCCGATCAGAAGTATATAAGAATCCCTTTGCCGCGACCTTTCCATCCACTTCCAGTTTATTGGAAGTCGGATCCTTACCAATTCCGATATTGCCCGAATTGCCGCTGATTCGGAGTGATCCTTTAATAATATTATTATTGTCTGTGGCAGCCAAAAGAACGTCATTCCCAGAATATGACTGCATTACTGCTCCTCCGTTAGCATTAGCATAGAACGCCGCGAGCTTTTGGTTGCCACTGGATATTCCCAAACCTGTTTGTTTAGAAGTGCTATCCTGTCCTAAGACCGCTGCGTATCCCGATGAAAATGCGGAAACAATGGTCCCTGGATTGGTATCAAAAATGACCTGAATATCTGTTGCAAGGGTAGTGGCTTGCTTTCCAACTCCCGCGACCAGAGTTCCGTTAACTTGAAGTGGAAATATTGGGGTTTTCGTATTAATTCCAACATTTCCAACATTGCCGTCGCCATAATAAATATCAGCAGAATTTGCCGGTGATTGCTTCCAAAATGAATCTGTTCCGACAAAACTATTGCAGGATAAAATCTTATTATTAGAATCGTAGATCACCATCAGCTTTATTGTGCTCGCTCCAGGGCCCATTTGCGACGGGCCAATGATGCTGCCGGTTCTAAGGATTTGCAAATACAGGTCTGCGGTTCCCGAATTCGTAACAGCTGGATTTGGAACCAGGTTTTTAACCTGAAATCCTGCGAACGCAATCAACCCACCACCGTAAGTGGTTCCACCTTGTGAGTTATAACGAATACTGCCTGCCTTGTCGACTATGGTGTTATTTGAAAATCCGTCCCCGCTCGGATCTTGACCCGAAAAATTTTTTTTGCATGTTGCAGTATCAGCTAATAGCTGTCGAATATCTAAAACAATATCACGACTGGCAATTGTTGCGGAGATGGCTCTTTGAGATTTAAATACATCCACAAGGGATGAAGTAATAAGTGAAACAACCAACACACCGATGGCGGCGGCAACCATAACAGCTATAAGCGTTTCGCCGCGACTATTTCCAAAATTTTTCGACAAAAAAACTAAACTTTGCATAATACATTATCGATAATTTTAGTGAGGAACTCAATACCCTTAGAATAAAAAAATGCCGAAGCTATTTATTAATTAGCATTCTTGATAATCTTGGAGGTCCTACTTATTTTCTCGATAAATCAATACATTCGATTTGAAAACAAAATTCCTAAAATGAGATTCTCAGTATTCTTTTTGCTTAATAATTAAGTGCTAAAATTCTAGGGTTTATATAGTTTACCTGTGTTTCAAAACAAGCACATAATCGCCAAGAGAAGCCAATGCCGGCAAAAGCACGGGGCATGTTTTTAAATCGCGTAAAGAAGAAGAACTTATTCCAAACCCAGAAAAATAAAAAAGGCAGCCTTTCGGACTGCCTTGAATATTCTAATTAAATCTGTCACTTAGGCTCTTTCGCCAATTATTCCGAAAAATAATTGGCGGGGTGGACGGGACTCGAACCCGCGGCCTTCCGCGTGACAGGCGGACGTTATAACCAACTTAACTACCACCCCGCAACGTTTGGGAAAGTCAGTTATAACTATAGTCGGTTATTCTGACAAGAATATTTTTAATTTATTTACGGGACCTCGATGCTCTATGCCTAAACCGAGGGCAAGATCGTCAAGAAATCAGCCTTTCATATTGGAAATCTTCAAATTTAGGGTCTATAGTAGAGGCCTAACCCACAAGGAGTTTAAAAATGAAAAGACTACTTACACTTACTGTCCTTCTTATTTCTGCATTAGCTCAAGCTGAAACAACGACTTACAACGTGACCGGCATGCATTGTGGCGATTGCGCAAAAATGATCAAAGAACAAGTCTGCGGCATGACTGGATTAGATAAATGCGAAGTTTCCATGGGAAAAGTCGTTATTTCTCCTAAAACAGGCGTAACCGTGACTCAAGAACAAGTTCAAACTTTGGTTTCAAAAGCAGGTGATTACAAAATCACTGGCACAACGACTGGTAAATAGACTTAATTCCTCTCAATCAAACCCCTCTGTAAAGCAGTTTAAATGCCCGCCGAGGGGTTTCTAAAGACATCTAGGCCCACACATCGACCTCTTTCGAATCGCCAGCAAGGCCACCCACGAACCCCCTTTAGAATAGGATTTTATTCATGAATAAGCTTTTTTGGATCGATATGGAGATGACAGGTCTTGATATCGAAAAAGAAGTCATCATTGAAGTCGCTGCTATTGTCACAGACCTTAACTTTGCAGAACTTGAAACCTTTGAAACAGTCGTGAAACAGCCACAAAAGTATTTAGACAACATGGATGCCTGGAACAAAGAACATCACAGCAAATCTGGACTTACAGTTAAAGTTCCCTTTGGAATGGCTGCGGATCAGACCGAAGCTAAACTCGTAGACATGGTCAAAAAGCATTTTCCAGACCCCAAAGATCGCCCCGTACTGGCTGGCAATTCAATCATGCAAGATCGTCTCTTCATTAATAAATATATGCCGGATTTTGCGGAAAGACTGCACTACCGAATGGTGGACGTGTCTTCTTGGAAAGTGATTATAAATAATAAGTTTAATTATGTTTATGATAAATCTAATAAACACAGAGCGCTCGAAGACATCAGAGAAAGCATTCAAGAACTTCGTCACTATTGTGACAATCTCAATTTTAAAGTGCCCCGAAAAAATTAATTTCGAGGCACTCTATAGATCTAAATCTTTTTAGACCAGACCAACAAAACAGTTCATTGGACTTACTTTAGGTAAGTCCTAGTAACGATAATGTTCTGGTTTGAATGGACCGTTCTGGTTCATATGCAAATATTTAGCTTGTTTTTGGTTTAATTTAGTCAATTTCACACCTAATTTTCCAAGGTGAAGTGCTGCCACTTTTTCATCAAGATGTTTTGGCAAACGGTAAATCGCAACTTTTTGATACTTGCTGCGATTATTGTATAAGTCCATTTGAGCCAAAACTTGATTCGTGAACGAATTGCTCATCACAAAACTTGGATGTCCCGTAGCACAACCCAGATTCACAAGGCGACCTTTTGCAAGAATGATGATTTGTTTACCATTTTTCAAAGTATGGATGTCGACTTGAGGCTTAACTTCACGCATTTTTGAATTTTTATTCAACCATGCCATATCAATTTCAATATCGAAATGACCGATATTGCAAACGATGGCGTTATTTTTCATTGCCGCAAAGTGTTTCTCTGTGATGATATCGCAACAGCCCGTCGCTGTAACAAAGATATCTCCCAGCTTCGCTGCTTCATCCATTGTTGTAACTTCAAAACCTTCCATTGCAGCCTGAAGGGCACAGATTGGATCGATCTCAGTAATCAACACGCGAGCCCCAAGACCACGCAATGAGTGTGCTGAACCCTTACCTACGTCTCCATAACCAGCAACAACTGAAATTTTTCCAGCAACCATCACATCCGTAGCGCGTTTGATTCCGTCAGCCAAGGACTCGCGGCAACCATAAAGGTTGTCAAATTTTGTTTTCGTCACAGAATCATTGATGTTGATTGCCGGAACTTTTAATTTTCCGTTCTTTAACATCACTTCAAGATTATGAACGCCTGTTGTTGTCTCTTCAGATATACCGATAATTTTTTTAAGTTCTTTTGCAAATCGAGGCTCATGCATCATGTTGGTTAAATCACCACCATCATCAAGGATCATATTGAATCCTTCTTTACCCCAACCAACGATGGATTGCTCAATACACCAGCTAAACTCCTCTTCAGTTAAACCCTTCCAAGCAAAAACTGGAATTCCAGCTGCTGCCATTGCAACAGCTGCATGATCTTGAGTTGAGAAAATATTGCAAGAAGACCAACGAATCTCAGCACCCAAGTCAATGAGTGTCTCGATCAAAACAGCTGTTTGAATTGTCATATGCAGACATCCAGCTATTTTTGCGCCTTTCAATGGCTGTTGTTTTTTATACTCTTTACGAAGAGACATCAAACCTGGCATTTCAATTTCTGCCATTTTAATTTCTTCACGGCCCCAAGTTGCTAATTTAGCAAAAACCTCTGGATTCTCCATTGCTTCTTTGCAGACTTTATAATCCAAAGTTGAAACGGCAGTTGAAGGTTTTGTAATTTCTTTTGTCATAGCCACTTTAACTGGCTTCATGTTTTTTTTCATGGCTGACTTTCCATTTGTAGTTGTTGTTAGTGACATTTATTTATCCCTCTTTTTTTTGATATTCTATTAAATACCTTAAATAAAAATTTTGTCTCTTCTAAGTCTGCAGCCTGGATCAAATCTGGGCTTATTGCAGAGTCAGAATCTCATATCCAGCATCAGTCACAAGAATGGTGTGCTCAAACTGAGCTGACAACAATCCATCAGCTGTATTGTAATACTTAATATTAGAACCATGGATATTGTATTCGATAATCTCATCTGTGCCCTGGTTGACCATAGGCTCTACCGTAATACAATGAAATGGAATCAAACGATCCCCTTTTCCCTTTTTCCCAAACGAAGGTACGAAAGGTTCTTCATGGAATTTTCTACCTACACCATGCCCACCAATTTCTTTGACTGCTGAGTATCCCTTGCGCGTCACAAGCTTATTGATTTCAAATCCAATATCACCGGTAAAGCCCATGGGAGTGATAGCCTCAATCCCCTTATCTCTGGCCATCATCGCTGTTTCAACTAGATCTTTGGCCTCAGCGGAAACTTCTCCAATCATATACATTTTTGAAGTGTCACCAAAAAAGCCATCAATTAAAGAAGTGACATCAACATTGATGATATCGCCTTCTCTCAAAATTGAGCTGTCAGGAAGTCCATGACAGACAACTTGATTGATCGAAGTGCAGGTATATTTAGGATAACCATGATAGCCTATGCAAGCTGAAATGGCTCCCCGAGAAAGCATATAGTCATTCGCAAGATCATCAATCTCTTGAGTGGTGAGCCCCACTTTTATATACTTATCCAAGTAGGTTAATGTATCGGCTGCTATTCGGCAGGCCACTGTCATTTTTTTGATCTCTTCTCGAGATAACGGCTTAATTCCCATAAAACTAGGTATAACATAAGAATGTTATGAGTCAAAGACGGTCTTCATCCAGGCTCTTGTATGCACTGCTTAACCCAGAATGCAAAAAACCCCAGGATTTTCACCCTGGGGTTCGATATTTCAACTCAATAGAGCTAAACTCGTTCTAAGACTATTTCAAGTGCTTAGAAACCAATTTAGTCATATCAAACATAGAAACAGTCGTTTTTCCACCGAAAACTTCTTTAAGTTTTGCATCAGCGTTGATGTTTCTTCTGTTTTTAGAATCTTGAAGATTGTTCTTTTTGATGTAAGCCCAAAGTTTTTTAACAACTTCAGTGCGTGGAAGTGGAGAAGCACCTACAACTGCTGCCAAAGCTGCAGATGGAGTCAAAGCTTTCATGAAAGCTGCGTTTGGTTTACGAGCTGTTTTTGCTTTAGGAGCTTTTGCTTCTTTTGCTTTAGGAGCAGCTTTAGGAGCTTTTGCTTCTTTTGCTTTAGGAGCAGCTTTTTTAGGAGCAGCAGCTTTTTTAGGAGCAGCAGTTTTTTTAGTTGCAACTGCTTTTTTAGGAGCAGCAGCTTTTTTTGTAGTAGCTTTTTTTGCGGCTTTTGCCATTCGTCGTTCCTCCGTTAGGATTTATTTTTATACATCGAAAATCTATATTTGATTTACCTAATGAACTTAGTGTGTATCTAAGTCCAGGTGTTTGTCCAAAAAAAAATGAGAGTAAACTTATTTTTTTTCATTTTTCTCTCTGAAATGTCCTATTTCTATGGGGAAAATGTGTTTTTTCCCTTTAAAACCAAGTCTATCAGCAATTTTTCTCTCTGAAAAACATCTCTAGACTCATGAAATCTGCAGAGACTCCGAATATAAACTCATGAGTTTTCAAGCAAGCTTCAAGCAAATTCTCAAAAAAAAACTCAACCAAGAACAGTCCTTTGAAGTTGAAGAGCCCACCTTTACCCAGTCTGAAAAAAGCCTAGATCCCTCGCACCTAGCCTATTTGATAGGAAATATCGGAAGACTTTCAAACCTCCATCGAGGTGGCTACCCACCACCAAAAATACGCCCTGTAAGAAAAGCGCACAATCTTTCAGAACTGCAACGTCAATCCTATGACTTTTTTAGAAAATGGGTTCATGGTTTTTCTGATGCGTTTACTGAGCCAGAATTAAAAAAAGCCTTTCGTCAGGCAGCCATTGTTTTGCATCCAGACCAAGGGGGCAATACTGTGTTATTTATTGAACTCAAAGGACACTTAGAAATCCTCAAAGTTCTCTTTGATAAACCCCCACAATAAGACCAGACAAAGCAACTTTATAAAAATACTAAGCTATATATATGAAAAAACCCCGTGGAAGCGGGGTTTTTTCATATTCAAATAAATTTCTTTTAGATCATTTTAAAGCGAATCCGCTTGGGACCTGCATTCTCTCCCAAACGCTTTTTTCTATCTTCCTCATATTCAGAAAAATTGCCAGGGAAGAATTCAATTTTCGACTCCCCTTCAAACGCCATAATATGTGTACAGACGCGATCTAGAAACCAACGGTCATGGGAAATGACAACTGCTGATCCACCAAACTCCAAGAGTGCCTCTTCTAGCGCTCTCATTGTATTGACGTCCAAATCATTCGTTGGCTCATCCAAAAGCAAAAGATTTGCACCCTCTTTTAGAATTTTAGCCATATTGACACGATTTCTTTCTCCTCCAGAAAGCTGACCTACCTTTTTTTGCTGATCACTTCCTGAGAAATTAAACCATGAAACATACTGTCTTGAAAGTATCTCACGGGTCCCTAACTGAATGACATCCGCTCCACCAGAAAGCTCTTCATAAATAGTTTTATTTGGATCTAAGGTTTCACGAGTTTGATCTACATAGGCAATCTTAACAGTCTCACCAACTTTAAAACTTCCTTTATCAGCAGATTCTTTTCCAGTAATCATCCTGAACAAAGTTGATTTTCCAACACCATTTGGCCCAATAACACCAACAATAGCACCTTTTGGAATTGTGAAAGTCACGTCATCCAACAAGGCCTTATGGTCATAAGCTTTAGTGATGCTGTTTGCTTCAATGACGATATCGCCTAAACGAGGTCCTGGAGGAATATAGATAGACATCTCTTGAATTTTTTCAGGCGACGCTTCTTTTAATAGGTTTTCATAATTTGAAATTCGAGCTTTTGATTTTGCCTGACGAGCTTTTGCTCCCTGCCGAATCCAATCTAACTCTCGTTCTAAAGTTCTGGCCTTTCGGACTTGATCCTTTTGTTCCACTGCGGAACGCTTGTCTTTTTGTTCTAACCATGACGTGTAATTGCCTTTCCAAGGAATTCCCTCGCCACGATCTAACTCCAAAATCCAGCCAGCGACATTATCTAAAAAGTAACGATCATGTGTGACGGCAATAACGGTCCCTGGAAACTTAGACAAATACTGCTCAAGCCATGCCACAGATTCTGCATCAAGATGATTTGTAGGTTCATCAAGAAGTAAAATATCAGGTTCCGACATGATTAATCGTGCCAAAGCTACACGTCGTTTTTCACCACCGGAAAGGTGCGTGACGGCCATCTCCCCATCAGGACAGCGAAGTGCGTCCATGACGATCTCAATTTTTTGATCCACATCCCAAGCATCCAAAGTCTCAAGTTTCTCTTGTATTAGACCTTGTTTGTCGATGAGCTTATTCATTTCATCAGGATCTAAATCAGGATCACTAAATTTTTCATTGATAGCGTTGTACTCTTTCATGAGCTTAGGCAATTCACCCATGCCTGCAAAAATATTTTCTTTGACAGTCATGGTCTCATCTAACTTTGGTTCTTGCTCAAAGTAGCCTACCTTCATTGTCTTGGATGGGAAGGCTTCACCAATAAAGTCCTTATCAACACCTGCCATAATTTTAAGCAAGGTCGATTTCCCTGAGCCATTTAAACCCAAAACTCCGATTTTTGCGCCATAAAAGTAAGAAAGATAAATATCCTTTAAAACGAAACGATTTGGAGGATATACTTTACTTACACCCTTCATTGTGTAGATAATCTCTTGAGACATGATGTCGATCTCCTAATAATGAGTATAAAAACAGCAATGTAGCAGGCTAAAAATACTTGTCAATTGGAGTTACTTCTCTGAGACCATTGTTCATTCCAACGAGACTTGTCATTCAACAAGAATATTTCTGTTTTTGTCTGTTTGTATAGTATCGTAAAAAATGATGATAATGACAGCAGAAGTTCTTTTTTTTAAAAATGTGAACCTTAATGTAATTATAGCGTCTTCTTTGTATGACTTTGAACGGCTATTAAAAAGAAAAAGCAGCTAACCCTATGGAAGATTCTAACTCAATTTTTCATAGAAATAAAAACAGGATAGTTTTTAAGCACAATGAATAATGAAATTTTGGACCAAAAAAATGATGAATCTGACTTATTTGCAAAAGACTTTGCGAATAAAGCTAAAATATTAAGCAACGGAGAGGTTTTTCCTATGACTCCCACAGAGGCAAATAAAGAGCTCCCTAAAGAAAACTTCCGCAAATCATTGTTTGTAAACCTCAACACTGATCTTAAAAGTGCAATGAATACCTGGGATGTCATCAATGAGCAAACTGTTCAAAAGATCTCTGCTCAAAAAGTCTCCACTCACCAAGAGCCACTTCACGAAGTAAAAAAACTCCTCTCAGAGCTTAAATCAAAACTTGCCGAATTTAGTGAATAGACTCACGTCTAAAGGCTCATTGCCTTTTCTATTTGAAATTTTAAAGAATTAAATCTTAATTTTATTTACGCCAAGACAAACTGGCGAAACAAACTCTCCCGGACCGCCTTGCGGTGAAAATTCAGTCGGAGTAAGAGCGCGCTGTGTTAGCGCGTGCAAGCCTGTTTCAAACTCCTGCTTTAACAAATCATTGATAATACGCTGCCTAGCTACTCGAGAGAGGCCGCTGAAAACTTCAGCAACAATCAGCACCTTAAAATGAGTCTCTATTCGATGACCCGAATGTTGATGGCTCTCATCCTCAATCTCAAGCCATGTTGGATTTAAATTTGCGCTGAGAACCTCTCTCATTCGGGCAGCTCGTGACACTTAGCCATTCCTTTTTCTTTTATTGTATTCAGCCTTTAAAAATTCTGCACCCATTTTAGCCATCGCAAAGACACCCTTTTCTTCAAGGCTTTTTTCTATATCTTTGGCTTTACGCAAAACTTTTGATACTGCAATTTGAGCAAGAGGATGTCCAACCGGCAACCCCTCAAATCGACCATCTTGAACCCACTCATCTGCTAGTGTTTCGGCAAAATCCATCACTTTTGGAGCTTTCTGACGAATCAAATCGCTACCATAAAATTCAAGATGCATTTTCTCACGCTTCCTATCCGCTGTGTCGGCATCAGAAATCATATCTTTGTCTGCAATTTCTTCTGCACTCAATCCCTCATTTTGGGCTTCTGTGTTTATCTCATCGCTAGTTTCCATCAAATCAGAAGTCTGCTCTGTAGATGGATGAGTATTTTGTTCAGCTACTTGAGCTTTTTCTGCATTCATAACCTGAGCTTCTTTATGTGGACGACGCTTCTCATTTGCCGTTCCGCTTGTCGTAGATTTCTTTTTTCCTTCATAATTTTTTATTTCTGGCATAAAATCTCTCCTCAATAAGTCTTAAATTAAAATAGTCTAACAAAACCCTAAAATCTCTCTCGTGACTAAGTCATAATCCGACTTAACAGGTGATTTCCCAGAAAATAAACTTTTCCCAGAGCGCACCGAGTTTTTAACATCAGCTGATGTCCTAATATATCCCTGCATCAACTCGCCTTCGAAAGACTCAATACACTGCTGCAAAAGCTCATGGCTGGTATTTTCCCTGCCATCAAATTTTGTAAACAATATCTTTTTAGAAAAGTCCAATTCAAAATCTTTCTTAATATCCTGAAGTTCACTTAAGTTTTTGCGCAAGCCATTGAAGGCAAATTTATCAGGATTTACTGGCAAAATAATTTCATCTGATGCAATTGTAACTGCCGTATTTGTTGCACTCAATGCTGGTGCTGTATCAATCAAAATTAAATCATAGCGATGTTGGATTTTTTCTAAGGGGGCCTTCACCGACTGAGCCCAATTTCTGTTTGAATTTATCAACACCCGATCTAGCACTGAATTATTTAAACTCGAAGGAATAAGATCCACATGCGGCTCTATGAACCGTACACATTCTTCAATTTTTTTCTTTTTCTCAACAATATCAATCCAGACTGGCAAGTTCTCATCTTCTACACCCAAGGCGAAACTCAAGTTGGCTTGTTGATCTAAATCTATGAATAAAACACGTGCACCATACATGGCTGCGCGAAGTCCCATATTTAATACAGAGGTGGTCTTAGCCACGCCACCTTTTAACATTTGAATCGAAATTACTTTTTTAGGATAATTGTAACCTTCATTCAGCATCAATATCCGAACATCTTCTGGCAAAAGCCAAGTGGACTTGATTTTTTTATCTAAGACTTTTTCTGCTTTTTGCTTAATTTCGGCTGGAGTAAATTTTAAAAAGGCAGCTAGATCACTGATAGAAATACAAAACTCTTGTTGTGCAAGTGACGACATGAAGACCTCCACTCCTGGAGCCTATCCTTGTTTCCTCAGAATAGAAATGCGAATTTTCGATTCAACCGGAGGGGCGCGTCGGACAGTCCCTATATGTTCAATAAATTATTAATTTAAAAAATCTGAAACTGAAATCTTACCCTTAATCATCACAATCAGACCCGATGACATACACAACAAGGCAACCCCTACGCCGATAAGATTACGATTCCCTAAACTGATCATTCCCCAAAACATCAACAGACTGCTCAAGACATAGGGAAACCAATACAGGTATTTAATCCATTGAGGCCTAGAATTATCCCTAACATCCCCATGCTTCACTTTTGATAAATTCGAATTCTGTGCTAGCTTAACGAGCAAAAGACTATTTATTTTCGCAATATTTTGATCGCAAAGAAAATCTCCACCTTGTGCACTTTTTATTTCCTCATATTTTAGCAATGCAAATCGAAGGGCATCTAGTGCATGACAATTTCGGATGAAATCATCATGCAATGCTTGATCGTCGAAATTCTCCAGTAAATTTTTCCACCGACGAACCAGGCTAGGCAGCGCACGCAAAGTGGTGTCCTGTGGTAAACCGATCAAACGATCAAAAATAACCCGACAAGAGTAACATTCAACAAGTCCATTCACATTCAAGGCCCCACACTTTGGACAAGACATGATATGAGCTTCATTCGCAGCTCTTTGATTGGGTTTAGTTTCCCTACTTACTATTGGCACTTGAGTGGCATCCCTAAGACTTTTTGCAGTATGGACTTTCCTAACAACCTGATGCTTTGCGCCACCAGCAATGAATGACTCAATAGATAAGCTCACATTTAAATTCATTGAATTGGAATAATCCAAAGAATCCATGGCTGAGTCTTTAGTGAGCAATTGCTGAGGATTATTAACGATAAATGTTGGGATCTTATCTAATTCGCTGGGTGGGTATTCAAAACTAAAACGGCTCTCACATGATATGCATTGAAAAAGAGGAGCCTCGTTAAGAATATCTTCACTCTCAACTTCGTACAACTTGGCGCATGATGGGCATCGAACTTTCAATTTCACGTGGATTCACTCACTCTTTGTGTTATTAATATCATGATGATGAGATGGTTACAAATTTTCAAGCACAAATACAGAGATTTTAAAACAACTTCGAATGAACGTCATTTTTTATCTCCTTTGCCACTTCGATCTAATGCAAATTTTGGTCATATCTTTTATGCCCTACTCTCAGGAATTCTAGTTGGTACAAGCTACATTCCATTTCCTCCATGGGCTTTGCTATTCTGCTATACTCCACTTTGGTTGATAGTTATCAAAAGCAACATTAGCATTAAGCAGTCCTTTTTCTATGCTTGGATCACACAGTTCTCTCTCAGCTTAATTGGATTTCATTGGATCGCATACACAGCCCATGAATTTGGGCAAATAAATTGGTTTGTTTCCGCATTAGCCTTATTTATTTTTTGCGCCCTTATGCACATCTACATTCCTGTGACCGTAGCAATTGCCATTTGGCTCAAAAAGAAGTTTTCGCTGTCTGCAGGAATCAGTTTGTTTGTCATTGCTCTTTTGCATTCACTCATTGAGCGAGTTTGGCCTTCTATATTCCAATGGAATCTAGGCTACACTTTGCTCGTGGGGAAAATTCCGGCCTACCAATTGGCCGATATCATTGGCTTTGAAGGGCTTTCAGCTCTTATTCTCCTCAGCAATGCTTGGCTTGGATATATCTGGCTGAACCAGTCGCAGCTAAAAAAATCACTCTCGCACTTGGCTGCTCTTGCGATAATGTGCATTGTTTTGATTCTTTGGGGAATGACTCATGTTCAGCCATGGAATCAATTTAGCAATGAAGTCCGCGCAACAATTATCCAAGCTAATATTGGAAATCTTGAGAAAGTTTATGCTGAAAAGGGACAGGGCTACCAAGAAACGATCACTCGCCGCTTCACCGATCTGACTAAAGATGCTTACCGACTGTTTCCCGACACTGATATTTTCATCTGGCCTGAGACTGCATTTCCAGATTTTTTAGATCAACATCTACTAGGCCGCAAAAACACCAACATTCTTGCTGCTGAATTAAATCCAATGGGGCGTCCTCTAATCACTGGTGCCTACTCAAAAGATCCCAGGTCAGACTTGCGTGATGATCAATCCACATACAACGCTCTTTTCCTAGTCAACTCCCAAGGGAAAAACTTGGATCGCCCCTACAGAAAAACTCATCTCCTTGCCTTTGGCGAATATCTACCCTTGAGCGAACAATTCCCAATCTTACTCAAGCTTCTTCCTTTCATTTCAAACTTTGGCCGCGGCAGTGGACCTCATCTGATGCTCTGGAATTTTAATAATCATACAATCAAGTGGGGCGGACAAATTTGCTACGAAGGACTTTACCCGGGATTTACTAGGCATCTAGCCGAACTTGGTGCCGACCTTCTTGTAAATACCACCAATGACTCTTGGTTTGGTATGGGCTCAGAGCCCTACGAACATTTATATATGACACTGGCCAGAGCCATTGAAGTGCGTCGACCTCTCATTCGTTCAACAAATACGGGGATAAGCACCGCTATTCTTGCCAATGGTGAGATTCTTCAAAGATCACCATTACATGAAGAATGGTCAGGTCAGTTTAAATTAAAATACTTGGAAAACTCTCCCACGACTTTTTACGTTCAATTCGGACACTGGGACTGGGTTCTTATTGTACTTATATTGATGTTAATTATTTCCAGAGGAGCTTTTTATGCAAGAACTCGTCGTCCTTGATTGGATCGAAATTCTTGAAAAAATTAAAACTTATGCAACAAGTGAATCTGGGCGTGAGTCCATCCTGAAGATAAAATCTCAAGATTCGGAGCAGGCGGCCTACGCTTGTTTTGAGGAAATCTCATCTGCTGTTGAAGTGATCAATCAAGGTGTCCGGCCATTTATGAGCAGCCTGGATTTATATTCTACTTGGATATACCGGCTGAAGAAAAATGCTGTTCTAAAAACTCTCGAGCTCAAAGATGTTCGCAGCTTTTGCATTGAGGCTCTGGCACTCAAAGAGGCACTTCAGAATATTGAAAATGATTGGGCGCAACTTATTTATAAAAGCGTCATGAACGCCAGTGAGCCTATTTCTGCAATAGACCAAATCCTAACTCCCAGTGGTGAGATTCGTTCAGATGCCAGCGAAACGCTATATCGATTATTTAAGGAAAAAGAGCGCCTAGCAAGGGAAGTCCAGCAAGCTATGGACCGTTTGGTTAAAGATCACCAAATGGAAAATGTCATTCAAGATAAGTATGTCACCACTCGGGATGGCAGATGGGTCTTACCAGTCAAAAGCGGAATGCAGTACAGACTTCCTGGGGTTACCCATGGCTCATCACAAACAAAGCAAACCGTTTTCATCGAACCTGAAAAAGTCATTCCCACAAACAATCGCCTTCGCCAAATCGAAGATGAAATTGAAGATGAAATTGAAAGACTGCTCACTGAATTATCGCTCTACCTTTCATCAAAATGCTCCGAAATTGAAAGTACTTGCTTATTAATGGAAGAATGCGATATCCGTTTCGCTCAGGCTCAATTGACCCGGCAGATCAATGGTCATCCTATTCAGTTTTCAAAAAACAACATGGAGCTCATTGATGTACGCCATCCCTTACTTCAGCTTTCCGGTAAAAAAATAATTTCCAATACAGTTGTCCTGGATGACTCCAAAGGCATCCTCCTACTCAGCGGCCCAAATGCCGGGGGAAAAACCGTCCTGCTAAAATCTATTGGCTTAGCTGCACAAATGGCTCGTTGTGGACTACCAGTCTGTACGAGTGAATCTTCAAAAATTCCTTTTTTCAAAAATATTCTGATAGGGATCGGTGATGCCCAAAGTGTTGACGAGGAACTCAGCACCTTCGCGGCTCATCTGAAAATTTTAAGCAAAGCTGCAGCAGCCAAAGGCCCGCAAAACTTAGTCCTGATCGATGAAATTTGTGGGTCAACAGATCCCGAAGAAGGCAGTGCTCTCGCCAGAAGCTTTATTGAGACTTTTTCTAAAAATAATATCTTTGGTGTTATCACATCGCATCTAGGACCTCTCAAGTCTGGATGGCCTGAAACAAGTCGAATTCTAAATGGAAGTCTAGAATACGATTCAAAAACAGGTCGCCCCACTTATAATTTTCTTGCGGGCATTCCTGGGGATTCGCTCGCAATTCAGACCGCCAAGAGAGTGGGTGTTGACATAGCCATCGTTGAAAGAGCGATGGAAGTACTTTCTCCAGCAACTCAGGCTCGACTAAGGGGACTTGAGGAAATTGAACGTTTGAAAAGTGACATTTCAATGCTTCAGGAACACCTTCGCAAGGAAACAAACAAGGCAACTGAAACGAAAAAAAAATACGAAGCTTTACTTGATCAATTCAATAAAGTTAAAGACGAGTGGCTACAAAAAACATTAAAAAAAGCCGAGAAAAAGGTCGAAGAGGCCCTCGCTCAAGCCAAAGTCACGGAGACTTTTAAACGCCATGCAGCCTTACAAGAAATCAAATACAACCTACCAGAAATTGTAAAAGCAAAGCCAATCACACAGCCAGGATCACCGGAATCTGCGGAAGAATTTTCAATAAAATTCCCTCCAGGATCTAAGATATTTGTATCAAGCCTAAACCAAGATGGCATCATTCAAAGTAAACCCAATAATAAGGGCGATGTCATGATCCTTTCAGGCTCAATTCGACTTCAGCTAAATTGGCAAGATCTGCGCCCTCCGAACAAGCCTCAAAATCCGACATCTATTTTAGCTCGCCAAAGTTCTAAATTTGCAGTCCCCTTAATGGATGAAGACCGCACCTTAGACCTCAGAGGCAAAACGATCCAAGAAGCACTTTCAGAATTAGAAGAAGCACTAGACAGAGCTACTCAAGCCAGAGAAAGTCGTATGAAAATCATCCACGGACACGGCACAGAGGCATTAAAAAAAGCTGTGAGAACTTACCTTTCGCGCTCCATCTATGTAAAAAAATGGAAGGCAGGCTCTCAAGAAAACGGTGGCGACGGTATAACGTGGGCAGAACTAGGTGAAGTATAAACCCATAAGCACGCCCTTACTATCAACTATCCGATTACTTACTAATAAAACAGCAATAACTAACTAACTAACTAACTAACTAACTAACTAACTAACTAACTAACTAACTAACTAACTAACTAACTAACTAACTAACTAACTGACTGACTAACTGACTGCTAGTAATTACCAACTCACCAGGGCCACCTTATAGTAAATTAAAATTATGAAGGCAGAATTTTTATCTAAAGATATCTTTTCGGAGTTTTTGGTTTTAGAAAAATTACTGCCTAAACTCAGTATAGCTTAGAAAAAACCTATAATTTCAGAAACAAGAAATCCTAATAGGTTCATAATCACTTCAAACAATAGAGCAATAAATTTATCATTTACTAATCCATAAAAATTATGTGAACTACACAAAGACCAAACCAAAAATAGACAGCTGAAATATTAAAAATTTATAAAAAAAAAGCCCAGGAACAATCCTGAGCTTCTCTAAATATGCATATCAGAAAACACTATGCTCTTGAAGCAGCCCTAGCTTTCTTTTGCATTTTACTTACAGCTTTCTTCTTTGCTGCAACAAGCTTAACAGTGGCTTTCTTAACCTTTGTAGCTGCCTTTTTCAAAGCTGCATCGCTAGTCGCCTCAGATTTTGCCTCTAACTTCGCCTCAAAGTTAAAATCAACAAACTCCAAAAAAGCCATCTCAGCAGTGTCGCCAGGTCGTCGTCCAATTTTAACAATCCTAGTGTAGCCACCGGGACGCGTTAAGAACCTTGGAGCGATATCCTTCACTATTGCACTAACAACATCCTTGTTGGGATATCGAGAAAGCAACAGACGCGTTGTTGCTAAATTTGATTTCTTCCCAAGTGTTATAGCCTTCTCAACATGTCTACGTACCTCTTTGGCACGATCGACAGTTGTTGTAATACGGCCATGCTCTACAAGTGAGGATACTAATCCCCTCAAAAGAGCCTTTCTAGGGCCAGACTTTCTATCAAAATGCTTAATTCTTCTTCTATGTGAACTCATTTTTATATCTCCGAGTAAGAACTCAGAAACTCAGACTTTACTGAGTTTCCCTTTTTTGAGGCGGCTGACTTGGATCCCATCCAACAGGAGGCCAACCATCTATCTTCATACCAAGGCCTAAGCCCATATCGCCCAAAATCTCTTTAATTTCATTCAATGATTTGCGTCCGAAATTCTTAGTTTTGAGCATCTCACCTTCAGAGCGAACAACTAACTCGCCAATATAGCGAATGTTTGCGTTCTTAAGGCAATTTGCAGACCGAACGGACAACTCTAAATCATCTACAGATCTAAATAGATTTTCATTTAGTGAAGGAGATCCCAGATCATGAGACTCTTCTACTGGCTCCATGGTCTCATCAAAAGTCATAAAAATCTGCAATTGCTCTTTCATAATCTTAGATGATAGAGCTACCGATTCCTCTGGCTTTAACGAACCATCAGTCCATACTTCCAAAGTCAACGCGTCAAAATCAGTTCTTTGACCAACACGAGCATTCGACACGTTATAATTGACCTTGCGGATAGGGCTATAGAGCGCGTCAACACCGATAAATCCAAGTGCCAAATCTGACTCTCTATTTTCGACTGGAACATAACCACGACCAAAACTTACAACAACTTCTGCAACAAAAGAACCATTGGAGCCTAAGGTAGCAATATGCTGCTCAGGATTTAAGACTTCAATTTTATCAGAAACCTGAATATCAGCAGCGGTAACCTTGCCAGGACCCTTTTTGTTAATCCTCAAAACGAGAGCTTCTGCTGTGTACTGTTTAAATCTTACTTCTTTAAGATTTAAAATAATATCGGTCACATCTTCGAGAATATCAGGAATTGTGGTAAACTCGTGCAATACACCTTCGAACTTAACAGCAGTAATTGCAGAACCCATCATCGAACTAAGAAGAATCCTTCTCAAAGAATTACCAAGCGTAACCCCAAAGCCTCTTTCGAGGGGACGGATAATGAATTTTGCGTAATCATCACGAAGAGTATCCCGATCAACCTCAAATCCCTTTGGCTTGATCATCTCTCTCCAAAACTTATAATAATGCTCTTGCATGGATCCCCCGAGAGGTTAAATTATCGTGAATAATATTCAACAATCATGTTTTCTTCCACAACTACAGTGATATCTTCGCGATTTGGAAGATCCTTTACGATTCCTTTAAAAGAACCATGATCAGCTTCAAGCCAAGAAGGAATTGAGCGTCTTGCTACAGACTGCATCGCAGCTTGTACTTTGACAACATCACGACTTTTCTCTGTAACTTGAATAACATCACCCTTACAAACAAGAATACTTGGTATATTAGCCCTCTTCCCATTCAACAAGAAATGGTTATGTTTAACAAGTTGCCTTGCTTCGCGGCGAGAGTTTGCAAAACCAAGAGAATAGACAACATTATCAAATCGCATTTCAAGAGATTTCAACAATTCGGCACCAGTCAAACCCTTTGACCGACTTGCCTCATGCACATATTTAACAAACTGTTTCTCAGAGATTCCATAATAGCGCTTGGCTTTCTGCTTTTCGCGCAATTGAAGCGCAAATTCTGAAAACTTCAAACGGGATTGACCGTGCTGTCCTGGCGGGTACGGTCGTCTATCAAATGAACATTTATCTGTGTAGCAACGATCACCTTTTAAAAAAAGTTTCACATTCTCACGTCGACAAAGCTTACAAACGCTTTCGTTAATGCAGCTCACAATATACTCCTTAGATTCTTCTACGCTTAGGTGGACGGCAACCGTTATGGGGAACTGGTGTAATATCCTTTAAAGTCAGAATTCTCATGCCAGCTGCCGCCAACGCACGAATTGCAGGCTCACGACCTGCTCCTGGCCCCTTCAAGTAAACATCTACAGATCTCATTCCTGCTTCCATAGCTTTCTTAGCAGCATCTTCTGCGGCTACCTGAGCTGCAAAAGGAGTGCCTTTTCTGCTACCCTTGAATCCAAGATGACCAGCAGAAGACCACGATACAGTAGCACCATTAGGATCAGTCATTGTTACAATGACGTTTCCAAATCCCGCTTGAATATAGCAGTTCCCTTGAGGAACATTCCTTTTAACTTTTTTCTTTGCAACTGTTTTATTTTTGTTTTCAGAATTCATTTTGTAAACAACCCCTAACTATACGGCTTTTTTCTTGTTTGCGACCGTCTTCTTAGGACCTTTGCGAGTGCGAGCATTAGAACGCGTGTTCTGACCCCGAACTGGTAAGCCCTTTCGATGACGAATACCACGATAGCAATTTAGATCCATCAACCGTTTGATTGATAAACCAATTTCTCGTCGCAAATCACCTTCAACTTTAAAACTTTGCTCGATAATTCCTCTGATCTGTGCAATATGCTCATCAGTTAGCCCTTCAGTTCGTAGTACTGAAGAAATACCGACTTGCTTACAGATCATGGCCGCGCGAGGACGACCAATCCCGTAAATATAGGTCAAAGCAATTTCAACTCTTTTGTTTCTAGGTAAATCGACACCAAGAATACGTGCCATAACTAACCCTGCCTTTGCTTATGTTTAGGGTTTTCGCAAATAACACGAATAACACCTTTTCTTTTAATAATTTTACACTTATTACAGATTTTTTTTACAGATGGTCTTACTTTCATAAATGTCTTCCCATAATTTCTCTATATATGCCCCAAAAATGGGGCCTAGCCTAAGGCAAAATACAAGGTCAAATTAAATAACACCAAGAACTATTGAAGTCCAGAGATAAAACAATACAGCAGCCTATTTTACTATTTTTTCAATCTCTTGATAAACTTCCTCAGTGTTTCGATTTCCATTAACCTCTATATATCTACCAGATTTCTTATAAAATTCTTTCAAAGGGCTTGTAAAATTCTGATATGCGTCTAATCGCGCTTGTATCACGCCTTGCTTATCATCGTTTCGCTGAATCAGTTCTGCTCCACAGGAATCACAAACATCTTCTACTTTAGATTGCTTAGATTCAATATGGTAAACAGCGCCACACTTCGTACAGACGCGGCGCCCTGTAAGTCTACCTAATAAAACCTCTGATGGAACATCCAAAAAAATAGCCTTACTGATATTGATTTTAAGTCTTAAAACCAGCTCCTCTAAAGATTCAGCCTGAGCCAATGTTCGAGGAAAACCATCCAAAATAAAATTTGAAACACCCGTTAGTAGCATTTCTTCAACCATATTTATCACAATAGAATCAGGCACAAGCTGACCTTCATCCATATACGTTTGAGCCTCAATGCCAAGCTTTGTCTTATTTTTTATTGCATTTCTAAAAAGATCTCCAGTGCTCAGTTGTATCATACCGAGTTTCTTTACTAGTAAATCAGACTGAGTCCCTTTTCCTGAACCCGGAGCGCCAAAAAGGATCAAGTTCAAAATTGAACCCTCCTGCTTCTAACCTTAGCGCCCTTCATCAACCCCTCATACTTTTGAGTAATAATATGGGATTGAATCTGCTGAGCAGTATCAAGAGCTACCCCGACCAAAATCAATAAACTAGTACCACCGAAATAAAAAGGTACATTAAGCTGACCAGCTAGAATTCCTGGCAAGATACAGATTACGCTTAGGTAAATACAGCCTAAGACATTTACTCTCTCCAACACCTTTTGAATGTATTCAGACGTACTGTTTCCTGCGCGAACGCCAGGAATAAACCCGCCATATTTTTTTAAATTATCTGCTACTTCGCTGGGATTGAACACTATCTCAGTATAAAAGAATGAAAAGAACACAATTAATGCGACAAACATTATGTTAAAAATAGTCCCAGATGGATTTAAAGAATCTTGAAGAGCCTTTAGCCAAGGAACATGTACAAACTGAGCCATTGTCGCCGGAAACATTAAAAGAGAGCTTGCAAAAATTGGAGGAATTACTCCAGAAAAATTAATTTTAATAGGAAGATGACTAGTTGGGGTCTGCATAGATTGCATACCACCTCCACCAGACCTCTGAGAATATTGAACAGTAATTCTCCTCTGTGCAACCTCCATAAAGATAACCGCCGCAATAATAGCTACCATGAATAATACCAAAATAAGTACTATCGGAAATTTCATCTCGCCACCTTTCACAAGCTCAAAAAGTCTTTGAGCACCTGAAGGAATGGCAGCTGCAATCCCAGTGAAAATCACAAGTGAAGATCCGTTACCAATACCTCTTTCAGTGATTTGCTCACCCAGCCACATTATAAAACATGTCCCAGCAGTTAGTGTAATTATTGTCATAACCTGAAAGGGTAAAAAAGCAACAATGGGAGCGACTACTAGAGGATGACCGTCTGGACTGGTTGAATTCATCAGCCAGCTACTAATTCCATAGCCTTGAATTACAGCAAGAATCACTGTAGAATACCTAGTATACTGGTTTATTTTTCTACGCCCCTGCTCTCCTTCTTTTTTCAAGGACTCAAGCACAGGGACAGCGGATGTTAATAACTGAAATATGATAGAGGCTGAAATATAGGGCATAATTCCTAGCGCAAAAATACTAAACTGTGATAGCGCCCCGCCCGTGAATGTATTAAAAAGTCCGAATATGCCGCGACTCTGGGCCTGAAAAAAGGAGAGTACCGCCGGCCCATCTACACCAGGCGTTGGGACGTGAACCCCTATCCTATAGACAGCCAACAAAAATAGCGTAAAAAATATACGATTACGAAGGTCTGAATTTTTTGCGATACTCTCTATTGCTGACACTACTTAATTACCTCAACCTTGCCGCCAGCAGCCTCGATAGCCTTTTTTGCGGATTCTGTGAACTTATGAGCCTTTACCAACAATGCAACCTTAAGCTCGCCATTGCCCAAGATTTTAACATTACCCTTGTTAACTAATCCGGCCTCTCTAAGTCCATCTGGATTAACTTCACCGGAAAAGCTCGCTAATTGGCCAATATTGACAATTTCAAAACGATTAGCAAAAGCAACGTTACTAAAGCCGAACTTAGGCAATCTACGATGAATAGGCGTCTGCCCACCCTCGAAACCCCTGCGCACACGACCACCAGTACGAGCAAGCTGACCTTTATGACCCTTTGTTGAAGTACCACCCATGCCAGAACCAATTCCACGACCAATTCTCTTTGGGCTATGCTTAGATCCCTCTTTTGGAGCTAACGATCTTAACAGGCTCATATATTACCCCTTTACTACAACATCTACAAGATGTTGTACCTTCATGATTTGGCCTCTATTAGCCAAAGTATCATTCACTATGGCAGACGACTGGCGCTTCCTTAGTCCGAGGCATCTTACTGCATCTTTCTGATCCTGAGTGCAGCCAATTAAAGATCTTTTTAATGTCAGAATAAATTTCTTAGTCATATTTTCCACCATTCAGACTACTTCAGCTGCTTAAGCTGATTTAATCCATCAATCGTTGCCCGCACAGCATTATGAGGATTGCGGGTACCAACACACTTAGTTAGAATATCCTTAATGCCAACAGACTCAAGAACAGCCCGAACCGCACCACCAGCGATAACACCGGTACCCGGCGCTGCCGGCTTCATAATTACCTTGGCTGCTCCAAACTTACCAATAACCTCGTGAGGAATGGTACGACCATCCTTAAGATTAACGGCCTTTGCAAGCTTCTTTGCAGCTCTGCTTGCTTTACCAATCGCCTCAGGAACTTCTCCTGCCTTGCCAGAACCAAACCCAACATCGCCGGATTTGTTACCAACAACTACTAGAGCAGCGAAGGAAAAGCGGCGACCACCCTTAACGACCTTAGTCACTCGATTAATTGCAACAACACGCTCTTCTAATTCAGCAACCTGTACTTGAATTTTCTCCACACTTAACTCCTTAGAAATTTAAGCCGCCCTCACGAGCACCCTCAGCTAGAGATTTAACACGACCATGATAGAGATATCCATTGCGATCAAAAACAACACTTTTAATGTTCTTCAATGTTGCAGCTTTCGCTACCTCCACACCAATAACCTTTGCCATATCGGTTCCAGCTAATTCAGGTCTGCCGATGGACGAGGCAGCAACAATAGTGTGCCCAGTTACATCATTGATAACCTGTGCATACATATGTTTGCCGCTTCTATATACGCAAAGACGAGGCCTAACTTCTGTACCACCAACAGTTTTCCGAATCCTAATTTTTTTCTTAAGACGATTAACTTTTCTATCACTAGTATGTTTACTTATTTTTAACTTCATAATTTCCTCTATTTACCCGCAGATTTACCGGCTTTTCGACGAATATGCTCTCCAGCATACCTAATACCCTTACCAAGATAAGGTTCTGGCGGACGATAGGACCGGATTTTCGCCGCGACCTGACCAACAAGCTCCCTATTTGGGCCCGAAATTGAAATGGCAGTCTGTTTCTCTACCTTAATTTCAATTCCTTCAGGTATCTCAAAAACCACTGGATGAGAAAAACCAAGCGAAAGCTCTAACTTTTTACCCGCTACATTTGCACGATAACCAACGCCCTGAAGCTCAAGACCCTTCGAAAAGCCCTTCGTTACCCCAGTCACTGCATTCTGAATAAGAGCTCTGTATAGACCATGCAAAGAACGAGATTCTTTCGAGTCATCAGCACGTAAGAGAATAATTTTATTATTCTCAATCCTCGCAGAAACCTCATTTTTCATACAAATCTTCAACGAAGACTTCGCACCCATAATTGTCACCTCATTAAGAGGGGACAAATCAACTTTTACCGTGTTATCAAAAACAACTGGCGCTCTACCAATCCTAGACATAAATCACCTACCAAAGTGTTGCAAGCAACTCGCCACCAAGCTTTTGCTCAGCTGCCTGTTTCCCGCTCATGATCCCCTTACTTGTGCTGATAATGGATATGCCAAAACCAGACCGTACTTGGGGAATTTTATCAGACTTAACATAAACTCGTCTTCCTGGCCTGCTCACTCTATCGATTGAGCTTATAACATGACCACCTGACTCGTCATACTTCAAGTATACACGCATAATTCCTTGCTTGCTATCCTTCGCTATTTTGAAGCTTCTAACTAAACCCTCATTAATGAGAATTTGAGCTATACCTTCTCTAACTTTGGAAGCAGGCAAATCAACTTTTTCATGTTTTGCTGTACCAGCATTTCGAATAATTGTTAGAAACTGAGAAATTGTGTCCATAGTTTTCCCTCTACCAGCTAGCTTTCGTCACACCTGGTAATTTACCATCAAGTGCAAGCTGTCTAAATGCAATACGTGACAGTCCAAATTTGCGATAATTTCCGCGCGGACGCCCTGAAATTTCACATCGTGTTATCACGCGGTTAATATTAGTGTTCTTTGGAAGAGCTTGCAGCTTTTTACGAGCTAGGAGCCTCTCATCTTCAGAAACCTTCATATCTACTGCCTTAGATCTGAGTTCTTTCCGATATTTTGTGTATTTCTTTGCAATTTCTTTTCTTTTATTATTCTTTACGATACTTGACTTGCGCGCCATTTAATAATCCTACTTTCTAAAGGGCATGCCGAGTGCCTCAAGAAGCGCTCTTCCCTCAGCATCGTTTTTTGCGGTTGTGCAAATAGTGATATTCATTCCCCGAGTCTTATCAACCTTATCAAAGTTTATCTCCGGGAAAACAATCTGCTCTTTAAGACCCATATTGTAATTTCCACGACCATCAAAACCCTTGCTAGGCAAACCACGGAAGTCTCTCACACGCGGCAAAGCCAACGTATTTAAGCGATCAAAGAAAGACCACATCTTTTCTTTTCTCAAAGTAACCCTAACACCCAAAGGAATGCCTGCACGAAGCTTGAAATTAGAGATAGCTTTTTTAGCTTTTGTGATCACTGCCTTCTGACCCGTAATTGAAGATATTTCATCAACAACAGTATTCAAAATTTTTGGATTCTGAACAGCCTCACTCAAGCAAACGCTTAAGGTAATCTTCTCTAACTTAGGAACCTGCATTACATTCTGAACACCCAACTGCTGCTTTAAAGCAGGAGAGATTTCTAAAATATATTTTTCTTTTAAACGATTCATACCATACCCCACTATAGAACTTCAGGAGCCAAAGAAACAATCTTAGCGAATGCTTTTGCTCTAAGTTCCCTTGCTACTGGCCCAAAGATTCGAGTTCCAATAGGCTCTTTCGATGCATTTATCAAAACCGCAGAGTTATCGTCAAAACGAATATAAGAACCATCTGCGCGTCGAAGCTTTTGAACAGTTCTTACAACTACTGCTTTTGCAACATCACCTTTTTTAACCTTAGCATTAGGAAGTGCCTCCTTTATGGAAACAACGATGATATCACCAATTGATGCTACTCTTCGCTTGGAACCGCCAAGAACCTTTACACACATAACTTCCTTCGCGCCGGAGTTATCTGCCACATTGAGTCTAGTTTGCATTTGAATCATGATTTTACCCTACGCCTTTGAAGCTTCGACGATTTCCGTCAAAGCCCAACGTTTAGTCTTACTAAGTGGACGTGTCTCACGAATCCTAACGACGTCGCCAATTTTAGCTTGGTTACTTTCGTCATGAGCCTTAAAGACCGATGTTTTCTTTACATATTTACCGTACTTAGCGTGTCTAACCATGCGATAGATTAATACAGATATAGTTTTATCCATCTTATCGCTGATAACCTCGCCAACCACTTCAATTTTTCTACCTCTAGAACTAATTTCGGTTGTCATAATTTATCCTACCTCGCCACTTTTTTTACAATAGCAGTATTTATTTTAGCTATATCGCGGCGAAGATCACGGATTTCAATTGGGTTCGAGAGTTGACCAATTGAATTCTTAATGCGCGCCTGAAACAAATCATCTGACAGACTTGTTCTCTTTTTCTTTAAATCACTAACAGATAAATCTTTAATCTCCAAGAATTTCATCTTTACTCCCTAACCAAAAAACGTGTCTTGAAAGGCAACTTATGCGCAGCACGCTCGAAGGCCTCTTTTGCTTGCTCACGTGTAACGCCATTCATTTCAAACAACACTTTACCAGGAAGAATACGAGATACCCATAATTCCGGATTACCTTTACCACTTCCCATTCGAGTTTCAGCAGGTTTCTTCGTTACTGGAATATTTGGAAACACTCGACACCAGATCTTCCCACCACGCTTAACGCTTCTGGAAATTGCGATCCTTGCAGCCTCCAGCTGACGAGCAGTCATTCGACCCTCTTCAATCGCCTGAAGTCCATAATCACCAAAATCAAGATTCGCACCCCTGACAGCAAAGCCAGTAGCACGCCCAACAAACTGCTTACGCCATTTAACTCTCTTAGGACTTAACACGGCCGGCCTCCTCAACTTCACGAGCAGATAAGATATCGCCTTTATATATCCAAACCTTCAAACCTATTATGCCATACGCAGTCAGTGACTCCGCTGTGCCATAATCAATATCAGCTCTCAATGTATGAAGTGGAACACTCTTCTCGTTATACCACTCTGATCGAGCAATCTCTGCCCCATCAAGTCTTCCCGATACTCTAATCTTGATACCTCTTACGCCACCCTTGATTGCCGCTGCAATTGATTTCTTTAAAGCTCGCCTCCAAGAAATACGTTTCTCAAGCTGTTGAGCTATACTTTCAGCTACTAATTGCGCGTCTAAGTCCGGTTTCCGAACTTCTTGAATGCTCAGAAAAACTTCATTTGGAGTAAGCTTTTGAACATCAGACTTTAACGCATCAATTCCTGTGCCTTTTTTACCAATAACTACACCTGGGCGAGCTGTTGAGATAATTATTTTTATCTTCTTAGCTGCTCGCTCCATTTCAATCTTAGCAACCCCAGCATGTTTTAACTTTGCTTTGAGGTATTTTCTTAGACGAATATCCTCATGTAGATTCTCAAAATATTGACTGCCTTTTGCATACCAACGAGAGTCCCAAGTCCTGATAACACCTACTCTTAGACCAATAGGATTAACCTTTTGTCCCACGATTATTTCTCCTCAAGTACTACGTTAATATGGCTAGTTTTCTTTCGAACCCCGAAAGCGCGCCCTTGAGCGCGAGGACGGAACCTTTTTAAAACAGGACCCTGATCAACCCAAATTGATTTAACAACCAGACTATCAACATCCATAACCTTTTTAAACTCAGCATTTGCGACCGCTGATTCAATTAATTTTTTTACCATTCCTGCAGTCTTTTTGTTCAAGAATGTAAGAGTTTTTACAGCTTCATTTACATCTTTACCACGAACCAGGTCAACAACAAGTCTGGCTTTCTGCGCCCCAACTCTTGCATATTTAAGACTAGCTTTAACTTCCATAATAAACCCCTACTATTTCTTAGCTGCAGCAGGCGCCGCAGCTTTCTTTTCAGCATGACCCTGGAAAGTTCTAGTTGGCGCAAATTCACCCAACTTATGACCAATCATGTTCTCAGTAATATAAACTGGGACAAATTTCCTACCATTATGAACGGCAAATGTAAGACCGATTGTCTCCGGAAGGATTGTCGAGCGGCGAGACCAAGTCTTGATAACTTTTTTGTCACTTTTTTCGATCGCGTGGTCGATCTTCTTTTGAACGTGAAGATCAACAAACGGACCCTTCTTAATTGAGCGTGCCACTTTCTACTCCTACTTACGTCTCTTGATAATAGACGAGTTTGTTCTCTTATTATGTCTTGTCTTATAACCCTTACAAGGCTGACCCCATGGTGTAACAGGATGATGACCTTTTCCAACGCCTTCACCACCGCCGAGAGGATGATCAACAGGATTCATCGCCATACCTCTAACTCCAGGCCTAATACCTCTCCAACGAGATCTACCAGCCTTACCGAGAGAAATATTTTCGTTATCCGTATTGCCAACCTGACCAACTGACCCCCTGCACACAGAAAGTATTTGCTTCAACTCTCCTGATGGCATCCGTACCTGACAATATTTATCGCCCTTACCAGCTAGAGTGGCACTGGCGCCAGCGCCTCTACAGACCTGACCGCCTTTTCCCGGACGCAACTCAATATTATGAATCACGGTACCAACTGGAATTGCAAATAGAGGTAAAGAATTTCCAGGTTTAATATCAGCTTTTTCAGACGAAACTACAGAGTCACCAACATTTAAACCAACAGGGGCTATAATATAAGCCTTTTCACCGTCAGCATACGACAGCAAAGCTATTCGAGATGTTCTGTTAGGATCATATTCAATCGCTGATACTTTTGCGGGAACCTCAAGCTTGGTTCTTTTGAAGTCAATTAAGCGATATTTACGCTTATGACCACCGCCCTGATGCCTGATTGTTATTTGACCATGATTATTACGCGCGCCATTTTTCTTCAGAGGCGCCAACAAAGATTTTTCTGGTGAAGTTTTAGTAACCTCAGAGAAATCAAAACCTGTCATACTACGGCGACCATGAGAGCGTGGGGCAAAATTTCTGATACCCATTACCTATACTCCCTCAAATAGAGCGATCTTCTCACCTTCAACAAGCTTAACAAAAGCTTTTTTCCAGTAAGGGACCTTGGTTAAACCAAACTTAGAATTCTTAGAGTGCCCGCGGCAAACACTTGTCCTAACACCCTGCACTTTAACTTTAAAATGCTTCTCGACTGCATTTTTAACTTCAATCTTAGTAGCTTTGATATCTACTTCGAAGACATAAATTCCAGCGGCATTATGAAATGTATTTTTCTCAGTAACGAGAGGTGCTTTAATAATATTTTTCATCGCAAACTCTCCATTGAGCAACGATCAATAATCTTAGATATTGACTCTTTCGTAATCACTGCAGCATCGTACTTCAATAAATCATAAACATTTAAACCTTCAACTGGGAAGTATCTAAACTTTACTAGATTTTTAGAAGCTTGATTAAATTTAAGATTAACAACAGAATCTACTAACACAGCTTTTGTTAAGCCAAATGCTTTTAATCGTTTGTCCAATTCTGCAGTTTTACCTTCAGAATTCATACTGTCTACAACAAACAATTTACCTTCTTTTTGAAGATGAGACAAGGCCATACTCAAGCCTAAACGTCTAACTTTCTTCGGAAGAACGAAAGCATAACTACGCGGCTGAGGACCAAACATAGTTCCGCCTCCAGGCATCAATGGCGACCTATTAGATCCCTGACGAGCTCCGCCAGTACCTTTTTGCTTAAACGGCTTTTTACCGCCTCCGCGCACAAGCCCCTTAGTCTTCGTCATATGAGTTCCCTGACGACGACTAGCTAGCTGCCATTGAACCACTGTATGCAAGATATCTGTTTTTACAGGAGCCTCAAATACATCTGCAGCTAATTCAACAGATCCTACTTTTTCTTTTTTCCAGTTGAGCACATTTACTATTGCCATACTACTCTCTCACCAATTTTACCAAAGTATTTCTAGCACCTGGAATCGGACCTCTAACCATCAAAACATTCTCTGCAGAAATAACACCCACAATTTCAACATTTTTAACAGTTACCGATTCATTACCAAGATGACCGGGGAACTTTTTGCCAGGCATAACCCGACCAGGCCAGGTTCTATTACCTGAAGATCCAGGGCGACGATGAAACTTAGATCCATGAGACCCAGGTCCACCAGCAAAATTCCATCTCTTCATTACGCCAGCAAAGCCTTTACCTTTAGATTTGGAAGTGATCTTTACGATGTCACCTTTTGCCAAACTATCGATGGAAACCTGGGCACCAACAACTAAATCTTCTGACAGAGACTGACGCAGTTCTTTTACGAAACGCGCACCATTCTCAAAGCCAGCTGACTTTAAGTGACCTTGCTCTGCTTTGTTAGAATTTTTAGCTTTTTTGGGCTCACATGCCAACTGAACTGCCTCGTAACCGTCTTCTGCATTTGTCTTGATTTGAGAAACAAACCAAGGTTCATATCGCAGAACGGTAACAGGAACAGCTTCACCTTGTTCATTATAAATCGTAGCCATACCTTCTTTGAACGCAAACAAGCCATTAAGCTTTAAAGTTTGCGTAGATGGACTTTTATTATCTATTACTTCACTCACACCTTACTCCTAGACTGCCGATAGTTTAATTTCAACATCAACACCAGCCGAAAGATCTAACTTCATAAGCTGGTCTACTGTCTGCTGAGTGGGTTCCAAAATATCAAGCATTCGCTTGTGAGTTCTTACTTCGAATTGCTCACGTGATTTTTTATCAACGTGAGGAGAACGAAGAACCGTATAGCGATTGATGCGGGTAGGCAAGGGTATTGGCCCCGCAACCTTAGCGCCAGTACGGCGAGCAGTATCGACAATTTCTTTAGTCGACTGGTCTAACAATTTATGATCGAATGCCTTCAATCGGATTCTAATTTTTTGACTTTGCATAAGGACACTTCTCTTCTTTATAAAGTAGCGTATTACTAGCAAGCTTGTTTAACAATTAACACCATTGACCCATCGAAAACTTACCCCGTATTAGCCCTTGCGGCTATGAATCGCCAAACGCGGGGAGTTTTTTGTAATCTTTAGATGCCACGAGGTCGGGATTATTTATGATAATGATTTATTTGTCAATAGATAAAAAAGGAAACATCTAGAATCTTCCAATTTTTTGAAGGATCTCGTTTTTTGCCTTAGGCGGAACAATAGCGTACTCTAAAAAATTCATGCTAAAGCTTGCTCGCCCCTGACTTAAGCTTCGAGTGTCTGTAGCGTATCCAAAAAGAGATGCAAGTGGTGCTTCTGCCGATATAATTTGACCGCCACCAGGCTTGAGATTCATTGAAAGAATTTTTCCACGCCGCGAACTTAAATCGCCGACAATATTTCCCACAAACTCATCAGGGCATATGATTTCAAGCTTAAAAATTGGCTCAAGAAGCTCAACTTGAGCCACCTTGACTGCATCCTTAAACGCCAAAGAAGAGGCCGCCTTAAATGCAATTTCATTTGCACCCTCAGAGTGCAACTCAATACCAACCAGTGTCCCCTTAATACCCAGCATCGAGTAGCTAGCTAGAGGACCAACTTCGGCAGATTCCTTAAACCCAGATTCCACAGCCCTAAGCATGTTTATTGTAAAATCTTTAGAAAGCGGTACTTCGTTTATAAACTGAATACCTTCTGATTGAGGTGTTGGTTCAATTTTTAATGAAACATTTGCATAAACAAGATCACCAGCTATTTCACGTTCAAAGACATGCGAGGCAAATGCAGCACTAGTAATTGTTTCACGATATGACACTTGTGGTTTGCCAATGTTAGCCTGAACCTTGTGCTCGCGCAGCAGTCTGTCTATTAAAATATCTAAATGCAGCTCGCCCATCCCCGAAAGGAGTATCTGTCCCGTTTCGACATCAGTTCGCAATCTACAAGAAGGATCCTCTTTCTGTAGTTTATCAAGAGCAATCAACATCTTCTCCTGGTCAGAAGAAGATTTAGCTTCGATAGCAACAGATATCACAGGCTCGGGAAAAGCTATAGACTCTAGCACTACCGGAGTTGCTGTATGACATAGAGTATCCCCTGTTCCCGTAAATTTTAGACCTACCACAGCCCCTATATCACCAGCTTTTAAACTAGAGACCTCTTCCCGAGAGTTTGCATGCATCTTAACAAGTTTTTGAATTCGCTCTTTTTTTTCAACGCGAGGATTTAATACTTGCTCACCAACCCTAAGCTCACCCGAGTAGACCCTGAGGTAAGTTAAAGCTCCTGCAAAAGGATCATTTGTAATTTTAAATGCTAAAGCAGCAAGATTTGCATCGAAATCAGTCTTGCAAATGATCTCTTTATCCATGTCATCAGGGCTATGCCCGATAATAGGCGGGACATCAAGAGGAGAAGGCAAGTAGTCAATCACACCATCAAGAAGTGGCTGTATTCCCTTATTTTTAAAGGCTGCTCCACAAAAAACAGGGACAGCCTTAAGGTCAAGAGTTGCCCTGCGAAGCGCAGCCTTAAGCTGATCTGGAGCTATTTCGTCTCCATTCAGATAACTATCAAGAAGTCCTTCGTCGAACTCAACAATCTTCTCAATGACCTCAATCCGGAAGCGCGCTACTTCTTCCTTCATCTCATTGGGAACATCAATAACTTCGAAACTATCCCCCACACCCAATTTACCCCATAGGTATGCACAATTTTTTATTAAGTCTACAACGCCAACAAAAGAATCTTCGACTCCGATGGGCACCTGAACTGGTATTGGGTTTGCTAGCAGTCGATCTTTAATTGTAGCGCACGACATTACAAAGTCAGCACCAACCCTATCCATTTTATTAATAAAACAAATTCGGGGAACCTTATACTTGTCTGCTTGTCGCCACACAGTTTCTGACTGAGGCTCCACGCCATTAACACCGTCAAAAACTGCCACGGCACCGTCCAATACACGAAGAGACCGTTCAACTTCTATCGTGAAATCAACATGCCCAGGAGTATCTATGATATTAATTCTGTGATTTTTCCAAAACGCTGTCGTCGCAGCTGATGTGATTGTGATGCCGCGCTCTTGCTCCTGCACCATCCAGTCCATGGTGGCTTGCCCATCATGAACTTCGCCAATTTTATGGCTCTTACCTGTAAAATACAATATTCGCTCAGTAGTAGTCGTCTTACCGGCATCAATATGAGCCATGATGCCGATATTACGAGTATACTGAAGATCAGCTATTATTTGTGGATCTTTAGCTGACATCTGAAAATCTTACCAATTGTAATGAGAGAAAGCTTTATTTGCTTCTGCCATTCTATGAACATCGTCTTTTTTCTTAATAGAATTTCCTCTATTATTGAAAGCATCAAGAAGCTCACCAGCCAAACGCTTAGCATAGTCTTTCTCTCCACGATCGCGAGAGTACTCAACCAACCAACGCATAGCCAAAGTCAACCGACGAGAAGGACGAACATCAACTGGAACTTGATAAGTCGCACCACCAACACGGCGAGATCGAACTTCGATAGAAGGCTTAACATTCTCAAGAGCCTTTTTAAAAAGAGACAACGGCTCTTCGCCCTGAATCTTTCCTTCAAGCTCTTTCAAAGCTCCATAAAAAAGCTGCTGTGCAGTTGCTTTTTTACCTTGAATCATCATTTTATTTATAAACTTTGCAATTACTAGATCCTTAAAAACTGGATCTGGAATTACTTCTCTTTTAAAGGTTTTTTTACGACGTGACATTTGCCATTACCTCTTATTTCTTAGGTCTCTTAGTACCGTATTTTGAGCGACTACGAAGACGACCGTTTACACCCTGAAGATCCAACACTCCGCGCACGATATGATAACGAACGCCTGGCAAATCCTTCACACGACCACCGCGAATCAACACAACGCTATGCTCCTGAAGATTATGCCCTATACCTGGGATATAGGAAATAACTTCAAAACCATTCGAAAGCCGGACCTTCGCAACTTTACGTAGCGCTGAATTCGGCTTCTTTGGTGTTGTCGTGTAAACACGAGTACAAACACCACGGCGTTGAGGACAAGACGACAAAGCTGGTGACTTTGTTTGGTTTTTTTGAACTTTACGCTCACTTTTAATGAGCTGGTTAATTGTAGGCACTTTAAAACCCCTTAAACAATTCTTCGAAAAAGTCTATCAAATTCAAGACGCTGGAACTTACATTAGCAATAGCGCCCTGGTCAAGACTTTGTTGTTAAATTTATTACTCAAAAAGAGGCAATATGCCTTCTTTTTGAGTTTTCCACAGATTTATTAATACTATCGAGCCTGAACTGAAGCTGGTGACACCCCTGGCAAAGCCACGAACGGCGTGTCATCATCTTCCGCAACTGAAACCTTCCAACGCTTATAGGAAGTTAATCCCGTACCTGCCGGAATTAGGCGACCCATAATTATATTCTCTTTCAATCCACGCAAATGATCAGTGCGTGAGTTGATAGCTGCCTCAGTCAACACTTTAGTTGTTTCTTGGAATGATGCTGCTGATATCCAGCTATCCGTACTCAAAGAGACTTTAGTAATTCCCAATAGCAATGGATTGCATGTAGCTGCAACACCACCTTCTCGGTTGATACGTTCGTTCTCTTGGTTGTAAGCATATCTCTCAACTTGCTCTCCAGATAGGAAACGACTGTCGCCGGCATCCTTAACCTCAACTTTACGCAGCATCTGACGCACGATCACTTCAATATGCTTATCATTAATAAGAACCCCTTGAAGTCTATACACTTCTTGAATCTCATCAACTAAGTATGCAGAAAGTGCTTTAGCTCCAAGTACGGCAAGGATATCATGTGGGTTTGTTGGCCCATCCATCAAAGCCTCTCCAGCCCTAACATACTCACCTTCTCTGACGGCAACATGCTTACCTTTAGGTATAAGGTATTCTTTTTGCTCTCCCACTTCAGGTGTTACGATTACTCGCTGCTTACCCTTAACATCTTTACCAAAGGTAACATATCCATCAATCTCAGAAATAATAGCTGCCTCTTTAGGCTTTCGAGCTTCAAACAACTCGGCAACCCGCGGAAGACCGCCCGTAATATCCTTAGTTTTTGATGTTTCTCGATGCATTTTAGCTATGACATCACCTGAGTGAACTTCCTGACCATCCGCAGTAAGAAGTTGAGCCCCCACTGGGATCAGATACCGAGCTGGGATATCCCGACCAGGCAAGCTCAAAACCTTACCATTTTCATCAACTAAAAATACAGTTGGCTTTATATCAGAAGACTTAGATTCTGTAATAACCTTTGTTGCAAAACCTGTCACGGCATCTACTTGCTCTTGCATAGTAGAACCTTCTTCAATGTCCTGATACTGGATCGTCGCCGATACTTCAGCAATAATTGGATTTGAATAAGGATCCCACTCAGCTACAGTCTGCCCCTTAACAACTTTATCACCCTCTTTGAAGTTTAAAATTGCACCGTACACTAGCTTAAAGTTTTCTCTTTCTCGACCGGACTCATCAACAATGAGGACTGAACCATTTCGATTCATCACTGTTAACTTACCATTTCGATTAGCAACTGCATGAACATTTAATAGTTTCAATGTTCCATCGTAGCGAGTTGTATGAACAGATTGCTCAACTGAACGAGATGCAGCTCCACCTAGATGGAATGTTCTCATTGTCAACTGAGTACCCGGCTCACCAATTGACTGTGCAGCAATAATACCCACAGTCTCTCCCAGATTTACAGTGGCGCCACGAGATAGATCGCGACCATAGCATTTTACACAGACTCCACGTTTTGACCTACAAACAAGAGCAGACCTGATATCAATCTTGTCGATACCAAGACCTTCGACAGTTTTAACGTCATTTTCTGTAATCTCGTGATTAGCTCTAACGATAGTTTTTCCAGATACTGGGTCGACTACATCTTTAAGTGTAGTTCTTCCTAGAATTCGGTCTCCAATATTTAAAATAATCTCACCGGCCTCATAGACTGGTGTGATCTCTAGGCCATCTTCAACTCCACAATCAATTTCAGAAACTACTACATCCTGAGCCACGTCAACTAATCGACGAGTTAGGTAGCCTGAATTTGCAGTTTTCAGTGCGGTATCAGCAAGACCTTTACGAGCACCATGGGTAGAAATAAAGTACTGGATAACTGTTAATCCCTCACGGAAGTTTGCAGTAATCGGAGTCTCAATAATTTCTCCCGAAGGCTTCGCCATCAATCCTCGCATACCACCCAACTGACGAATCTGCGCAGCAGAACCCCGCGCACCCGAGTCAGCCATGATGAAGATTGGATTGAAAGATGGTCCGACCATCTCTTTTCCATCGACTACGAAGGTCTGCTTTTCAATTGCATTCATACCCTCTTTAGCGATTTTATCTGCAGTCTGAGCCCAAATATCAACGACCTTATTATAGCGCTCACCATCGGTGATCAAGCCTTCATCGTATTGCTGCTGGATCTCAGTAACCTGTTTCTCAGCGTCGGCAATCAATGTAGCTTTAGCCGCTGGAATAACCATGTCATCAATACCGATAGACATACCTGCCGCTGTTGAATATTTGAAACCAAGTTCCATGATTTTATCAGCTAATATACAAGTAGCTTTTGCCCCAGCAAGACGGAATGTCTTATCAATAAGCGCTGCAATTTGTTTTTTATTCATGGTCACATTGACTTCATTAAATGGAACTTCCTTAGGAACATTATCCGATAGGATAGAGCGCCCCACTGAAGTTTCCTGTACTTTTCCATTTAATCGAACTTTACATGCCGCCTGAAGATCTACCAGACCAGTCTCATAAGCGTACTGTGCTTCTTGAACGCTTGAAAAAACTTTACCAGTTCCCTTAGCTCCTGGACGAATCCTGGTTAGCCAGTATAAACCCAACACGATATCTTGTGATGGATTAATAATAGGCTTACCAGACGCAGGCGTAAGAATATTATTTGTAGACATCATCAATACGCGTGCTTCAACCTGTGCTTCTACAGAAAGCGGCACATGCACTGCCATCTGATCACCATCGAAGTCGGCATTGAACGCAGTACAAACAAGAGGATGCAATTGAATTGCCTTACCTTCATGTAGTACCGGTTCAAAGGCTTGAATACCAAGCCTATGAAGCGTCGGAGCACGATTCAAAAGAACAGGATGCTCTTTTACAACATCTGCGAGAATATCCCAAACTTCAACTGTCTCCTGGTCAACAAGCCTCTTGGCTTGCTTAATAGTGCTAGCAAGTCCCTTTTCTTCAAGCTTGTTGTACACGAAAGGTTTAAACAGCTCTAAAGCCATTTTCTTTGGAAGTCCGCACTGATGCAATTTCAAGGTAGGACCAACGACGATCACAGAACGACCAGAGTAATCGACTCGTTTTCCGAGCAGATTCTGACGGAAACGCCCTTGTTTACCTTTAAGCATATCAGAAAGAGATCTCAATGGACGTTTATTAGGACCAGTGAATGTCTTACCACGACGGCCATTATCCAAAAGAGCATCGACTGCCTCTTGAAGCATACGCTTTTCATTTCGGATAATAATATCCGGCGCATTTAACTCTTGAAGACGCTTCAGACGGTTATTACGGTTAATCACGCGTCTATAAAGGTCATTCAAATCTGAAGTTGCAAATCTTCCACCATCAAGTGGCACTAGTGGACGAAGATCTGGAGGCAACACAGGCAATGCTTCAAGCATCATCCACTCAGGTTTATTAATAGAACCTTTAAAAGCCTCTACTACACGCAATCGCTTAGTATACTTTTTAATTTGTGCTTCTGATTTTGTGTCTTTAACTTCTAAACGCAATTTACGAGACAAATACTCTGGATCGATCTTTCTCAATAAATCACGGACAGCTTCTCCGCCCATTCCATATTTGAATGATGGTCCATATTCATTTAAAGCCGATTGCAAAGCCTCTTCGCTGAGCACTTGCCCCTCTTCCAATGTTGTTTCCATTGGATCAATGACCACATGAGCTTCACAATATAAAACTTTCTCTACGTCTTTTAAAGAAAGATTTAATAAATTGCCGATACGAGAAGGCAAAGACCGAAGAAACCAAATATGTGCAACTGGTGTTGCTAATTCAATGTGTCCCAATCTTTCGCGTCGAACTTTTGTTTGAGTGACTTCAACGCCACACTTTTCACAAACAACGCCGCGATACTTCATCCTCTTATATTTACCACACAAGCACTCATAATCCTTGATGGGGCCAAATATTTTTGCACAAAACAAACCATCCCGCTCAGGTTTGAACGTTCGGTAATTAATTGTTTCTGGCTTCTTAACTTCACCAAATGACCAATCCCGAATCATTTCGGGTGATGCTAACGATACACGTACAGCATCAAATGAAAGTGGATCTTTTGGTTTATCGAAAAAATTCAACAAGTCTCTCAAAGAACACCCCTGTTGTTAAATTATTAATTAGTGCTGACCCGACTCACTAGGAGCCATGCCAGTTCCGCCGTTACCCGTAGCTTCGTTCTGATCACCATCTTCATTTTGATCAGTCAGAATATCGGACTCCATTAACTCAACATTTAATGCAAGAGACTGTAGCTCCTTCACTAAAACGTTGAAAGATTCTGGTAATCCAGGCTCTAGGATATTTTCTCCCTTAACGATGCTTTCATACATTCGTGTTCTACCTGCTACGTCATCAGACTTAACAGTCAAAAACTCTTGCAATGAATAAGCAGCACCATAGGCCTCGATTGCCCAAACCTCCATCTCTCCAAGACGCTGACCACCAAATTGAGCTTTACCACCCAATGGTTGTTGCGAAACTAGAGAATAAGGTCCAATAGAGCGCGCATGAATCTTTTCTTCGACCAAATGGTGAAGTTTCAACATGTACATGATTCCAACAGTCACTGGATTGGTGAATGGCTCACCAGTTCGTCCGTCAAACAGAATTGACTTACCTGATGTTGCGACCTGCGCTTTTTCAAGCAGACCTTTGACATCGGACTCTCTGGCTCCATCAAAAACTGGCGTACCAACGTGGACACCATTTTTCATGCGAGATACCATTAATTTCAATGAAGCATCATCAGCCAAATCTAATTTTGCACTAATTTCAGAATCATTGAAAATTCCTTTCATCTCCTTACACGCATTCTCGGCATTCCACTTATCTAAATGAGCACCCAGTTGCTTGCCCAAATTATGGGCGGCCCAACCTAAATGCACTTCCAGAATTTGTCCGATATTCATACGAGAAGGAACGCCCAATGGGTTCAAAACCATATCGACTGGAGATCCATCCGCTAGATAAGGCATATCTTCAACAGGTAAGACTTTTGAAACGACACCTTTATTTCCATGTCGTCCAGCAAATTTATCCCCAACTTGCATTTTACGTTTAATAGCAACGTAAACCTTAACCATTTTGATTACACCAGGAGGCAATTCATCGCCTTTTCGAAGCCGATCAATCTTTTCATTAAATACTAACTTAACCGCATCTAACTGATTACGAGCATTCTCGATAATTTTATTTACCTGATACTCCAAATCTTGTTCTAGCGGAATATAGTTCAGTAATTCAAATGGTATTGTCTCGATATCAGCAATCGTAATTGACTGACCTTTACTCAAGAGCTTTTGACTTCCGTCCTCATTTAAAAGAACACCCGTTGTAATTTTACCGACTAAAATATCACGAAGCTTAGAAATCGAGTTATTTTTGATAACGTTTTGCTCAACTGCTAAATCCTTTTCAAGCTTACGCTTCTTTTCCTCAATAATTGAAGAAAGACGCTCATCTCTATCAGCACCTTCTCGTGAGTAAACTTGCGCATCGATAACAGTACCATAAACACCTGAAGGCACGCGAAGTGAGGTATCACGCACATCGCCAGCTTTTTCACCAAAAATCGCTCTTAAGAGCTTTTCCTCTGGAGAAAGCTGTGTCTCGCCTTTTGGAGTCACTTTACCAACCAGGATAAATCCAGGTTTAACTTCTGCACCGATACGAATTATACCAGAACCATCGAGGTCCTTTAACGCTTCTTCACCTACATTGGCGATATCACGAGTAATCTCTTCTTTACCTAACTTAGTGTCACGAGCCACACATTCAAATTCTTCAATATGAATAGATGTGTAAACATCATCTTTAAGCAATCGCTCAGAGATTAGAATTGAATCCTCAAAATTATAACCCTGCCAAGGAGTGAAGGCTACGAGGATATTTTGCCCGAGCGCAAGCTCACCCAATTCCGTTGAAGGCCCATCAGCTACGATATCACCCTTAGAAACTGTATCGCCAACATTAACGATTGGTTTTTGATTGAAGCACGTATTTTGATTTGTACGTTGATATTTCGTCAAATTGTAAATGTCTACGTTTGCACCTAATTCTCCACCTTTTGCAAAGCGGCGAATTACGATTCGAGAAGCGTCAACCTCTTCCACAATACCATCATTTAAAACAACGACAGAAGTACCTGAATCGCGAGCAACTAGACGCTCAACTCCAGTTCCAACTAGGGGCGCTCTAGAGCGCAAAAGAGGAACAGCCTGACGTTGCATATTAGAACCCATGAGGGCCCTATTCGCATCATCATGCTCCAAGAACGGTATCAAAGAAGCCGCAATAGAAACCAATTGCGATGGAGAAACGTCCATCAATGCAACTTTATCTTTATCAACGATTTCATACTCACCGTCTCGGCGAGTGATCGTATTTGCGGTTTGAATCTCTTTACTTCCAGCCTCATCACGAGCTGCAGGAGCAATGTAATGACCACCCTCTTCTAGAGCTGAAAGATAGCTAATTTCTTTTGAAATCTTACCATGATCAACTTTAAGGTAGGGGGTCTCAATGAAGCCGTAGTTATTAATTCGAGCATAGGTAGCAAGAGATGCAATTAGACCGATATTTGGTCCCTCTGGAGTCTCAATAGGACAAATTCGACCGTAATGCGTAGGATGTACATCTCGTACTTCAAAACCAGCCCGATCACGCGTCAAACCGCCAGGCCCGAGAGCCGACAAACGACGTTTATGGGTAATCTCTGAAAGTGGATTTGTCTGATCCATAAACTGCGACAACTGGGAAGAACCAAAAAACTCTTTAACTACTGCATTAACTGGCTTTGCATTAACAAGATCATGAGGCATCATTGTCTCAACGTCCTGCAACGACATTCGCTCGCGAATAGCACGCTCCATACGAACAAGACCAATTCGATATTGATTCTCAAGAAGCTCGCCAACAGAACGAACGCGGCGATTTCCAAGATGATCTATATCATCAATAACTCCACGACCATTTTTAAGATCAATCAATGTTTTGATTGTGCTTAAAATATCTTTATGAGTGAGGGTCCTATGGGAAGGAGGACATTCTTCCATAGAAATTGTAAACCTGTGATTAATCTTGATACGACCAACCTCAGATAAATCATACGTCTCGGGATCAAAAAACAAACGACCAAAGAAATTAGTTGCTGCTTCTAAAGTAGGAGGCTCACCAGGACGAAGACGCTTATAAATCTCAATCAAAGATTCTTCTTTATTTGAAACTTTATCAACCAACAAGGTATTTCTAAGATAAGGACCAACTGTCAGACCATCAAAGAAAATCATGAAAAATCGATCAATCCCTGATTCAATTGCACGACGAACAAAAACAGCACTTAGCTCTGCATTCGCATCGGCGATGATCTCACCAGTGGACTCATCAATCAAAGGCTTAGCCAAAACTTTTCCATAAAGATCTTCAGACTGAACTTCTAATTCTGAAATATTAAGATCTTTAATTTTTTTAACTATCGCTCGAGTGATACGACGACCAGCCTTCACTAAAGCTTCGCCCGTATTTGGATCCAAAATATCAGTCAAGGCACGCTGTCCAGACATCCGCTCAATATCCAACTTCCGATAAAGCCGTCCTTCTCTGACATAAACTTCATCAAGATCGTAGAAAAACTCAAGCAATTGCTCAACACTGTAGCCTAATGCCTTTAACAATATGGTGACTGGAAATTTACGACGACGATCGATTCGAACATGGATTAAATCTTTTTGATCAAATTCCGCATCCAACCAAGAGCCACGATAAGGAATTACTCGTGCTGAGTATATCAATTTTCCAGAGGCATTATTCTTGCCGCCATCGTGATCAAAGAACACTCCGGGCGACCTATGCAACTGAGATACAACGACTCGCTCTGTCCCGTTTATTATAAACGAACCATTTGCCGTCATCAGAGGTATCTCACCGAGATAGACTTCCTGCTCCTTAACGTCGCGTATACTGCGTGCTTCGGTTTCTTCATCTACGTCAAACACGATAAGACGAAGCGTAACCTTGATGGGTGCTGCGAAGGTCATTCCTCGCTGACGGCACTCATCAACGTCATACTTTGCTGGCTCAAGAGTGTAACTAACAAACTCGAGACTCGCCGTATTGTTGAAATCTGAGATAGGAAACACAGATTTAAATACGCCATTGAGACCAGCTTCGCCACGGCGATCTGGATCCATATCCTTTTGAATAAAAGCTTCATAAGAACTTTTCTGCAATTCAATTAAATTAGGAATATCAATGACTTGCTTATTCTTTGCAAAAGACTTCCTAACACGAATGTTAGAAGCTGTAACTGGAGTTTTTTCCATTTACTCTCCGTAAAAAAATGGAACTTCACTTCGGGGGGAAGAGACCAAGACCCACATTGATTAAAATATAAGTGTTTAAAATCACAGAATTGCAGGGAAAAAGCAAGTCTTTATCGAGCACCAGAGAAATCTGGCTATTTTTATAATTTAACGAGAAGATCTCAAAAAACGCTGCAATACGGCCCTGACATCATTTATCCATTAAATCTGTCGGCCGCGACAACTTTTTTACGCAAAAAAAAAGCCCCCTAAAATTTAGGGAGCTTTTTTTAGATCTTGAACAGGAAAAATTACTTGATAGTAACTTTTGCTCCTGCAGTCTCAAGAGCTTTTTTGATTTTTTCAGCATCTTCTTTAGAAGCACCTTCTTTAACAGCTTTATTACCAGCCTCAACAAGTGCTTTAGCTTCAGCAAGACCCAAACCAGTCAAACTACGTACTTCTTTAATTACGTTAATTTTATTTGCGCCAGCTTCGACCAAGATAACATCAAAAGCAGTTTTTTCTTCAACTACAGCCGCAGGACCTGCTGCCGCTGCTGCTGGAGCCGCTGCAGAAACGCCCCATTTTTCTTCAAGCATTTTTACAAGTTCAGCGATTTCTAGAACAGTTTTAGTAGACAACGCCTCAACTAATTGATCGTTTGTAAGTGACATTTTAAATCCTCCAAAAAATTATAAATTCAAAATAAAAGATACATCACATAATTAGAAAAAATCTAACTATGCTTGTGAAGCTTCGCTGCCATCAGCGCCGCCGCCAAGTTTTTCTGCGTAAGCATTCAAACATCTAGCTAGTGCCGAGCCTGATGCCAGTAACGTAGCCAAGAATATCGATCTAAGCTGGTCTTTACCAGGCAAGGTCGCCAAAAATTTAATTTTGGTATCATTCAGAGCTTCGCCATCCATAACGCCGGTTTTAATTTGCAGAACTTCAACGTCCTTAGCAAATTCAGCAAGTGTTTTTGCAGTTGCGTTCACTTCACCGTATGAGAATACGATTGCATTAGTACCTTTCATTGAATTAGCAAATGCTTTTTCAACAGCTGGGTGATCTTTGAACGCTCTCTTCGCCAGAGTGTTTCGAACGACCTTCATTTCTGAATCAGAAGCATGCAATTTTTTGCGCAGACTTGTAACCTGCTCAACCTTGATACCTTTGAAATCAACAATGAAGGCCCCTTTAGCTTTTCCGAATTTCTCCGTAATAAGCTTAATCTCTTGCTCTTTATCTGCGCGAGTGATCATAAGTGAGCCTCCTTTCGTTAGAATAAATGCGAATCAGGTCGATTAAGAGATTTCTAACAATCTTTTTTGATTATTAAAACTAAAGAAACCTCTAAGCCTTATCTCGGTAGGCCCCCAAACAATATGGGGATTAAATTCAAAAAAGAAAACCTACTGTCACTGATCGCTATAATTAAAATTCAATAAATCTTAGACCTTAAAAAGGCCTAAATCATCTAAACAAAATATTAAGCAACTATAGCCGCAGCTGCATTTGGTTCCATCTTAATGCCAGGTCCCATAGTTGATGCTACAGAAATAGTTCTAAGATAAATACCTTTTGATGAAGCTGGCTTAGCCTTCATTAGAGCACCTAGCAATGCTAAGAAATTCTCGCGCAATTTGACATCGCCCATAGATTTCTTACCGATGCCAGCATGAACGATTCCAGCCTTATCAACGCGGAAATCCAACTTGCCTTTTTTCTCTGCAGTAACAGCATCGCCAACATTCATAGTAACAGTTCCGACCTTTGGATTTGGCATTAAACCACGAGGCCCCAAGATCTTCGCTACTTTGGACACTGTTGCCATCATATCCGGTGTTGCGATACATTTATCAAAATCTAACCAACCACCTTGAATTTTTGCCACTAGATCTTCAGCTCCAACAAAATCTGCACCTGCAGCTTTTGCCTCAGCTTCTTTTGGTCCTTTTGCAAAAACCACAACTTTAACATTTTTTCCAAGACCGTGTGGCAATGCAATTGCACCACGAACTTGCTGATCAGATTGCTTAGGATCAATACCCAAACGCAATGCTACATCTACTGATTCATCAAACTTCGCCGGAGCGACCTCTACTACGAGTTTGAATGCTTCATCAACAGAGTATTTTTTTGCAGAATCAACCTTTTTAGCGGCTGCTGCGAACTTCTTACCTGCCATTTATCAACTCCCTTAGTTTAGTCTGCGAGCTCAATGCCCATGCTTTTTGCTGTACCAGCGACTTGTGACATCGCGGATTCAACTTTCAGACAATTCAAATCAGGCAACTTAGTCGTTGCGATTTGTTTAATCTGATCGTTTTTAATCTTACCAACTTTGTCTTTTTGAGGCATTTTGGAACCAGATTCCAATTTCAAAGCCTTTTTTATCAAAGAAGACACTGGTGGTGTTTTCGTAATAAAGGTAAACGATCTGTCTTGAAAAACAGTGATAATGATAGGGATGATACTATCACCCAACGCTTGCGTTCTAGCGTTGAACTGCTTACAAAACTCCATGATGTTTACCCCATGCTGTCCGAGCGCCGGTCCAACGGGAGGAGCTGGATTAGCTTTCCCTGCCGGTATCTGAAGCTTGATCATTCCTGTAACTTTTTTTGCCATGACCCACTCCTGCAAGAGGTTGTGATTTTATCTGCATTTCGCCCCATGCGAACTGCAGTTTAATTACTGCTTTTCTACTTGGATGTAATCCAACTCAACTGGAGTTGGTCTGCCAAAAATACTGACTAAAACTTTAACTTTAGCCTTATCTTCGTTAATTTCCTCAACTGTCCCTTGGAAATTACTAAAAGGACCATCAACAACGGTAACATTTTCACCAATGATAAATTTAACACGTGGCTTAACTTTACCCGCGACACCAGCCATTTGCTGTGTTACGCGCAATACCTCTGCCTCAGGAACTTCTGGAGGACGGTTTTTAGTTCCGCCAACAAACCCGGTCACCTTAGACGAGTTTCGCACCAAATGCCAAGTCTCATCGTTTAAAAACATCTGAACAAAGATATAACCCGGGAAAAATTTACGCGATTTTATCTGTTTTTGACCTTTTACAAGTTCAACAACACTTTCAGCCGGTATTAATATCTCGCCAAAAAACTCTTCCATTTTAGAAGTCTTAATTTTCTCTTCAATAGCTTTTTTTGCAGTGTTCTCACAGCTTGTCTGAACATTTACAATATACCACTTTTTATCCACAGCTTGCCCCTTACTTCATAAGATAGTTAATAAAGAAGCCTGAGATCACATCAAATAAACTAATAATAACACTCGAAATAAGGACCATAAAAACGCAGACAATTGTCATGGCTGTAGTATCTTTACGAGAAGGCCATACAACCTTACGAATCTCCGCAACAACAAGCCCACCCCAAGAAAGCACACGAGGATTAAACTGAAGAAAAGCGAAGAGCAGGATTGCTGTAAAAACTGGCAAACCATGCCTAACCATATCTGAATCTGCAGCTCGAGCAACCACGCCAAATGCGCCTGCGAATGCCTTAATTAGAAGATGAACAGTCAAGCCAACAAGCATTGCTGCAATAGAAAAACTGAGTGTCAAAATCTTAGAGTTGGTTTTTTCCATGAATCCTCATTTGTTGACGTCAAACTGGCAGGGGCGGAGGGATTCGAACCCACGACCTAACGATTTGGAGTCGTTCGCTCTACCGCTGGAGCTACACCCCTGCATTTCCTAAAAATCACACGTGCCAAGAAACACCAAGGGGGACCCTTTTGTCAAGGAGTCCCCCGGATGAACTTATATTATATATATTGCGTCAATCCTACTCAAGGATTTCAATAACAACGCCAGCACCAACCGTGCGTCCGCCTTCACGAATTGCAAATCGCAATTCTTTTTCCATTGCGATTGGAGCTATAAGCTCAACTGCAATTTCAATGCGATCGCCAGGCATTACCATTTCAGTTCCAGCTTTCAAAGTACAAACACCAGTGACATCTGTAGTTCTAAAGTAGAATTGAGGACGGTAGCCGTTGAAGAATGGAGTATGACGTCCGCCTTCTTCTTTTGTAAGAATGTAAGCTTCAGCTTTAAATTTTTTGTGCGGTTTAACTGTATTTGGTTTAGCCAAAACTTGACCACGCTCAACATCTTCTTTTTTAGTACCACGAAGAAGAACTCCACAGTTATCGCCAGCTTGACCTTCGTCAAGAAGTTTACGGAACATTTCAATTCCAGTAACTGTAGTTTTCTGAGTTGGACGGATGCCGATAATTTCAACATCTTCACCAACTTTAACAATACCACGCTCAACACGACCAGTTACAACTGTACCACGACCAGAAATTGAGAAAACATCCTCAACTGGCATCAAGAAAGTTTTTTCTACAGCACGAACTGGTTGAGGAATATAAGCATCGCAAGCGTCCATTAATTTCATAATTGCTGGACGACCGATTTCAGAAGTATCACCTTCCAAAGCCTTCAAAGCTGAACCCATAACAACTGGAATGTCATCACCAGGGTATTCATATTTAGAAAGGAGCTCACGAATTTCAAGCTCAACAAGCTCAAGAAGCTCTTTGTCATCAACCATATCTACTTTATTCATGAATACAACTAGAGCTGGCACACCAACTTGGCGAGCAAGAAGGATATGTTCACGAGTTTGTGGCATAGGACCGTCAGCAGAAGAAACAACTAGAATTGCTCCATCCATTTGAGCAGCACCAGTGATCATATTTTTTACATAGTCAGCATGTCCTGGGCAATCAACGTGAGCGTAATGACGTTTATCAGTTTCGTACTCAACGTGAGTCGTAGAGATAGTGATTCCACGTTCTCTCTCTTCAGGAGATTTATCAATTTGATCGTACGACATTGCTTGCGCCTTACCAGTCGTCGCAAGAGTTGTAGTGATCGCAGCTGTCAAAGTTGTTTTACCATGATCGACGTGACCGATTGTGCCGATGTTAACATGCGGCTTTGTACGGCTAAATTTTTCTTTAGACATAATTCCTCCTGCAGAGAATTCTTAATTAATTAGATAAGCGAACCATAATACTATTAAAACAAAAAACAAAACACAAACTATATGAAACCATAAAAGTGGAGCCCATGATCGGAGCCGAACCGACGACCTCACCCTTACCAAGGGTGTGCTCTACCACTGAGCTACATGGGCCTTTTATATTCTGATTAATTTGGAGCGGGAGACGGGTCTCGAACCCGCAACCCTCTGCTTGGAAGGCAGATACTCTAGCCAATTGAGCTACTCCCGCCCTATCAGAATGCCCGAAGAAAATTTAACTTTTCTTCTTTTTTTGCTCTTCTAAATAAACATTCAAAAATGGTGGGCAGGGAAGGATTCGAACCTTCGTAGACGTAAGCCAGCGGATTTACAGTCCGCCCCCTTTAGCCACTCGGGCACCTACCCACATGAAGAATGCTTATCTAAAAATGGAGCTGGTTATGGGACTCGAACCCGCAACCTGCTGATTACAAATCAGCTGCTCTACCAATTGAGCTAAACCAGCTTAACTTAGATAACCGAAACGTTATATTTGAAGACATCTACATTCGTCAAAGATAATTATTGCTTCGAAGTTATTTTTTCTCATTACCTTGCAGTGCGTGCTGGCGCATTGTCTCAGTTAACGCCATTGCTGTCGCTACTGAAGCATTGTATGACGCCGAGGAACTGGATTGTGGTATGAATGCTAACTCATCACACAGACGCTCTGTTCCAATCCGTAGACCTTTGTCTTCGGCGCCAATCGCCCAGACAACCTTGCTCGGTAGATCAAGCTCAAAGATAGATCTCTTTCCTTGGGGACTCAAACCAAAAATCCAATATCCCATTTTCTTTAGTTCTTCAACGGATTGTCCAAAGTTTGATGTCTCTTGAACTGGAACATGTTCAACACCCCCGCAAGCAACCTTATGGACGGTTGGAGTTAAACCAACTGCTCTGTCACTTGGGATAATCACTCCATGGACATTTGAAAGCCAAGAAGTTCGAATTATGGCCCCCAAATTATGTGGATCTTCGATTCCATCGAGAATCAAAACGACGGATTTGTCCTTTTTTTCTAAATTCTTAGCGTTAAACTTAGGTGACCCGTCAACAAGAAGGGCAGCTCCCTGGTGAGACGACCCAAATTTGTCAATCACGGACTCTTGTCGGGGCTCAACTTTTACTTTTTTTGCTCGCGCTAATTCTTCAATCTCCCTGAGGTCAGCTGAGGACTCCCAGCCATTTTTCAGCCAAAGACTTTTGACCATTCTGGAAGAAAGATTCAAAGCTTCCTTGATTGCGTGATTTCCGACAACAACCCGCCATTCGCGGGGAATATAGTTCTCAGAGCGGTTTGCGCTCTGTCCATTTAGAGCGCTGTTGGGGCGTCTCCCTGCCGTTTTTTTGGCATCTGTCTTTTTCAAAAAAGACGACTGAGGACCTTTTGGAGCTGTTGATTTATTTTGAGGACGATTTTTATTTTTTTTCATACACTGCCATTAAAAATTCTGTTGCTGCTTCAATTATATTTTTTGCTTCAAGAATTGGCCGACCTACAACCAAAGCTGAAGCACCTAGATCAATGGCTTCAGCTGGGCCCATAATCCGTTTTTGATCATCTGCGGATCTTATATTAGTCCTAATTCCAGGCGTGACAAGATATAGTCCGCGATTTTGTAAAAGGTCCAATTCATGGGGCGAGCAAACAATCCCATTCATTCCGGATTCTTGCACTAAACTGACCAAATCATAGACATGTTGAGAAATTTTCTGTGATTTTAAAATATTTGGCAGGGACTCCTGCCCCCAGGATGTCAAAATGGTGACTGCCAAGATACGAAAGGGTCGTATCTTATTTAATTCTGCCTCTAACACAGCCATTTTTTTCAATGCTTCTGAACCACTCAGAGCGTGAACTGTCACAAGAGAAGCTCCTGCGTCAAAACTTGCTCTAACTGCGGCTTCCATTGTCGAAGGAATATCAAAATGTTTATTATCCAGAAACACAGGGCCTCTATGAGTTATTTCCCTCACAAAATCAGCGCCGTAACGCAAACAGAGCCTCGGCCCTAACTTGAATCCACCCACAATATCAGCAAGCTCATCTGCTATTTTTAGAGCTTGATCTCTGGAATCTACATCAAGAGCTAAGATAATTGGGTTCTTCATAGGAACAGCTTTAAGGTTTATATTCATAGTCTTTCCTTGCTTGTGGATACCACTCTGTCCTTTTACTTACTTACTTACTTACTTACTTACTTACTTACTTACTTACTTACTTACTTACTTACTTACTTACTTACTTACTTACTTACTTACTTACTTACTTACTTACTTGCTTCCTTGCTTCC
>CANFQX010000019.1 GCA_947449255.1 Pseudobdellovibrionaceae bacterium
ATCCTGTCTAATTTTGAAACGTACTTTCGTCAAAAAGCGTCTCAATTTTAGAAGGTGTTGGAATAATGAATCAACCAGACCGTTCCTCAAAATAGCCACACCGTGTCTTGGTGTCATAAATAATGAATAAATGCGGTCTTTTGCGAAAACGAGCTATTGTCTCGTCTCCTGCACTAAAGTAACGATCATGGTCAACCGAAGAGTTAGGTAAGGAGTCGCACACGATGAACAATGAATATTACCTTTCAAAAAATGGAACACATGTCGGACCCTACACCTTAGAACAGATTCTTGCGAAAGTTGAAACTCATGAGAATCAATGGACGGACTATGTTTTTGACGCAAAAATTGGCGATTGGTTAATGTTGATTGAACACCCTGAGTTTTCAACAAAGTTATCAAGAAAGGCACCTGCCATTCCCGTAATAAAGGCTCCAGATTTATCTGCGAAGGCTTCTGAGGTCCATGATTCAGATGTAGAAAAGCTAAAAGACAAAGAGTGGTTTATCATGAAGGATAACACAAAGTGTGGGCCTTTTTGCTACTTGGATCTTCTGAGTATGCTTCAGAAAAAATCACTGGCTGAATTCGACTTCATTTGGCATGCAAAACTGCCAACTTGGAAGCCGGTCGCTGAAGTTGAAGATTTCAAGCCAGAAGCGATTCGAGCGATCAAAGAACTGCCAGAGCAAGAAGTTTCAGAAATATTTTTTCGACGAAGACATGCGCGTGCAAATTATGGAGCTTCATTGATCATCCATAATAATAAGACCGTTTTTAGAGGTAAAGCCATTGAGATCGGTGCCGGTGGAGCAGGAATTATCATTGATAATCCAAGCTTGCAAACAGGGCAGTCGCTGTTCTTGCACTTTCAGCCAGGACAAGGTGTACCTCCGTTCAATGCAGTTTGTGAAATTGTGAGCAAAAAGTTTATTGATGGCGGTTATCTTGCCGGTGAAAAAGTTAGCTATGGAGTTAAGTTCACAGCTGTTACTCAAGCAGTCAGAGAAAGCATAGCCATTTATACTTCAGAAAAAGCCGCGTAAACGGATATTTTTTAAAGTTTGATTTTTATATTTTGACCTAAGTTTATTTTAAACTGGCACACGGAACATTTTTTCAGCAGCCTTCTTAATTCAAGGAGTTATGTATGGGAAAACGTCAGATCGTGGGCCAGCTTTTTTTAGTGATCCTGTCGCTGGTTGCCTTGGGCAATGTCTCCTGCAATCAGAATGTGAAATTCGATTTACCTGCAGCGAGCAACGCTTTTGCGCAAAAAATCATTTATAATAATAAAGTAGACATTCTTTGGGTGATGGACAATTCGTCATCGATGCTCAATCATCAAAAAAATCTTGGGTCTCAAGTACCAAACTTAGTTGCAAAATTGAATTCTCTAAAAATGGATTATCAAATGGCTGTGGTCACCAGCAGTATGGGTGGATTGAATCCAAACGGCGGACGATTCACTGGCACTCCTAAAATCTTGAACTCTGGGTCCTCAAATTTGACCAGTGAATTGGCAACTCGCTTAGTTGTGGGACAAGATGGAAGTGACAACGAACGGGGCCTTGAATCGATGGAGACCGTACTTTCCTCTGGTTACCAAGCCAATGAAGGAAAAGGTTTTTTACGCAGTGATGCTCTCTTAGTCGTGATTGCTCTGTCAGATGAAGATGACAAAAGCAAGTCGGCTTCTTCGATAGTTAATTATTACAGCCGTTTCTTAGACAGCATCAAGCAACCCTGGATTGATGGCAGTCGGTCTTGGGTGTTTAACTTTGTTGGAGTCTTAACCTTGCAGGGAACTTGCACGACAACTTCCTTAGACTACAAAGAGCCAGGTTTAGCCTTCATGGGACTAGCAGATCTATCAGGGGGCACCAAAAGTTCAATTTGTGCTGCGGATTTGTCACCGGCCGTGTCGGGAATCAGCGCGCGGATTTTTCAAATCCTCACTGATTTCAAATTGAGCAGCAAGCCGATTGAGTCCTCCATCGTGGTGACTATAAACAATCAAATTATTCCGCGCAGTTCGACTAACGGGTGGGACTACATTGCTGACAAAAACCTTGTCCGTTTTTATGGTGCTTCGGTGCCGGCGGCAGATGCTTCATTGAAAGTCGATTTCAAACCCGCTGAAGCAAATTGATTATAGATCCCGTTGGAATTCATCAACTCAGCATGTGTTCCAATTTCAACAACTTCGCCTTGATCCAAGACCACAATGCGATCGCAATGTTCGATCGTAGAAAGTCGATGGGCTATGATGATGCTCGTGCGATCTTTAGTGATCTCTTGCGTGGCTTGCTGGATGATGTTTTCGCTCTCGGAATCAATATTGGCTGTGGCTTCATCTAAGATTAAAATATCGGGATTGAAGGCAAGAATTCTTGCAAAGGCGATCAATTGACGTTCACCCACGGACAGGTTTGCACCACGCTCATCAACTAGGCTTGCGAGGTTTCGGCCAGTTCGTTCGAGTACCTTCATGTATCCCGTCTTTTCGCAGGCCAAGCGCACCCGCTCTTCAGAAATAGACAGATCACCAAGGCTGATGTTTTCTTGAATTGTGCCTTTAAAGATAAAGTTGTCTTGTTGAACTACGCCAACATGTCGGCGAATTTGTGCTCGTGGTGTGCTTGTTATAGGAATGCCGTCGATCAATATTGAATCTGAGGGAGCATCATAAAATCTTTGCAGCAAAGAGATGAAAGTTGATTTGCCACTGCCAGTTCGGCCAACAAGGGCGATGGATTCACCGGCCTTAAAGTGAAGATTGATATTTTTTAAAACCCAAGGCATGTGACTTTCATAGCGAAAGTTGAGGTTGCGAATTTCGATTTCACCTTTGATTTCTGTGTGGCCATGCAAGGAAGGGGCATCGTGTTCGATGGATTCGTCCATCAAGGTAAAAATCCGCTCTGCACTGGCCAGTGAATTTTGAAACTGCTGGTATTTGTCTAAGATCTCCCTTAATGGAGGTATGAAATCTTGAATGTTCATCAAGAAAGCCACTAAAGATCCGATGGCCAAGCTTCCCTGCGAGCTGAGCATTCCGCCAAAATAGAGTGTGGAGGTGATTGTTGCCGCATTAAAAAGATTGGTGATGGGCTGCATGAGGGCACTGGTTCGAATGGCCAAAAAATTGGTGTCTCGGTATTCATCAGAGAGGGCGCTAAATTTTTTACGGTTTTTACGGACTCGGTTGTACAGTTGGACAACTTTGATTCCGTTGAGATTTTCTGCCAGGAAACTATTGATGACGGATAACTTTTTTTTCTGTTCATGCAAGATCAAGCGAATTTTATTGCTCAAGTAAAGGGACCCCGTGATAAAGATGGGCGCCAGAGCTAGCGAAATAAATGTCAATTTCCAAGATATTAAACCCAAGGCAATAACTACGGAACAAATCACGATGAACTGAGTGAAGACGGAGATGACCCCATCAGAAAATAGTTCGCCCAAGGCCGCAACATCATTGGTCAGGCGGGTGACGATTCTGCCTGTTGGTGTTTTATTGAAAAACTGCAAAGGAAGCTTTTGAGTGTGTGACAAAAGATCTTCTCTTAAGTGATAAAGCATTCTGTTGCCAAAAATTTGAAATAAATAAGTGTTGGCAAAAGACAGAAGAGATTTAAGAACTTCTAGTCCCAAATAAATTGCCGCAATGGTCGTAAAAATTTCGAATTTTTTTTCTTTGATGCCGTGATCGATGGCATAGCCTATCAGGCTTGGAATAATTCTTGCGATCAAAGCACCGACAAAAACCGCCAGCACGGCGGAAAACAAAAGAAACCTTTCCCTGCGGGCATAGGGCCACAATCTTTTAAATAATAAAGGATAAGTGATTTTTGTTTTAACGAGATCTTCACTGATGAAGTTACTGCTCACTGTGAGTTTCCGTTCCTTGAAAATGTATAATTTTTTGAAATGTCGGACTGGATTGCAAGACCTCTTCGTAAGTGCCCCAAGCCTCTTTGTGTCCATCTTTGAGAATCAGCAAGTGATCCACGGTTTTTAAAGAGGACAAGCGATGAGCCACAATAATTCGACTGAATGTCGCAGTCGTCTTAGCCAATTCATTTTCAATGGCTTTTTCAGTTCGGGTGTCAACAGCACTGAGGGAATCATCCAGGATCAAAACCGGAGTCTGCATAATCAAGCCCCGAGCAATCGTCAGCCGCTGCTTTTGTCCGCCAGAAAGATTTACGCCACGCTCTCCAAGTTGGGAATCAAACTTCAAGGGCAGCGCATTGATCTCGTCTGTCAGATCAACGACATCAGCCATGCGCAACACGGTATCTAAGTGCGCCGGCTCGCTTAAGCCAAAGGTGACATTGTCTTTGAGGCTTTCGCTGAATAAGAAGGCTTCTTGCGGAATCAAAAGAAAGAGACTTCGCAAGCAATCCAGTGTGATGTTTTCAATGGGAATACCGTTGACCAAAATTTGGCCTTCTTCCAGAGGATAAAGACGGGTCAAGAGATTCACCAGGGTGGTCTTTCCACTGCCCACGGGGCCCATGATCCCAAGACTTTCTCCCGCGCGCAATTTGAATGAGATGTCTTTAAGGGCATAGACTTCGCAGTTTTTGTATTTGAAGCTGACATTTCTAAATTCCAAGGTTTCGAATTTAGAAATCACTGTCGTGCCAACATCGTAGATATCAGATTCAGTCAACAGGACCTTTTTAATCCGCTCAAAAGAGGCATAGCCTTTTTGAAAATTAGAAAAACCCATTCCTAGGGCGGTCATTGGCCAAACCATTTTTTGAATATAGCGATGAAAGGCCACGAAGGTTCCGATGGTCACAGCTCCTGTGTAGAGGTCTTCCTTAGCAATAAAAAGTAAAATCACACTGCCCGAAGTGACGCCAAATTCCATGACCGGCATGAACAGGGAGTCCACCTTAGCCACTTTGTTGCAGGCGTGTTCAAACGATGCACTGATTTTATTAAATACCGCAGTCCTGTGGTCTTCTTGTGAAAAGCCCTTGATGACCCTAATTCCGCCAATAGTTTCCTGAACAAGGCTGGTCAGTTCTGAAAATTTCTCTTGTTGAATTTTATAATTTTTATTGATGAGCCCCATGACCTTCCAGATCAGCAGGGGGACCATGGGTAAGAAGATCAAAGTCTTCCAGGTCCAAGACCAATTCAATGAAATCATAATGGGCAGCACGACCAAGATGATAATAAAACCATCTGCGAGAACGAGCAAGGCTGGACCAACGGCCTGGCGGAAGGACTGAACATCATTGGTGAGCAAACTCATCAGTTCTCCAACTTGATTCTTGTGAAAGAAGTTTGGGCCCAATGAAGTTAAGTGATTGAATAATTTTTGGCGGATATGTTCGGCCGCATAAGTGTGAAACTTTCCAAAGTAAGTCCGCCATGAATACCGAGTCAGTGCAAGGCTGCTCATGATGGCCAAAAAGATCAGGCAAGTTCTGGTGATTTCAGTCATCGGAACTAGACCTTCGATTTGGTCAATCGCTGTTTTCATCACCAAAGGATAAACAGCGTCCAGAGAGTTGGTGATGATTAAAAAGGTCATTCCCAAAACAAAAGGTCTAGGGTTGTGTCTGATATAGAACCAAATCGGATGATTATAAAAAGTAGACTCAGCAGTTTTTTTGTTTTTTGCTTGGTTTTGCATTCAAAAATAATCTATTTAAACCCCGCCCAATCCACAACAAAATAGCGCAAAACTCTAAAAACTTTTTTATAGCAAAAGACGGCAATCTGATTTGCTGAAGAGGTGAACCCAATTTAAGCTCACAAAGGAGGTTGTTATGTCTCAAGTTGACCATTTTCTTGTCGCACTCAAAGAGGCACTGAAAGAAAAAAAGATTAAATATCGAGATCTAGCAAAATCACTGGATTTGAGTGAATCGAGTATTAAAAGGCTTCTCACCAGTAAATCCATCAGCCTGCAAAGGATTGAAGACATTTGCAGGACCGCGGACGTCAAATTTTCAGAGTTAGTTAAATCTGTAGAGAATCTTTATCAGGATCAGTTCCTGCTTTTTACTGAAAAACAAGAGCAGGCCTTAAGTGAAAATCTGCGATTGCTCCATTTCTATATGATGCTTTGTGATGGGGCAAGCCCTCAGCAAATTGAAATCGATTATCAAGTTTCACATCCTGAGGTCCAAAAATTTCTTTTTCATTTGGATAAATTAGGACTGCTTGAACTTCATCTTCACGATAAGGTGAAAATAAAAATGAATGCCCATTTGCGATTTCGTCGCGAAGGACCCATCGGCAGAATCCTCTTTAGTCAAGCTAGAGCGACTTATCTAAATTATGACTTTACCTCAGAGGACTACATTCGTCTTTTTACATTGAGAGTCAGCTCCTCAGCTCTAGCTAAGTACAAAGTAAAAATGGATAACATTTTAATAGAGCTTCAAGAAACAGCAGAATTCGAAGCCAGGCATGATATCCACGGTGAAGAGATTGGTGTTTTATTCGCATTTCGTCCCTGGCAATATTCATTCATGGATGCCTTAAAGTTAAAACCCTCACATCTGGGGGTGAGTACTTCAATGCGAATCGAGTCCGCATAAGATGGTGATTCCATGTTTGATCCAGAGGTAATTAAATTCCGGCAGAGACGAGATGCCCCAAAAAAAAGGCCAGTGATTTCCCTGGCCTTTTTTTATATTCAATTTTACAGTCCTTGAATTAATAACTTACAAAGTATTTACAGAGTTCAGTTCAGCAAAGGCCTGTTCAAGACGTTTTACCATGCTGGATTGACCTGCACGCAACCAGACTCTAGGGTCGTAATATTTTTTATTTGGTTTATTTTGGTCCTCGGGATTTCCGATTTGTCCTTGCAGATAGCCTTCATTTTTCAAGTAATATTCACGAATGCCATTCCAAGTTGCCCATTGTGTGTCTGTGTCGATATTCATTTTCACAACACCATAGCTGATAGATTCTTTAATTTCTTCAGCGCTAGAGCCAGAACCACCATGGAATACAAAATCCAATGTGTTTTGCGCTAAACCAAATTTTTCACTGACAAATTTTTGAGAAGCCATTAAAATTTTTGGCGTTAATTTTACGTTCCCAGGCGAATAAACCCCATGCACATTTCCGAAAGAAGCAGCGATTGTAAAACGCGGACTGATTTTATTTAAAACTTCATAAGCATAAGCAACATCTGCTGGTTGAGTGTAAAGTGCTGCATTATCTTTATCAGAATTGTCCACACCATCTTCTTCGCCACCAGTGCAGCCCAATTCAATTTCAAGTGTCATACCCATGCGTGCCATGCGTGTTAAGTATTTCGCACAGATCTCAATATTTTCATGCAAGGATTCCTCAGAAAGATCCAGCATATGAGAGCTAAAAAGTGGTTTCCCAGTTTTTTCAAAATGTTTTTCACCCGCATCAAGCAATCCATCAATCCAAGGTAATAACTGTTTAGCAGCATGATCTGTGTGAAGAATAACAGGAACGCCGTAGCGTTCAGCCATCAAATGAACATGTTGTGCTCCGCTGATCGCACCTACGATAGCAGCTTCTTGTCCTGGCAGTTTTAAACCTTTTCCAGCAATAAATTGTGCGCCGCCGTTCGAAAATTGCACAACCACAGGTGATTTTGCTTTAGCAGCAGCTTCCATCACTGAATTGATAGAATCTGTTCCTACAACGTTCACTGCAGGCAGTGCGCAAGCGTGTGCTTTGCAGTAAGAAAAAATCTTTTGAACATCATCGCCAGTAACAACACCAGGTTTTACTATATCAGTAATTTTTTGTGACATTTGGGGGGCCTTTCCTTGAAGTTGTCACTTTCTAAATTGATCGAGGGAATCTAAATCAATTTTAAAGAAATGTCCGCAAAGGACATGAAAGTGGACAAGCATTTTTCATGTTAAATTTGAATGTAACGACGGTACAAGAGGACCCAGGGAAAAACAACTGTTTGATCACCTGATTTGATGCTTTATTTCAATTTATGAAAAGAAACTGAAATGAGCTGTGGATTGGCGTTCTAAGGAGGTTTGACGAGTCATTTGAATAAATAAAAAACCTTTCAGGCTCTGTTTTTTTTAAAATGCAGGTAAATTTTTTTACCATCGAGGTCAGTCCGTCGGCAATGACTAAGTACAATGTGAAAATGAATGCCTAAGAATAAATACCCTCACATTTGGAGGTGAATCCTTCAATGCGAATCTAATCCGCATTAGCGACCATTTCTGAGACTTAATTTGCAAGGACGTGAGTTTGCAAAGACAGTGAGTCTATGAAATCTCTTTTTACAATTTTAATTTTTTTTATTTTGTTGCTGGATATTTCTAGTCAGGCTTATGGCGGCTCCATGTTTGAAAGAAAGATCAAATCTGGGCAAATGCTATTCGATGCTCTGATTTCACAGGGGGTCAACTATGAGGCCCTCAATTTAACCTTTCAATTGTTTGACTACAACGAAGGCGATATTCCCAACACCAAGTTTGCTGTCATTGTGGACTACTCGATGACATCGACAATGAAGCGCCTTTATCTTTTGGATCTGACCACGGGAGTGGTCAGAAGATTTTATGTCTCGCATGGCATAAATACCGGAGTGTTGCAGGGCAGGAGATTTGCAAATATTTCTGGATCTTGGAAAAGCTCTCTGGGTTTTTATTATGCCAAGGGAACCTATCAAAGTCCTAAAAATGGATTGACCTTACTGCTGGATGGAATTGATCGTTCAAACAGCAAAGCAAGATCTCGCGCCATTGTTTTTCATGGGGCCGAGTACGTGACCGAGGATTTTATTTACGACAACAATCGCTTGGGTTGGAGTGAGGGCTGTTTTTCAGTGCCGCCGGATTCCACCAACTATTTAATTCGCCTGCTGCAAAATGGGAGTATAATTTTCGCTTACCACCGCGATCTGTTGGCGTACTCAAAGCAATATCCAGAGGAACAGCATTTAAGTGGCCGAGAAGTCGTGCCATCAAATGTAAATTTAAATAGAACTGAGCTAGAAGGCGGGTATTATTACGATGGACCCCTGCCAATGCTGCGGCCTGAGCCGCCCCACCTGATTTCGCCGCTGGATTTTTATTTTTTTAATTAATTTAAATATCTGATTCTCAAGAGTATAAGAATATAATTCCTATTCTCGAAGATTACTGGATTTCTGGCTCCAGACCCTGTATCAGTAGCCCATGACATTGCATACGACGGCTGCGGCCAAACAAAAAGCGATTTTAGTGGGAGTTCAGCTTCCACAGATGACAGAAATTGAAAATCAAAGCTCCCTGGATGAGTTGGCCCGATTGGTGACGACTCTGGGCTATGGAGTCGTGGGACGCATGTCTCAACGCCGGTCCTCAACGAAGGGGGCTGCAGTTTTAGGGGATGGCAAGTTGCAAGAGCTTGCTCGCTGGACAGCAGGTCCAGGTTTTATTGCCTCTATGGTTGTTCGAAAAAAACACAAAGCCGCCCTAAAATTCAAGGATGCAGCGGATGACCAAGACGGCAGTGATGTCAGCAGTGAATCTGGTGCCGAAGATGAATTTGAGTCGGACTCTGAAGCCGAGACAGAAAACGAAAACAGCAACCTAGAATCATCGGAGAAAGAAGAATCTGAAGTTGTACCCCAAGAATCAGCCGACGTGGTGGTTTTTGACTGTGATTTGTCCCCCTCTCAATTAAGAAATTTAGAAAGCGCAACGGGAGCCAAGGTCTTGGATCGTACCGGTGTGATCATTGAAATTTTTAGCCGCCATGCCCGAACAAAGGCCGCTCGCTTGCAGGTTGAAATTGCACGCCTGACCTATGTAGCCCCTCGTCTCAGAGAAACCGGAGGCGGTGAAGATCGTCAAGGTGGAGGCGTTGGTGGAAAAGGAGCCGGAGAATCCAGCCTAGAGCTTGATCGCCGCAAAATCCGCGATCGAATCAAAGAGCTTAAAACAGAACTTTTGGCCATTGGTCAGGAGCATATCACTCGTCGAGCGCGCCGCGAACAAGAGGCCTGTTGTGTGGCCCTCGTGGGTTACACCAATGCGGGTAAATCCTCATTGATGAGAGCCATGACCGGCAGTGATGTGCTGATTGCGGATAAGTTGTTCGCAACTCTAGATACGACGGTTCGACCAGTTTACCCTGAGACTCAGCCCAAAATTCTTTTGTCGGACACCGTTGGGTTTATTAAAAAATTGCCTCATGATTTAGTGGCCTCTTTCAAATCAACATTGGATGAAGCCCTGAATGCTTCTTTGTTGTTGTATGTGGTGGATGCTTCGGATCTCTCTTTTAGGTCGCAATTGGAAGTGACTCAAAAAGTCTTAGAAGAGGTGGGTGCTCACGACACACCAAGCTTTTTGGTCTTAAATAAAAAAGACCGCTTGAGTGATGAAGAGTTTATGCAGCTGAAGGCTGAATTTCCTGAGGCCATCTTTTTATCAACCAGGGATTCAGAAGATCTGAAATCCCTGCGTGAATTACTGATTCAGTTTTTTGAAAAAGACATGGTTGAAGAAGAACTGTTTGTTCCCTATATGGTGAAGGGTGCCATTGGTGATATAAGGTCTCACACTCGCGTGTTGTCTGAATCTTACACTGAAAATGGATTGCAGCTCACAGTCCGTGGCCCGCAAATTGAAATTGCTAGAATTATAAAAAAATATTTAACGGATCTTGATAGATACGACGATTAAAAAAAACAAATCAGCCCCTAAGACGCCCTTCTATGATATTTATATTGTAAAAACATGGGGGGTGTTGTTACTATTAAAAGGTAAAATTATGGGGGGTGTTTTTGCAACGAGAGGCTTTTTCGCGAATATTAGGCTGGTCAAAAGGCGAGAATAGGTTGCCTCTGGTCCTCAGGGGAGCTAGGCAAGTAGGTAAATCCTATTTGGTCCGTTGGTTGGGTAAAAATCATTTCAACCAGTTCATAGAAATTAATTTAGAAAAGAATCCAGAGCTCAGCGAACTTTTTGACTCCAATAATGTCGAGAAAATTATTGAAGCCATCGAGATTCACTCAAATATGAGTGTTCAGCCTGGGAAAACTCTCTTGTTTATTGACGAGATTCAAGCTTATCCAAAAATATTATCTAGTTTAAGATGGTTTGCTGAAGATTGCCCGGAATTGCATGTGATTGTGGCAGGCTCCTTGTTAGATTTTGCACTGGCGGATTTTGAGTACTCAATGCCCGTTGGACGCATTGAATTTATGTATATAGAGCCATTTTCTTTTTTTGAGTTTTTGGATGCCTTGGAAGAGAAAAAGTTATTGCAGGTTCTAGAGAGCATGAAATGCTCAGAGGAATTGTCCCCGGCGATTCATAGGCGCGCGATGGAGCTTTTTAAAAGGTATATTCTTGTGGGCGGTATGCCCAAAAGCATAAAGGTATACAGAGAAACCAAAAAAATGGAGATGGTGTCTAGGGTTCATCAAGGGATCATTGAAAGCTTTCGAAGTGACTTTAGTAAATTTAAAAAAAGAATCCCACCGGAGCGCATTCGTAAAGTTTATGATTCGATTTTTCAGCAAGTTGGTAAAAAATTTGTTTATGCACGCGTCGATAGCGAGGAAAAAAATGCGGCAATTAAATCAGCTCTCGAGCTGTTGCTGCTTGCACGAGTGGGTTACAAAGTGGAATCTTCCCATTGCAACGGAATCCCTTTGGGAGCTGAAAGTAACGAAAAAAACTTTAAAATTTTCTCTTTGGATATCGGTCTAATTAGCTCTGCTTTGGGGCTTACTTTTCCTAATCTGAAGGATGATGAAGATGTGATGCTTGTGAATGCCGGCGCATTGGCAGAGCAATTTGTGTCACAAATGTTAAGGTACAAAGAGTCCCAAGTTAAAAATCCAAAATTATTTTATTGGGTCAGAGAAAAGTCAGGTTCCGAAGCCGAGGTGGATTTTGTCGCGCAGGTTGGATTAAAGATAATTCCCATTGAAGTTAAATCAGGTAAATCGGGCACGCTCAAATCATTAAGAGTGATGGCTAGTGAAAAAAAGTTAATGACAGCCGTTCGATTCAATTCAGCCCTTCCCTTGGAATCTGAGATCACTGCAGACAGTTGGACCTTTAAATTAATATCTTTGCCAATCTATCTTGCTGAAAGATTTCATTCTCTGTTGGAATAAAAAGGGGAAGTGAATCTCATAAAAAAAAAGCCAAAGTAAGATATTTTTCGATGCTTACTTTGGCTTATTCAAATTTCTTTAAAAAATTCTTTTAAAACGACTTTTAAAACTTGAGTAAAGCTTCAACGTCTAATTTTCCACCTGACACCATTTTGTCAGCCAGGATTGGAACCTTTTTAGCCGATTGAATAATGGCATTTTTAACTTCCAGGACAGTTTTTTCTGGGTGAGCTGACCAATAAAGTGCAGCCGCGCCAGCAACTATCGGGCAAGCCATAGATGTTCCATCCCAAGTGGCCTTAAAACCCAGTTTATCAACGATAACATCTGAATATTTATTTCCAACTGTTGTTGAAAACACAACGACTCCAGGGGCTGCGATGTGAACCGTTTTTTGTCCCCAATTGGAAAAGGCACCTAAGGTGTCTTGGGCGTTGATGGCAGCAACTGAAATAATATTTTCGTTAGAGTAAGAGGCTGGGTAGCCAGGTTTAGGATCTGTATCATTGCTGTAGCCTTTGCCAGAATGGCCATTGCCAGCAGCAGCAACAAAAAGAACATTATGATCCTGAGCGTATTGAATCATCTCACGAAGGGCCTTATTTTCAGCTCCCTCGCTAGCGTCTTCGCCTTCGGAACCCCAAGAATTGCTTAAAACTTGCGCGCCATTATCGACAGCATATTTAATAGCTTTGATTGCATCAGCAGATGTGCCTTGGCCTTTTTCTGAAATAAAGCGCAAGGACATGATTTTCACGTTTGGAGCAACACCTGAAATGCCCAGGCCATTGTCGCCTCGTGCTGCGACATTTCCTGCGCAATGAGTTCCGTGTCCTGGATTGCCGCCCTTGAATAGAATTTCAAGGATAGACATAGAAAGGTCATAAGGCTTGTTGTCATTTTTGGCAAAATCCCATCCAATCTCATCATCAATGTAGCCATTTTGATCATCATCAATGCCATTGTCAGGAATTTCGCCTGGATTTCTCCAAAGATTAGGCAGCAAGTCTTCGTGCGTATAATCTACGCCAGTATCAATCACGGCGACGATCATATTCGGGTTTCCGCGAGTGACTTTCCAGGCCGCTTGGGTCCCGATGTTGATCATGCCCCATTGCTTGCTAAATAATGGATCTGCTCCAAGAGTTTCTTGGGGTGCAGCAGGAACTGCTGGATTGTCGACGATGGAGTTTGAATCCATCGTCAATTCTTTGGCAAGATTTTTAGCGGCTAGCTTTGCAAGGGCCGCACGCATCAGAGGATCTTGAATTTTGTAATCCTCGGGCAGAAATATTTTGTAGTTAGGCTGAATGTATTCAACAGCTGGGTCAGCGACAAGATTGTGCTGATTAAAACTTCTTGGAGCTTGGACACGGACCCAGGAATCCGTGATTTTCTCAATTTTAGCGCCAGGAATTTCAAGATTTGTGAAACCAGGTGCTAATTTAATAAGCAAATCTTGATTATCATGCTGTGTCTGATGAGCGCGATTTGCCTGCGCGGAGAGGCTAAGTCCCATAAATCCTGCAGCGATGAAGAGACTGAGTTTTTGTAGTTGCACCGTAATAGTGGTGTTTACAGAGCCACTCAAATTGGCTCTAGAGTTGATTCTCATGTTGATCTCCCTATGTTTAGTTTGTTCTTCCATGAACCGTTCAAGTTGAAATTTAGTCCATCGCTGACTTCCCCAAAAAAAGGTCTGACCTTAAAGAAGAAAGCGAGGAACTTTTTATTGTGGGTGGAATTGAAATTCTAAGCAAATTGAATCAACCGATTTCGATGGCATGCGTTGAATAATTCGACTGCACTTTCAATAATAGAGATATCTAGTTGTCAGGATTACGGAATTTCAGTAACTAATTAACTGATAGCTAATTGAAAATTATAGAGGTGTATTTATGCACAATAATGAAGTGCGGGATTCTTCTGTTCCGACTCAGTCGTCGCATGCCGGCGCCACGGGGACTCAAGCTGCCAATGATTTATCGAGAGACTTTGCGTTCACGTCGAAGTTAGATCATATCGTTGCGTGGGGACGTAAAAATTCTTTATGGCCGATGCCCTATGGAACTGCTTGTTGCGGGATTGAATTTATGTCAGTGATGGGGCCTAAATATGACCTCGCTCGTTTTGGGGCTGAGGTGGCTCGATTTTCACCTCGTCAGGCCGATCTTTTAGTTGTCGCAGGTACAATCACGGAAAAGATGGCGCCAGTCATCACTCGTATCTATCAGCAAATGTTAGAACCTAAATATGTGATCGCCATGGGAGCCTGTGCAAGCTCTGGCGGATTTTATCGCGCCTATCATGTTTTGCAGGGCGTTGATAAGGTTATACCTGTCGACGTTTACATCCCAGGTTGTCCTCCGACTCCTGAGGCCGTTATGGATGGCATCATGGTCTTACAACGAATGATCGCGACAAATCAGCCGCGCCCATGGAAAACCAATTGGAAGAGTCCTTATGAACAAGCTTGAGAATTTAAAACATAAACTTTCCGAAAAATTCAAAATTCAGAATTTCAAATTTTCTCATGCCTTTGGTGATGATGTTCTTGAGGTTCCTAAAGAGGACGCTCCTCAGGTGCTTATGCACTTAAAAAACATCGGTGAATTTGATTTCTTAATGGATGTTTGCGGAGCAGATTATCCAACGCGTGAAAAAAGATTTGATGTGGTTTATCACTTGTTCTCTTCCAAGGACAATACACGCCTGCGCATCAAAGCTCAGGTGGGTGATGGTGAGTCCATTGGCACGGCCATTCCAGCTTACCGTGGCGCGGATTGGTTTGAACGCGAAGCTTATGATATGTACGGAATTATTTTTGAAGGTCATCCCAATCTTCGACGAATTTTAACTCATCATCAGTTTGTAGGACATCCCCTGCGTAAGGATTATGATTCTGATCATCGACAAGCTTGTACGGCTTCCTTGCCGATTCATTTTAATAATGAGCCAGGATCTCCGGGCGATGTGTTGAATGACAACTATATTCCGTTGAATATTGGTCCTGCGCATACAGCGATGCATGGCACCTTGCGTGTTATGGCAGAGATGGATGGGGAAACTATTGTTCGTTGCAACAATGAGATTGGCTACCTTCATCGCTGCTTTGAAAAAATGGCAGAGACTCATCCCTACAATCAAGTGATCCCCTACACAGATCGTCTGAATTATTGCTCAGCACCAATGAACAACATTGGCTATTGCAAAGCTGTAGAGCGTTTATTGGGTGTTGAAATTCCAGCAAAAGCCCAGGCGATGCGAGTGATCTTAGCTGAACTTTCACGCATCATCGATCACACGATATCTATTGGTACGGGTGCCATGGATTTGGGTGCTTTGACTTCATTCTTTTTTATGTTTGGATTGCGCGAGCAAGTTTACGGACTTTTTGAAAAACTTTGTGGCGCAAGATTGACTGTATCAATGACTCGCGTTGGTGGTATGGCTCAAGATGCACCAGATGGTTGGTATGATGAAGTCCTTGCTCTTTGTAAGGAAATTCGTCGCGGTACTGACGAAATGGCTTCGATGGTTGTGGACAATAAAATCTTTATCCAAAGAACCCGTGGTGTCTGCCCCGTGAGTGCTCAAGATGCCATTCAATGGGGTTATACGGGCCCAATGCTTCGTGGTTGCGGTGTAAATTTAGATTTACGAAAATCAAATCCTTATTATGGTTATGATTCCTTGGATTTTGATGTTCCAGTAGGTACTTCTGGTGATATTTATGACCGTTATTTGGTGCGCTTTGAAGAGATGCGCCAGTCGGTTCGTATCATTGAACAAGTTTGTAAGAATGTGCCAGGTGGCGATTACACCATTCGTGACAAGGGCATTGTGCTGCCAGAGAAAAAAGATGTTTATGGCAACATTGAGGGCTTGATGAATCACTTTATGTTGATCATCAAGGGACTTCGTCCTCCAGCAGGGGAAGTTTATGATGCCACTGAGGCCGCAAATGGTGAGCTTGGATTTTACTTAGTCAGTGATGGCTCCGCAAATCCATACCGCTTGAAAGTTCGTCCTCCATGTTTTGCTATTTATCAATCTTATCCAACGGTAGTTAAAGGTGCAATGTTGGCTGATGCCATTGCGACGATTGCCTCGATGAATCTCATTGCTGGTGAGTTGGATCGATAGCAGCTGCTGTTTTTGCATTGCATTTTGAAAGTCATTTTTCGATTTGCAGAATTTTAAAGGGAAATAAAGATGTTTAAACTTTCTGAACAAGGCTTGGCTGAAGTAAAAAAAGAACTTGCTCGCTATGAAGCGAAAGAGTCAGCAATTATTCCAAGTCTATATATAGCTCAAAAAGAAAATAGCGGTTTTGTGAATCCGAGCGTTATTCATCATTTGTCACAAGTGATGGATATTCCTGAGGCTCGCATCAATGAAGTTTTTAAGTTTTACACGATGTTCAATCAAAAGCCCGTCGGTAAATATCATGTGCAAGTGTGCACTAATATTTCCTGTGCCCTAGAGGGCTCTCGTGAAATGGCTGGATATATCTGTCATGAGCTTGGTGTAAAATATGATGAAGTCACTGCCGATGGACGCTTTACCGTCAGTAAAGTGGAATGCCTCGGCTCTTGTGGCACGGCTCCAATGATGCAAGTGAATGATTATTATCATGAAAAATTAACTCCAGAGTCGGCAATGAATCTCTTGAGAGGTATGAAATAATGGCTGAAGTAAAAATACTCACAGAGTTCTATCATTTACCTGAATATCAGACCTTAGCAGGTTACCAAGCCAAAGGCGGTTATGAAACTGTGCCTAAGGCTCTGAAAATGCAGGCCCAACAAATCATTGATGAAGTGAAAGCTTCAGGACTTCGCGGTCGTGGCGGCGCAGGCTTTCCAACGGGAATGAAATGGGGCTTTCTTCCAAAAAATGGTGAGCCAAGATACTTGCTTTGCAATGCCGACGAAGGAGAGCCTGGAACATTTAAAGATCGTATGATGATGGAGCGAGCTCCTCATCAATTGATCGAAGGAATGATTATTTCAGCTTTCGCCATTGGTTCACATAAAGGCTATATTTATGTTCGTGGTGAATATGTGTATCCCATTGAATGCCTCAATAAGGCTATTCAAGAAGCTTATGCAGCAGGTTTACTGGGAAAAAACATTCTTGGCTCTGGTTTTGACTTTGACTTGGATGTTTATCGTGGCGCTGGCGCTTATATCTGCGGTGAAGAAACGGGCATGATTTCTTCTTTGGAAGGTCTGAAAGGCCAACCTAAGTTAAAACCCCCTTTTCCCGCTGTTCAAGGTTATTTAAGAAAACCAACCATCGTCAACAACGTTGAAACTTTAGCAGCGGTGACTTACATCATACGTGATGGTGCTCAAGCTTATCGAAAAAATGGCACAGAGAAATCCTCTGGCACCAAGCTTTTTTCTGTTTCTGGAAATGTTGTGAAGCCAGGCAATTATGAAGTTCCATTGGGCTATCCTTTGATGAATCTCATCATGAATGAGTGCGGTGGAATGAAGCCTGGTCGTAAATTGAAAGCTGTTATTCCTGGGGGCTCCTCAGCTCCCGTTTTGACTGCTGAAGAAGTGGCTAAGGCCAACATGGATTATGAATCGCTTGCCGGTTTGGGCACAATGCTGGGTTCTGGTGCGGTCATTGTTATTGATGATTCACAATGTATGGTCGATATGCTGGGAGTTCTCACGCATTTTTATGCCCATGAATCCTGTGGTCAGTGCACCCCTTGCCGAGAAGGCACAGGCTGGTTGAATAAGATTTTGCACGCTATTTTGGAGGGCCGAGGTCGGCTTCAAGATATCGAGCTGTTGATCAAAGTCGCTGACAACATGAAGGGCAAAACAATTTGTGCCTTATCAGATGCGGCGGCATTGCCCGTGTTGAGTTTTGTTAATAAGTTCAGAGAAGAATTTGAATTCTACGTCCGTGAAGGACGTTCCAAAGTAAAAGGAACGACATATGCCGAAATGCACCATTAATGGCAAAGAAGTCGAAGTAAAAGAAGGCTCGTCAATCATTGAAGCAATGCAAGTTTCTGGAGACCGCATTGCTCACTACTGCTGGCACCCAGGTTTGAGTGTTGCAGGAGTTTGCCGAGTTTGTATGGTTGAAATCGAGGGAAATCCACGAGTTCAAATCGCATGCAATACAGCTGTGACTGAGGGTATGAAAATCAACAACACCTCTGACAAAGTGAAAGATGCTGTTAAATGGGGACTCGATTTCCATTTGATCAATCATCCTTTAGATTGTCCAATCTGTGATCAGGCTGGTGAATGTGGTTTGCAAGACCAGTACATGGAATACGGCAAATATGATCCCGAAATGGCTGAACCAAAGCAAAAGAAGCATAAAGTTGTAGATTTAGGTCCAACGATTGTTTTGGATTCTGAACGCTGCATTTTATGTTCCCGTTGCGTACGGTTTACCGAGGAAGTTTCTAAAACCAATGAATTGGGAATTTTCAATCGCGGTGATCGATCTGAAATTGGGACTCACGATGGAATGAAATTGGACAACAATTATTCATTAAACACTGTGGATATTTGCCCAGTCGGTGCTTTGACATCTAAAGATTTCCGATTCCGTCAAAGAGCGTGGTATTTGAAAGATGCCGAAACGATCTGCAATGGTTGTTCGACGGGCTGTAACGTGAAAGTTTACTTCAACAAAGAAGGATTCTTCCGCGTTAAACCAACTTTCAATGAGCAAGTGAATGGCCACTGGATGTGCGATGAAGGTCGTAACGTCTATAAATTTGTAAATAAAGAGCATCGGTTGTTAAAAGCCCAAGTGAAGGGGCAGGGATCAAGCTGGACTGAAATGTCAGCTGGAGCTGCTGCAAAAGCAGCAGCAGAAGTCATTAAGGCTGCTGCTGCGGATTCATTGGCATTAGTTTTAACGGCTCAATATTCGGTTGAAGAGTTCGAAGCGATTGTGACTACTTTTGTGAAGGACTTTAAATCTAATAAAATTTACTTCTGGATCAACAACAAAGAGGCTTTTGATAATTTTGATGGCTTGCTGGTTCGTGGTGATAAGAATCCCAACACCAAAGGTCTTTTGAAGGTTCTTGAAAAACACGGTATTACAGCCACTTGGAATGAGCTTTCACGAGGGCTTAAATCTGGTGCAATAAAAACCGTTGTTGTTGCTGCCCCAGAAAATCAGGTTGTCTTTCCAGATTTTGCAGATCGAGTTAAAGAGCTTTCTCAAGCACAAAATTTGATTTGGTTGCAATCGGGACAAAATGAAGCTTTAAAAAAATTGGATGGCAACGTCTGGTTGATACCGATGAAAACTTTTGTCGAAAAAGACGGAACCTTCATCAATCACTCGGGTCTTGAACAGAAATTCAAAAAAGTCACTTTGGTGGTTTCTGAAGCCCTAACGTTGACGGAAGCGGCCTTATTGTTGGCTGGTAAAAACTTGAATATACATGCAACCAGTGCAAATGAGTTCCTACCCCTGAATCAACGACTGGATCAAGTGGCTGTTGAGGCACGTAAAAAGAACGAGTTTGTATTTAAGAGAGGTAACTTATGAGTGTCATGCAAAACAACTCAGAAAAAGCCAAGTGGTACCTCCCCGGCATTTTGGGCGGTCTTTGGATTACGGGTAAGCACTTAGTCAAAAATCTATTGAATCGCAATAAGATGATGACCTTGAATTATCCTGAAGAGAAGTATGAATACTCTCCAAGATTCAAAGGCAATCATGTTTTGACCGTAAAAAAAGATGGTTCGCTTCGTTGTACAGCCTGCATGTTGTGTGCAACAAATTGTCCAGCAGAGTGCATCACCATTACTGCGGCTGAGCACAATAATCCAGAAGTGGAAAAATTTCCCATCAGCTACGAGATCGACATTTTGCGATGTGTATTTTGTGGTTTTTGTGAAGAGGCTTGCCCGGTGGATGCAATTCGCTTAGGTCCTGAGTGGCAGACTCCAGCCTTGAATGGATCAAACTTTATTTATGACATCAACCATTTGGCTTTCCGACCTAACTTAAAGGGTGGAATTCAAACTCATGTTGATGATGAAGAACGGCATAAGCAAGGAATCTAGTTCAAGACTGAAATCTGAAATCTATAAAAAATCCTGTGCCTATTTAAAAAGGCTCAGGATTTTTTTTTATCTTTTTATTGGCACAGTCCTTTGATCACTTGGCGAGCCAGTTGCAATTCAAAACTTGCATCCTGTGCGCCCATCCGCTGATAGGGAGTGCTGCCGGCTTCGTTCATTTGATTGAAGGCTGAGGCGCAAGATTTTGGATTTAATTCTTTGATATTGATCAGTTCGATATAGGTGTCATATTCCGTAAGACTGCTATACTCCTCAAGTTGGGGATCGTTGAGATCAGCACTCTCTAGATTTGGAATTTCAATCGTATTGAGGCGATGAAACAAGAAATCTTTGTAGCTATGTAAGCTCCAAAGCCTTGCCCGGGGTGAAGTTTGAACTTTAAAATTCTGAATCAGTTTGCTCGTGGCAGTCAAAGTGACTTCATCTTTAAATGCAAAAAGGGGATTGCAGTAAAAAAGCTGACTAATAAAGAGTCCTGTCAGAAGCCATTTTAATTTAGGCATGTTCCGCCTCCAGCGTTGGATTCTATGTCATTGAGAGTGTCTTCAATTTTTGGGAAATACCTTGAGGTCTCTTTTCTTCGGGCTGCGCTGTTGTTGAATTGAGCAGGAAATTTCTCGACGAAGTTTTGCATTTGAGAAATAAATTCCTCGGCATTAGTCACTAGCTTGTTGCGATAGACAGAATTTAAAAGACTCCTCGTGGGTTTTAATATTCCCCCGCGGCCCGTGTTGTGGGACCACACCATGAGAGCTCTTTTGATGCGAGCCAAATCAAAATCGGAAAGGCTAAATTTTGACAAATAGTTTTTGTTTTTAAAGATTTGTTCCTCTAATTCCAATTTTGCTCCACGCAGGTAGGCAAAGGTGTAGAGCATGTTTTTTACGGGATTGCCATTGGCTAAGGAGATTCTCTCACAAGAGGCTGCGGCATCACTGCGTATGGGATTTGGAGAATCCAACAACTCTTTTGAGAGTCGATGACAGGTGGGCATATCCGAGGAAAGTAGTGTTGCTCTGACGGCAGGAATATGATTTGCATTGACGTCACTGATAGCGGAAGAAGTGAATTGTCCAATTCCTCCAGCGCCACTGCCACTCACGGCGTTGATTTGAAAGCCAGATTCAATGTTGATCAGTCCATAAATAGCCCTGACATCAAGTTTTTGCATTTTTTCACTTTCGTCTGGAGCAATATAATTTTTCATACACATTGAAACAGCATCAAAGCTGTTTGTTATCAGTTTGAAATAGTTTTCGCTTAGGCAGGGGGAACTGATTGATTTTCCATAAGAATTTCCTACGCAGTTGCGAGCACTTGTGCTGCCCATTTCTAGGCTGGTTTTTAGGCATTGGGCTTTTATTATAGATTGAGACCTCAGGGGACCTTGCATCAATGAACTGAGGAATGAACTTCCACTGGCCAATTTCTGGAGTTGATCTTCGAGATAATTATTTTTCTTCTCACATTGTCCATATCTCATGGCAGAAATTGCTTTCGTACAATCTTCGCAATTTTTTTCACTTGAAACATCGGAGGCGCCAATCATTTCTTGAACGCGTTTAGCTCTGTCAATCTGATTGATTGTGCTCACGATGATAGGCGGGGGAGTTTCGGCTGAAGGGATAGCCTGAGCCCCGGCAGCATGTGTCGCAAAGGCCTTATAAATATATTCATTAGAGTCCTGCTCTGCATGGACATTCAAAGCGAGCATGAGTGTGGCCATAAAAAGGGGCAGCACTCGCCTTATTTGATTTTTTGAAAGTGGATCAATTCTCAAAATGGCCTCCATATAAAAAGAAAGAGCAAGATCCTCGCCAGTCCCAAGGACCTGGCAAGCCCCTAAATTGCAGATGACTTCTCAATTTGAGACATCCAAACCCTCCAGAGCAAAAAACCGCCCCTCCCTGCCAATTCCTTGAACACTTTTTGAAGGTACGCCGTACCTTTTTGCCACACAGTGCATTAAGATGAGAGCTTGTTTATGTCGGTTTGTGAGAAAAAGTGGATTTGTTATCCACTTTTTCATATGAAAAAAAGAACTAAAACGAGCCACTCCGCATCTAGTTATTTGTACAGTTCAGACCATGGATTTGACTGAATAAATTAAGGCTCGTCCAGTAAAGGATTCCCCCTGAAAATCCGAATAAATGAAGGGTTTATTCAACTGGAGAGCTAAAAGTATGAAGTTTCTTGGTCTATTTTCAGGCGCAGTGGTTTTGATTATATTTATCTATCAATTTGATCTTGGATCTAAATTATTTGAATCCAATTCGGATCATCAGGCTCAAAGCCAAACACAGTTCGCTGCCATCAACAGAAAACCTGCCAGCACAGAAGAATTATTTTCAGGTGTCGAAAGAGTTTTGTCTGATATTAAAAATGATTCAGTCTTGAACGCACAGAATTGTCCTGTGTATATCCGAAGCATCACACATTATCTCTATGATTTAAAGGCAGACTATTTCATTCCAAAGAATCCTAAGGAGCTGGAACTGCTGAAGACCAAGGGACTTGATTTGATGAAAAATATTTTTCAAATTCGCGTGGCCTTGCGTGAGCGTTTTCAGGAATTCGATGAAAAAGGTGTGTTGACACCTGAATGCACACTCAAAGTTAGAGAGGGGCTGCAGTACTCAAGAATTTCTGAAGAGTACCTTTTGGATTGGTTGGTGAACAACAAAGTAGTCAACCAAACCAAGCCGAATATTCTAGAGCAGGATCCAGTCTTTACTTTGCAAAATCCCAGATTTGAAAACTTTGGTCTTGAGACAGGTGACCTGATGGTGATTCGTGGAAAAAGTTCTGTCTCAGCAATGATTGCAAGAATAGGCGATGAAGAAGGCAATTTTTCTCATCTTGCGATTGTCTCAGAAAATGATAAGGGGCAAAAGTTTGTAGTTGAGGCTTTGATTCAAAGTGGAGTTATTATCACTCCACTTGATAAATGGCGACAAGCCCAAGATGCCCGTGTTGTTTTGTATCGCCAGCGGGATCATGATTTAGCCATGAAAGCAGGTCGATTGATGTACGACTTCGCTAGAGCTAAGTTAAACAAAGGTGGTGAAATTCGTTATGACTTTGAAATGAATGAGCTAGAACACAGTTCCTTCTTTTGTGCTGAGGTTGCTACCTATGCCTATGAGAAAGCTTCAGAGGGCAAGTTTTTAGTTCCTAAATTCAAAAGTTCACTTTCAAAATTTGTGAACACTCACTTTCCAGCCTCTATGGGAATAAACACTAAAACGCTTTTTGCGCCGTATGATATTGAAGTGGATCCGCGCTTTGATTTTGTTGCCGAATATAAATTTTATCCGCTGCTGCGACAAGTGCGTTTGCAAGATGCAGTTTTTCAAAGCATTTATTCCTGGTTGATTGAAAAAAAATATGACTTTTATATTAATTTTCCGACCTCAGCCAAGTCCTATTTTGGAAAGTTTCTTCGCCAGTTTGGATTCTTTGAAGATATAATGCCTAAATATATGCCTATCCAGACAATGAACACCGTGGCGCAATTTCAATCTGTTGCCGCAGCCTTAGAAAAAAATCTTTATGCTAAGGAAGATGAATATTATAAAAAGAATGGCTATTTACCAACCTTTAGTGATTTTATCGCCATCAATGAGGACTTTAGAAAGCAAGACTGCCTTGAACACAAAGGGGAGTCCAATTTAAATCCTGCCGATCTGGTAGTTAATTTTAACGGCCTTGGTCGAAAATCAAAGTTTCATTGGTTTTTTCATGCGAAAGATTCAGGCTGCAACTAACTGCTAAGAGATGAGGAGAGTTCTAGACTATGCTGATTGATGTTTTGCAAACGGATTTATGGGAAGAACTCAACACAGAAGTAGCAGCTTATTTGGCTTCTGTGGGTCCCTTTGATATCAATGAAGCGCTGGAGTCCTCTGCCACAAAAATAAAGGTTCGTTCGTATAAGGGCTTAGCTCATGCTGCTTATGAAATTACCAAGGGAACTGCACAGTTCATGGCCCACAAAAAAACAATAGGTTTTGTGAGTGGTCAAACGGATGTCATTCAGAAAACACTAGGACCTTTTTATCAAGAGGGATTCGATATTCAAGCGCGCTCCCATCTGGATTTAAGCAACGTCAAAGAGTGGGTCGACGCACTTCCGCGGGAAACCTGCTTTGTTATTTTTTCTGAAGACAACCCGGTTACGGGGGAGATTTTTTCCTTCGTTGATGAGTTGGATGAATGCTTAAATCAAAAAAGAATAAATTCATTTCGAATTTCACATGCCAATCATTTTTTTGAAAAAATAAAAATACGTCCCTACACAGTCAGGATTTGTTCATTCAATGCGGATGTGGCCGTGGCCTATCTAGGGGAAAGATTCAGGTCGCCGGCACTCGTAGCCCTAGGAATGAATTGGGATAAGGCATTTTTTTTAAATGAAATTAAAAAAGAACATTCCCAAAGGAAATTGAATAAAAAATTGGTCTTGGATTTTGAGAGTCAGATTTTAGCATCAGGAGCAGGTCATGTTTTTTTTACAGCTGACAGTGCTCGGGTCTATGATCGTGCGGTCTGTGTATTTCCTGATGTCAGCGCTGAAGCCCTTGGCGAAGTTGTGCTCAAAAAATTCAACCTCTCTCCTTTTTTGGGATGGCAAAAATTGGGAACCACCAACATGTGCCGTTGGGGTGGATCCGACACTAAAAAAATGTTTCGCGAATGGTGGTTGCCCGAGCCATCGCCGGAAGTGCTACGAGGGTTGCTGGTGTTTAGCCTTGATTTATTGCAGACAAAAGACTTTGCTCAGCTTTTATTAGATTCCTATCATGAAATAAAGCTTCAGCAAAGTTGGACTGTGTGACAAAAGATAAAGATCCTAAATCCAGACAAGGACAGGGTCAGTTCATTCTTTTAAGAAAAATTAAATACAGAGAATCTGATTTAATCGTGCATGCAATTTCAACTCAAGGTGAAAAATTGTCTTTCCTTGCCAGAGGCGCTTTGCGCAGCAAGAAGCGTTTTGGTGGTGGAGTTCTTGAACCCACTCACTTTGTCAACTTAACCTATAAATTGGCACCTTCATCAGGACAATTGAATGTTCTTGAAGAGGCTGTGATCATCAATGATTTTTCAGGCATCAGAAAAGACTATGATCGCTTGGAGCTTGCCTTGCATTTTATTGATTGTGTCAGCAAAGTCAGCCAAGAGGGCGATCAGGACTCAGAGTTTTTATTTAATCTCTTGGGCAATTCACTAAAGGCCGCTGAAAGTTCCAAAGAAATTCAAATATTAAAAATGCATTTCTATTTAAAGTTCTTGTTGCAACAAGGAGTTGTCACACCAGAGCCTTGGATGGGAATCTTTTTAAAGACACATCTTCGAGATTCAAATCAATTGGTCGAGCTTGCAAATGTCAGACATATTGTAGATGAACATCTTTCGAACATCGATGTAATGATCAGACAGTACCTGCAAAATGCCGTGGTTTTTTAGAAACCAAATTACTTTTTTATAATGTTAAAAAAACAAAGCTAGACCTATGTCGTGTAAAAAAAAACGCTATTTAGTTTTTGCGTCATGTGAGGGGCGCAGCGCGCAAACCTTGTTTTAATTTTATATTTTATTTCTTTAAAAAGGTTACATCATTTTTTTTAGATATTTTTTTAGAAATAATTTTACGGAGATCCATGGTAGTTATGTCTTTTGAAGTCGCGGATTGTTTTAGGATTGTTGAAAAGATTTTGAGCTCTTTTGTTTATTAAAAAAATAAAAAAATTAAAACCGCGAATTAAAATTAGTCCTTTTCTTGAACTTATGAGTAATGCTTTTTTTTGTTGTTGAACTTACTCAGGCATCTCATTAGCATTTTTTTGTGGGCAGAAAAAAATGATCTGCCCAAAAATAAACGCAATCGAAAGGACGCAACAATGAATAAGTTCATGATTATTGCAGCATTGGCTCTGGCCGGATCTTCAGCGTTGGCATCTAAAGCCCGCATAGGTGCTTTAAACAATTCACGTCAATTGGTCGACGTGCAATACACGTTCGAAAGACCTTACCTTTTAAGTTCAGTGGGTGAGTTAGCGGTTATTGAGTGGGGACAGGCGCAACCTACTAGTACAACGGTTGCTTCTCACGCAGAGGGCGGATTCATCAAGAAAAATGGCGATTCTTATTTCGGTTTGTACTTTGGCCGTAAATCTGATGATTTTACTGGTGGGATTCGGTTGATAAATGCGACACCTTTAAATCTTCTCGAAGAACAAAATCCAATCAACCTTCTTTTTGCTAGCAAAACAGGTGATTATTCTTGGGGCGTAAATTTAAAATATAGCAATGGATCCGATGATACTAATAGCAGAAAAGTATCTACGGCAGGAATTGCCTTGGGTGCGACTAGCGGAAAATGGCAGGGTGAATTAGTTCTAGGACTAAATGGAAAGTCTGAGAGAACTGGTGTTACTGCTGAAAGTAAGTCAAATATCAAGGCAGGTGTTGGATATTTGATATCAGATATGATGCAAGCTTATGCGGATTATAAACTAGCAAAAACTGATATAACCGCAACAACTGGAAACAGTTCTCCAGAAACTACTTCCATGCATGTTGGTTTCATCAACACTATCGTAAAAAATGACGATGCTAACTTCTTTTATGGGGTAGCTTATTCTTCTACAAAAACTGATGGAGTAACAACGCCTGGCACTGCGACGACTGAACTTACAGGACTTCCAATATGGATGGGCATCGAAGCCAACGCAACTTCATGGATGGTATTCCGTGCGTCTCTTCAACAAAATGTGATCATCAGCGATTCTAAAATTGCATCTGGAGTTAAATCTTCCACAGATTCAATCGTTTTCGCAGCTGGCGCAGGTTTTAAACTTGGCAAAGGTTTGCTTGATGTTTCTTTTGGAACTAATACAGTTGCTGGAACTGGAGCCGCAAACGGCAATCTTGATTTCGCATCACCAGGCTTCCTAGCTCAAACTGCTTACACATACACTTTCTAATATAAAGTTAGTATAAAACAAAAAAAACCCAGGCCTTAAAATCTGGGTTTTTTTATTTCACCCAACCCCTATTTCCCTCTTCCCAAAGGATGGATTTTTTCCATCGTCCGCGCCAGTTGATCAATGCCAAGATGAGTGTATTTTTCTGTAGCTTGAAGACTTTCATGTCCCAACAGCTCTTGCAATGTGCGCAAATTAGCGCCGCTCGAAAGCAGATGGGTCGCAAAGCTGTGCCTTAAAGCATGGGGATGAAGTGGTTTGAGCAGGCCGGCGCGAATTCCACTTTGACGAATCAGTTCATAAGCGGCTCTTGGATTTATGGGCTTTTCGCCAAAAACATATTCACTGGGACCTTGCTGTTGCTTCCATAAGACGAGGTTTTGAAAAGCTAATTTTGGCAGGGCAATCAGTCTTTGCTTATTTCCTTTACCCAACACCCGTAATATTTTTTGTTCAGGATCGATGTCTCGCCATTTCAGGTTGCAGGCCTCGCTGATCCTTAAGCCGCCACCATAAATCAGCAGAAAAAGAACCTTAGATTGCAGATGACTTTGCTTACGGCTTTCATCGCCTGTTTTTTCAAAGGCCTTTAAGACAGCCATCGCCTCATCAACACTGATAAAGTGAGGGATTTTTTTTGGCACCTTTGGACTGGCAATTAAATTAGATAAATCCTGCAGGATCAGTCCTTCAGCAAAGGCCCAGGAAAAAAAACTCTTTAAAGTCGAGGCTTTTCTGTTTCTAGAAGCCAAGGAAAGCGAGGCCCAGCCATTGAAGGCCTTGCGGGCCGTCAGTAAAAGTTCTGCCTCGGTATAAAACAGCTTGTTGTTTTCAAGCGAAGGCTCGTGCTTGAAGGCCTGTTTGAGATCAATCAGATAGTGTTTGGTTGTCAGCGGCGATGCGGATTTTATATAAGTCATATAATTCATATACTTATCTATCATTTTTGGCAGATGGAGTGGCCTGTTCATAAGTTAGACATCCCAACAAAAAAAGCATTTTTTATGGAAAAAATATAATGCCATGCAAAAAAGTCTTGCAAAACATACACGACCTCAGTTATAACTCACTGCGTTGCCGCGGCGTTCCAATTTGAGATATTCAAATTGAGACACCCCGAAAGTATTTTAACTAGAACTCTAACCGAAAGGTGAGCCCCATGAACAATAACAATCCTACGACAACATTGCCCGCATCTCAGAATGCTAGTCAATTGATCTGGAATACAAACACAACGTCTAAAGTCATGGAAAACAAGACGATCGTCTATAAATCGGAGATCATGGGGAACCTGATGAAAATGGTTGATCGGGTGGCTCCTTCTCACGCGAACATCCTCGTTCTTGGTGAATCCGGTACGGGGAAAGAGTTGATCGCTCGCTCCATTCATGATCGTTCAAATCGAAGAAATAAACCCTTTGTGGCGATCAACTGCGGAGCACTTCGTGAAACCTTGCTTGAATCAGAATTGTTTGGACATGAAAAAGGATCCTTCACAGGCGCTTACCTTCGCAAAATTGGTCTAGCTGAAGCGGCCAATGGTGGGACTCTGTTTCTTGATGAAATCGGTGAACTTGATCCGGCTATTCAAGCTAAACTTTTACGCTTTTTGCAAGAGGGCGAAATTTTCCGAGTCGGTGGTAAAGAGCCCATCAAAGTGGACATTCGTCTGATTTGCGCAACCAACCGAGAGTTGGATCAAGAAGTGACTCGTGGCAACTTCCGTGAGGATCTTTTCTATCGCATCAATACAATCGTTGTCAGTGCACCACCCCTTCGTCGTCGTAAAGAAGACATCCCAAGTCTTGTGAATTATTTCTTAACCAGTTCACAGCATTCCTATTTGAATCGGGGACGCACGGTTTCTGATGAGGCGATGCAGGCTCTGATGAGCTATGACTGGCCAGGAAATATCAGAGAATTGCAAAACACCTGTGAACGACTGCAAATTTTATCTGATGGTCATTCTATTATGTTGAATGATGTGCCAGAAAATATTCGGACTCCAGAGCAAGAAGATGGGATGATGGATTACACTCCAAGCATCACCCTTTATGATCTAGAAAAAAACTATATTTTAAAGGCTTTGGCTCATTTTGGTGGCAATAAAACTCAGGCAGCGAACAAGTTGGGAATTACAATTAAGACTTTGTACAACAAGTTGCATGAATACGGTGAATTTGAAAAGTTTGCTGTTCACACAAAACCTGCAAAATAAATTTTTAAATTTTTTCAATCAATGAACTAGCTGGGACTGGCAATTATTTTATGCTGAGTCCTGCGGTGGATGAGGCTTAATTATGAAGTCGAAAATAGTAACTAAATTGGCCCTTGCCCTAATAATGCTTTCTGGCACAGCCCACGCTTACACTTATGACACTGTCACAGATGTCAATGGCGTTGTGCAGACAATTGATTATGACAATCTTTCACCGGCGGTGGAGAGTTGTTCGCAGGATCTCTATACTCTGCTTGGTGTTAGTTCTTCGACTTCAGATCGCGCTTGTTTTATCCGCCATGATTGGATGTTTAGACAGTGCTTAATTCGAGTAACCAAAAAAATGGACAACTCAAATTTTCAAGATGAGGCTCTCAATACAGCCAGTTCAATCTGCCAGTATCTGCCTTTGAATGGGGGCTTTGAACCCGAAAAAGTACTTGGCATTTTCACTAGTTGCAGTCTGATTTTGGGTGATTATTTGGGCGCAAAAAATTCCGCGATAACAGGCCGCTATTGTGGGCGAGCAAAAAGTTATGATTTTGCTCTTTGTACGGTGACCCTTGCTAAAAATGGCGTGAACAATGGAAACTTGTTCGAGAGTGTTTGCAACAGCTCTACCGCCAGAGAAGTTTCTCAGTGTGTCTTTGACAAGAATTTAGGTGGAGTCGATAGACTAGGCAATAATAGAAATAATAATGGCTATGAGGCCCTGAAGGTCTGCAGAGAAAAATACGACCCAGCCGCTCGTCGTCAGATAGAAATTCAAAGAATTGCTGCCGAGAAAAAACGCAGAGAAAATCAAATTATATCTCGAGACGAAAACGAGCGAAGAGTTCATCAAGAGGTGTTAGCAACAGAAAATGATGCCAAGCTGAAGGCTCAACGTCAGGCCGATGAACTCAGACGAGAAGAAGAATTATTTAAAAAGTTTAACAATGACAATGGCAAAGTTGACGAAAAGAAGAAAGAGAATACTCAAGGCACTGAAGGCAAGAAACCACAGCCGCCAAGGGAAGCGGCTCAACCTAAACCAGCTCCGGCTCCCGCTCCAGCACCAGCTCCCGCTCCAGCACCAGCTCCCGCTCCAGCACCAGCTCCGATGAGCCCTCCACCAAGTTCAGAAGGTGGCGATGGGGGAGTGATTTTAGATTTACCGAATTTTTAGAGTTTGAAACCCTAATTCACAAATAAAAAAAGGGAGTCCATTGGACTCCCTTTTTTTATTAAGATGTCATTAGGGCTTAGAAATAGCCTTCATCATCCTCATCTTCTTCTTCATCCTCAGTGTCATCGTCGTCTTCAGTTTTTTTATTTGAAGTCTTAGCACTGCCGATTTGTTCTTCGTCTTCATCTTCTTCTTCGATATCCTCTTCTTCTTCTTCTAGATCATCAAGAGAAGAATCTTCTTCAGTTTCCCAATCTTCAGTTTCAGACTCTTCGTCTTCAATATCAACAATGGTATCCATTTCAGCTTCATCATCGAAATCTGAATCAATATCGTCAATTGCAGGTTTGATCAATTCGGCTTTAATAGCTTTTGGAGCTGAAGCTTTTTTAGAGGCAGCTTTTTTAGTCGCTTTTGGCGCTGCTTTTTTAGCTGGTTTTGCAGCTTTTTTAGCAGTTGCTTTCACAACTGTTTTTTTAGCTGCTTTTTTTACGGGCTTTGCAGCCTTTTTTGGCGCAGCTTTTTTAGTAGCCTTTGGAGCTGCTTTTTTAGCTGGTTTCGCTGCTTTTTTAACAGTTGCTTTCACAACCGTTTTTTTAGCTGCTTTTTTTACGGGCTTTGCAGCCTTTTTTGGTGCAGCTTTTTTAGTAGCCTTTGGAGCTGCTTTTTTAGCTGGTTTCGCTGCTTTTTTAACTGCTTTTTTTGCCATTTGATGAACTCCTGAATATTTCATTCAATATGAATTGCCCTCATAGAGTAACGACAAATAGGCATTGAAGCAAATCAAAACAAATCAAGAAATTATGAGGCCAGACTTATTTTTTTCACAGCTGTGACTCAATGGATGTCCAAGCTTAAATATTCAGAGACCATTTAATATCATTATCTTTCTGTAATTATGGAACGAGCCCAGTCATATGGTCATCCATGATTTTTGCAATGCCAGTGGGAAGAGGAAGGGCGCAGAAGAGGCCACCATTGAAGGATCCCGATTTAGGAACCACTGTAAAGTAACCCAATATTTTTGTTTTCATTTTGTTCTTTATTGGAAATGTCATTCCAAGGTTTGAAGGGATGTAAGAGTTTTCTATAAAAACGCCGACGGCATTGACTCCAATATAAAGGTACACCTTATTTTCTGAGTTCTGATTCAGACCTAGGGCTAGGAAGGGAGCTTCACCACTGGGCATAGCCGGCAAAGCGCTGCCATTGGGTAGGGTCGAAACAGGCAAGTTGGTTACAGCATGTAAGATGTGATTTAAAGGAATGCTGATTGCGACCTGCGGGGCGTTCGAAGTGTCATAGTAGGTTTTAATTTTGGCGCCCTTGAGGTTAGGAATATCTAAATAAATATTGCTAAAAGGTCCTGCAGGGATGGGTAAATTCATGATGATCGTGTCGTTGGTTTTATCCAACTTCATGGCAAAGGCAGAATCATAACTCCCCCCGGAAACATATCCTTCAAGATCCAGTTTTTCATAGGCCGTGGGCAATTTAATGGCCGGTGCTGTATTTTGCCCCGAAGAGTTGGTGCTCTGAATAGTGTTTGCATCTGCCAATTGACTGGCTTGAAACCCACCGTCAGTGCAAGCTGCTAAAATTAAACTCAAACTTAGTAAAGAGCCAAGGGTATTGATTGTTTTAGGGTTCATGGAAACCTCCGCAGTTTAGTTCTAGATCAGTTTGTCATAGTTAGACCTAATGCGGTGGTAAATGTTTGAAATTATTGGTCAATAAGTTTTACACTTTATTGATGTTTGATTTATCTCAGTGTTTTTTGATATAAAAATGGGCAAAAAAAGAAAAGCCCAGTGAAGTCAATCACTGGGCTTTTGTTCAATGCTGTCATTAAGATCAACATTTTTAGCGACTCTTGTCTTTAGACCCAAGAGTTCACTTGCTGACTTTCTAATTAACCGATCAGTTTCAACGCCAATTGGTTAGATTGGTTAGCTTGTGCCAAAGTTGAAGTACCAGCTTGCAGCAAGATATTGTTGCGAGTCATTTCAGAAGAAGTCGCAGCAACATCAGTATCTCGGATACGGCTGTTAGCAGCTGACATATTTTCTTGAGCAACACCTAAATTGTCTACAGTTGCAGTCAATCTGTTTTGAAGTGCTCCCAGATTTGCACGAGTCCCATTGACATGAGTTTGTGCATCATCGAGCATTTTCAAAGCACCTTGAGCGCCTTCTTTAGAAGAGAAGTCAATGCTGCCAATTCCAAGAGCATCTAATGTCGCAACATTTTCACCGGCTTGGAATGAAATGCGATCTTCTTGTTCGTTATTGTGTATGCCAACTTGAAAGTCTAAGTTTGGTGCAGAACCATCCAATAACTTAGTCGATCCCCAAGTCGTTACATCCGCAATACGTTGAACTTCAGATTTTAATTGAGTGACCTCTTTATTCAGCATTCCGCGCTCAGTTTCACCAACTGTGTCAGAAGCTGCTTGGATGCCTAACTCTCTTAAACGAACAACGATATTTCCAATTTCGTTCAAACCACCCTCAGCAGTTTGCACCATTGAGATACCATCATTCGCATTTCTTTGCGCCATTGCCGAAGATCGGATTTGAGCTTTAAAGCTCTCACTGATCGCCAAACCAGCAGCATCATCAGAAGCTTTATTGATTCTGCTTCCAGAAGCCAATTTAGCCATTGAATCGCCAATAGCTCTTTGTGATCCAACTAAGTTACGTTGTGCATTGATCGCGCTTAAATTTGTTGTTACTCTCATTCCCATTGTAAAATCCTCCGTTAAATTTTATTAAGTTTTATTTTTCATTTTCTCTATCCTTCCCTGATTTGTTTTTTTTTGGCTTTACGAAACCTACTTTTCGTGAGCCAAGCACTGACATCCAAGTCGGTGCTTTGTTTTTTTTGGGGCCTATCTATTTCTAGATATTGCTTTCGTGGGATTCCATTTTTATTTTTTAATCCTCTACCAAGCATGAACAATCTGTTGTTCTTGTTAAGTCATCCTTGAAAGCCCTCCTTTCGTTGTTATCCAAAGAGAGTGACCTTCTCTCTTTGACTCTTTCTGAGTGAATCTTGATAAAAGATAGATCGGGATTTGTTGTGGAGTCTTGACAGGACCTGAGGCGCGTTTTGTATTTTTAGCGAATTACTAGTCAAAGGATGGATCTAGAATCAGGACGAAAGATTTACTTTTCACTCTGAAAGCGGGACTAACAGAGGGCTTTGTTGATTATCAAAAATTGATTTTAGACAAAGGATCAGTCAATTTCTAGGAATCGACAGAAGGCCATATTGCCAGCAAGTAAATATTGATGCTCTTGTTGCGCTTTTAAATGATGTGAGGGCTCATACCCGATGGTGCAGATGGATTGAGCTGAATTAAAGTGCGAACAATCTTCACAAGAAAATCTAGTGTCGAATTTGAGGTAGTCCTCCGGGTGGACTTTATCTTTCTTGATCGAAGGACGAAGCCGAGGTTTAGATTTTTCTTTAGACTTCGGATTGAAAATGCCAATCTTCTTTTTTTGTAATGGCTTTAAAGTGTCTGAAGGCATTTGTTTTTATCCCTATATTGACAATACAATTCTATCACTCATGTTTAAACAGTGGAAGAGTGATAGAAGTTAAATCCTAGTTCGATAACAAGTAAATAGATGGATGGAGGTCGCATGGCAAACGATATTGAGAAAATGACCAGAAAAAGTCAGGAAGCTATGCAAGCAGCCGCAAAACTGACTGAGCGTAAAGGCAACCCATCAGTTGAACCCGAGCATCTCTTGCTCGAATTGGTTCAGCAGGCAGAGGGGATCGTGCCCCGGCTCCTGGATAAAATGAACATTCCCCAGGCTGATTTTTTGGGTGAACTGCGTAAAAAAATAGATCGTTTCCCTCAGGTCTCCGGGGGCAATCAAAAGCAATTTGCCAGTCCGCGCCTAGAAAAACTATTTGTGGCCGCCGAGCATGAGGCTTCTGAATGGGGCGATGCCTATATTTCCACAGAACATTTCTTCTTGGCTTTTTTAAAAGCCGGAGATGATGATTTAAAATCTTTTTTTAAGAAATTCAACATTCGCGTCGAGAGTGTCAAAACTGCCTTGGTGGAAATGCGTGGCAGTCAAAAAGTCACGGACGATGATCCTGAAAACAAATACGAAGTCCTCAGGAAATATGCCAAGGACCTGACCGCCCTTGCCGCTGAAGGAAAGTTAGACCCTGTTATCGGTCGAGATGAAGAGATTCGACGTGTGATTCAGGTTCTTTCTCGTCGAACTAAAAACAATCCCGTGCTTATTGGAGAGCCTGGGGTTGGTAAAACAGCCATTGCCGAAGGACTAGCCCTACGCATTTTAAAGCATGATGTTCCAGACAACTTGGTTGGAAAAAAATTGATGGCCTTGGATATGGGGGCTTTGGTTGCTGGTGCAAAATACCGAGGGGAATTTGAAGATCGCCTAAAGGCCGTCATTAAAGAAGTCACCTCCAGCGATGGGCAAATCGTCTTATTTATTGATGAGCTGCACACCTTAGTCGGTGCAGGAAAATCAGAAGGTGCAATGGATGCTGGACAACTATTGAAGCCAGCCCTCGCGCGCGGTGAATTGCGCTGTATTGGTGCAACAACTCTAGATGAGTATCGCAAATATATAGAAAAAGATGCGGCCCTTGAGCGTCGTTTTCAGACGGTTTTGGTTGAAGAGCCCAACGAAGACGATGCCATCACAATTTTGCGTGGCCTCAAAGAAAAATATGAAGTTCATCACGGTATTCGTATTATGGATTCAGCCTTAGTTGCGGCCGTGAAGTTGTCTCGTCGCTATATCACGAATCGATTCTTGCCCGACAAGGCCATTGATTTAGTCGATGAGGCAGCTAGTAAATTAGGTATTGAATCTCGCTCCGTGCCGGAAGAAATCGATAAAATTGAACGAGAGCTCATGCAACTTCGGATTGAAAAAGAAGCCATGAAAAAAGAAAAAGATGAGGTTTCTAAAGAGCGCCTCAGTGTCATTGATAAAGAAATTTCAGTGCTGAACGCAAAAAATCAACTGCTTCGTGAGCAGTGGGAGTTTGAAAAAGGCGGCATCACGCAAATTAAAAAATTGAAAGCCGACATCGAAGATATCAAAATGGCGATTTCTAAAGCAGAACGCGAAGGCGATCTTGGTAAAGCCGCTGAACTTAAATATGGAAAACTGCCCGACTCAGAAAAGAAAATGAAGGTCATGGAAGAGCGGAGTAAAGAGCAAGGATCCCCGGAAAGTCGCATGCTCAAAGAAGAAGTGACGGCTGACGACATCGCCGAAATTGTCGCCAAATGGACGGGTGTGCCTGTCAGCAAGATGCTTGAAAGTGACACGCAAAAACTTCTTAAAATGGAAGAGCAGTTAGAAAAGCGCGTGGTTGGACAAAGCCATGCTTTAGAAATCGTATCAGACGCGATTCGCCGAGCTCGTGCTGAAATATCTGACCCCCATCGTCCCATCGGCAGCTTTATCTTTTTAGGTCCAACCGGAGTCGGTAAAACTGAAACTGTGAAAGCTTTAGCTGAATTCTTATTCGATGATGAACAGTCCGTTGTTCGTATCGATATGAGTGAGTACATGGAAAAACACGCGGTGTCTCGATTGGTTGGTGCACCTCCAGGATACGTGGGATACGAAGAAGGTGGGCAACTGACTGAAACTGTTCGGCGCAGACCTTACAGTGTCGTCCTTTTAGATGAAATTGAAAAAGCGCATCCCGATGTTTTTAATATTTTACTGCAAGTGCTTGACGACGGTCGTTTGACCGATGGTCAGGGGCGAACTGTGGATTTTAAAAACACCGTATTAATTATGACCTCCAACGTGGGATCTCAAGCTATCCTCGACCCCGCGATGTCAGATTTGGAAAAGCGCGATGCAGTTTTCGAGGCCCTTCGAAAACACTTTAGACCAGAGTTTTTAAATCGAATTGATGAGACCGTGATTTTTAATTCCTTAGGCGAAAATCAAATTGCAGGAATTGTGAAAGTACAACTCAATCTGGTCGAGCAAAGACTTAAGGCTAAAAAAATTCAGATCACCTTTGATAACTTGGCCATCGAGTTTTTAGCAAAAAAGGGCTACGATCCCATCTATGGAGCGCGGCCTTTAAAGCGAGTCATTCAAACAGAATTATTAAATCCACTTTCAAAGGAAATGATTTCTGGTCGAGTGAAGGCTGGGGATTCCGTGAAGGTGAGCGCTTCGGATTTGCATCTTACTTTTTAGGAAGGGGGATATGAATTGATCTATTCAATAGTTTACGGGGAGATTACTTCACTTAAGTCTAGTGAGGCGAAGTGATCTTCAATTATTTTAAGTTTACCCCAAGGTTGGTCGTGTCCATGGTATTGCTTTTCATTATTCATTTGCCGCCCCTTTCGGTCTGAATTAAAGTTTGAGTGGGTTGAGTATCTTGGAGGATAAAATGTCAGAAAAAGCGGTCAACGAAAAAAATAACAGCGTCCTTCTCATCGATGACGAGCCCTATATTCTAGAAATTCTATCCTCTGAATTAACCCTTCTTGGAATTAAGCATCTGACAGTCTCCAATGGGGTCGCGGCACTTGAGCTCATCGAAAAAGAAAAACCAGCAGTCATCGTCACAGATTACAAAATGCCAGGGTTGGATGGAATTCAATTGATGCAGTTTCTGCGGAATTTGAATATCAATGTGCCAGTTATTTGCATCACCGGCAATGCCGATGAAGAAACTGTCAGAGAGGCTTGGCGCCTAGGTGTTTTTCATTTGTTCCAGAAGCCCTTCGATGCTGAAGCCGTTGCTAAAAAAATCAATCAAGCCCTGAAAATTGAGCCTGAACTTTGGTTGCAACTTGCTCCCAATTTTCTTTTGGAAGTCTCTGTGAATAAAAACTTTCAGAAGCTGACAATAGAGCTGGAAAAAGACCTCTACAATCTCATCAAAGAAAGATGCATTAGAGAATCCATTTCATTCAATGGCTTCGTCAACAATCTGCTCAGACAAGCAGTAAAGTAACTTTTAGATACCAAACTGTTTTTTGCTATCTAGAGCCAGTGGCAGTTCAATGATAAAGCAGGTGTTTTCGGCGCTGCTGTCAAAGCGCAGGTATCCTTTATGATCTTCGATGATGCCCTTTGAAATGCTCAGCCCCAGGCCCGTGCCTTTGCCCACTTCTTTGGTGGTGAAAAAAGGTTGCATCATTTGGCTGGCCACTTCGGGTTTGATTCCTTTACCGCTGTCTTTGATCAATATTTCAAGTCTGTCGCCAGTGGTTTTAAATTCAATCTGAACCCATTTTTCGGGCAATGAAAAAACCGCATCATGGGCGTTGTTGAGTAGGTTTAAAAGAACTTGCTCCAGCTGAACGCCACGACAATCAAATGACAGATCAGGGGTTTCCAAAACATCCAGCTTAATTCCATCGGCTTTGAACTTTTGCATACAGAGTCGAAGGACATTGGACATAATAATTTTTAGATTATTTTTAATAAAAGGATCTTTATTTGCATTTCTAGAAAAAGAACTGAGACCATTGACTATTTTGGACATCCGCTCCGTGGTTTCAACAATTTTGGCCAGTTCTTTGACAATATAGTCCATCGTGAGCTTGCCATTCGGGATATGCTTATAAAGTTGCATAGCTTTGCCTTGAATGATGGCGAGGGGATTGTTGATTTCATGTGCAATGCCTCCCGCCATTTTTCCAAGAGCACCCATCATTGCAGAATTCGTCGTCGTGACCTGGCTTTGCTTTGATTCGCCAATGTCTTGGCAAATCATAACAAAGTAGAGTGGAACTCCATTTTTATCTTTCACGAGGGTCCAATTAAAAAGGCACCAAAGGATTGAGCCATCCACTTGATGAACCCTTTGCTCGCAAGTCAGGCGATGATTATCTAGCGATAGCAATTTTTTTAGTCCATCCAGATAGCACCCTGAATCTTCAGCCTTAGAGAGCTCAGTGACCGATTTGCCATTCAGACTCTGCGGGGTTTCTTTATAAAAACTTGCAAAGCGTTCATTGCAGTTGGTGAATTGTCCATTCAAATTCACGAAGGCCACACCCACTAAGTCTTGAGTAAAAATGGATTGATATTGGTCCTGTGAAGTTAAGGTGTTGTTGTCACTGATCATGAACTTTTTCCGTTTCTATAGGATGGTGAACTGTGAAATTTATTTTGGTGTTCTGTTTGTAAATTATCGGAAAAATTCAGGGAATCTTAAGGGGCAGGTCTCAGGCAATTCAGCTTTTTGATTTTTGGAAATCTCAAATTGCATCATCAAAATTGAAATTTCTAATAGATTTAGACAACATTCTATAATTTAGAGCACCGACGAGTAAGTAAAATGATATTCTTGAGAATCTTAAAAAAAGTGTCGCTATTTTATTCAGAAAGCGAAATCTTTTTTGCAGCGAAGTGAAATTCAATTTAAGAAAGTCTTACATTTCAATTTGAATGATCTTTAAAAACGAATAATTAGGCGAATATCTACACAGTTAAGATTTATTATTTTTTTGCTGTTTTTCTGTTTCTCAATGAAAGTGGATACTTAGGTTGTCTCAAATCGATGAGATTCCTTTTATTCACGAGACATATCATTTAGTTACCTCTCAATTCGTTTTTTTTAAAAATTTTTTTATACTGAAAGCCTCGGGACCTGCACATTTTTGCCAATCCATTAAAATTTTAATCTTGAGGCCTGTTTTGAAAACTGGGCCTTAGAATAGGGAAGAGGGTACAATGAAGTCCTTTGGAAAAATTGCAGTTCTTATCGCCGGTGCAGCGATGACAATGGGGAACCAGAAATGCCAACAAAAAGCGGCGGCACCGCCACCGCGGATTCTTAAAAAAATTGTGGATATGGGCGCCATTCGCTCAAGTCCAGTTGTTTTCCCCGGCGGCGGAAGTTTTGATTTTCGTTTTGTAGCCAATCAACAAATTTATGGAGTGCTCCAAGAAAGCAAAGAGTTTACTTTTAAATACGCTCCACCGATTGCTACAGCCCCAGTCAATGAAGTAACCAATGCCAATGGGGATACCAATATGTTCAATCTAACCAGCGCCGATGGAGCCATGATGAAGTCCTCTGCTCGCCAAGCGGGATTGGATAATTACCAAGTGCAGTATGCGCAGACGGCATGGTGTATGGTCAATTTGCCGCAAGCAAAAATTACGGGCTCAGTGAATTCCTTTGAACTCATTGGTGGTGGCGGAATTACAGTTGGTTTTACTCCAGCGGGTGCTTTTCCAACCAATGGTTTGTCATCGACAGGCATTGATGTTCAATTCTCTCAACTGGATCTTTCTATGTTGGCGATTCATCCCCTGACGTCAACGGTGATGGCAGCCTCTAATGTGAATGCAAAGCAGACAAAGACGTCAGTTAAATTCACACTTAATTTCGGAGCCTTCAGCGCGGGGCCTAGTGCCTATTATCAGACGCCTTTGGCCGCTGTGACTAAAAAGGCCCTCACAAATGCTGTGGCGGGATTGAACGACCAACTGAAAAGCGAAGAATGGTTTTCTCGGGTGATGGCGAATCATGACACACATTTGGTTGTCGTTGGAGGAACAGATGTTGGAATTGAAGTGGGTGATCAGTTTTTAATCTACAACGAAGAATATTATTGGGAAGGTGAACCCTGCAATTCGCGATATCTGGGAGGCGGCTCAGCTGTTAATGCAGCGGTTGCTAAAATTGAAATCGACTATGTTGGAGACGAGATTTCACGCGGCCGAATTGTTGAGCAAAACGATTTCAATGCAGTCGTTGGAGCAAAAGTTAAACTGTCTAAGTTTCATGATCCAACTTACGCGCAACCCATTGCAGGAGTTCAGTCCACGGGACAGTCTATTGCTCAGTCGCCAGCACAGTCTTCTGCTCAAGTAAACACCAAATAAATGAAGGCCGTTGTCAGGCAAAAAATCATGAAATATCTCTGGAGCAGAAATGTTCCAGAGATATTTTTCATTAATTAAAAAGCGTCTTGAAAACAGGATCCGCCTGAATGTTTGTAATTCTAGAGAAAGTCGAGGGATAACAGCCTTCTTCAGGCTTGCAGACTTTGACAGATCTGCAGCTCTCTCCGGCTTTGTGATAGTGGTCCGTGTGTCCATGGGAAGTGATGCCAACAACCAGGCCTGTGTTTTCATCAAAGATGGGAGAGCCTGAATCGCCCTTGAAAATATCAAGGTCAGTGTCCACACCCAATCCATCTGGGGTTAGGCGTAGAATCTTTCCTGAATCCTTATATTTTAATGGTAAACCTGAAGAATGCCCAATGTCAGTCATGGACTGGCCAGCAAAGAGGGGTAAATCAAAGCCCAGTGGCAACGGTTTGCGATCGGCAACGGGTCTATCAAGCTCAAGAATTGCATAGTCAACATTGCCAAAGTTTTCATATCGGCGCGCTAGAATTTTTTTACATTTATAAACTTGGTTTTGAGAGATCTTGGTATAACTTTCAGGGGATTCGTGTCCGTTGTGAAGTGCATATTCAAAAACCCATTTAAAATTTGTGCAGTCGTCTTCAGAATTAACACAATGGGCAGCAGTAATTAAAATCGTGGGTTTTACCAAAAATCCTGTGCAAGAAGGAACAGTGATTTGGTCAGCAAATTTATTTCCAGCACACTCTTTTGCGCTCAATGGGGCGCCAGACAGCTTCCAATCAGTGCCCGAACTTTGCATGTGATCCAGGGACACTTTGCCAGCAATGGAATGTCCTATTTCTTGCCACTTTGAGTTTGCATTATACAGATCCTGACGATTGTCTTCACCAAAGACCGCCATGAATCGCAATGGGTTTTGTTTGCGTTCGCTATGGCTTAGGTCTTTGCCTGTAAAGCCTGAAAGCAGCAGAAAAGATGAGCAGACAAAAGAAATAGATGCAATTTTTCGAAGTATCATAAGACCTCCCGTTGGGTGCTGGCAGGTGGTTTAGTTCAATTTTCTATAAAGTAGAAGCAGTTATTTCTTGGCTGAATGCTGTGGAGCGTTTTTTGGTGCTATTCCAGAGAATCTTGCCATTCTCCTGGTGGCAGTGTATTTCTCTGGCACATTTATCTAGGGGCCCTTATGTTTTCTGGAATTATTGAATCAGTCATGCCCATTACGAGTTCACAAGAGCTCGACAACGCCTATCGCATCAAGATTAAAAAACCGAGTGAATTTGATGATATAAAGGTTGGAGACAGCATTGCTTGTGATGGGGTTTGTTTGACCATTGAGGCCTTTGATCCTGACCAAATGACCTTTGCTTTGGCCGCTGAAACCATTAAGGTTTTGGAGTGGGAGCCCTCTCGGTGGTTGGGTAAAAAAATCAACTTAGAGAGATCTTTGCGTTTTGGTGATCGAATACATGGTCATATTGTCACGGGGCATGTCGACAGTCTTGGCACTGTGCTGCGCGCCGATCTACAAGGCGCATCATTTTTTCTGTATATCAATATTGCAAAATCAATGGGACCTTTTGTTTGGAAAAAGGGAAGTATAACCTTAAACGGAGTCAGTTTAACTGTGAATGATGTTGTTGAAACTCAAACAGGCGAATACACAGTTTCCGTTTGTCTTATTCCGGAGACAATGAAACGCACAAACCTGGGTGACTTAACCAAAGGTGCTCGGATCAACGTGGAGCCCGATTATTTGGCTCGTGCTATCCAGCGTTCTCTAGAAATTAAAAAGGACTAAAAATGAAATTCAATTCGATTCCCGAAATTATTGAAGACGTTCGTGCTGGCAAAATAGTTATTTTAGTTGATGATGAGGATCGTGAAAATGAAGGAGACCTTATCCTGGCCGCGGACCATGTGAATGCTCAAGCCATCAATTTTATGATCAGCGAAGCCCGTGGTTTGGTATGTTTGTGCATGAGTCCCCAACAGATGGATCGGTTGCATCTTCCTTTAATGGTTCGTGATGATATGAACTACGCCCCAAATAAAACAGCATTTACAGTCAGCATTGAGGCGGCAGAGGGCATCAGCACCGGAATTTCAGCTGCAGATCGAGCGCACACCTGCAAAGTGGCGGCTAATCCCAATGCAAAGCCCAGTGATATTCACATGCCTGGTCATATTTTTCCGATCAGAGCTCAGCACGGTGGAGTTTTAAAACGAGCAGGCCACACGGAAGCCAGTGTTGATTTGGCAAGATTAGCAGGCTTAAATCCAGCGGCCGTGATCTGCGAAGTGATGAACAACGATGGTTCAATGGCACGTGTCCCAGATTTGAAGGAATTTGCAGAAAAGCACAACATCAAAATAGGCACCATTGTCGATTTGATTTCTTATCGATTGAGCAATGAAACCTTGGTCGAAGAATTAGCCAATTTGCAGATGCCAGCGGCCTTTGGTGAAAACTATAAAGCTCGCGTATTTCGCAGCACTGTGGATGGATTAGAGCACCTCGTGATTCAAAAGGGCGAAATCAAAAAGGATGCGTCCACATTGGTTCGAGTTCATATTGATAACTTCACTCGGGATTTTCTTTCTGTCATGCAACGCGGTGGATCTTCGGTTTTGGAGAGTTTAGAATTGATTGGCCAAGCTGAAAGCGGTCTTTTTGTTTTGTTGCGAGGTAATAATCGCACTCAAGGGTTGGAGCAGGAATTAAATGCATTGATCAGCCTTGAGGACATTCGCCCGGCAACACCCTTGATGGACGAAAGAGACTATGGAATTGGCGCGCAGATTTTGAGAAAAATTGGTGCAAATAAAATTCGCTTGATTACGAATAAACCAGAAAAGAAAGTCGGATTGAAGGCTTTTGATTTAGAAATTGTTGAAATAGTTCCCTTAGAAAAACTTAAAAGAGGTTAAAATATGATTAAAGTTGGAATAGTGACATCTCGTTGGAATAGCGAAATCACTGAAAAGTTAGAAGAGGGTGCTATCAGTTATCTTGAGTCTTGCGAAGGTGTAGAAATTTTTGCAGCGCTGGTTCCTGGAGCTATTGAAATCCCTTTGGCAGCTCAAGCTTTCTTAGAAGCTGGTTGTGAAGGAGTCGTTGTATTGGGAGCTGTCATTCGTGGTGAGACCTCACATTTTGACTATGTTTGTAAATCAGTGACCGATGGCGTGACTCGTTTGATGCTAGATTATAGAAGGCCAATTGGTTTTGGAGTGCTCACGACGGAGAATGAGGAGCAAGCTCTGGCCAGAACTGGCGGCGAATTGGGCAATAAAGGTGAAGAAGCGGCTCAAGTTGTTATGGAAATGATTGGTTTAACACATGAAATTCCGTCAGCAATGCAAGCTGCAATGTTGCTGGTGAATCAGCAAGCTGAGCCCAAGAATCTTTCTTTGAGCGCCTTAACTCCAAAGAAAACTTCAAAAGCAAAGCCAAAAAAGGCGACTAAAGGTGCTATTAAGGCAAAAAAAACACAGAAAAAATCTAAAAAGTAACTTATCATCCTGGTCTGACAAGGATGTGTTGTGATTTTAGGTGGCAAGAATAAGAAAGTTAGCGATGAACTCAATGATGAACTCAACGATGAGTTCTCGCCAGCTGGACCCCAAGAATTTAAAAAACGACGCCGCGAAATAGTCATTGTTTTGTTGGTGTCGTTTTTGTTTGTGCTGCTCACTTGGTTTGAAATTCGACTTTTTGCCACCAGCCAGCAGTTGCCCTTTGTTCACAGTATCTTTTTCTTTGGCCTTGTAAACTTCAACATCATTTTATTGCTGCTTCTACTTTTCATGATTTTCAGAAATGTAGTGAAGGTTTTTGTTGAAAGACGTGGAAAGTTTTTTGGCTCGAGTTTAAAAGCTAAGCTTGTGGCAGCCTTTGTGGCGTTTAGTTTTGTTCCCACGGTCCTAATGTTTATCATTTCTGTCTTTTATATCAATTCAAGCTTTGATAAATGGTTTAGTGCTAAAATGGCTGGAGTTTTAAAGAGCTCCATTGAAGTCACAAATGCCTATTATTTTAATGCCAAGAAAAAGAACTATCATTTTGCTCATCAAATTGCAGATGCCGTTCGACCAATAAATAATCGCAATAAAATTCAAGATAAAATTGAAGCTCTTCGCTTGGAATTCAGTCTAGATGCAGTGGAGTACTACCCCTCTTTGTTTGGAAAAAGAATTGTCGTCACCGCGGCGGATGACAATGTTCCGACGGTTCCAGCAGTGACCCTTGAATTTTTGCAAAAAGGGATCAAGATTCAAGCCGATGCAAGTATTATTCATCAGTTCGGTGATGGAAATTTAGTTCGAGTGATCGTGCCAGTCAAAGAGGGCCGGGATCAAGGAGCTATCGTTGTATCTAGCTTTTTGCCTTTGTCTTTGGTTTCAAAGATGGATGATATTTCTACAGCCTACGATGAGTTTCGAGATATCAATCCCCTAGAGTATCCACTGAAGTCCATCTATTTGATCATTCTTGTTTTGATGACATTTGTGATTTTATTAGCAGCCACTTGGTTTGGCTTTTATCTAGCGCGGCAGTTGTCAATTCCGATTGTCAGGTTGGGGCGCGCCACACGGCAAGTTGCAAACGGGGACTATACAACTCTTGATTTAAAATCTGGTTCCGATGAAATCAATGACTTGATTGCAAGTTTTAATCAGATGACTGTGATCTTAGAAAAAACTCTGAAAGAGCTCGATCAGCATGCTCGCTACACGGATACAGTATTAAAAAATGTGAACACCGGAGTGATCTCAATAGATCAGGTTGGGAAGGTCACCACTGTCAATCGACACGCGGCCCAGCTGCTTCGCATTGATCCGGATAAATATATTGGTCGGTCCGTTCGAGAGCTTTTGACTTTAGAATATTTTAGAACTTTTGCAGGTTTTTTGAAAACGATGCAGGACCATAAAGTTGAAAGCATTCAGAAGGAACTCAGTATCAATGTTCATGGTGAAGCCATCCCCTTACTTATGAATTTGTCTATTTTAAAAGATGAAAAAGGCGCTGAAGTGGGTAAGGTCTTGGTGTTTGATGATATGACCCCCATCGTCAGTGCACAAAGGGCCGCAGCTTGGACAGAAGTAGCTCGGCGAATTGCCCACGAAATTAAAAATCCACTGACTCCGATTCGACTTTCCGCTGAACGCCTGCAAAGAAAATTTGGAGCCGCTATTACAGACCCAGCATTTAATGATTGCACGAGCATGATTGTGAAGCAGGTTGATGGCTTAAAGAATCTTGTGAATGAGTTTTCAAATTTTGCGCGCTTGCCTCAGGCGCGTCCAGTGGTTGCAAATTTAAACGTGGTTGTTGAAGAATCATTGAGTCTTTACAAGCAAGCTCATACCCAGATTAAAATGGTATTTAATCAGGATTCGAATTTGCCAGCATTCAAATTTGATCCAGATCAGATTCAGAGAGTTTTGGTTAATTTAATTGATAACGCAATATCTGCAGTATCAAAAGAGCCAAGTCCTTTGATCGAAATTTCAACTCAGTATGATCAAGTTCTAAAGACAGTAAGATTAATAATTCGTGATAATGGAGAGGGGATACCCGCAGGGAATCGAAATCGAATTTTTGAGCCTTATTTTTCTACCAAAGAAACTGGAACTGGTTTAGGTCTAGCTATCGTAAAAAGAATTATTGAAGATCATAATGGATTTATACGCGCTACAGCGAATGAACCCAAAGGGCTTAAACTTTTAATTGAATTGCCAGTGAATGAGGTAGGGGCTTGGAAGCCTTCCAAATAAAGCAAAAGACTTGCAAATAAAGACCGCATTTTTAATGCAGATAAAAAATTGATTTTATGCTTCGATTAATCCTTAATAAATGCTGAATTAAGAGTAATTTAAGGATAATTTAAGGCTGACCTAGGAACAATATCAATAAGAACTGAGGACGGCAGCTCATGACGGCACAATCGACAAAAATTCTGATAATCGATGATGAAGCCCCCATTCGTGAAATTCTCTCAGCCTCACTCAGAGATGAGGGCTATCAAGTCTTTTTGGCTTATGATGGAGAGTCAGGCCTTCAGGCTATTCGAGAAATTCAACCAGACATTGTATTTCAAGATATTTGGATGACAGGAAAACTGGATGGGATTGAGGTGCTGACAATTGCTCGTAAAGAATTTCCTCATGTTGAGTTCATTATGATTTCTGGGCATGGCACGATTGAGACTGCAGTTAAGTCTACAAAGCTTGGTGCTTGGGACTTTATTGAAAAGCCGCTTTCGATGGATAAAATTCTTATTGGGATTGCCAATATTTTAAATTTTCAGCAACAGAAAGAAGAAAAAGCTCTTCTTTTAAATAAGCTCAGAAAATCTATTGCCCTGATTGGCGAAGCTCCGGCCATGATTGCAACAAAGCAGATCATCGCTCGAGTTGCGCCAACAAACTCTTGGGTATTAATTCAGGGATCCCCGGGATCCGGTAAAAAACTTGTGGCTGAAAATATTCATTATATGAGCAGTCGAGCCAGCAGACCTTTTGTAGATATTAACTGTGGTGGAATTCCAGAAGATTTGCTCGAAGCTGAAATTTTTGGAATTGAAAAGGGCGCCATGCCCGGTATTGAGCGAACAAAAAAGGGGAAGCTGGACTTAGCTGCCGGTGGAACTTTATTTATTTCCGAAATTTCAGAGATGAATAAAGAAGTTCAGGCCAAGCTTTTGGCCTTTTTAGAAACTCATCAATCCTCCCGATTCGGCAGCACTGAAAAAAATGAAAATGATGTGCGTGTTATTACTTCGTCTGGCAAAGATTTAGATAAAGAAGTTAAAGAAGGTCGTTTTAGGGAAGATCTCTATTACAAGTTGAATGTCATTCCATTTAGAATTCCCACATTAAAAGAGCATGGCGAAGATATTCCAGTCTTGACCTCTTATTTTGCCGACAATGTGGCCCGAGAAAGTGGTTATCCAAAAAAGGCTTTTTCTGAGCAAGCTATGAACTATATGCTTTCTTATGAGTGGCCAGGAAACGTGCGTGAGTTGAAAAACTTTATTGAGCGCGTTTATATATTAACTCCTGGTGATTTCGTGGACCTCCATGATTTGCGCTTCGCTGGTTTGATTGACTTGAATGAGCTGAGTGATGGCAGGGCTGCAGAGAATCAGAATTTATCTACATTCAGAGAAGCTAGAGCTCAATTTGAGAAAGAATATCTCATTAAAAAAATTGCTGAAAATAGCGGCAACATCAGTAAAACTGCTGAAGTTATAGGACTTGAAAGAAGCTATCTACACCGAAAAATTAAAATCTACGGGATTGAATAGTTCGGGATAGTTTTTGCAGGGAATTGTTTTGTAGTGAAGCCAAATTTTAAATAAAATGGATTTTAAATACTTAACGTTTAAGGAATATTTCTAAAATAACTTACTAACTGGTATTAATAACTTATTAATAAGTTATTAATAAGTCATTCAAAGGATATGAAATGAAGTGGTCTAAATCTTATATATACACATTAAAAGAAGCTCCAGCAGATGCCGAAATTCCAAGCCACAAGTTGCTTATTCGTGGTGGCTTTATGAAAAAATTAGCGCCAGGTATTTTTACCTACGGCAATATTGGACTTCGGGCCATTCGTAAGTTTGAAAATATCATTCGTGATGAATTGAATAAACGCTCCGCCATTGAGGTTTTAATGCCGATGGTTCACCCCAGAGAGCTTTGGGAAGAAACCGGTCGATGGAGTCAAATGGGTGAGGGACTTTTGAAGTTCCAAAATCGCAACAGCCAATGGTTTTGTCTGGGTGCCACTCATGAAGAGGCCATAACTGATTATGTTCGCAATGACGTTAAGTCTTATCGTGATTTACCTAAAAATATTTATCAAATCCAAACAAAGTATCGCGATGAAATTCGCCCACGATTTGGCCTCATGCGCGGTCGTGAATTTATTATGAAAGATGCCTACAGCTTTGATGCAGATCAGGCCGGTGCTTTAAAAACTTATGATCAAATGTATGATGGATATAAGGCTATATTTGATCGTTTAGGTTTAAATTATCGAATCGTTCAAGCTGATGCTGGAAATATTGGTGGCTCTCAGACTCACGAATTTCAATTGCTGGCTGAGGCCGGCGAGGATTCCCTTTTAGTCAGTGACACCACCGACTTTGCGGCCAATATTGAAGTTTGTCCTGCAATAGATGCAGAAAATCATGCCGCATCCGTTCAAGAGCCACTGAAGCCACTTGAAAAGTTTGCAACACCGAACCAGAGAACTATTGCGGAACTCGAAAAATTTACGAATGTCGCTGCAATTGATCTTGTTAAAACTTTGTTTTTTTCAGCAAATGAAGGGTTTGATCCCAAAAATAAAGACCTTATGCCTTTTGCTGTTTTGTTGCGTGGATCCGATGAACTGAATCCAATCAAAGTTAAAAACATGCTGGGTATGTCAAATCCTCCTCAAATGCTAACCGATGATGAGGTTGCACAAGTTGCGGGTGCAAACCCTGGATCATGTGGGCCTGTTGATCTGGAAATACCAATTTATATGGATAATGGTGTCGTAACCTTGAAAAACTATATCGTTGGAGCCAACGAGGACGGTTTTCATTTCATGAACGTCAATCATGTCAGGGACTTTAAGGCCACTAAGGTTGGTGACTTGCGTATGGCTAAGGCTGGAGACAAGTGTCCTTTATCCAATGGCCGATTGAAAGCTTTCCGTGGAATTGAAGTTGGACATGTTTTCTACCTTGGATCAAAATATTCCAAAATGATGAATGCTCAATTTTTGGATGCTCAGGGAAAGGCACAACCCTTCGAAATGGGCTGTTACGGTATTGGTGTTACAAGGACTGTTCAAGCGGCTATTGAGCAATCACATGACGCTGATGGAATAATCTGGCCTAAGGCGATTGCCCCTTATTTGGTGCATATGTGCGTTCTTGATCCAAAAGATCAGTCTTTGATGGCTGTAGCTGAAAAGTTTTACGATGAATTGAGCTCTCAGGGGATCGATGTCTTGATGGATGATCGAGATGAGCGTCCAGGAGTTAAATTCAAGGATGCCGATTTACTGGGAATGCCCGTTCGCGTTGTTATTGGTAAGCGGGGCCTAGATAGCAATGAAATCGAGATTGTTCAGCGCAAAACAAAAGCCGTTACAAAAATCCACCCAGAGAGATTTATTGGGACGGTGAAGGAAATATTAGCTCTGAGTTAACAGGCTGTGTTGAATTGTCAGGATTATGTCAGGAGCATTGACCAAACTCTGATAAAATCGTTACTTTCTTTGGCATTCCAAGGAAAGTTCATTGATAAAAGAAAACCGGCCTCTTCAACTCAGATCAGCCCTTATTGCCCTGCTTAAAAGCAGACCAGGTCTTTGTGTGTTCTCGATGTTTTTCTTGGATGTTAATGAAGAAAAATTATCAAAACTAGCAATTTTAAACTGCGCAAAGGCGTCCCTCAAAGGCGCCTTTTTTATTTTCTAAAGGGGTATAAATATGTGTGGTGTCGTTGGACTCATTGGTGAGGAAAAAGCTGGCGAAAAATTATTCCCAGCTTTGTTCGCGCTTCAGCACCGCGGTCAGGATGCCGCAGGCATTTTGAGTTTTGATTTTGACCGAGCTGAATTCCATTTAGAAAAAGATCTGGGCCTTGTTTCGCAAGTGTTTCCCATTGAACGTTTAAGTCGACTTAAAGGCACAATGGCCTTAGGACACACCAGGTACTCAACGATCGGTACCGTAGAAAAAGAAGACCTTCAGCCCCTGGTGCTCAGTTACCCCAATGGCATCGGCATGGCTCACAATGGAAATGTAACCAATTATTCTGAAATCGTAGAATATGTTCGGGGACGTCGTAGTCGTTGGACGTTCACGCGAAATGATTTGGAAATTCTCCTTCATATGATGTCCATCGGTATTTCCGATCGTCTGGACGCTGGGGATAGTCTCAGTGCTGATGTTTTTGCAAAGGCAGCCCAAGACGTGATCGAGAAAGTGAAAGGCGCCTACAGTATCGTGGGGATGATGGCGGATCAGGGGATGTTCGCATTTTGTGATGACCAGGGTATTCGCCCCTTATTGATCGGCCGAAAGCTAAACCCCAGTGGAAAATACAGCTATTGCTTTGCCTCTGAAAAACAAGTTTTCTTTGGTCTGGGTTATGATTATTGGAGAGATCTTCAGGCTGGAGAATTTGTCTATATCGACCGCGACCTGAACTTCTCAACTTTCCAAAAATCAAAAAAAGTTTCTCGGCCCTGTATGTTCGAATGGATTTATTTTGCCGGCGCTGAAACGGAATGGCACCAGCGCCCCGTTTATGAAGTGCGCCTTCGACTTGGTGAAATCCTTGCTGCTGAAGCCTTAAAAAAAATGAAGCAAGAGAATTTTGAAGTGGACCTTGTCGCTCCCGTTCCCGATACGGCGAGAGCCGCAGCTTTGAGATTGGCGGAGGTCTTAGAGAAGCCATATCGCGAAGTCTTAATTAAAAATCGCTATGTTCAAAGAAGCTTTATTGTCAATGAACCCGAAGTTCGCAAAGCCATGGTGAATTTAAAATTACTTCCGGTTGAGAGTGAAATTAGAGGCAAGAAAATTCTGCTGGTTGACGACAGCATCGTCCGAGGAACTACTTCTGCCAGAATTATTCAACTGTTGCGTGAGTCGGGAGCTGAAAAAGTTTATTTAGCAAGCACCTGCCCACCCATTCGTTACCCTTGTTTTTATGGAATTGATTTTCCGGATGGAGAATCCTTGGTGGCCTTCCAAAAAACAGAGGAAGCCGTGGCTAAGCATTTGGGCGTAGATGCACTGATTTATTTGCCTTTAAATAAGCTAAGGGAAGCTATCGGCGTCGATAGCTTATGTATGGCCTGCCTTGATGGAGATTATCCGGTGCCGGTCGAGAAAAAGAATTTTTTAGAAACAAGAAGTCGAAATATTGGCGGCGGTGGAAAGAATGAGGTGAATGGATGAAAATTCAAGTTTTGTTCGGAAGTCAAAGTGACGAAAGAGTTTATGGTCCCCTTTGCAGCTTCCTTGAATCCTTGGCTGAGATAAAAATGGAAGTGGCATCAGCTCACCGTCATCCGGGACGGGTGCGAGAAATTATGAGTTCATCGGATGCAGATGTTTTTATTGCCGGTGCGGGCTTAGCAGCTCACCTTCCCGGAGTTGTTGCTTCAATGACATTAAAACCGGTCTTTGGGGTCGCTGTGAATGGTGCCTTTTCAGGCTTTGATGCCTTCATGTCGATTGCACAGATGCCGAAAGACATCCCCGTGATGGCCGTGATGGAAAGTCATGCCCAGGACATTAAAGATTTTCTAGTGAGAGCTGTCTCCTGGAATAAAAACACACTGAAGCTTGCTTGGAATCCTCTTCAAGAGGCTTCGCCACTCTTCGCTCGCATACTCAATGAAATTCAAGAAAAAAGCGGGCAAAAGGTAGAGCGGGTTGAAGCCCTCAGTCCAGAATGTCAGGCTGAAATTGTCATGCGTGGCGATAAAAAACAAGGACGAGGTCTGTGTTTATTTATTTGTGAGAAAGAGATTCTGCAAAAGCCTCAAACTGCGCTAGAGTTTTTTGAAGAAGCACAATCCGGTGGATTCTGGGTGGGTGCAAACAATACAACAAATCTAGTTTTGCAAATTAAAAAAATAAAGGAGCTAGCACCATGAATCTGCTCTATCGTGGATCCGTCAAAGATATTTATAAAGATGGTGATCATTTACTTTTTAAATATAGCAATCGCTACTCTGTTTTTGATTGGGGTGAAATGCCCGATGAAATTCCTCAAAAGGGAGAGGCTTTAGCCATTTTAGCAGGCTTATTTTTTGATTATCTAAAAGATTTTGGAGTTTCCTCTCATTACATTAAAACAGACAGTTCAGGACATCTTGTCGTCGATGAGGTGGCCGTGCTGCGCCCCCATTTTGATAGTGGCTCCTATGATTATTCAATGTACAGCGATGATCCTGCTCATTGTTTGGTGCCCCTAGAGGTCATCTTTAGAATATTGCTAGGTAAAGGCAACTCCTTAGAGGGGCGCTTAAAAAGAAGTCCTGCTTATCTGAAAGAGCTTGGTTTAAGTCAGGTTCCAGATTCTTCCACAGAATTTCGGCCACCCTTGGTTGAATTCTCAACCAAATTAGAGAGTACGGATCGCTATTTAACTCATTCAGAAATAAAAATGATGGGAATCATCAAAGAGCAAGAATTGCAAAATATAGCCTCGATGACTCGAAATATTGCTCTTCATTTAGAAAAACTTTTTAACTCTTTTGGTGTTAAATTGTGGGATGGAAAATTTGAGTTTGCCTTCGGCAGCAAGGCCAGTGATGGACTTCGCAGCTTGCTTCTAGTGGATTCAATTGGTCCCGACGAGCTGCGATTGACTTTTGATGATGCCCCGCTATCTAAAGAATTTTTGCGTCAAATTTATGCACCAACTTCTTGGTATAAAGCGGTTGCTAAGGCCAAGGAAATGGCGGCAGAGCGCGGTGTGACTCATTGGAAAGATATTTGCAAAGACGAATTAAAAGAAGTCCCACCGCGACTTACACCAGAGCAAATTCAAATAGCCTCTTTGCTTTATAAAGCACTCGCCAATGAAGTTGCAGGGGCGATGAATAGACCGCAGCCGTTTGAAGCTGAAGCAAACCTTAAAATATGGAAACAAAAATGCGCGTCCTTGTTGTAGGTAAAGGCGGCCGAGAGCACGCTCTTGCCACCAAGATTGCCGAGTCTAAAAGTCTAGAAAGAATCTGGGTAGCCCCAGGCAATTCGGGCATGAAAAAAATGGGACTAGAATGTGTTGCTGTCGAATCAACACCAGAGATTCTTATTTTTTGTAAAGAGCAAAAAATTGATCTCGTTGTTTTAGGCCCCGAAGGAGCTATTCTTTCAGATCTTAAAGAAAATCTGGAAGCCCAAGGCATTCTGTGTCTTGCTCCCAGCCAAAAAGCAGGTCAACTTGAAGCTTCAAAAGCCTTCTGTAAAAAAGTTCTTGTCGATGCTGGATTAAAAACGGCAGCTTTCGAAGTCGCCAAGGATGAGCTTTCTGCTTTAGAAATGGTTGCAAAACATGATTTTTCAAAGCCCTTAGTGATCAAGGCCGATGGGCTAGCCCAAGGAAAGGGCGTTCATGTTTGTGCAAATCAGGATCAAGCAAAAAAAGCAGCCCAAGAGTTAGCAACTCATTATGGTTTTCCTCTTCTTTTTGAACAATGCTTAATAGGTCAGGAGTTGTCGGCCTTTGCATTATGTGATGGAAATGACTTTGTCTTCTTGGGAACGGCTTGCGATTACAAGCGCATCACGCCAGATCCTTTCAGTTTAAATACGGGTGGTATGGGCGCTTACAGTCCCTGTGGTTTTTTAACTCCAGAGGATGAAATTGAGGTCTTAAATATCTTCAAAAAATCTTTAAAGGTTTTAAAAGATCAAAACACTCCGTTCAGTGGATTTTTATTTGCTGGATTAATGAAAACAGCTGAGGGTCTATATATTCTTGAGTTCAATGTCCGAATGGGCGATCCAGAAACTCAAGCCCTATTGCCACGGATAAAAAGTGATTTTTTAGATTTATTAGTCAAAGCAGCAAAAGTTCAGCTCAAAGGTCAAAAAATTGAATTTTTTGACCAGAATTCAGTCCATGTTGTCGCCGTCAGTGGTGGTTATCCGACGAATCAAATGATTTTGGGGAAAGAAATTCGCACTCCGCAGTCAACGGCAGAAGGCACTCAGTTGTTTTTCGCCGGAGTCATGGAGCAACAAGGTCAGCTTGTCAATACTGGTGGACGGGTCCTTGGTGTGACGGCTGTTGCCGAAACACGAAGCCAAGCACGCGAAATGGCTTACCGAGAGATCAAAAATATCCACTTCGAGGGAATTTATTTCCGCGAGGATATAGGTTTATGAAGAATTTGCGCATAGCCATTTTTGCATCAGGAGCTGGGTCAAACGCCATGGCTCTCATACAAAAGATGAAGGAGCTTTCGTCTGGAAAGATAGAATTTCTTCTCTCTGACCGCAATGAGGCACTTGTGTTAGAAAAGGCTATGCACGAAGGCATTCAAACCTATTTGGTTGAAAAACAGACGGACACGGCTTCTCATGAGCTTGAAATATTAAGGCTCATTGATAAGCATCAAGTGGATTGGATATTGCTTGCTGGCTATATGCGGTTAATTTCCTCTGAATTTCTTAAGTCATTGGCACTTCGCCATCAGGGTAAGGTGCAATTGGTCAACATACATCCGTCCTTGTTGCCAGCCTATCCCGGTGCAAAGGCAATTGAGAGAGCTTTTGCAGATAAAGTTCCAGAAAGTGGCGTGACAATTCACTTTGTCGATAAAGGAATGGATACAGGTGAAATTCTTGCACAAGAAAAAGTGCAAATCCTTAATAATGAATCTTTTCAAGAATTTAAATCAAAAATCCATAATCTCGAGCATCAAATGTACACCCAGTTATTGGAAAAAATTGTAAGCGGAAAAATTCCAACAAATTATTTTGAGGAAGTGATCGAATGTTAAGTCAAAGAATTGCAGTCCGAAGCCGCATAGACACGAGTGCCGAAACAAACTTAAAAAAGGCCTTTTCTGACTTGCTTGCTAAGTCAAATCAAGGGATCAAAGATCTGCGCCTTTCTCGCATTTTCTGGCTGCTCGAAAAAAAACCAGGAATGTTGCAGTCAGAAAGTTTACAAAAAAATATCAGTCGCGTTTTCTGCGACACCATTAGTGAAGACCTAAGCTTAGGATTTCCAGAATTTGTTGATGAAAACGTCTATGTCGAGATTCGTTTCCTGGGTGGTGTGACCGACAATTGGGCGCGTTCAGCGACGGAAGCCTTGGCTCTAGTGACGGATGGATCCTTGACGTCTTGGCAGAGTTTTGGAGTTGAAGTCCACAGCGGATGGCAAATCGAAATTTCAGCCGATTTGTCACAAAAGCAAATTGAATCTGTTTTATTTCAAGCCTTAGCTAACCCTTTGCTGAATAAAATCGAAGTTCAGCGTGGAAGTGCTTTGAAGCTAAAAAACTCTTTTAATGATTTTTTGAGCTACTGGAAAGTTGAGAATTTAAAAAGACCAGAGCTTTTACTTTTTGATTTGGATCCTCTTGTCTTAAATCAGATCAACAAAGAGCGTGGCTTAGCCTTGAATGATATTGAAATTAAGACCATTATCGATCATTTTTCCTCTCCCACAGAAATTCAAACCAGAAAACAATGGGGTTGGGATGGCAAAATCACCGAAGTTGAACTAGAGTGTCTTGCTCAAACTTGGAGTGAACATTGCAAGCATAAGATTTTTGCAGCAGAAGTGGATTATTCAGAGTCTTCTGAGATGCCAGCAACTCTACCTGCTTTAGGCGAGAAAAAAATCAGCAGTCTGTATAAATCCTACATCCAAGCGGCAACCAAGAAATTAGAGGACTGTGGTTATCTCGTTTCTGTTTTCAAGGACAACGCTGGAATAGTTGATTTTGATTCAAAGATAAATATCTGTGTCAAAGTCGAGACCCACAACAGTCCTTCGGCTTTAGATCCTTTCGGGGGAGCCATCACTGGGATTTTGGGAGTTAATCGAGATATTTTAGGATGTGGATTGGGCGCAAAACCCATTGCAAACATGGATGTCTTTTGTTTATCACAAAAAAATCTTTTTCCTGACAGCGAAGACTCAAAGCGCCCCGAACTTTTAAAAGATCCTGGAGTTATCTTTAGAGGTGTTCATCAAGGGGTCGAAGAGGGCGGAAATCAAAGCGGAATTCCAACAGTCAATGGGGCTTTTAGTTTTGCCAGTGAATTCGCAGCGAAGCCCTTAATTTTTGTGGGCTCGTTGGGTGTCATTCCAAAGACTGTCAAGGGTGAGAAAAGTGAATTAAAGACGATCAATTCAGGGGATCTGATTGTTGTTGCAGGTGGAAGACTTGGAAAAGATGGCGTCCATGGCGCTACTTTTAGTTCACTTGAGCTCAATGACAATATTGCCTCAAATGTTGTCCAAATCGGCGACAGCATAACCCAAAAGAGACTCTTAGATTTTACCTTGGTTGCCAGAGATCAAGGATTGATTCAGGCCATTACAGACAACGGAGCTGGTGGAGTCAGCTCTTCCATAGGAGAAATGGCACAACTTTCGGGTGGTGCGCGTATGGATTTAGCAAAGCATCCTGTAAAATACATCGGACTTGAATTTTGGGAAATGCTGATCAGCGAGTCTCAAGAGCGGATGTCTTTTGCAGTAAATCCTAAAAATTTAAATAATTTCTTATCTCTAGCTGCAAAAATGGGTGTTGAAGCCTCTTGCCTGGGCGAGTTCAACTCCTCTGGTCAACTTGAAGTCACTTATGGAGAAAAACCCCTCGCACAACTTGATCTTCATTTTTTGCATGAAGGCTTAAGTAAAATGCAATTGAAGGCTCATTTTGAGGGTCCTAAAGAGTACAAAGAATTTCATCGCTCAAATTCAAAGATATCTATTCAAGAAAGCTCTAAAAATATTTTGCAAGTTCTGAAGGTTGTTTTGGCTTCTCCGAATGTGGCTTCCAGAGAGCCTCTCGTCCGCTATTATGATCATGAGGTGCAAGCCGCAACTCGGGTAAAACCTTACGGTGGGAAAACCCAAAATGGGGCCAATAATGCCGGTGTCATTGATCTTGCAATGCATGGTGGTGACACCAACAATGCCGTGGCGGTGTCCAACGGACTTTGCCCTCAGCTTTCCTACTATGACACTTATTTGATGGCTCAACGAGCTGTCGATGAAGCTGTTAGAAATTTGGTCGCAACCGGAGCCAACCCAGATAAGATGGCCTTGGTCGATAATTTTTGCTGGCCTGACCCTACACCAAAGGCATCAAATCCAGATGCCTCTCATAAAATGGCTCAACTTGTTCGTGCCTGCATTGGTATTTACGACGCAGCTCTAGTTTACCGAGCACCCTTGGTCAGCGGTAAAGACAGTATGAAAAATGACTTTATTGGTAAAAATAAAGGTGGGGAAACAGTAAAAATCTCTGTTCCACCGACCTTGCTGATGACGGCGATTGGTCAAGTCCCTGACGCAAATAAAACAGTAAATGGTTTTTTTGATAAGGCTGGCGATGCTATTTATTTATTGGGGGCTATGACTAAAAGCTTAATAGCTTCCGTTTACTCGCAAGAATTTACTTTAGAGTCTGTGATCACTCCAGAATATCCCGATCTAAATAGCAACAAAGCCTTGTACACCCTTGTTTACCAAGGAATTGGAAAAAAAATCATCAACTCTTGTCATGATATTTCAGAGGGTGGTCTCATGTCTGCGCTTGCGGAGTGTTGCTTTGGCAATGATTTGGGTGCTGATGTGAATTTACAAAATTTTTCCTGGGAAAATATCTGGTCTGAAATGGGATCTCAATTTTTGGTCACCGTTTCGCCTGAAAATAAAGCCAACTTTGAAAAACATTTTGCGGGAAAATTTGAGCCCGTCGGTACAGTAACAAAATCCTTCGAGTTAAAATGGAATTTCAATAATGAAGCAAGCCAAGCAGATTTAACAGAGCTGAAGTCGCTGTGGTCAAAAGGAGTCCTCGATGTCTATAACTCCTAATTTCCTCATTCTGTGGGGTGATGGAATCAATTGTGAAAATGAGACGGCAAAAGCTGTTGAATTGGCGGGTGGTCATGCCAGCAAAGTTCATATCAATGACTTGATTGAAAGTCCGAAAAGACTTGAGCAATACCAAGGCTTGATCGTACCTGGGGGCTTTTCCTTTGGAGATCACCTCGGAAGTGGTCAAATCCTGTCGCTAAAATTAGAGCGTTTTGTTAAGCAAGAGCTCGAAGTCTTCGTTAAAAAATTTCCCGTTATGGGAGTTTGCAACGGATTTCAAACTTTAGTTCGCTTAGGGTTGCTTCCTAATGCAAACTTTCAGCGCAATTGTTCGCTGGTAAAGAACGAATCCGGTCACTTTCAAGATGCTTGGGTGGAGCTAGAAAAAAACTCTGCATCGCCTTGCATTTGGACAAAAAATCTTCCTGAAACATTTTTTTTGCCGGCACGTCATGGAGAGGGTCGATTCTTTTGCGAAAGCCCTGCGGTTTTAAAAAACCTGCAGGATAATAATCAAATTGTTCTTCGTTATGCAGTTGATTTTAACGGAGCGGTTGATCGCATTGCAGGAGTCTGTGACTCCTCGGGGTTGGTCTTTTCATTGATGCCTCATCCAGAAGCTGCCGTCTATGACTGGCATTTGCCATTTGCAGGCAAAGCTTGGGGACTTGAGTTTTTTAAAAATGCTGTGCAATTTTTAAAATAATTTTTGATTGGTTAAAAAAAGGAAATTTATGAGAAAAATAAATCGCGCCCTTCTCAGTGTCTCAGATAAAACTGGCCTTATTGAGCTAGGAACTGCTCTTAGCAACAGAAATATTGAACTTATTGCTAGCGGAGGAACAGCCAAAGCACTAGAGCAAGCGGGTCTGAAAGTCACTCCCGTTGAAAAATTGAGTGGCAAGGGCGAGGCTTTTCAAGGGCGCATGAAAACCTTAAGTTTTGAAATATCTTCTGCTTTGCTATTCCGTCGTGATGATGCAAGTGATCTAAAGACAGCCCAGGCTTTAGATATCGAACCTATTGATTTAGTGGTTGTGAACCTTTACCCCTTTCATCAAACTTTAAAAAAGAACGCAGATTTTGCAGAGTGCATCGAAAATATTGATATTGGCGGTCCTACTCTTTTAAGGGCGGGCGCAAAAAATCATGAGGCTGTCACAGTTCTTTCAGAGCCATCACAATACACGGCTTTTTTGGAAAATCTTTCAACGCATTCAGGCTCGACTTCTCTTGAATTCCGTCGTGCATGCGCAGCCAAAGTTTACACATTGACAGCTTTTTACGATATGGCCATTGCTGGGTATTTGACTGAGCAGTCAGGTCAACATCTTCGTTATGGCGAAAATCCTCATCAAAAAGCTGTTCTATTGGAAGACCCCTTTTCTGAGGGCTTAGCCCATAAAAAATCACTTCAAGGTAAAGAAATGTCCTACAACAACTACTTGGACGCTGACTTTGCAGTTCAAACCCTGAAAGATTTGTGGAGTTGGCAAGGAGCCAATGCTCATCCAACAGCCATCGTAGTGAAACATAATACTCCCTGCGGAATAGCCATCGCAGAAACGCCTTTGCGCTCTCTGGATAAAGCATGGAATGGGGATGTAAAGAGCTCCTTTGGCGGAGTCTTGGCTCTGAGTTTTCAAGTGACCAGAGAGGTCGCACAATTTTTTCAGGATAAATTCATAGAAGTCTTGCTCGCTCCCTCATTTACAGAGGAAGCTCAGGGACTTTTAAAAAAGAACTGCCGCTTAGTAGAAATAGATCTAACTAAAGAGCCCGGCTGGCAGATTCGCAGTATTGAAGGAGGCGCTCTCATTCAGCAGAAGGACATTTTTTCAGATGAAACTTTCAAAACAGTGACAGCTGCCCCGATGCCCGCAAACAAACAAAAACTGGCGGCCTTTGCTTTCATGTGTGTTAAAAACCTAAAAAGCAACGCGATCGCCATCTGTGCCCAGGGTGGTGGCGTTCAAGGATGGGAATTTGAAATGGTCACCTTGGGGTCTGGGCAGACAAACCGAATCGATTGTATCGAAAAACTTGTTGTTCCAAGATTGCAGGAAAAAGGTGTCAAAGACTTGTCTGAGATGGTACTCGCTTCAGACGCCTTTTTCCCGTTTCCAGATTCAGTGCAGGTGTGCAATAAAATAGGCGTAAAATATATTGTGCAACCGGGTGGATCTATAAAGGATGCGGATGTCATTGCAGAGGCAAATAAGTCTGACATTTCAATGATGTTTACGGGGCGCAGGCACTTTTTGCATTAGATCAATCAAGGCTGGTCAGAGGCTGCCTCAAAGGGCCTCTTTGTATCTTGAATCGTCTAAATTTAAATTTTAATACAAATTTAAATAAAGCAAACTGGTCCACTAAATTGTTGATGCCAGATCTTTAAAACAGCTGCCCTTGGATTTGACCTAGCCTGGCCATCCTGTGCGGCCTTCCTCAAGCGCATCGTGCGCTTGAGGCCTAAGCGTCGAATCAACAAGTTGCATCAACAATTTAAGGGACCAATTTATAATTAATTTAATTAAAATAGTAAGGTAAACAAGCAGTTAACTTAAAATTTTAAAAGAGATCTATTTTTTAGATAAATAATTTCCACAAGGTTTAAAGAATTTAAAATCAGAAAGAAATATTAATATGTCAGAAACAATCGACTATCAAAAATCCGGTGTAGATATCCAAAAAGCTGACGCCTTTATTGAAAAAATAAAATCTTTAGTTCCCTCAACTCACAACGAAAATGTGATTCAAGGGATTGGCGGTTTTGCTGCGCTCTATAAATTGAGCGAAGACAAAATGTTAGCCTCTTGCACCGATGGGGTCGGAACCAAGTTAAAACTGGCTCAGCAAATGAATAAACATCATGGCGTGGGAATAGATCTCGTAGCCATGTGTGTAAATGATTTACTTTGTGTTGGGGCAAGGCCCTTATTTTTCCTTGATTATATGGCTTTTGGAAAACTCAACTTAGAGGTCAGCGAAGAACTTATTGCTGGAATGGTTGATGGTTGTAAACAATCAAAAATGGCCCTCATTGGCGGTGAAACTGCAGAAATGCCAGGTTTTTATCAAAAAGATGAGTATGATCTTGCAGGTTTTAGTGTTGGGGAGCTCGCTCCCTCTGAAATGTTCAAAGAAGAAAATATTGAAGCCGACGATGTTCTTATAGGAATTGCTTCAAGTGGATTTCATTCCAACGGATATTCTCTATTGCGCCAGCTCGTGAAGGAAACAGAAACCAGCCTAATCCTTGAGCTCCTCAAACCAACAAAAATCTATGTAGACCTAGTCACAAAACTAAGAAAACAAATCCCCAGCGCGGTACTTGCAATGTCTCATATTACAGGAGGCGGAATTCATAACATCCCCCGCATGAGTGAAAAATTTGATTATATCGTGGATCAGTGGCCATCCCTTGATGAAGTTGCTCCAGTTATTAAAACGATAGCAGGGCGCACAACTCTATCCAAGGAAGAGCTCTATAGAACTTTCAACATGGGCATAGGCCTGGTGATTTTAGTTAAAAAATCCCAAGCCGAATCAGTAATGAACCATCTCAAAGAGCAAAACGAATTAGCATGGCAAATAGGAAAAGTAAAAAAAGGCACCGGAGCCATCCAGTTAAGTTAATCCAATAACTTCCAAAAAAAACTTATGCCCCCCCCCATCCTTTCCCTCGTATTTTACACAAACTTTGCCCTCAAGCGCACGATGCGCTTGAGGAAGGCCGCTCAGGACGGCCAGACTATGCATCCCCCAGAGCAGCAGAATAAAAAGATATCTCCCTAAAAAAATCTAAGAAGTCATGTCCAAGCAAGGAAGCAAGGAAGCAAGGAAGCAAGGAAGCAAGGAAGCAAGGAAGCAAGGAAGCAAGGAAGCAAGGAAGCAAGGA
>CANFQX010000020.1 GCA_947449255.1 Pseudobdellovibrionaceae bacterium
GTTGTTTGTTCGAAAATTTTTTTTGAAATTGTGTTAGAACTTTACAGTTCTAACTAAGAGCCCAAAAATCTTTTATTCTAGCTATTCAGTTTTCAAAGAGCGAGTATCTATTATTCAGCAGTTAATTACTTAGCTGCGAGGTGACGATTATATCTTAATATTTCTAATCGTCAATATTTATTTTCAGTAATTTAATTTAACTACTGAAAAACTTGGTGGAGGCAACAGGGATCGAACCTGCGACCTTCTGAATGCAAATCAGACGCTCTCCCAACTGAGCTATGCCCCCTCAAAGTGGTGCTGTTCTCTCGTAACCCTTCGAAAACGTCAATAGCTTTTTTAAAAATAGTTAGTTGACTCTTTGCGTGAAAATTTACCCCCCCCCTACTATTCCTGTAGGGGGGGGGATAAATTGGAAGCCTAACTTGTTGTTTCCACTAATGTTATGCAATGGCCCTTATTTTTGACACAAAGAGTCTGTTAAGCCAATCTCTCTCCTCGGAGAGATCAAAACCAACTTTTTCGCCCCCAGCCACTACTGCTAGGTATACTTTTTTAAGAACCTCAAGCTCAGACTCCAGGCCTAAGTCTGAGCCCATGGATTCAGAAATAGCTTCCGAGACACTTAGCAGGTCCGGCGTTGTTACTACCTTCGGCAGTCTCGTCATATCCAACCCCATTGTTTCAATTGGCTTGAATCCTACAAGTGAATCAGTCAGCAAAACCTTTGTTTCGTTCCTAAAGTTTATCTGGATGAATGCTTTTTTTTCAGCGTCAACCCTCTGTAGGATCTCTACGACCTCTGATGTTTGAAATGTAAGTGCTTTTCCATCAAAATCTTGCCTTACTAGAATTCTACCTGATTCTTGAACCACAGCTCGTAGGCCCTTTGAAGAGTCAACAAAGTTTAGAATTTGGTCTAACTCTGCATGCATAGTACTGGAATTTGAATTACTCAAAACATCCCTCCCGGGTCTAATCATGTTAAGGGTATCGACAAATATGGGATAGACTTTACGGTAAACTACAAAAAAGACCTTAAACAGGTCTCTCGAATTGTTTCAAATTGACCCAATTGAAACTCCGTCTATTTCCTGACCCGATAAGCTAATTTTTAAATTGCGCGGGAACACCTTGCCTGGGCTTGTAGGCTGATATTTATATCCGAATCGCTGTATTGCAGTATTCTGCAGCACACGAATTCAATTATATCGGTTGTTAATTTTTTTAAATGTTAAACCTTTCCGAATTCTTTTTTAAAGCCTTTTTTTGAAAAATCCGCAGCCCCAACATTTAGGACAATCGATTTTTATATATAAAGCTAAATCGAGGAGACTAATGTGTTTATATTTATTTTGATCAGCCACATTAGGGTTTTTAGTTTCTGTTTTCAAAGGTAACGGCTAGATAGTACCATTTTTTGAAATAATGTATTTTGTTGTATAAATTTCAGAACATTACCTAGCCCAGTAGGTTTAAAATAGAAACATCAGAGTTTTTGATCATTGGGCTATCGGTTAAATACAAAATGCGTCCACCTATGCTACCTTGAATGTCCCTAATAGCGGCGACCCTACATAAGCAGGACATTTATTATCATAAACTTACATCTTTATAGCGAAATGTCTTACTAGTAATCAAAGGGGTTCAGTATAAGTAGTCGAACTTGGCCGCTCAGGCCATTGGCATTTACATCCGCAGGCAAATTTAGTGAGCTCTCAATTTTAAATCAATTAGCTGCTCAGTCGATTTTATTCAACCGTAAGATTATGCCTCTACGTCGCATTAATATTTATCCCTAGAGAACAAAAGAACAATGCTATTTCTGCCATTTTTTTGGGACCAACCATGAAGCTTCGCTATTTGTCACTTTTTTTTCGAACTTCAGGAAAAACTCAGCACGCTGAAGACTATAACGCTTAAGTGGAAATTTAGTCCAAATACAGTCAAACTCTAAGTCTTTTTGGATGTTGAATGCTAATAGATTTCGATCTACGCAAACTAAACTATAAAGGTATTCGCTACAGATATCAGCTTTTTAAAGCTTGAGAGACTTCAGCTTTTCAACCAATCCCTAAACGGCAGCTGTCATTTAAAATTTGTATGTACTTGATCATTGTCAGTTGAAAACCTTTAAAAATAAGCATAAAGTCTAGCTCTATGATTATAACACGCTGGCAGGCACCAATTATTCCTAGTAAGAACCAAATAAAGAAAATATTAGAGAATGAGGGCCTAGAACCTTTTGAAGAGACTTATGAACCGCAGGTAAAAATTCCTGATCATCGTCACCCTTTTGCTGAAGTTCGAGTTATTGTTTCCGGGGAAATTTTATTTAATATTTCTGGTAATCAATTTGTTATGCGTCCTGGCGATAGAGTTGAAATTCCTGCAAACACCAAACATTCCCATATGATTCAAGGTACTGATGATTGCGTTTGTATCTGCGCACAACGAGCAATATAGCACTCTTCAGGCTTAGACCATATTGATCTATTTTATAGTTTGTTTCTTTATTATTTTTTGGTGGAATCCTTTTAGAACCAGATTTAAATGATGTATTGTAATTCCATCTCCAGGTTCGATTTAGACAACCCAATTAAGAGCTCATAATCGAAGTAAAGTCGAATAAGCTGATCAATTTTTACGCTAAAAAAAGAAGTTCATCATCAATGAGCATAACTCATAAGAGATCATACTGGCTGTGTTTGCAAAAAAGTTGGAGATTTGTAGTATTGCTACTCATATCTAGACTAGCTGACACCGGGGATAGCTACAGAAAAGGTTGCCCCTCAACAATCTAATGGGGCCAGTTTGAGCTGAACAAACTCCCTTCATCCTCAGTTTTGCGATGCATTTAAGGATGATCGATGAGAGTGAGCGGATTAGCTAGATACTTAGAGTGATACCATAAAGATAGTGACCCTATTTAATTTGAAAGCCAATCCAGTGTTCTTTTCAATGCCAACATAAATACTTGCAAATATTGGCGATATAAACTTTTGCTGGTGTTTTTTAAATTCATTAACACAGTGAATACCAGCAAGGTTTGGCCATTTTTTAATATTAACTAGAGGTTTTTTTGGAGCCCTAGCTATGACTGAATTTTCAAGCGCTCCATAGTGCTATAAAATCACTCCACATCTAATTCACTCTTTGACTATATATTCATGATAAAATTGAAGTCTTTTTTATTTTTCACCAACAATATAGGCGATCCAACTTTGACAGGACTCCCCATGGTCAACTCTGGTGAATTCGCCATTCCCAGAGCCATCCTTTGCGGTTCCTTCCCAATAAATATGAGTTTTTTTGAAACCAACTTCGCTCATAATTTCTCTAAGCTCGGGTATAGTCCAAAGACGCCAATCATAGGTAAAAACTTGTTCGAACTTTTTCCCGCCAACTTTGAAATGGATATGAAACAAAGCTTCATTGGTTACGGGGTCAAAGTTAGTCTGGTCCCAATAATAGGTAAAATTATCGATTTTTTTTGTGTCTTCAATTGAATCATAGCACTGACTTCCTCCGAAAAGATCGACTAAGAAAATTCCGTCCTTATTCAATGAGCTCAGCACACTAGCGAAGTATTTTTTTACCAATTCCCTTTGTTTTAAACAGAAAAAAGAAAAGTTCATTGCTGCAACAATGTCAGCCTTCGGTAAATTTGGCGCTAATACATTTCCTTCTATCAGCTGCATGCGACGCTGCTGCTCTGGCTTAAGTTTTGCCAAATAGTGACTTTTGCCATAGGCCATTGGCTCAGGATCTAAGTCAATCCCAACTGAACGATGAAGTGAATTCATTTTTATCCATTCAGTGGATAAAGCAAAGGTGCCACAAAAATCTTCGCGAAAAACTTTTGCATTTTTACCCTTGATCTCATGATAAGTATCTCGAATAAAAACCACGTCGTGTTCTGCTGACTGAACAGCCTTTCGGTAAAGCTCATATTTATCGAATAAGAACTTATTTGTTTTTTTAACGACCTGGCGGCGAGAGTTCTGAGATGGCCCCTTTAAGGATTTTGACATTATGGAACCTCTTCTAAAATATCACGGACAGCCAACTCAATATCCTGAATTTGTGGAACAGAGTTCTTTTCAAGATTTGGATTAAGACCAATACCTGGTAAATTTTTTCCTGCCAAAACTTTAGGACGTGCCATCAGCTGATAAAAACATTCTTGAGTGACTCTGTAGGCAAGGTGTTCTCCAAAATTTGTAACATCTGTATCTTCATTTACAAATAATACTCGTCCTGTTTTTAGCACTGAAGTTTTAATCATATCCCAGTCATAAGGATAAATGGATCGCAAATCGATCACCTCTATGGAAATATTTTCTTGAGCTAATTTTTCTGCAATTTCTGTACATAAATGAACCATGCGACTGTAGGTAACTATAGTTAAGTGATGGCCCTCATGCACAATCTTCCCTTTTCCAATCGGCACAAGGTATTCCTCAAGATCTGGCCATCGAGGCTTCCAGCCAGCAGAATTTTGTACAGGCTTATCAATCATTGCCTTCAATGCTTTTTCATCTGACGGCTCGCCTGGAATTAACTCAATACCCTTATGCCGCATCAGTGCTTTTGATTTTAAATATAAAACCGGATTTGGGTCTTTAATTGCAGACAGCATAAGGCCATAAGCATCTAGTGGATTCGATGGCATTACTATTTTCCAACCTGGAATTCGAGATGCCCATGCATCAAAGGAATGGGAATGATAGACTGAACCAAAAATGCCAGCTCCAACAGGTGTCATGACAACCATTGGCAAAGGAACTTGCCCATTGGTACACCACAAAGTGTTGCCGGCAATTTTCAATAAATCTATGGTATTAAAAATATAATCAGCAAATTGAATCTCTGCAACACAGCGATCTCCTGCCATTGCGATCCCCATTGCCATACTGATTATTCCACGCTCATCCAACGGGGTGTTCCAAGCGGTTTGCAAACCTTGAGTTGCTGTAAAGACACCCCCAAGAGGAGCACCAACATCCTGGCCAAAAATATCTTTCACACCAAGATGTGCTTCACCATAATGCAAAGCCATTCTGATTGCTTGTGCCATACTTGCCATTAGAACTTCCTCCAATCAGCATTTTCGTTATCTACAAAAACATGATCCCAAACAGATTGGGATGTCGGCGAAGGCTCAGTCCTGGCTTTTTCTTGAGCTTGCACGCCTTCGATTTCATATTTTTCCCAAATTGATTTCGCTTCAATATCTTTTATTATTCCTGCTGATATAAGCTTCTTTTCAAACTCTAAAACAGAATCAAATAATTCGTTTTTTCGATTTGCTCCGTCGGCTGATGAGTGCCCATAAAGCCTTGTGACTTTGACCTCGATAAAAGAGGGCTTTCCTGTTTTACGAATATATTCCATTTCCTCTTTTATCGCCAAATACGATTCGATAGGATCATTTCCATTAATTACTCTAGAACGAATATTAAAAGCCTTCGCCCGATCCGCTATCTGAGTTTCGCCATGCTGACCATCAAAAGGAGTTGAAATTCCAAAGCCATTATTCTGAACGGTAATGAGAACCGGAAGTTCATTTCCTTTTCGAGATGACCATACTAAACTGGATGCGAAGTCACCCTCTGCTGTTCCTGCATCGCCTCCAGTGACAATTGAAATTGCATTGAAGCCCGCTCGCTTTTGCGCATGAGCCGTACCACAGGCCAGTGGATATTGAACCTCAATAGGAGAAGTCACAGGAGCCACATTCCATTTTGGAAAGCAATAATGACCGGCAAAGTTTCTGCCACCAGTCGAAGGATCGGTTACTCGATTCATCATTAATCGCACAGCATCAATCATAGGCATACCCAGTGCAATCAAAGTAGGAGTGCATCGGTAGTGAAGGTGAAACCAATCATTAGCCAAGCCTTGGCCTTTTCGAGCGAGCAAGCCAAGCGGAATACCAAAAGCCTCTTCACCTGGGCCACCGATCCAAAAATATCCTTCACCAGCTTTGTATATTTTTATTACTCGTTCTTCTAAGACACGAGATTTAACCATGAGGTCATGGATTATCAATAGGAGGCCTTGCGATAGGCCACCGAAGTCCGATGTATTTATCTTTTTTATTTTTTTAGTCCTCAATTGAGACGAAGCTGGCTTCACCAACCCAGCCTTTGTTTTACTTTTTGTATCACCTTTTTTATTTGATTTACTACTCAAAGTAGATTTTGAATCGGTCCTATTTTTTAAACTGCGAGAACCTTGTTGAGACACTTTTTGTGCCATGCCTATAAATCTCCAATTTTAATCATCTGAAATATCTTATTCAGAATTAACGCGAATACACTGCGCCCGTTCAAAGGCAAACATACTGCATTATGTAAACGATAAGAAAGGAGATTGTCGCTATTTTTCAGTTCATTTTCGCTTTAAGTCAAAACTCAGATTCAGGTCATCTTTAACTAAACAGAGGACGTCAAAACGAGCCAGATCGATCAAAATCCCTTTAAATTATTATGAACTGGTACCTTAACCCGGAGAAAGGGACCAAATAGGCTCATTTTCCTTGGCCTCAATCGTATGATGCACTTGAAAAAGGCTGCTCAGAATGTCGGATTATCTGACCTCCAAGCACCACTTCAAAAAACCATTTAGCACCTGCCACTATTTTAGAAGCTATTTATTGATTCTTAACTGGTTGTAAACACACCGCTTTTTATAAGTTAATCTAGACAGTCAAAAAAAGCTCACATGAAGGTGAATTTGCCTTTCTCTTTCATTGGTTTTAAGCAGATTCGAAAGCCAACAACGTTAGCCGCGAATTTACGGCACTGGCTTTAGAGAATCTTGAATTACCTAAAAAAAAGCCTCAGAATTTTCTGAGGCTTTTCAAATCAATTGTATTTTTCTTAACTTAATTTATTTACCTACTAAGATGAAGCGTCTATGAAATAAATTTTTAAATTACTTTGCATTAGCCTGCTTAGGCGGAGCTATTAGAGGCTTTCCAATTTCCAAGCTGATAAGATCAAGAAGCACACTTTCAGCTTCTTGAATATCTGGACGCTTGAGGTAGTCCTCTGCCTTTTTGTTTTTACTTGCTATTTTTTTAGCTTTTTCTTTTTTGTCTTTTTCATTTTTATCTTTTAAAACTTCACTCACGCGAATTATTTTTCCACGAGATTTAGCTTTGTTGAGTTCATCTACTATTTTTTTGAACTCTTCATTTTTACTAACTCTATCCAATGATCTTTCATTGAGTGCTTTCAACCATTCAGGCTTAATTTCCTTCCAGGCATTCGATCCTTCTTTTACATAAGCATCTGGTGAACCAAAGGCCTCAATTGTTTTGGGCGGCAAAGAGTAATCCATATACTTTTCGCCAATATCATCAATACTAAATGGCCCAGGCAATACAATGTCTGCATCCACGCCACGGTGCTGAGTTGATTTTCCTGAAGGAACAAAAAACATACCCACAGTGACCTTAATTGCTCCCAGATCATGAGGTATTGGCAAAACAGATTGAACACTGCCTTTTCCATAGGTGTGATCACCACCAACAATAACAGCACGTTTATAATCTTGCAAAGTGCCAGAGACAATTTCCGAAGCTGATGCTGAAATTCGGCTTGTCAATACAACCAATGGCCCAGACCAATCTACTGTTGCATCTGAGTCACGCAATGCAGCCTCTGCTTTGCCATCACCTTTTGAGGATTGTTTTACCACATTCCCTTGAGCAAAAAACAGTCCTGCAATTTTAACTGCATCCTCAAGTGACCCACCACCATTGTTAGACAAATCCAACACAATTCCGTCAACTTTTTTATCAACAGCTTCTTTTACAATTTGCTTCAAATCAGCAGCTGAAGACCTACCTCCACGACGTGAGTCAGCATAAAAAGAAGGGAAATTAATAACTCCCAATTTTTTCTTCGTGCCAGCAACGTCCTTTTCGATAAAGTGAATGGCCGCAGCTTCATCCTCTAGATTTACCTTCTCCCGAGTCAGAACCACATCAAGACGTTTTTTCCCATCACCTGATTTGCGTAACACAGTAAGGTGAACTTTTGTTCCCTTTTTTCCACGGATTTTCTTAACAACATCTTTTAAATCCATGTCTATTACGTTTTCCATAGGACCGCCGTCTTGGCCGACCGCAATGATTTTATCTTGTGGCTCTATAAGACTAGACTTTGCTGCAGCACCACCTGGTACCAATTGCTCTACAACAGTGAACCCATCTTGTGATGACAGAGTTGCACCAATGCCTTCTAATGATAAGCGCATTTGAATTTCAAAATCCTCTAGGACATCACGAGAAAAGAAGCTTGAATGTGGATCTAGAGCTCGAGCAAAAGAATCCAAATATCCTGAGAGTAAATCATCTTGCTTGGTGTCCTGAGTTCTCTTGACTGCTCGTTCGTAGTTCTTTAATACATTTTTCTTTGCTTCATCAATTTTCATATCCGTTGCCAAATAATTGGATATCTGAAATTGAATGTATTTTTTTAAATATTCATTGGCTTCATCGCCATTCTTCGGCCAAGCACGCTTGTCTGGATCAAAACCAAACTCCGTGGTTGGATCAAATTTAAAGTCTTTTCCTAAAAACTGCTTTGCAAAGGCTGCTCGGTCAGAGACCCGTGCCAAAATCAGCTTTTGAGCTTCGTCCAAGAATGAACAGTCACGGTTTTTCGTTTTCTCAAAGACGTTAATCATCGACTTTTTAATGGCATCAACATCATTTTGAACAAGGTATATCTTCGAGGGGTCTAACCTTTTGAGATATTGTTCGATCAAACGATTTGCAAGCTCAACATCTCGGTTTGAATACTTAACATGATTTGCAAGAAAGCCCTGCTCTATTATAGACAAGTAGCGACACTCTAAGTCCTCTTTTGCTGGTGTCATACCTTGCGCCACGACTATTGAACTCAAAGCAAAGGATCCTGCGGCCATCAAAATTTTTATATTATTGAACAGTGAACTCATTGTAGCCCTTCCATTAACGTCCAATTTCAGACGCCTACTCATTTCGGTAGAATATCAGGATTTCTGGAGGGAGCACTGATTAAATCACTTAAAGTATAAATAAAATACTGAGGGCGAGGATTATTATTGATTCATTCTAAAATAAGCATGACTAACGTCGAGTATTTTAAAAAAATTTAAGACTTATTTTATTCTACTCTTCTTTATCAAATTCATCAAAAAATGAAAGCTGAGGAATGGATTTAGTCCTCTCAGACAACAAACTTTGCAGCCCAACTTCGTGCTTTACAAAATTTCCATTTTGAGTTTCGATCATAAAAAAAGACATCTCCGGGTAGTTCGATTTTAAGCGAGTCATCTCCTCAAAAATTAACTGAATATTTTTTGGATCATCGTCCGACATACCAAACCTATGGTGAGAGTTGTACCCATACTGCTCAATTGCCTTTTCCACGCTAGCCCGAATAGCTCGTTGCTTTAACTCTGCGGTCGTAGCATCAAAATTCAGATCACCCAATTCGACTCTTGTCGGGTTATGACTCACGGGATAAACACTCAAATAACAAGGCTCTAAGGGCAAAACTTTACTCTTTACTAAGAAGCTAATTCCATCTTTTACAGTTTCAGGATGATGCCCTCGCGCAGTAATAATGGATAGAGGGCGTTGATTAAATGTTGCGTGATAAAAGCAGTCCCAGGAAGGACCCTTCCATTGAAATTCAGGAAAGCCCAATGCGTGCGCTATATCTTCGACGAAGAGCTGTTTTTTTCCGGCTATTTTTTCAATTTCTGAGAGATTTAGGTCACGGAAATTTCTAAACGTTCCTAAAACATCGTCTAATTTAATCTCGTAGTCTTTGTAGATCCCCATTTTGCCAATGAAGTGGCTATGTTCTGCAAAAATTCCACTTGAAATTTCTAGCTCTTTACCGCTGTCTTTATGAAAAAGAATCAAAGAGGTGGAGAGAAAAGCAATATTATCATCAAAATCAAAGAAATAAAAACTACGTCCGCCTAGGTGATAGTTTCTGTCTTTTTCTTGAATTCGATTGATTCCCAGATCTAACTTTCCCTGATTTGACTGTTTTCCCATAAAACCCACCCATCTCATTTGAATTGGACTTTAGCAGAATAACACCCTCTTCGTGAAGGGATGGGGGGGGATCTGTATATTTTACTTTCTAACCTTTCGAGTGATCACTTTTTTTACAGTGAGAGCTTTCGCCTTCTCTTTAGCTGTTGACGGCTTTTTTAGAACCTTAGCATTCACTTTAGCTGGAGCTTTCCTTGCGGCTTTTTTAGAAGCAGTTTTTTTTGCTTTTCCATCGCCTGCAACTGGCCCTTTTTCATTAATTAAAGCAATGGCTTGTTCGAGAGTGACAGTTTCTGGAGTCGCTCCCTCTGGGAGTGAAGCATTGACTTTGCCACATTTAATGTAGGGACCATAGGGGCCATTGAAGACTTGGATCTGCTCACCCGAAACTGTATGTGCACCCAGGTCCTTTAAAGCAGCTGCTTTTCCTCGCCCTTTTTTGGGCTGACTCAACATTTCTATAGCTCGTTCAAATGTGATCGTAAAAATACTTTCACCTTTTGGAATAGATCGATAATCACCCTCATGAACTATAAAAGGACCAAAACGACCTAATCCTGCTTTCACCTCTTTACCTGTGCCGGGGTGGACGCCCAATACTTTCGGCAATGATAGCAGCTCTAATGCCATTTCTAGGTTTACTTGTTCGGGCTGAACTCCGGGGGGTAATGAAGCTCTCTTGGGCTTATCGTTTTCTGGAGAGACATCACCCAACTGTACATAGGGACCAAAGCGACCACTTAAGACGTAGATGGGCTCTCCAGTTTTTGGATTTTTCCCAAGTGCATCGGCACCATTTATTTTTTGATCAATTAATTTTTCAGCAATTTCAGGGGTGATATCCGCCGGCGACTCACTATCTGGAACGGTCGCACTGACGTCTTTACCATCTCTTTGTGTTGATAGGTAGGCTCCATATCGCCCGACATGGAATTTATAATTCTCCATACCTTCAATCGTCATAGTTCGAGCTTCTTCAGGATTTATTTTTTCTTCTTGAGACTCAACACGCGCCTTGAGACCTGTGGCGCCTTTGTAAACCGATGCTAAATAGCTTTCCCAGTCTAGTTCACCATCGGCTATGCTATCCAAACTTTGTTCCATTGCCGAGGTAAAGCCAAGGTCTACATATTCAGTCAAATAGCTGCGTAGTAATTTAGAAACAATCATCGCTGTAAATGTTGGAACTAAAGCTGTTGCATTTTTTCTAACATAACCCCGGTCAATAATGGTCCCTATGACTGAAGCGTAGGTAGAAGGACGACCGATACCTTCTTTCTCCATTGTTTGCACAAGACTCGCCTCAGTAAATCGAGCTGGGGGCTTAGTTTCATGAGAAGTTGGATCTAACTTCAAACAATTGATACTATCCTTCACATTAAGGTTCGGCAAACGAACTTCTCGTTCAGCCAAATCAGCTTCGGGATCATCACTTCCTTCAACGTAAGCACGCAAGAAACCTGGAAATTCAATTGTCATACCTGAGGCATTAAAAATAGCATCACCAGAAGAACCCGACACAGAAATCTTTGCACTGACCTGCTTTTGTCGCGCGTCAACCATCTGAGAAGCAATGGTTCTCTTCCAAATCAAATCATAAAGTCTAAATTGTGTACCAGTAAGTCCTGTGTCATCTGGATCCACAAACTGATTTCCCGCTGGACGAATAGACTCATGGGCTTCTTGAGCTCCCTTAACTTTTTTTGCGGCATAATTTCTTGCTTGAGGAGTTAAATATTCATTGCCGTATTTTTTTAAAATGCATTCACGCGAAGCAATTAAAGCCTCATTCGATAAAAATGTTGAATCCGTACGCATATACGTGATGAAACCCTGTTCATAAAGTTTCTGAGCAACTTGCATCGTTTCGCGCGCACTAAGGCCCAACTTTCGATTAGACTCTTGTTGTAAACTTGATGTAATAAACGGAGCTGCCGGCTTCCTAAAAACTGGTTTTTCTTCTACATCGGAAACGATCCATGAGCCTGATTTTAAATCCTTTGAAAGCTGTGCGGCATCTTTCTCATTTAATACAAGAACATCTTTCCCGGCGGTAAGCTGGCCAGTAAGTCCATCAAAGTCTTTACCTACTGCAACTCTTTGATTTTTATATTGTTGCAATCTCGACTCGAAACTGACTCCACTCTTAGATAATTCGGCTAGGACTCCCCAATACGAAGATTTTTTAAAGCGTAGGCGCTCAAGTTCACGCTCCACAATTAAGCGAACTGCGACGGATTGCACTCGACCGGCTGAAAGCCCGTAGGCAACTTTTTTCCAAAGCAACGGTGAGATTGTATAGCCAACTAGCCGGTCCAAAATTCGACGAGCTTCTTGAGCCCGAACTAGGTTTAGGTCAATCTCTCGAGTGTCTTTTAGGGCTTTAAATATGGCCTCTTTTGTAATCTCATGAAAAACCATTCGCTTAGTAGGAACTCTGGGCTTTAAGACTTCTTTCAAATGCCAACTGATTGACTCACCTTCGCGGTCTTCATCGGTTGCAAGATAGAGTTCAGATGCATCAGTCAGTTTGTCTTTCAGGTTTTTTACAATTTTTAATTTATCTTTAGGAATGCAGTAAAGTGGCTCAAAATTCTGATCAACATTGACACCAAGCTGTGCCCACTTTTCCTTTTTTACTTTTTCTGGAATATCTTTTGATGATTGTGGAAGATCGCGTATGTGTCCCATACATGACTCCACTACATAGTCTTTTCCTAAGAATTTTCTTATTGTTTTTGCTTTTGTTGGTGACTCAACAATTACGAGCTTAATTCCATCTGTGGTGCTTTCAGTTTTTTTTGCCATTGCGAGCCCTCAGTCCAAAGTAGTCCTGTATCCGACATTATTAATAGACAAACGATGTATTTGATCGATACAAGATGCAAGTCTCATTTTTGACAACTCGTATTATAACTCTTTACGATAGCTGTTCACTTTATCAAATTAATAGTGGACCTTTTCAAAGCAATATATTTCTCATCATGAGCATGGCTCAGTATAATTTTTAGGAAGAGAGAGAGAACCTTTGAAAAATGTAACAGAATTTTCAAAACCAATTCATTTTCTTTTGACTGATATTGACGACACTTTAACTGATGAAGGACTTCTCAGTTCAGAAGCCTACCAAGCCCTTTGGGAACTGCACTCTGCTGGAATTCATGTTATTCCCGTCACAGGTCGACCCGCTGGCTGGTGTGAAATGATAGCACGTGTTTGGCCAGTAAGTGGTGTTGTTGGTGAAAACGGTGGGTTTTATTTTCGGTATCACAATAAAAAAATGCATCGACACTTTTTCTTTGACGAAAGAACTCAAAAAGAGAATCGCACAAAACTAGATCTCATTGAATCCGAAGTTTTAAGCCAAGTGTCAGGCTGCCAACTTGCGAGTGATCAATTTTGTCGAATAATGGACCTAGCTATTGATTTCTGTGAAGACGTTAGTCCATTGCCTGAAAGTGAGGTTAAAAAAATAGTTGAAATCTTTCATAGGCATGGAGCACAAGCAAAGATTAGTTCCATTCACGTTAATGGATGGTTTGGCGAATATGACAAACTAACGATGTCTCTTAAATTTCTAGAAAAAGAGTTTGGGCTCACCAAAGATGAAGCTAAAAATATTTGCGCCTTTAGCGGCGATTCTCCAAATGATGAGCCGATGTTCGAGTTCTTTCCTCACAGTTTTGCCGTGGCAAATATCAATAAATTTATTCATCAGATTAAAAACAAACCAACCTATGTGACCAAACAAAGAGGTGGATTGGGCTTTACAGAAATTGCAGATCAGATTCGCCGTAGTTTTTTACCATCAAAAAAATCATAAAACAGAACTATTTTAAAATTTCGCCATCAATTAAAAAAAGGGTCCCAATCATGAAAAGCAAAAAAAACATCAAGCAGAAATCTCTTCGAACCAAAGCAATACATGGAGAAGCTGATTCAAGCTCATGGGAGTTTTCACATCACCTTATTCCGCCTATGACTGCATCGACAACATTTCGTTTGGAATCCCTAGAAAGAGGGGCACAAGGCTTTAGTACTTTTGGCGCAACAAAAAAAACTGACAAGCCCATCTGGATTTATGATCGCCTTGAGGAACCAACAACAAAAATGCTTGAAGATCAACTAGCAGCACTTGAAAAAGGTGAATGTGCAATTGCTTTTGCAAGCGGAATGGGAGCTATTTCCTCTACTCTTTTATCTTTATTAAAAAGTAATCAGAAAGTTGTAGCCCATAAGACACTTTATGGGTGCACTTATAGCCTTATAACCAACTGGCTTCCCCGCCTGAATATTGGCCATAGCTTAATTGATATGAACAACTTAAAAGAGTTAGAAAAATCACTTCAGGCAGCTGACACAAGAGTCATATACTTCGAGTCTGTTTCCAATCCTATATTGGAAATTGCCGACTTAGAGAAAATAGTCCTGCTTGTTAAAAATGCCAATAAAAAGCGCGAAAAAGACGACCAAATTTATACAGTGGTCGACAATACTTTTCCTACGCCTTGGGCTTTAAGGCCTATCGACTGGGGCATAGACTTTGTGATTCAGAGTCTGACAAAAAATATTTCTGGATTTGGCACAGAAATGGGCGGAGCGGTCATTGCACCTAAATCATTTGAAGGCATACTGCGCGCTGCTCGCAAAGACTTTGGCGCAATTATTCACCCCTACTCTGCTTGGCATATTTTGGTTTATGGAATATCCACACAGGCAATTCGCTTCGAGCAGCAACAGGTGTCCGCACAAAAAATTGCACAATTTCTTGAAAAAAATCCTAAAGTTGAGCGAGTCATTTATCCAGGCCTTAAAAGCCACCCTCAATTCAAACAGGCAAAAAAATACTTAAAATCTCCTGAGGGAAAGTTTGCCCCAGGAACCATGATTTCCTTCCAACTCAAGGGAAACATGGGCAAATGCCAAAAATTTGTTAACGATATTGCTCAAAATTCTTATGCAATCACCCTAGCGGTTAGCTTAGGTTTGACCAAAACACTTATTGAAGTTCCTGGTTATATGACTCACTCAGCGATTCCATCTAACAAACGCGCTGAAAGTGGTATTGATCCAAGAGCTATTCGACTAAGTATCGGCCTTGAAAATGTCGATGATATAATAAATGACTTAGAATCATCTTTGAAAAAAGTTTAAGTTTCCACAATTCATAGATTACAACTGGTAAAAAAAAGCCCCTGAATCTACAGGGGCTTTTTTAAAATTCATTTTAAAAACTTTTGAAAATAAATTCGACACAAATGTGTCTCAATTACTTTTTAGCAGCGGGAACACTCATCAGTGCCGCAAATGGATTGTTAAATGGATTTGCAGCAGGCCCCGTTGATGGAGGCCTATGACCTGGTCTTGACGAGCTGGCTGAACCAGAATGCTGAGCTTGTGGATTCCTTGGTGCAGCAGGTTTATATCCCCCTGTGCGTGCCTGTTCAGGTTTTTTCTCTCCACGAGGAGCCGACGCCATTTCTGGCATATCATCCATCTTCATAGTTAAAGAAATCTGATTTTTTAAAGTATCAACTTTCAAAACTTTTACAGTGACATGGTCTCCAGGGTTTACAACTTTACGAGGATCTTCGACAAATTTATGAGACAAAGCGGAGATGTGAACAAGGCCATCTTGATGAACCCCAATATCAACAAAAGCGCCAAAATTAGTCACATTTGTCACAATACCTGGGCAAATCATTCCTTCTTTAAGATCCTTAACATCCATAATGTCGTCGCGAAATTGAAACACCTTGAATGGATCACGTGGATCACGGCCTGGTTTTTCTAATTCTTTAACGATATCGTCGAAGGTAAACTCTCCAACCAATTGAATCCATTTATTTCGTTGAGATAAAAGCTTCTTTGCACCCTCACCGATAATTTCAGAAACTGATACCCCAAGGTCTTTCGCCATATCAGTAATCGCCTGATATCTTTCAGGATGAATACCCGTTGCGTCTAAGATCTGTTTTCCTGTCGGAATTCTAAGAAAACCAGCAGCTTGCTCAAATACTTTAGTTGAAAACTTTGGAATTTTTAACAGTTCAGAACGATCAGCAAATAATGCTTTTTTTCGAGCCTCAACAATCCCCTTTGCTAGAGCAGGACCAATACCAGCCACATGAGATAACAAAGCGGCTGAAGCGGTATTCACATCAACGCCGATATTATTAACACAGGACTCAACAACTGCCTCTAAGGATTTTTTCAACTGTGACTGATTCACATCATGTTGATATTGCCCAACTCCAATTGATTTTGGATCCACTTTAACTAGTTCAGCCAAAGGATCTTGCAAACGTCTGGCTATTGATATTGCGCCCTTAACTGTCAAATCAAGATCCGGAAACTCTTCGCGGGCTATATCTGATGCCGAATAAACTGAAGCACCAGATTCAGAAACCATCACAACAGGTATGTTTTTACCCAAATCTTTTAAAATTTTACGCAAAAAGGTTTCAGTCTCACGACCAGCGGTTCCATTTCCAACAGCAATCGCCTCGATGTTGATTTGTTTCAAAACATCACCAAATAATACTTTGGCTTTTCTTTCTGCATCATCACCGAGAGTATAAAGGACTGTGTGTGAAATAAATGCGCCTGATTTATCAATCAAAGCAACCTTACATCCAGTTCTTAATCCAGGATCCACTCCCAACACGCATTTTGAGCCATAAGGTGAACCCAGTAATAACTTACGTACGTTTTCAGCAAATACATTAATTGCATCTGCATCAGCTTTTTCTTTAAGTATTCTATGAACTTCATTCACAACAGAAGGAAGCACATAGACATTCAACGCAAGACGTGAGGACTGCTTTAAGTAATCACCGATTGCATCATCTGGAGTCGAAGTGGCGAATTTCTCATAAGACCTTAAGATTTCCTCATCATCGCCCTTTACATCTACAGAAAGCTCTTCTTCTTGCCATCCTCTTCGCATAGCTAGATAGCGGTGATTATTTTTAGCATCGAGAAGATTTTTGACAGGCTCTTCAAACTCCTTATACATTTCGTACTTTGAGTTTGCTTTATAACCTTTTGATGCCTTTGCAATTATTCGACCTTTTTCGTTGTAGTTTTTGACTACCATACTGCGAAGGTCAGCATCATTTGCAATTCGCTCTACGATGATGTCTTGAGAACCCTTAAGGGCCTCCTCATAAGTGATAATTTTAGCTGCGGGATTTAAGAAGTTTTTGGCTTTCATTTCCATGGTTTGACTATCTTTAATCAGACCATGCCCCATATCCCAAATCCAATTGGCTAAGGGCTCTAAACCAGCCTCTCTTGCAATTGTAGCTTTGGTTTTTTTCTTTTTCTTGAATGGCTTGTAGATCTCTTCTAACTCACCCAAATCCCAAGAGATCTCAATCCGCTTTTGAATTTCAGAGGTAAGATTATTTTGTTCGCCAATTTCCTTAAGAAGAAAAGCCTTACGTTTGACGATTTCATTGAAGGTCTCGTGCCCCTCAATAACGGCTCTAATTTGAACCTCATCTAAATTGTCTGTCTTTTCTTTACGATATCGTGCGATAAAAGGTACAGTCGCACCTTCCGCTGCAAGTTCAATCACTGCTTGTGCTGACTTTGCCGAAACTGTTGGCGTAACGCGAGCCAAATAACTCTGAAGAGCCTGATCCATAGAACCTCTAGATTTATTGGAATAAGTTAGAATTTATTTCCTTATTTGTGACGGAACATGATTAAACCATGAGTAGGGTCGTAAGGAGAAACTCCCACGCTTACTCGGTCACCCACAACCACACGAATATTAAAACGTCTCATTTTTCCGCAAAGCTTTGCGTTAATGATCGCTTTATTTTCAAGTTCAATTTTGTAAAGACCACCCGCAAGGGCGTCTATCACTTTTCCGTCTATTTGTACTAAATCATCTTTTGCCATGTACATAAATTTCTAGGTCAGAATCTCTCGCCATGCAATAAAATTCTAACCTTATTCTTAGTGATGATGCACTATTATGACAATTTCCTATTGCTAATCAACATCCGCTTTCCATCTTTAAAAAGCACTTCAAGTCGATCATACTCATTAGAAAGCACATATCCCCAGCCAAAAAGCTTATGTTCAATTGGAGTTTTAGCTTCAAATTGACCTGTTATGGTATAAACCGGGGCTTTAGAGGCCTTATGCTTCTCAAATAAATCAGTCCACTTAGCTTGTTCGTCAGATAGGCCAGATTTTTCTGCTTTAGATTTTTTACTTTTTTTAGACACCTTAGCAATAGATTTTTTTTCATCTGATGCTTTAGCTTTTCCAACTTTCTTCAGGGATTTAACCACTTCAGAAGCTGGCTCCAAGATTTCAATCTCAGCTACTTTCAATTTTGGAACAAGGTCGGCTTCAACCTTTGCAGGCTTCTTAGATTTAGTTGGTTTCAATTCAACTTTAGATAACAGCTTCGGTGGTGCTGCCTTTTTTGCTACTTTAGATTCAACCTTTGTTGGCACTTTCCCTCGGGGGACCTCAGATTTCACAGTAGCTTTTTGCAACACTTTTGGTGACTCCTTGCTAGTTGATGCACTAGCTGACTTAACGCTTGTTTTAGCGTTTGATTTCACTGCAAGTTTATTTGCTGTTTTTTTCTTTTTTAATGCGGGCGCTTCCTTTTTAGGAGCTTTTTTTGCCATCTCAATTCCTCTCTTCCTAAGTAGGTGAGAAATAATCGAACAGAATCAACAAACTACTTTTATACTATTACACATTGTCTTGACAGCAAAAAAATAATGGTAAAATGTTAGCGCGAGGCATTACTATGATAACTGCAGAAGTACTTATTAATCTAAATTCAACTCTAATATCCTTCGTATCAGGAAATCCTGAAGCAACAGCTGTCAATGTCATGCCTCCAGGCAATGCAGAGCCTGTATCTTTGGTTTTTGTTTCAAAAAAAGATCAACTGGACCAGGCACTGAGTGAACTACCTACTATAATCATTGCTCACAAATCCTTACCTCTTCCAAAAGACTCTCCAATAACTTTTTTTTCAACGGACAACATTCAATTAGCGATGGCTACCGTTTTGCCGCTTTTTGATGGTAAAATGAATCGCTTCAATCAAACAGAGAAGATTCACCCTACAGCAATAATTCATCCCAACGCTCAAATCGGCAAGAATGTCTGCCTTGGTCCCTATGTTTTTATTGGCGACAACGTGAAAATTGGCAATTATGCGACAGTAGGAGCACAGACTGTGATCGAGGAAGGTGCTTCCGTTGGAGATCATAGCATTTTACACCCACAAGTTTTTCTTGGAGCCCATTGTGAGATAGGCTCTCATTGTGAGATTCATCCACACACAACGATAGGATCTGATGGATTTGCTTTTGTGCAGACAAAGGATGGAACTCATAAAAAAATTCCGCAAATCGGCAGAGTGACCATTGGCAATAATGTCGAGATTGGTGCTAATTGTGCAATTGATAGAGCAGCCCTGACTGAAACTCGAATTGGTCATGGAAGTAAATTTGATAACTTCTGCCATGTTGCTCACAATGTTGTCATTGGTGAAAATTGCGTTATGGCAGCAGGCTTTATTATAGCAGGATCCAGCATTGTCGGTAACAATTGCATGTTTGGCGGCAAAGTGGCAATTACAGATCACGTTAAAGTCTGTGATAAAGTTATCGTTGGCGGAAATAGCATTATTACAAATGACGTCAACATTGCTGGAGTTTACGCGGGCTACCCCTTAGAGCCGCTTCGAGAGAACATGAAAACACTTGCAAGTATTGGCAATGGGAATCTAGTTCGTATGCGAAAAGAACTTTCCAAAATAATTCGACATCTTGGATTAAATAACGAATAGGAGATCCTCATGACATTTGAATTTTATAAAATCCTTCACCTTTCTGGACTTATTTTCTTGTTTTTTGGCTTTGGGGGACTACTTGTCACCTCTTATGCAGGAGTTACCATCAAGGGCCCAGCAAAAATAATGGGCTTTGCTACCCATGGTCTTGGGCTTTTATTTTTACTTATTGGGGGCTTTGGCATGCTGGCAAAATTGGGCCAAATGGGACAAATGCCTGGATGGGTTATTGGAAAGATTGTTATTTGGTTATTTATGGGAGTCGGAATCTCTCTCGTAAAAAGAAAAGGTCATCTGGGCTGGCCTATAGCGACACTTTTGATCGTCTTGGGCACTACCGCTGCAGTTCTAGCCATTAATAAGCCATTTTAATATGCACAAAAAAAGCTTATGCTGACTCGTTTTTATAAGAAATCAGCATAAGCTTTTTTAAATTACGGTGAATTTTTTCGATTACGGCTACACATGAAAAGCAGCATTCTTCGCTCAATATTTAAAACATTGAGTACTTCAAGAATCGACATTCAATATTACCATTGAATACAAAATACTTCCTGGTGGATTTTAATTTTAAGTCCGCAATAAGCTCTTTATTTCCTGACAAAATCCAAGCATCCCAACCCAAAAACCTATGCTTCAAAGTAAAGCTTAAATCTCGATAAACATCGCGAAGATTATCTTCATCACCGATTCTAGCACCATAAGGTGGATTAACAATAATTAGGCCTTTTTCTACAGGTGGCTCCACTGTAGCTACGGATTCTTTTTTAAATTCTATAACCTGATCAACACCAGCTCGCTTTGCATTGTCTTTGGCAATTTTCAATACTCGATTATCTATATCGTAGCCGTAGAATAAAAATGGCAACTCTTCCTTTTCAGCATCCATGGCCTCTTGGACGACTTTGTCCCATGCCACTTCATCGTAGTTTAACCAACTCTGAAATCCAAATCTTCGTCTATGAATACCAGGTGCAACATTCATGGCCATCATTGCTGCTTCAATTAAAAATGTTCCGGAGCCACACATGAAATCAATAATTGGAGAATTCTGATCCCAACCCGACAACTTGATAAGCCCTGCAGCCAAGTTCTCTTTTAATGGAGCCTCACCTGTTTCTCTACGGTACCCTCGCATAAACAAGGAATCACCTGTAGTATCAATTGAAACGTTGAATTGATTTTTAACTGCTCTGACATGAATTCGTAAATCAGGAGCATCATTTTCAACATCAGGACGAACGCCGAATTTTTCTCTGAATTGATCGACAACTGCATCTTTAATTTTCATCGCAACAAAACGCTGATCTCGCATTTTCGAATCACGGATAGTCACATCGATAGAAATTGTTTGGGTAGGCTCTATATACTTTGTAAAGTCATGATGCAGGATCTGAGCGTACAACTCCTCAGGCTGATAGGCCGTAAAATCCAAAATGGGCTTAAGGATTCTACTCGCTAGGCGAGAGTGAAGGTTTGCTTTATAGCATCCTTCCCAATTGCTTTCGAAGTAAACTCCTCCGACAGTTTTGTCTAGGACTTTAAGTCCTAATTCTTTGAGTTCGACCTCAAGTGGATCGACAAGTCCTTTGGCAGTTGAAGCAAAAAATTCTGGCATGGGGCATTCCTTTCTTTTGAAGAAAGCCCCATCCCAAGCGCAGGGCTTTCTATATCGCCCTACAGTCCTTCATAATAAGAAAAACTATACTTCGCGATATTGAGGTCCACCGCCCCCTTCGGGCACGGTCCACTCTATGTTTTCGAATGGGCATTTGATATCACAAGTTTTGCAATGAATACAGTTGGTATAATTGATTTGTAGGTCTTTCTTACCTGTCTCTTTTTTAGACGGCACCATTTCATATACGGAGGCAGGACAGAAATGATTACAGGGTGATTTATATTGAGGCTCACACACAGAGCGACAGATATCGCCATCTTTCAATATGAGATGGTTTGGAGAGTCCTCATCATGCATAGTTCCCGTCAAGTAAACGCTTGAGAGTTTATCAAAAAACAAGTGACCATCAGCTTTCGGCAGAGCGCCCATCTGCTCCTCATAGCCCATCGGTCCCCAGACATCTAAAACTTTTTGCGTTGTATGGGCATCGGACTCGTTGATAGGCATTGGATCTTGCAATCCACGTCCACCGGTCATTTCCTGAATTCCTAAAAGTGGCAATGAAGAAAGGATTCCCTTACTTAAGGCTTGATGGAAATTACGCACCTTATAAAGCTCAGTTTTAACAAAACTGTTGTGTATGCGGGCTTCATAGCCTTTTGTTTGATTCTCTGAAAAGTCAGAATTAGCTAAAAGCCCATCAATTACAGTCTCAGCAGCATTCATACCGGATTTCATGGCTAAATGGATTCCTTTTAACTTTTGAACATCCACCATGCTGGCTGAGTCACCACAAACCATAAAACCATTTCCATAGAGCTTAGGCATTGAATACCAACCACCAGCTGGCAAAGTCTTTCCACCATAGGCAATAACTTTACCGCCTTTGATCATGCTTTGAATAAAAGGATGAGTCTTAAGTATTTGCAATTCTCTGTGAGGATCCAACAGAGGATCCTCAGAATCTAAATAAGCCACCAATCCAAGGACTATTTTATCCCCAGGAAGAGTGTATATAAAAGTACCTCCTATAGACTTAGATAGTGGGAAACCCATCGTGTGAATAACTTGGCCCGCCTCCACAGTTCCTGGTGGCATTTGAATGACTTCTTTTACTCCTTCTTCGAAAACTTCTTTGTTTTTACCTTCTCGAAGATTCAGTTTTTCAGACACCTTTTTAAATAAGGAGCCCCTGGTTCCCTCTGCAAAAATGGTTACTTTGGATTTCAGTATTAATCCTGCTTCAAAGTTAGGCTTAGGGACTCCATTTTTATCTCTCCCTTTATCGCCAGTGCGGACTCCAACAATCTTGTTGCCATCATAGAGCGCTTCAACAGCAGCAAAGCCCGGGAAAATATTTATGCCTTTTTCTTCGCATTTAGTCGCCAACCATCGATTCAACTTACTAATTGAAGTGATGTAATTTCCATCATTATGAAAGGGCGGAGGTGTTACAGGCAACTTGAACGAAAAATCACTCCCCAGATAATAAACTGCATCTTTCTTGACCTCAACATCAAGAGGGGCGCCTTCTTCTTTAAAATTTGGAATCAACTCCCTTAATGCAGATGGATTCAATACTGCACCCGACAGACTATGAGCTCCAATTTCTGAAGCTTTTTCAATCACGACAATCATTTGTTCTGGTATAATGGCTCCAGCTTTACGTCCCGAAGACACATCTTCGTTGTGCATCTGAATTTGATTCTGCAAATGCAAGGCGCAAGATAATCCAGCGGATCCCCCACCCACAATCAATACATCAGCATCCATAGTTTCACGATTTACACCATCCGGAAGTTGTTCATATGTCATTGAGTCATTCTCCTAAGCGTTTTAATATCTATTCTTCAGCAGGCTCTTCAACTTTGATTTCCGCCTGTGGGGCCATCTTTCTAACCGGATTTGCAATTTCAGCCTGTATTTTTAAATCGCCCTCGTCACGGCCGCCAGGATACAATCGTTTCTTTGCTCTTTTCGCTAATTCAACTTCCTGAGATTCATTATAAATCTTACCAGCGATAACCTCTTCAGAAGCAATTGCCTTTGATTGAAAGGAATTTAGTCCGATCAATACCAAAAAAATTCGAATCATACCGTCTCCATGTCTAGCCAACTGGCCCCACTGGGAATATAAAAATCAAAATAGAATGTGTCATCGAAATAGTTGAATTTAATTTTTATTAAATTTTAAAGGACATTAGCCTTTAGAAAAAAGTCTGCGGTGATTTTTCATTGGAATCTGTCGTCGAACACTCTCAATTTTAGACTTTGAGAGTGTAGCTAACGCAAAGCCTTCATTCGAATCATTGACGCTTGCGATAACTTGTCCCCATGGATCTATTATCATTGAATGACCATAGGTTTCACGACATACCCCTTGAGCGCTCTTGTGGACTCCACTTTGCGCACTAGCTAGGATATAAACTTGGCTTTCAATTGCACGTGCACGCAATAATATTTCCCAATGAGCCCTGCCGGTTTCAACCAAAAAAGCTGCGGGAACCAAAATAATATCGGCATTTAGACTGGCATATTGGGAAAAAAGCTCTGCGAATCGAATATCATAGCAAATAGTCTGACCAATATTCCAATCGCCGACAGAAAAGGTTTGAGGGCGATCACCATGGCGAAAAACATCAGACTCCTTGATAGGCTTTCCACCCTCTAGCTGGATATCAAAAAGATGACATTTCTGATAGCTCGCTTTCAAATCACCCTCTGGACTGATTAGAACTGAAGAATTATAGAGATTTCCTTCAATGAACAATGGGACTGAGCCTAAATGTAAATATATTTTATGCTTTTTAGCTACTTTGGAAAGTACTTGAAAACAACTGTGAGAAAGCTCTAAGCCTTGAATCAATTCACCTTCCAGAATTCTCATATAGAGGCAGTTTTCTGGAAAAGCTATAATTCTAGGATCAGAAACCTCACAAATTTTAAAAATTAATTTTTCAATTTGAGCCAGATTAGAATCAATATTATCGACCGAGTTCATCTGAGCAACAGCAATACTCAATTCAGAGGACACCGACTCCACCTTTCAAACTGAGAACAAAAAAATATCTAGAGATCAGATGACGAATTAAGACTTGATGCCTGAAATTCCTTAACTTCTCGGCAAGACCAGTTGGCTGCCTCAATAGTCTTTCGAACAGCACCAATAATTTCCTCACAGGACTTAAGACTTTGGCTGGCACCAATATTTTGATCTACACCCTGCTTTGTATATATGGCCTTGCAGTGTTGATCAGGCAACAATTCAATGCGAAGCGTTCTTACTTGTTTTTCTCTTTTGCAAATTATGAGGGAATCACCACTTTCCGCAAAGGAAGTCAGTGAAAAAAAAAGCACTGCACAAGTTGAGACTTGCAGTGCTTTTATTTTATTAAAGGTGAAAAATTGACCGTGGTCCAATTTAATCTCCAGTTTATAATTAAGGCACATATATTGATATACATGCCAATTACAACCTTACTTGACCATCAACAAAGTGAACAACAAAACTTAAGTTAAAGTTGCACCCTTAGACTAAATATAGACTTTAAAATAGGACAACTAACTATGCAGTTTTTTGCTTTGCTGTTTTTTTAGTCGTCTTTTTCTCTTTAGCAGCTGATTCAACCAATTTTACGTTGGAATAATCAATAAAGCCTTCCTTTTTCAAAAGACCATCTTTTTTGTCAAAGTGAGTTTGAACTTTTACACCTTGAACCAAGATTTTCATTTTTGCAGCGTCTATAGCCAAAACAGAACCTTTTTTGCCTTTGTCCGAGCCAGTGATGACTTGAACAGTTGCGCCTTTTTTTATTTTTAGTTTCATATGAAAGCCTCTTACTTCTTAGTGCTTATTTTCTTTTTAATTCTGGTCTTAACAGCCAAAGCTCTTTTAGAGAGTTTTGATTCATCCGCATTAAGGATGAATGCATCCAAACCACCAATATGCTCCATATCACGGATAGCACTTGTTGCGACGTTCAATCTCACCATTGAGTTCAAAGCACGACTAAAAAGTCTTTTCTTTTGAACATTTGGTTGCGCGATCGATTTTGTTTTTATGTTGGAATGAGATACCAAGTTTTTTACAACAGGACCTTTTCCAGTAATTTCACATTTGCTCATTATAAGCTCCTCTGGCTTGTCTTATGGGCTCGTCTTTTGGGCTCGCCTTAACACAGTGCAATGAATCTTTCGACTCTGAATACAAGTCTGAGGTACCCTTTATTAAAAACTTTGTGCCAAATGGACCAACGTATAGGTTAGTCCCTGAGATACGAAACTTTAAAACGAATATGGACGCCACAAACGAGAAACAATCATATAAAGTAAAAAGACACTTGATGGCAACCTTTTTTTCTTGTACACACAATAACTCGCTAACCATAAGGAAATCAAATAGAGGATAGAATGAAAAAGACGACTCGTAGCAAATACAGACAAGAATTCTCCGGTGACCACGTTTTTGACTATAAAGATCCAGCATCTTTAACTCGCTTCATAGGCGATGGTGGAAAAATCACTCCATCTAGAATATCAAAACTTTCAATAGCTCAACAAAAACGTGTTGCTTCTGCAGTGAAAAAATCACGCAACCTGGCTTTGTTACCTTCTGGAACAGATTCTTTTGATACTTTCAGCCGAGCGGAAGCTATTTCGCCAGTTCCGTTTGAGATCTAATTAGATTTCAACATAAAAAGAACTTCCTTTTTGGAAAGCTAATATAAAAAAACCGGCCTATCGCCGGTTTTTTTATGCCTAAAATCTTAGCCGACTTCCAAATAGGCAGCCTATATTATGTTTTTGGCCTTCCACTCAAAAACCACGACCTTACAGTTATCAGCATCATCACCATGTAACTTTTACTCGACCACACATGCAATTGATCCCCTGACAGCCCTAAAAGTAAAATCTCCGAAAAGGGCTTATCCCAATACACAATGCGCAAACAAAAAATGGGCACAGCAAATAAGACCCAAAACTGCAAGACACCGAAATACCAAACCTTTTCTTGAAAGCCTGAACTCCGATACTCCGAAATCAATAGGACTATCGGAGTTAAAACGAAAAGTGCGCCCGCAAAAACCGCAGCCACCTGCCGAACTTCAATAATTCTGAATATAAATATGACTGCAGCAATCACCGACAATTGAAGAACCAGGTAAGCTAAATATTTTTTTTGTCTCATGTCTTAGAAGCTAGACCAAAGGGTAAGACTACACAAGCGGCGTCCCGCACCAAATTGCATTTAATTCGTTTTAATAGGTTTTCAGGATGGCACCTGAATTGCTTAATCCTATTTTGTTGCTTAACAAAAATCATAATTACGAAATGGAATTAAAATGGAAACATTCAACCTTGAACTTAAGAACTTTCAACTGAGATCCGAACTTAGACATTTTGGATTGAACCCCGCAGATTGGTCGATTATTAAACTTCAGTCACTGAGCTATTTGATAAAAAACAAAGTGGATGAGTCTTTTTCACTTTACGGACAGCTTGAATATAAAAAAAGCAAGCCCACTTGGAAATCCCTTGAATTAGCGTCTTTTTAAAAAGACTTAATAAGACTCACAGGGAACAGAAAAAAGGCTGCGACCATACACTTCTTGTTCAGACATTAGCGATAGCGCCTTTCGTGGATCTTTACCTACTTCAGTGCTTGATTCTGACATCCCAAGAAGCTCTTCACCGGGAAGCTTCTTGAAAATTTTTGATCGGAAATCATTCCAGACATCCTCCCCGTTGACTTGAATATATATATTTTTGAGCTGGCAGAACGTAGTCACCTCTGCCTCATGCAGCCAACCCAACTTTTCTGGACCAATCTCTGGAGGTTTATTACCCCAGGCAAGCCGCACCATCAACTCTAGACCATCATTCATTGCGGCTGAAATCTCTTTAATACCGTACAGCTGTGCTACGCACTCGGTGCTCGAGCTTAGAACATCCTTGGAGATTTTTTTTAGCAAAGAAAAGTATTCTGAGCACGAGCCAGGACTATTTCCGACCTGACAAGCTTCTTTCACCCTAACAAGGGAAGGGGGCATTTTGCTTTTTTTAATCTCTTTGGGAAATAAAACTCCGATCTGCAGGTCTCGCACGATTTCCTCCTGAGAGTCACAGACAGTGTGAAGAGGATTCATCAAAAAAACTAAGGCGATACCTATCAGAATGGCAATAAATGCTAAAAGGGGCTTTGGGAGGGAGCTGATAAAGTTTTCCATAATATTAAATAAGCATACTTATGTTCTGCGTTAGAATCTACTAGTTTGACAAATGTCTCCATACTTACTAATTTCCTGGTCTCAGTCGGGGAGTAGCGCAGTCTGGTAGCGCATCTGGTTTGGGACCAGAGGGTCGCAGGTTCGAATCCTGTTTCCCCGACCAATTTTCTTCTTAATATCTAAAAACTAATCTATAAATATTTTCCATACCAAGCTTTAACATCTCCGTAACATGAGATGTTCGTGGATTTAACTCACTTAAAATCTCATACAGTCTCTATCATTTGCTCGCGAGGAAAACGCAGACGAGGACCATAGAGGCCGCCTTCTGCCCGTCTGCCTGCGCCGATAATCATCACAATTTTTTCATCGCTAGGGAGGCCTAATGCTTTCTTTGCACGATGAGAATCAAACCCCTCCATGGGGCACGTATCAAATCCATGAGCGCGAAATGCCAACATTAGGTTTTGACAAGCTAACGCGCAGGACTTCACTGACCACAGAGTTAAGCCGAATGAACTGAGTGGCTCTCTTGGGACCGGTCTAAAAAAACCTGCCAGAGTATTGAAAAGCCATTTTATCGGCATCATTAAATTTAAGAAACCAACGCTATAGACCATGGGCACGAGCTTGCTGTAATAAAATTCAACCGACTTGGGTGCTCCTCCAGGTTGAGATCTCAATAGCTCCAACATTTGCTGGCTGTGCCTTCGCCATTTTTTAGGAGTGGCTACACAGACAATAAGTTCTGCACTGGTCGCAGCAGCTGGTTGTGAAAAACAGGCTTTGATTAGGTTTTCCCTAACTTGCAGATTTTTAATTTTATAAAACTTCCAGGTTTGCAGATTTGATGAGTTTGGTGCCAACAAGGCTAAATCTAAACATTCATCAAGAACAGACTCTGGAATTTTTTCGTCAGTAAATTGCCTGACTGATCTTCTTGCATGAACTAAAGCTTTGAATGACTTAGGGTCAGAGAAAGCTACACTTTTTTCGCTTTCTGGAAATGAATTTTCCATGGCCTTAAAAATATTTTTTTCGTCTTTCATTGGACACCTACTTTAAATGGTATTTTATTTCAATCTATTGATCATTGATATATTGATCATTAACAATTGGACTAAGCTAGCCCTGATTTTTCATCCAAGCTAAATATTCTCGTATGGTTTTTTCAAATCCATGAGTTGTTGGCTCGTACAATTTTGCGTCTTTGACTTCCTCGGGCAAATAACTTTGAGAGGCCCAGCCTTTGGGATGACTGTGAGGATATTTGTAGTCTTTGCCGTAACCCAGATCTTTAGCCAGATTCGTTTTTGCAGAACGCAAATGCAAGGGAACTGGTAATGTTTTGGTTTTTTCTACCAATTCACGAGCGCGATTTAAAGCATTATAGGAGGCATTGGATTTAGGGCATGAGGCCAAATAGGTTGTAACCTGAGCAAGGGTGATGGCCCCTTCAGGTAAACCTATAGCTTCAACAGCCTGAAGGCCAGAAACGGCCACTGAAATAGCCCTGGGGTCAGCGTTGCCAATATCCTCGGAGGCCAAAATAATCAATCTGCGAGCGATAAAAACCGGATCTTCTCCACCCTCAAGCATCCTTGCTAGGTAATAAACTGCCGCATCAGGATCGCTGCCTCGCACACTTTTAATGAGTGCCGAAACAAGATCATAATGCATTTCTGAGTTTTTATCATATCCTATTGGATTGCCCTGAAGAAGCTCTCTCATCTCGGCGACATCGAGCAGATTTTTTGAGCTGCTGCTGATTTGAGAATTCTGTTGAAGAGATGATGGAGAATCTGGTTGAGATTGTAAATTAAGTTCTTCAGAAGAACTTGTGGCAGAGCTAGGGGATGATATTGAATCTGCACTTGGAGCAAAACTTGAAAAACTGTAGAGAATTTCAAGACTATTAATCAATCTTCTGGCATCACCATCGGAAAAATCCAAAATATTTTCCGCCGCTGCTGCGGTCAGTATTTGATCAATTTTTTTTTGATAATGATCTTCAGCTCTGTGAATGATTTGTTCAAGGTCTGCTTCAGTCAGGCGTTCAAAGACGACTACTCGGCAACGACTCAGTAGGGCTCTATTCAATTCATAACTTGGATTTTCTGTCGTAGCGCCGACCAAGACCAAGTCCCCTTTTTCAACAAAGGGCAATAGGATATCTTGTTGCGATTTATTAAAGCGATGGATCTCATCCACAAAAAGAACGGTTTTTTGTTGAATTTGAAGTCGACGGTCTCGGCCTGCTTCACCCACTTCTCTCAACACTTTAGCACCAGCGTCTATGGCATTGATATTTACAAAATGGGCATTAAAATGTTGCGATAGCGCTAAGGCGAAGGTGGTCTTGCCTGTGCCCGGTGGTCCCCAAATGATTAAACTTGGAAGATAACCTTTCCTCAGCATCTGCCCCAACTTTGAATGCAATCCTATGGTCTTTTGTTGGCCAATGATTTGATCTAAATTTTTTGGACGAAGTATTTCTGATAGAGGTGACAAGCTTTGAGCCGCTGATGAAAATAAATCCATAGGCCCATCTATAATGCATTCAAATTAAAAAACCTAGAACAATAGTAAGTAGTGATAAAAATAAAGCGGCAGTTCATAGTTAAAGTTCCTATTTAGATTTCAGCTCGATTTTTTTTTGGACAACAAAATATCTTTAAATCTAAACTCAATATCTAAGACAAATGGCATACTAAATAGGATTTTCAACTTGCAGGCTCCCAAAAACTTTCAAGGGCAGTTGTAGATCGCTGCCCGGAGTTTGTTCGTAGCCTATGACCTCGATGGTTGCAGTAGTTGAAAAAGCCCCCCCCTCAACATTCACGGCACCACAATAGAGAGGGCAATCTGTCTGCCAAGTTGTTGATCCTGCTGGAATTATAGCCTCTTGGGTCGAGCGCCTCCACCAAGATAGGCTTGTGCTAGAGGATCCACCATTAGTTTCTTCAATGGAATTTAAAGAAGCTAGATTTTCTCCTGCAAAGGTGCATTCATAAGCCCCGCTGTTTGGAACTTGCATTTTGATTCTTAAAAGAACGATATATAAATCTGTACCCACGTTTTTTTTTGTAAAAATGAGTCTTGGAATACGGAAATAGGCAGATGTAATATCTGTCGAGGCCGAAGTGCCTGCACTGGTAGCAGTCAATTTTGCAAAGCAACTGGCAGCCACAGTTGGAATAATTAAGGCCTTTGAAATTGAGCTTTTTATAGTAAGCACAGACTCATCGGCCCCACCACAACTTAAAAGAGTGGATGAAATAAGAAATATAAATAGTAACTGTCTCATAAATCCTCCTCTTATAAATCTTTAGTGGCAGAACTTTCGAGTTGGCCTAAAATTCGTGGCGTTAGGAAAATCAATAGCTCTGATTTTCTTTTTGAAATATCTTTCGTTTTAAATAGCCAACCTAAAAATGGCGTGTCTCTAAGCCAAGGAACACCTTGTTCTCCGTCGGTGGCATCACTTTGATAAATTCCACCTATCACTGCCGTCTGACCATTTTTGACCAAGACTTTAGTATTGGCTTCCCTGGAATTCACGGCGAAGCTTCCCGCTGCAGGATCTACCACGGCACCTTGAAACTGCCTATTGACTCCTACCTTCATGATAACAGATCCATCCGAAGTGACCTGAGGAGTTACTTCAAGCTTTAAGGTCAATGGCTTAAATTGAAACGAAACTTGGGTTGAATTGCCATTTACAGTCACCTGTTTAACTGGGACCTCGGTGGTTTGATTGATATCTGCCTTTTCATTGCTCAAAGTGAAAATTCTGGGGGAGGCTAGAACTTTTACTTTATTTTCCTGCTCCGACAAAGATAAGGCTGATGTAATGCTGCCAAAGATATCCAATGTTCCTATATCAAACCCCAATGCGAAGTTTGGAGATTTGGACGTACTGCCTTGATTCACTGCAAATCGCGGTGTCATATTGACTGGACCTTTTGGCGAATTGCCCAACTTGATTTGAGCACCGTTACTGGCCCAGTTAACGCCGATACTGCGCGTGAATTCTTCTTGAGCTTCGACAATTTTACCTTCAATCAGCACCTGCTGGGGCTGAATATCTAAACTTGCAATGAGCTTTGCTACTCGAACTAGATTTTCTTCAATATCTGTGACCACTAGGGCGTTGGTGCGAACATCCCCGACGACTTTGCCTCTCTCGCCAAGAAAGTCTTTTAATTTTTTCTCGAGTTCATCGACTTTTGCGTAACTAATGGGGAACATTCGAACCTTCAGAGCTTCCACGGCTTTCCTAGAAGCTGCCAACTTGTTTGCATCTTCTTCTTCAGCTTTAAGATCTGCGATTGGAGCAATCCTTAATAAATTACCTTGTCTGGAATAACCCAGCTTTCTTGCCCGCATGATAACAACCAGCGCTTGATCCCACGGCACTTGCCTAAGTTTAAGACTGATATTTCCTTTGATCTCTTCAGAAATTATAACATTCAAACCGCTCTGATCAACAATTTCAGCCAAAGCTTTTTGAATAGGCATTTCGTCATACTCCATAGAAATTTTATTTCCATAAAACTGCGTATTTCCTGCCAAGAAATCAGTAAGCGTCTGTCCTGCCAAAGCTTTACTTTCCTGGCTTTCAACTCCGGCTTGCTCTGAAAGTCCTCCTGCATTTTCGCCAAGATTTGAGCCTGCTGTGGCTTGCATGTTAGGACTCATTGTTTCAGACGGTGTGCCACCAGCCACAATCAATAAGCTGTTTCCTTCAGATTGAACGGCTGGCTCCGAAACGCCCTCTCGCATTTGAACAACGAATCTAGCTTTATTCGATCCTATATTTTGATAGGCATCGATGGCACCCACTGAGCCTTTTATATCACGGGTGTTTAATGATCGCTTTAATCGGTCTGGTAAAATTGCATTATCAACTTCAACAATGAACTGATGTAAGTCAGGGTTTGTCCGAGTTGTAAAGGTCAGGGGGCGATCACCTTGAACTATGATCGTGCCTCCATTTTCATTCGCCTTGAACTTAAGGTCTGTGATATTTGCCGGAGAGGCCTTCGGACTGGCAGTTTCTGTCGAGGGTGCGGGGCTCAATTCCGGAGCTGCCGCCGGAACTTGTTCCACTGCAACAGGTGGCACTTCTTGAGTGACAGCAGGTTCAGCTATTTCCTGAACTACAGGAGCTTCTTCGACAGTTGGACTTGGAGCAGGAGTTGGAGACTGATCAAGTTCTGGTTGAGTTGCCGTCACTTCCGTTTTTTCAATTGAATCTTTTGATGGTTCACCACCGGCCTGCTGAAGCTCTTCCTCAATAGATGATTCTTTATTCTTTACTTCAGTTGGAGCCGCCTGCGGTTCTTGCGCGGTTTTTGAATCCACAGAAGGCTCATCAAAATTTGAAAAATTGTCCGCTGTCTTTGCTTCATCGCTAGAACTAGAACTTGATTTTTTGCCTTCCGGCTTGTCCTCAAGAGATCCAGCTTCATTTGATGCCTGATCACTTGGCTCACTGAAAGCATCATCCTCATTACTTTGTGTTGGCTGACTTGAACATGACGTCAGAGTGGCAATCATTGCACCTAGAAAAATTAATCTAATGAATCCATTCATTAGGCACCCCTTCAGTAGAGAATCCGATTATTTGCTTTTATCTCTTTTAATTTCTTTTACGCGTGTTTCTTTGATTGTTTTTCCGTCTTCATACCTTATTTCAGAAACAACAATTTCACCCTCACGAATCGCTAAAATGGACCCATTATTTCGACCAATCTTAGAATTCTTATAAACTGTAAACAGATCGTTTTTTGGGGTCCTGATCATGGCCCTTGGTTTATTGATGTCCCATAAAATTCCTACAATCTGAAGCTGATCAATTTCAAACTCTTCCAAGGGCTCCAGTTTCGCAGGTATTCCTGCATTGAGTGGAGTTTTTGCCCCAAAAGGCTTAAATGGGTCACGCTTCCCGGTAGGATCAAAAAAATATTGATCCTGAGCTAACAATGTGACTGCTTCCGATTTACTTTCCTTTTTTATTTTAGGCTCTTTATTTTCAGGTTCAGGAATTTTTTGTCCAGCCGGAGGCTGCGCTGGTAGATCTGCTGGTGGCAAAACTGGTGGTTGATTCGGGGGCTGTTGCACAGAAACATCAGCATTGTCATTTGTCACCTCTGGCGGAGGGGCCGGAATGTTCTCATGATCTTTGGATTTTTCGAGCTGAGAGCCAGTTTCTTGAGGCGGCACTTGAGAATGAGCTGGCGCCATAAACTTCATACTAGTGAAAAAAGCCATCCAAAGACCTAAAGATGCCACTAAAATGTAAGAGAATATCCATCTTAGAGACCTCACAGTTTCTTCTCCACTTTTGGTTTCTCTGGGGAAATTTTATACCCTATGACAATGCCATCAAATTTCAACTTTCCGCGAACCTTGCCGTCGGCATAATCAGATTCTATGACAATATCTCGAACTCTGGACATTCGCTCTGCCGATGAAACTAAAAAGACAAATTGAGCTAACTCTGCAAAAGAGCCTTCCATATTTACAGACACAGGAACTTCGTCATAAATTTCTTTTTTTTCAATTTCTCCTGGTCTTTTTGTTTTTATGCTCACACCTGAGCTGCGACCAAAATCATCAATAGCTTTATTTATATCAATTGAGCCCAATACACTCGGAAGTCGACGAGAAATCTCTTGGTATTGGCTGCTTAGTCGGCCAATTTTTTCTTGCATTTCATGCACTTCCTTTAAAGACGCATCCGTCTCTTTCCGTTTTCCTTCTTCAACTTGAAGTTGACCGTTCATTTGCATAATTTGAGCCTCGACGGCTGAACCATTATCAAACGGTCCAAGATAGTAGGCTAAAGCCAAAGCTCCACTAATGATGAGTGTTTTTTGAAAATCAATACCTGCTAAGAGTTCAAACAATTTTTTCATTGCTGCCCCTCTAACGAACAACTGATTTCAAAGTTTTTATAACTTGTGCCTGAAGAGATCACTTCACTTGAAGTGATCAAATTAACATCAACCAAGAATGCACTTTTTGTGAGGGACTCCATAAACTTTGAAACCTCAAAGTCACTGAGGGCTGTTCCCTCTAATATCAATTTCTGTTGACCAATTTTAACTTTTCGTAGCCAGGCCTTTTCAGGTATGACTTGCTGAAGCAGTTCAAGCACGCGAATTTCTTTATAACGGTCTTTTGATAGTTTATTAAGAACCACGATTCTTGATTCAATGAGACTTTCATCTTCTTTGAATTTTTTAATCTCCGCGACGGATGCACTTTGTTTTTTATTATAGTCGACGAGTTTGTTATAGTCTTGAGTTTTCGCAGCCAGCTCGTCTCGTTTCTGGGGAACTACCAATTCCCCATACGTCCAAATCAAGACTATAGGTACTAAAAAGATTACGATTCTTTTGGCGGCATCTTTGCGAACTTCATCGTCTGATATAAACTCATCTGATTCAGATATTGACCCAAGGGATGATCCCCTTAAACTGGTCGTTTTTTGGGGCCCGTTTGAAACCAGATTGATCTTAATCATTTGCAATCACCGATCTCACGAATTGCCAATCCCAGAGCAACTGCTGCAAATGAACCGATTTGATGTAAGTATTCAGGAGAAAATTTCTTAGGATTTGCTTTGACTTTAAGGAATGGATCAAAGACTTGCATTTTAACACCGGTGATGCGCGTGACTGTCTCCATAAGCCCAGATGTTGTTGAGCTTCCGCCAGAGTAATAGCAACGCTGTAAAGTGAGTCCATTTGTCGTTGCACTCAAAAAATCAAAACTATTACGAATCTCCTCAGCAATAAACTCATTTGTTGCGCTTATCACAGAGTGGACATCATCAGGCACTTCTTGTCCTGAAACGGCACTGAGCTTCAGTGCTTCTGCCTCAGAAGTCGAGATTCCCATGACTTTGTGAATCTCATTGGTATAGTTCGCCCCGCCTACGGGAATATCACGGCAGAAAATGACTTCGCCATTATGTATGACAACAAAATTAGCGACGGTCGAGCCAAAGTTCAAAACACCAATCGACTCACCCCTAAATTTGCCATAGTTGTATTCAAAGGCATTAGCCAGAGCAAAACCACTGACATCAAGAATATTTAGATTTAGCCCAGCAGCTTCGACGGTTTGACTGTATTGGCTGACAATTTCATTTTGAGCAGCCACAAGTAAAATATCCATTGTATCGATTGAACTTTCGCCATTCAAAATCATATGTGAGAGGCTCATATTATTAATATCAAAGGGAATGTATTGCTCAGCCTCAAACCGAATTTGATCTTGCACTAGCTTTTTATCCATCTTTGGAATTGTAATTTTTTTAACAATAACAGCAGTTCCCCAGATTGCGGTGGCTGCATTTTTCCTGTTGGATGAAATTTCTGAAACTAAACTTTGAATAGCCCTACCCAAGGCGTAGGTGTCGGAAATTTCCCCCGCGCCTGTGCAGTTTGGAGGTGTCGGTGCAATACCAAAGGACAACAACTGGACTCCACTTCGAGATACGTCCACTTCTGCAATCTTAATGGAACTAGTTCCAATATCGAGCCCTATGACTTTCTTCGACTTAAAAAACATGTATTAGCGCTTCCCCAGTTAATGACTATGGCATTTTCAATTTATTCCATAATTTCAGTTAAAATTTTTGGTTCTAACATATTAAAATTATTTATGGTCTGTATGTGAATGTCAAACAGGGGTCTAGTTGAAAAAGTAAAGACTAAAAAACTTGGCTACGAAATTTTAATTCAATCCTGGCATAAAAATATCTAAATACCAAAATGCAATGGTTTGGCCACCAAATAAATAAATCACAGCCCCCAGAGCTAAATAAGGTCCAAATGGAATCACAGTCTTTAAACCTGCATTTTGTTTTCTGGCAGCGATCAGACCAATAACACTTCCAATAATGGCAGAGGACATGATCACAAATGGAATAGCTTTCCATCCTAAAATCGCACCAATCCATGCCAAAAGCTTAATATCACCACCACCCATGCCCTCCCGTTTAGTCATGAGGTAATAGACATAGGCAACCCCCCACAAGAATCCTCCACCCATTAAAACGCCGTAGACTGCATCCATAAATTCACGTTGTGGATTTAAAGCAGCCCCGATCAGTCCGATGACAATTCCTGAAAGTGTCAATTCATCTGGCAAGATCATATGATCGAAATCTATAAAAGTGCAGACCAACAATCCAAAAACAAAAATTAAATATTCAAGAAGTGACCAGGTAAATCCCGCATAGTGATAACTCAAAGCAAAAAGCAAACCCAAAAGGCACTCAACAAGCGGATAGCGAAAAGAATACTTTGCATGGCAATGACGACATTTACCGCGCAGAAAAAACCAGGCAAAAATAGGAATGTTGTCATACCACTTGACTGGCTTGTTGCAGTTTTGACAGTGACTTCCTGGGCTGACTATACTTTTCCCCTGAGGAAGTCGGTAAATAACTACATTGGCAAAACTTCCAAAAATGGACCCAAAAATAAAGAAAAAAACATAATAAGCAGCATCCAGATTATACAATGTCTTTTCTCCTAAAAAAGAAGTTAGTCAAAAGGATATAGATCAAAAACCATCCCAGCATGTGACCTAACATCCAAATCATATTTTCCCGAGGAATACCCTTTTCTAAAAAATATCCCGATTTCCAATTAGAACGGTATAAATTTGGAATCAGCCAATGCAGTCCCTTTGCCAAATTGATAAATAAAGCATCTTTGCTTTTTTCAGCAAAAAACATCAAATCAGGCAACCACTGCCCTAACAGATAAATAACAAAGCCCGAAGACAAAGCCAGGACTGGACGAACGACCAGACTGATCCAAATGACTAGAGCCAGAATCACTGCACTTTCAAAAAGAAGACTTAAACAAATTTCAATAAAAGTGAGTGTACCTCCGGGCTGAGTCCACATCCCTAGCAACAACCATAACAACACACCTAAGGTCGTCCCTAAAAGCATATTAAGTGATAGTACACCAAAAAGCTTTCCCAAGATAAACTGATCACGACTGACTGGACGAGATAGAATTAACAGACAGGTCTGTTTTTCAATTTCCTTCGATAATAAATAAGCCCCAGAAAAAAGGGAAATTCCCAATAAAGCAAATTCAATTCCCAAAAATCCAAAATCAGCCAGGATCTTTCTTTGTTCATCAAAGGACAGTGCACCCAAAAGAAAGCTTAATGCAAAAAGAATAACTGCTATAAAAATAGCCACGAAAAAAATCTTTTCTCGCAGCATTTCTCTTAAGGTTGTTTTCGCAATGAAAAAAACTTTATTCACGAGAGTTCTCCTTGTTTTTTAAAACTTGGAAGGCTTTTTCAAAACTTTGATACTCCGACATAAAGGAAGGAAGATTTCCTTCGTAAATAATTTGGCCCTTATTTATGACGACCAATTGCGAACAAAGCTCTTCCATGTCTTGCAAAAGATGGCTACTAAAAAACAAGGTCACTCCGCGCTTTTGCTCTTCCTTTAAGATATCTTTAACCATGGCTCGACCATCTGGATCCAAGCCTGACATGGGTTCGTCTAAAATCAATAAATCTGGACGAGTTAAAATAGCTTGGGCGATTCCTACTCTTTGGAGCATTCCCTTTGAGTAGGTTCTGAGCCTGCGACCTTTGGCTTCCACCAGATCCACTTTACGAAAGGCCTCTTGAGACCTCTCTATAAAATCTGGGGTTGTCGATCCAAAACATAAATTCCAATGGAGTTTGAGAAATTCTTCACCCGTCAGAAATTCGTAAAGATAAGGTCGTTCAGGAAGGTAGCCAATTCGAGTTTTTGATTGGTTGTCCAAAGATTTCCCAAAGAAATGAATGTCGCCGTTGTCTGGATGAATGAAATCAAAAAGGCATTTAATTGTTGTGGTCTTACCAGCTCCATTGCTGCCGACAAAGCCTGTTGTTTGTCCGGTGAGAAGGGAAAAACTGATGTTTTTTAGGACATGCCGGTCTTTTTCAAAAAGTCCCCCGACAAAAGTCTTGTTCACTTGATTTACTTTTAATACAAATTCATTCATTTTGCATTATGGATTCAGCTTAACTCTTAAGGCTTTCACCATCTCCCTCACAGGATGATACTGTCTATTTGTTGCAGGCATCAAGTTCTGTGTTTTTAAAATCTCAGAAAAATAAGATGTCGCCAAGGCTTGCGACATCTTAGGGTTGAAATCAAAAATAAAGCTTTAAAGAAAGCCAAAACACCTAAGGATGTCCTTAAGTATTTTCTTTGATTCAAAAGGCTTCCATGGACGGCAAAGCCTCAACATTGGAAGTGCCACTTCTGACATTTTTTAGAGCTAGCACAAAGGCCTCTGCCGCGTCACTTTCTGTCAAGCACGGAATGTTATAATCTATGCAGGCACGGCGAATATCAAAGCTGGCCTCAATGGCACGACGACCTGAAGTCGTGTTGACAACAAAGGCCACTTCTCCAGAGTTGATTTTATCGACACAATGGGGACGACCTTCATCAACTTTTTTAAGGGATAAGCAGTTTATACCTTTTTCATTAAAGAAATGTGCCGTGCCCGTTGTGGCAGAAACACCATAACCCATGCGCTGCAATTCACGAGCTAAAGGAACCATCATTTGCTTGTCTTGATCACGAAGCGAAAAAAAGACTTGTCCATTCATCGGCAAACGTATGTTGCAGGAAATAAAGGCTTTGGCTAAGGCTTCAGAATAATCTTTACCTCGCCCCATACTTTCCCCTGTGGATTTCATTTCAGGGCCTAAAATGGAGTCCGCTTCAGGGAATTTTTTAAATGGAAAGACAACCCCTTTTACAGAAACTGATTTGGTGCTTCTCCAATTCATTTTTTCTAAGTTCAATTCTGATTTCTTTTTGCCGAGCATTGCGGCCACGCCCAGATCAATCAGTGGAATGCCAGTGGCTTTGGCGACAAAGGGAACCGATCTTGAACTTCGCGGATTGGCTTCAAGCATAAAAACTTTTTCATCAATCACTGCCAATTGAAGATTCAAATGACCAATAACTCCAATTCGGTGAGCTAATTTAATACTGAGTTCTTCGATCATCCGACAGGTTTCAGCTTTTAATCGTTGTGGAGGCAAAACCCCCATCGAATCCCCAGAATGAACACCAGCCGCTTCAATATGCTCAACGATTCCACCAATCACGGTCCAATCTTCTCCGCGCACAAGATCCACATCGACCTCAAGGGCACCACCTAAAAATTGATCCATCAAACATGGTTTTTCGGAGTGGATAAATTCATGGTGTCTCTGAAAATAAGAAGTCAGTTCTTCGTGGTTTTCAACAACCTCCATGCGTCTTCCACCAAGTACATAACTTGGTCGACAAATCATGGGATATCCCACTTTGGATTCATTGACTAAAGCATCCTCTAAAGAAGCCGCCATGGCCGAATTTGGAATAGCAAACTGCAGTTCCTGACAGATCTTCGTGAACAATCCACGATCTTCTGCAAGATCAATGGTATTCAGAGAAGATCCTAAAAGCTTATAGCCCGCTTTCACAAGCGCTGGAGCATTGTTGATGGGAGTCTGACCGCCCAACTGAGCAACAAAACCTCGTGGCTTAACAAAACGCATGACTTCAATCATGCTTTCTGAAGTGAGAGGCTCAAAGAATAAGATGTCAGAAGTGTCATAATCAGTCGATACAGTTTCTGGATTGGAGTTGATCATGGCCACTTTGACTTTATTTTTTTGAAAAGCCTTCACTCCACGAACACAACCATAGTCAAACTCTATGCCCTGGCCAATTCGATTTGGGCCACTACCAATAATGACGACAGACTCTTGCACATCAACTTTTGAGGAAAGCTTAGACCAATAGGTCGAATAAAAGTAGGGCGTTGAAGATTCAAATTCACCGGCACAAGTGTCCACTTGAAGATAGGCGGGAAATAAATTTATGGCTTCGCGAAGCTCTCGAATTTGAATTTCAGTCTTTCCAACCAGAAATCCAAGGCGGGCATCAGTAAAGCCTTTTCTCTTCGCCTTTAGCATCAAATCTTGAAGTTCACCTGAAGTGGCTGCATGTACTGCAAATTCATGCTTGAATTTATTTTCAAATTTAATCAAGCCTTCAATTTGTTCCAGGAAAAAGGGATTGATCGCTGTTAAAGTCTCGACATCAGCAACAGTCTTACCTTCTCGGAAGGCCTGAAAAAGATGATAAATACGGTGGCTGTTTGGATAGGAAACTTTACCTATTTCCAATTCCACTTCAGGAATGGCCTGAGGATCTTTTTCAAGGCTAGCCATAGCCTTCATGAGCGATTCCTGCAAGGTGCGACCAATTCCCATCACTTCACCGACACTCTTCATTTGAGTGGTCAGTGAATCTTTTGCACCTTGAAATTTTTCAAAAGCAAATCTTGGAATTTTTGTCACAATATAATCTAATGCTGGCTCATAGCAGGAAGGTGTGACCTTCGTGATGTCATTCGTAATTTCTTCAAGACTGTAGCCCAAACACAAAAGGGCTGCTATTTTTGCAATAGGAAATCCAGTGGCTTTACTAGCTAAGGCAGAGGATCGGCTGACTCGTGGATTCATCTCAATAACAACTCGTTCTCGAGTCGTTGGATGAACTGCAAACTGAATGTTTGCCCCTCCGGTTTGAATGCCTACTTCATTAATAATCTTGCAGGCTTCATCGCGCATCGCTTGATATTCACGATCACTCAGAGTTTGTTGTGGGGCCACTGTGATGCTGTCCCCTGTATGAACGCCGCAAGGATCAATATTTTCTATATTACAGACGACAACAAAGGTTCCTTTGTAGTCGCGCATGACTTCAAGTTCGAACTCTTTCCAGCCAAGGATGCTTTCTTCTACGAGCACTTCAGAGGTGGGGCTTTCTTGTAAAGCGCCAATCAGCATCTTTTTATACTCTTCAGGAGAGTAGGCAATACCGCCACCGCCCCCACCCAAAGTGTAATTGGGCCTCAAAATCATCGGATAGCCAAGTTCGTCAGCAACCTTAAGTCCATGTTCAAAAGTTCGGACCATGTGACTTTTTGGATAGCCTGCGCCGATTTTATCTAAAAGGCCGCGGAAAATTTCGCGATCTTCGCCAGCCTTAATCACATCTGGAGTGGCACCCAAAAGACGAACGTTGTATTTTTGCAAAATGCCTTTGGCATAAAGATCGAGAGCCAGATTTAAAGCCGTCTGACCTCCCAAGGTTGGAATAACGGCATCAGGTCTTTCTTTTTCAATAATTTTTTCAAGATAATCGACTTTGAGGGGCTCTACATAAACCCTTGTTGCAACTTCGGGATCAGTCATAATTGTTGCTGGATTGGAGTTAACGAGGATCACTTCCAAACCTTCATTCATCAAAGCCTTACAAGCTTGAGTCCCTGAGTAATCAAACTCACAGGCTTGCCCAATCACGATAGGACCAGAGCCAATAATTAAAACCTTTTTCAAACTAGCTCTTACGCTATTGGCCTGATTCACTGAATCCTCCTCAAGGGCAGCGACTGCCCTGATTACTAAATACCCAACTTGCCTTGATTGGCGTAGATCAATTCTGGTTTTACGTGCTTATATTGTTCAAATTTATATCTCATCTTAATGAGCCTTAACATCATCAAATCCAGATCTAAATCTGAGTCCTTGCGATGAGTTTTAATTTCACTCAATATAAATTTCTTAGCACTCTCAGGATGAAAGCAAAAACCTCTTGTAAAGACATAGGAATCTAAATGAGGAATCAGGCGCACCTCAAAAATCTCATTGGGATTGAAACCAAACAAATAAGGTGACGCCTTCACAATAAGTTTTTTATTGGCAATCAGATCCTTGATATAAATATCACCATTTTTAATTTTGATAACTTCAAACAATGAATGCCGATGTTTCTTTAAAATCTCAATAATTCTGAGCTCGTCTTCGGTGAATCGCAATTCACGAACTAAATGGCAGGCTTCCAAGGGCGTTTCCTTGAAGCCTACTAAATCTCGAGTAAAGAAATACCAATCATAGAATTGTGCCATTCTGGATTCGTAATGTTCTGATTGCTCATCAAAAACTCCGGCGTTCTCAAAAAATTCTTTTTTTGCGAGGGCCAATTCGTTTTTAAAATCATCTCCGACGAAATGATTCAAAATTTTTTCTATCACTTTTTCATATTCGTTCATAACATCCGCTCTACAAAATAATCAAATAAGGCTGTCGCTTCATGGGGACCGGGGCAACTTTCAGGATGGTATTGTATTCCCAAACACTTCCTTTTTTCACTATAAAAACCTGCCACAGTGCTGTCATTTAAATTTCTTTGCGTAACTTTAACATCAGCCGGGAGGCTGGATTCTTTGACCGCATAGCCATGATTCTGACTTGTTACGTAAATTTGCTTTAGCAAATCATCCTGAATTGGATGATTGCTTCCGCGATGACCAAATTTCATTTTGTATGTCTCAGCACCTAAGGCCAAGGCAAGAATTTGATGTCCCATGCAAATTCCAAAAATGGGCTTAGCCCCTAGCAATTCGCGTACAGTTCCGATTGAAATCTTCACGTCTTCTGGATTTCCGGGCCCATTGGTGAGCATGATCCCATCAGGCTTGTAATCCAAAATTTCTTGCACTGAAGATCGACTATTAAAAATTTTAATTTCTGAACAGCGAAGCTCTAGCTCTCGCAATATGTTTTCCTTACTGCCAAAATCTAGGACGGCAATCTTAGGTCCCACCATATTGTTTCCCTTACGGACTTCAGCTGTTTTACGAGAAGCCACATAAACCCAGTCCGTCTCTTGATGTTTTTTGGCGGCAATCAATGTCTTAGCCTTTTCGCAAGCTTCAACTTCAGATTTTGCTTTAACTAAAGCTCCCCAAGAAGTCCCACCACTGCGAAGTCGCATCACTAAAGCCCGCGTGTCAATTTCTGTAACTAAAGGAATGGATTGTGTGGTTAGCCTTTCTTTCCAAGCATGATCGCGCTCACTGTCTTGAATTTCTAGGCAAATAAAGCCTTCGATCCAAATTTTTCGCGATTCCCAGACTTCGTCCGAAACACCGTAATTTCCCTGCATTGGTGCGGTCAGAACTAGAATTTGACTGAAATAGGAGGGATCGGTTGCGATCTCTTCATAACCTGAATGAGAAGTATTGAAGACAACTTCACCGGCCCGATCTTCACCACCCTGCCAGACACCTTTGTAGACTTCGCCACTTTCAAGGACAAGATAGGCCGTCATAATTTCCCTTCTAAAATACTATAAATTAAAGCCTGTCGAACCAGAACTCCATGAGAGACCTGATCTAAGACTTTACACCGCGGATCACTTAAGACTTCACTGTCCAGCTCGGTTCCCTGATTTATGGGACCCGGATGCATTATTATGGCCTGCGATGATAAATGAACTAAATTTGATTTCGTAAATCCATACTGCAAACGATAATTATTCAAAGCGCTCTCCACTGAGACCTCTGTCGAAGATGCCGGCGAACTCTTTGTAGAATGCCTTTCGAATTGAACTCGCAAGGCCATCGCCGCTGTCGACCACTCTAAAGCTGGGGTTAAGCTTTCGAAAACTTTTCCGGAAAAATCTTGTGGTAAAAACTCTTGGGGACCACAAATAGCCACTTCGTAGCCCAGTTTTTGACACAATTCAAAATGTGAGGCTGCTACGCGACTGTGTCTGACATCTCCAACAATCAAAAGTCGCTGCCCTTCACAGGATCCAAAATGCCTACGAATTGTGTAGGCATCCAGTAGGGCCTGCGTTGGATGCCCTTTTTTTCCCCAACCCGCATTCAAGATGGGAACAGTCAGTTTTTTAGAGATTTCCTCTAAATCTAGGTCATCACCACAGCGAATCACTAAAAAAGATGGATCCATGGCTGCAACATTCAGCACTGTATCTTCTAAAGTCTCGCCTTTTTCTAAACTGCTGCCAGCTTTACCATCCAAACGAAGGGGGTAAATTCCTAATCTTGCACTGGCCGTTTCAAAACTCATCCGCGTCCGAGTGCTGGCTTCAAAAAACAGCAAAGCTCCAGTTTTACCTGAGCTTTTAAATTTGGAAAAACTGAGATGAGAATCCGAGTTTAAACGAATCTGATCCGCAAAAGAAAAAAGAGTCTTAATTTTTTCATTTGTGATCGTTTTAAAATGAATAAATGAGTTTGAAGAACTAGATGACATCTAGAACCCGAGCCTAGGGTTCAGGCCTTCGCTTGTCAATGAACTGAATTAAAAACTCTGCTCCAACGCACTGTAGGATAGAGATCTCCACCCCATTTGACCTGCCAATCCAAAGACATCCAAATACAGACCACTTTACCTAACACCCGAGATTCTGAAACGGTCCCCCAATATCGCGAGTCGTCACTGGCATCACGATTATCCCCTAGCAAAAAAAGCTCTCCAGTGGGAACGATGATGGGACCAAAATCTTTATTTTCATTGTGCTTTTGAAAAATAACCTTCCAATGAGAATCCTTGTATTTTTCATCCAAAACTTCAAATATTTCAGGATTTGGATTGTCATTTTTGCCGTCAGAGGATTTTTTATACTCGAGAGGTTCCTCGTTCAGAAAAAGTCGACCCTTAATAATTTGAACTCGGTCGCCAGGCAAACCCACAACTCGCTTCACATAATTAACCTCGGGCTGATTGGGATAACTAAACACAACTAAATCTGCTCGATTTGGAAATCTATATTCAATTTCCTTAAGACCAAATGGAAGTCGAACCCCATAAGCAATACGGGAAGAAAAAATAAAATCTCCAGGCTTTAATGTCGGCTGCATGGATCCAGTGGGAACTTTGTAAGCCGCAACTAAATAGCTTCTTACAAAGAGCGCACTCAAGACTGCCAGTGATAATGTTAATAGATACTCTCGCCAACGACGCATATGTGTCATAAGGAGATATTAACTAATTTTAATAGCAATTGGATAGCAATCTTTAAGGCTCGATGCCGGTCTTTAGTTCAGAACTTTAAAAAACCTGGACCAACGAATTTGCGAAGGATCACAAACAAAGGTCATTGTTGGTAAAGTCGAGTGACAGGAAAGCCATATCAGCCAGGCCTTCCCGACTAAATATTCATTTTTTACATAGCCCCAATATCTGGAATCACTAGACTGATCCCGATTATCACCCATAAAGAAAAATTGCCCCTCGGGCACGACAAAGGTTTGATTCTTTATTCCATCAAGCACTTCGGGATTCATGAAGCGAATAAGATGGGGACTTATTTTGTTCGTCTCCTGGGCTATAAATTCATCATAATAAGCAAAGTCAGGATCTAAATCACCCTGTCCAGAGTAAGGCTTCAGTGGCCATTTTTTACCGTTTAAAGTGATATGCCCATTTTGAACCTCAATGACATCTCCGGGCAAGCCAATGAGCCTTTTTATATAAAAGACATCTGGATTTTCAGGATATTTAAATACGACGATATCACCACGTTCTGGGAACTGCCATTGAAGCATCCATTTGTCACTGAAGGGAACATGCAGCCCAAACGCAAACTTTTGAACCAAAATGTGATCATGGACGAGCAGATTGGGAATCATGCTGCCCGAAGGAATGACAAAGGGCTCATAGAAAGCCCAACGAAAAACTAAAACCAACAGAACGGGAAAAAGGAAGGTGAGAATAGCTTGTCCCCACGTTCCTTTTAATGATTTTGGCTTATTGGATTCAGTCATTAATTCACTGAATGAAAAAAGCGACCCCAACGGATTGTCGTAGGATTGCACAAGAAGGAAAGACCTGGAACGGTCTCTTCACAGCTCAACCATACAAACATAGCTCGCCCTAAAATATTTTGTTTTGGCAAAAAGCCCCAAACTCGACTGTCAGAGGAATTCATTCGATTATCCCCCATGACAAAAAGTTGGTCATCTGGCACAACAACCGGGCCGAAAGTTTCATAGACATCACCCTTACGAAGTAAAATCGAATGATCTTTTCCAGCAACTTCAGAATCTTTTCCTGCCTCTTTCACAGAAGTTTTTCCAGGTGGAAGTGCTTCTGTAAAGTGCACATAATTATTTTTTACGTCGCTGAAACTGCCATCATGTGAAAAATCTGCATCACGCAACCAATCAAAATCGCTGGTGTTGGCTGGAACCTTTTTTTCAATAGGCTTATCATTGATATAAAGAGTGCCATTTTCATAATAAATTTTATCACCAGATTCGCCCACAATGCGCTTAATAAAAAAAGTGCTCATGTCTTTTGGATATTTAAAGACAATGACCTCGCCCCGTTGAGGCTCACTAAATTTCACCAACCAATTTTCTGAAAAAGGCACACGCAATCCGTAGGTCAATTTATTCACAAAAATATGATCATGGATTAACAAAGAAGGCAGCATTGAACCCGACGGGATCACATAGGCCTCAACAAAACCCCAACGAATAAAAAGAGCGATAAATACGGCTAGGAAAAGTGAACCCCAGCCCTCAGACCAAAAGTACTTTGTGCGCCAATCCCACTGCGCCGGCTGTGCATGTTGAGCGGGTTTGCTGTTTTGATTTTGTTCACTCATGTTGCTAATCCTCCACTTTCAAGATGGCTAAGAAGGCTTCTTGCGGCACTTCCACAGATCCGATCTGTTTCATGCGCTTTTTTCCTTCTTTCTGACGTTCTAATAATTTACGTTTTCGAGAAATATCGCCACCATAACATTTTGCGGTGACGTCTTTACGTAAGGCACCCAAAGTTTCTCGGGCTATAATCTTCGCCCCAATCGTTGCCTGAATAGCAATCTGGTATTGTTGACGAGGAATCAGTTCCTTCATTTTTTCCGTCAAAGATCTTCCACGATTGATACATTTCGATCTGTGCACGATCAAAGACAGGGCATCAATGGGCTCACCGTTGATCACGATGTCTAATTTCACAAGGTCTGACTCTTCAAAACCTATGAATTCATACTCTAAGGAAGCATATCCTTTAGAAATCGACTTGAGTCGATCATAGAAATCCATCACCATTTCATTCATCGGAAGCTTGTACTCTATGATCACTTTTTTATCTGTGACATATTCCATTTTAATTTGAGCTCCACGTTTATCTTCGCAAAGCTTCAAAATCCCACCAATATAATCCGTGGGAGTGTGCAAGGTGATTTTAACATAGGGCTCTTCAAATTTAGTGATCGCCGTTTCAGGTGGCATTCCTGATGGATTTTCCAACATCAAGACGGTGCCATCCGTTTTCGTGATTCGATAAACCACGGTTGGAGCCGTGGTGATGAGGTTCAAATTGAACTCTCGCTCAAGACGCTCTTGCACAATTTCCATATGCAAAAGTCCCAAAAATCCACAGCGGTAGCCAAAGCCCAGGGCCTGTGATTTTTCGACTTCAAAAGTTAAAGAAGAGTCATTGAGGCAAAGTTTATCCAAGGCATCCCGTAAGCTTTCGTATTCAGAGGCCACGATCGGGAAAATCCCCGCAAAAACCATCGGCTTGATTCTTTGAAAACCCGGCAATGGTTGAGGTGCTGGATGCTTGGAAGCGGTGACAGTGTCACCGACTTTAACATCCCGAATATCTTTAATTCCACAGACAATAAAGCCCACTTCGCCGGCTTCAAGTAAATCTTGGGCCACGGGCAGAGGCTTGTATTTGCCCATTCGCAAGACTTCATAATCACGATCCGTGGCCATGAATTTAATCTTGTCACCTTTTTTGATCACTCCATCCATCATACGAACTAGAATGACGACACCTTGATAGGCATCAAACCAAGAATCAAAGATTAAACCTCGAGGAGTCAGACTGCGATCAGCCTTGGGCGCTGGAACTCTTTCGATCACAGCTTCTAAAATATCGATAATCCCGATTTTTTCTTTGGCTGAAGCATGAATAATTCCAGTGCAATCTAAACCCACAGTGTCTTCAATTTGCTTGGTGACCCCTTCTGGGTCGGCGGACGGCAAATCGATCTTGTTTAAGACGGGAATGATTTCAAGATTATTTTCCATGGCTAGATAAACATTGGCTAAGGTTTGAGCCTCAACTCCTTGAGCCGCATCGACAACCAGAATGGCCCCCTCACAGGCGGCCAAAGACCTTGAAACTTCATAGGAGAAATCCACATGTCCCGGAGTATCAATCAAATTGATTTGGTACTGATTGCCATCTTTGGATTTAAAATCCAAACAAACTGTTTGCGCCTTGATGGTGATACCACGCTCGCGCTCGAGCTCCATGCTATCTAAAAACTGATCTTTTTTCTCTCGATCGGAAAGTGCCCCTGTCGCCGACAGCAGTCCGTCCGCTAAAGTTGATTTGCCATGATCGATATGAGCTATAATTGAAAAATTGCGTATATACTTAGGATCCATTGGCACCATTATATAATAGATGCGCCGAGTTGCTACAAACAACTCGGCGCAATGATTGATAATTCCACTTTATTTGAGTGGCCAAGTTGAGGAAGGTTCTAATTTCCTTACACTAAGCCCTTTACGGCTTCCTTTATCTCTTCAATCTTATTTAATTTTTCCCAGGTGAAAGTTTCCTCTGACCTTCCGAAATGTCCATAAGCTGCAGACGGTGAATAAATAGGTCTCAAAAGATTCAAATCCTTGGTGATCCTTGCTGGGCGTAAATCAAAAACTTGACGCACAGCTTTTTCTAAAACTTCAGATCCCACTTTGCTTGTGCCAAAATCGTTGATTGAAATGCTGACAGGCTCAGCCACACCAATGGCGTAAGCCACTTGCAGCAAACATCGATCTGCCAATCCAGCGCCAACGATATTTTTAGCGATATGACGAGCTGCATAGGCCGCAGAACGATCCACTTTTGAAGGATCTTTACCCGAGAATGCTCCGCCACCGTGAGCCCCATGTCCACCATAGGTGTCCACAATAATTTTTCGCCCCGTCAACCCAGCATCACCCATCGGCCCGCCCGTAACAAAACGTCCTGTCGGATTGATATAAAATTTAGTCTTATTGTCGATCCAATGAGCAGGAATTGATTTTTTGATCAGCTCCTCGGTGATAAATTCTTTAATTGTTGCGTTAGAAACATGCTCCGCATGCTGAGTCGAGAGCACAACGGCATCAATTCGTTTTGCCACGCCATTTTCATATTGCACAGTCACTTGAGATTTTGCATCGGGACGAAGCCAGTCGACCTTCCCTGCTTTGCGAAGTGCCGCAAGATCCTTCACCAACAGATGAGACATCGCAATACTTAAGGGCATCAATTCTGAAGTTTCATTGACTGCATAGCCAAACATCAAACCCTGATCGCCAGCCCCTTGGTCATCAGAAAGTGTTTCTTTCACTCCGACAGCGATATCAGGAGATTGCTGACCAACGGCCACGGTCACGCCGCAAGTTTTATAGTCAAAACCCTTATCCGAGTGATCGTAACCAATGCGTTTGACGACTTCGCGGGCAATTTCAGAGATGTTTATTTTTGCTGAAGTCGTAATTTCGCCAGCTACAACAATCAGGCCCGTCGTCAGAAGCGTTTCGCAAGCCACACGACCTTTAGGGTCTTGAGCTAAAATTGCATCCAACACGCCGTCGGAAATTTGGTCAGCCATTTTGTCGGGATGCCCCTCAGATACAGATTCACTCGTAAAAAGGTAATTTTTCACTGCTTTTGCCCCCGGCGGAGAAGAGTTGATAACTTGCTTAATGCTTATTAATTCCAAATTGAGTGCGCAACCTATCAAACTCGCTTTTTCCGGTCAAGAATGGATAGACGCAATAAGAGGGTAGCACAGGCCACCCTCTTATTGCGTCTAAATTTTGCTTAAAATTAAGGATTCAAAAATTATGAGCTTAAGAAACTTTTTGGATACGAAGGGCTAGTTCTAGGCGGCCTTCCTTAGAAAGCTCAGGTTTTTTATGATTTTTGCGCTGTTTAGTGTTTTTCAAAAATTGCTTCTCAAGCTTATCCACAACGAAGTCCACAGCCTCATAGATGTCTGTGCTATAATGAATGGCTTTAAAGTACTTTTCTGGGGCCTTCACAGAAATCTCAACACAGAATTCATTTTTCTGTTTGCTGAAAATAACGCTGCCCGATCCATCTTTAAGCAAGAAACGCCCGATTTCTATCATCCTCTGATCTGTATATTCTTGAAGTGCATCAGAATGGTCGAGGTGCTTAAAGGTATAGCTTAGTTTCATACTGGTCTCCTTTGGCCGCTTTCAAGGCCTTTGTTCTAGTCAGCTTATCGGTCCAGCAAGACTAAAGATGAGCTTCAGGTTGAGATTGAGTAAAAAAATTTAGATTTTTTTTAATCCAAACAAGGAGGTGCATTCGTGAAACTCTTGCGTTTTTCCGTAAGCGTCTCTCTTTGAGACAGACCATTCGATTTTTTTTAGTGGCGAAGTTGAGTCCCGCGGACATTTTCTTAGAAGAGTAAGAATACTTATACGAGGAGGGCTGGCTTGAGGATATCTCATCCGTCAAATCTGTTCTGCAGCAGGAGTGCTCGAGAAAATGTTACACAATCGGCAACGGCAAATCACTCCGAAATTGGAATTTCTTTTGAGCAATTTATCATCAATGAAGTGCGAGCCTATATTTCTTATCGCCGTCGAGATATCAATATTTACTTTTGGCGATCTCGAAATTACGAAGTGGATCTTCTTATTGGCGACGAGATTGCAATTGAAATTAAATTTGCGGAGAAAGTGAAGAACGAATTTTTTGATGGTCTTTTAGCCCTGAAACAAGAAAATCTGCAAAAACAATTTCACCTTGTTGGTCGCTTTAGTCGGGGCGGTGAATATAAAGACTGCCGCTATTGGAATTGGCAGGTTTTTTTAGAGACCCTCTGGCAGGATAAGCTTTTTTAGGAATTTTTTTGGGCGCCTTCGGCGGGAATTAAAAAATGATCAAATAATCAAATAACCAATGATAGCCGCGTCGCGGCTATCAGAATCTCCGGACACAACGGACATAGACTGCAGCCGTCTTGGTGAAGTTGTTGACATATCCGAGGTTGAAGTTGAAGAACCAGGCGCCCGTAGTACTGTACTCAGTGGAGGACCAATAAGACGAAGTGTGGCTAAATCCTCCAATCACAGGTGAGTTTTGATAAAGCAAATTTAACTCCAGACGAGCCGGTAAATACCAATCGGAATAGCCTGCATAAACAAGATTTTCGCAGTATTTTGCCGCATTTGTGGTAGCATAAGTTGCCAGTGCAGCTGATTGCGCTTGCCCGTCAACAGCATTGGGCGGTGCTTGAATTGATGTATTTGATTCTGGCGCTGCCGTCGCCCAAGCCAGCGTGAGACTATCCGTCCCCCCAGCACAGGTAGGCGTTTCCACATTCGTCGCACAACCCCCAGGCGTCGTGAAATATTGATGTCCATTGTAACTGCCAGCAAAAAGTGATTTCATTCCACCCGTCGCATCCGTTGTCCAGCACGAATGCCCGACAATACAATCCTCAGTTTTATTCGTTAAAACCCATTTGCTGCCAAGTTTAGTTAATGTCACTGAAGAATAATTCAAACCCTGCAACTCAAGCGTCGTATCCCCGCCCGGAAAGGCATCGGCACCTGAAGGGGTGATCGTCACCATCTGTGCTACTTGTCTAGCAATGGTCACCTGCCAGCCATTCACAAGCCCTGACAGTGCTGGCAAATTGAACACACCAGCAGTGGTGCCGTTGTAGGTGTAGTAAATCCCAGAAGTTGTATTCGTCACATTGTAAGTTGCCGCAGTGACATCGGTGTTTGTTACAGCACCGCCGCCGCCTGCGGCCTGCCAACTTGGCGCAGCCCCCGCACCATTGCTGGTCAATACAGTTCCACTCGTAGAGGCCGGCAATCGCGTCAACGCACTCGTCGTTGAAGCGTACAATAAATCACCCACAGCATAAGTGCTCTGCCCTGTTCCACCATTAGCAACAGGCAAGATGCCCGTAGCACCGGAAACACTCAACGTATCACAAGTCCAAGCATCCGTAACCGAAGTGTAATGCATGGATTGACTTGCGCCAGCACAGGAAGGCAGAGCCGTTGGCTCCCACTGCGAAAGGGTATTATTCCATTTTAAATAAGTGCCTAATGTCGGCGCCGTGGAAGCCACTGTGCGGTTTTGCAATTTCGCAACGGTAAAGGCACCTGCATTTGTCATGCTGACATCCGAAGACGGCGTGACAGCTGTGGCCACACCACCCGCATTTCCCACCAAAATATTTCCTGCTGATAAAGCCGTTCCCTGTTTGCTATTAAATGTATTCCAGTCTGTACTTGAAAGGTAACCATCCGTTGAAGTCGTCGCTTTCGCAATTGAAATCGCTGGGGTCGTCGTGCCGGTCGCAACACTGAGCGGAGCAGAGGCCGTGACATTTGTCACTGTGCCTGAACCCCCAACTAAATTTGTATAGGCGCTGCCGTTTTGGGAAGCTTTAAAAGTATTTGCGCTAGTATCAAAATAAATAACTCCTTGGCCCGCTGAGGACACAGCAGGCGCTGCCATGCCTCGCAGAGTGAAGGCGCCGTTGATATCCATCGCACTAGAAGGAGTTGTTGTGCCAATGCCAACTTTGCCGGTGCTGTCCACACGAATTCGCTCCGTACCTGCACCATCAGCAATTAAAATATTGTTCGATGATGTGGCGATGGTTGAACCCGTGTTTGAACCTATCACCACGTTGTTACTTCCCGTTGTGA
>CANFQX010000021.1 GCA_947449255.1 Pseudobdellovibrionaceae bacterium
CTCATCGGGTTTATTTCGATCAGGACCTTTTTTTCGATGACTCAAATTATTCGCACCGAAAAATATTTAAATCCAATATATCGAAGCAATTTTCCAAATTGCGCACCCTCAATCGTCCATTTCGGTATCATTTAATTTGAGTCAATTCGGATAAACGACACTGTTAGGCTCGCGCAAAGCGTCACTTTGTAAAATATTTACCACACTTTTATCGTCATCTTGAATTAAATCAATTTCTAGGTTGGATTGAATTTCGCAAGAAAAGGCTTAAAAAGATCGTTCTAGTTTGAATAAAGGAAAATTAGTTCCGCAAACATTTTAACGACATCAAGGAGAAAAACATGTCAATCTTTAATCAGCGTCTTTTAGCATGGAGCTTGGGAATCTATTTCGTTGTTTCCGTTCCCGCGATCTCCCACGCCATTTCGGGAATTAGATTTTTTTCTGAAAACTGCACCACTCTTGAGCCGGGTGACTTTGGTTACGGTGGCAAATTGAAACCCGAGTTCTGCTACAAATTCTACGGATTGCCAGTGTGGTCCGAGAGTAAGCGCGAACTTAAAAATTATCAAGTGATGAACCAGTATGCTGTAGAGTACTGCCAGGACAGAAATGAAGGCGCCTACGCGGTTTATGGATCTACCGACCAGTTAAGTTGGGGATCGGTACCGCTCAAAACCACGTTTGAACGTGGTTATGTGTGCTTGTCTGACGAAGATGGTAAGATAGCCGAGCAGAACAGGGCGGCAAGCAAAGTCACTCTCGATAGCAATTAAACTGTACGGGTAAATTATTTTAATCTGGCCAGCCAAATAAAATTCAAAGGAAATTTTTATGAAGCGTTCAAATATTTTTATGGTTTTCTCAGCAAGTCTTTTAATGCTAGCAGGATCTGCATTTGCTGATATGAATACAGACATTTCAAAAGTTAATGCCTATGTGATTAAACCTTCATTAAGTAAAGTTTTTCATGGATCAGGCGTTTCAGAAGGACCTGGGTTAAATCCCGAGGAAATATGTAGATTGGCTCAGGATGCAAAGGCAGGACTTGCTTCCCTCAGCTCATCTTACTCTGATGATCAAATTGCAGCATTTGAACTTTTTGATCTTCTTGGTGAAGATGACACCACGGCTAAGGATATCCGATCACTACGACATGAACTTTCTAGTGTCACATCGGTCTGCAAGTAGGAAATTGAGTCAGAATGGCTAGAGCGCCAAGGATTCATATTTTTTGAACAACCTTGGCGTATTCCACGGTAAGTCAACTTTACTTGCATAAAAACCAGCCCTTTTAAATTCTATTATGAGGTGAATCAACTTTTCAGACTTTATTTTAGTCTAGATCTACACAGAAATAGTGTCTGGCGTCCAAAAGTAAATAGAATAAAGTAAGTAAGAAGGATCTTATGAAAGTTAATATTCACGGCGTTTCCATTATCGAAGCCTTGGCCGCTATGGGCATTTTTGCAATAATCTCTTCCGCAATGATTTCATTGCAAATCATTCAGCAAAGAGAAACCAAAGGGCTTTCCGAAAAACTCGCTCTGTTAGATGCAGAAAGATTATTTATGACCTCTTTAGTCGATGGTTCTTCGTGTCTTCATATTTTGAAAAATCCCGTGGCGCTGACTTTTGATTCTCAAAACTTGCCTCAGTATATCACACCTACACTGCCCCTTTATTCAAAAGTTGTTGCCGGTGTTCCAGGCCCCATTCTTGCGCAAGTAGGGGTACCTTTAAATCAAGGCACACCAACAGTGGTAGTTAAATCAATCAAGATGAAAATCATCTCCGGCAGCGCCGGCACTTACTCAGCCAACTGGGAAATATCATTAGATCCAACTTTATTAGTAAGAGCCCTAAAGCCAATTACTGTGTCTGCTCTATTAACTGCAGATGATACCATCCCCGCCTCAGCAAAAATCACGGGCTGTATGGAATCAACTGGTGGCAATGTCACCCTCTATCGCACCAGAGGAAATATTGGAAAGCACAAGTTCTGTGCGCTAAATGTCGTTCAAAATGGCTGGAATACAAGCATCGGCAATAATCAAATTGGAGTCTATCGAAACCCTGATGGAACTTGGAATTTAAATGGAGCCTGCGATACACCTCGTTGTGGAGCCGTTTGTATGGACTAAAAAGGATTACCAAAGCTTTTGGTACCATGCCAGATCACCCAGATTAGATTCCTGAATGATCTGCCTGCTATTCATTTGTTCTAGCTGACATTGATAAACCCGATGCAAGGGAGGTCTTTCCTTGGCATAGGTAAAGTAATACTCCCAGGCCGAGGCCGCAGCATTGTGTCTTGTCTGAGCACTCGCAAAAGGAGAGACCTTTCTAAAGCGTGTAAACACCCATTCCGAAAATCTTGAAACAACAGTGGGCATGACATCATTGGCCTGCAACAGCATTAAGGTCAAATTTATATCATCACTGGTATCGTGGTCATCAAAATGTGAAATCACAATCCTGACCAGTGCACTTCCCAGCAACTGCAAGTCCGTGAAATAAAGATAGCTATAATATTTTTTTTCATTCATTGCCCGAATATACATTCCCCAGTCTGAGGGACCTGCAATATCCTTATAATCAAAGGGAAATACTTTTTCTTCATTGGTCCAATTCTTTAGCGTGTTAGGATAAAAATTATTTCCATCCATAAGCTGTTTAAAATTGGCCCTCACTTCATCAAATTCTTTAAAGGAACCTAAGGCAATAATTAAAGCATTGGTCTGGTCCCGACTGAAATTTGCTGGATTTGAATACCACATTTCTGAGTCGGGATGACGGACAAACTGACCCGGTTTAATTCGAAGTTTTTTGAAATCTTCCATGAAATGGTTTTTAACTTCTGCCAGTGCAACTTTATTTGCCTGATATCGCAGATACATACCAAAATAAAAAACACCCGCACGATGAGCGGCATCCCCACCATCCATGTTTTTATCAGCCTGAGTGATCAGACCGAATTTGTCTCTGTAGGGTTCAACCATTTGAAAATAATAAGCAGGCGGCTCAACACTGCATAAAAGTATCATATTGATTATATTTAGTCCTGTCTTGGACTACCTCTAACCCTAGAATACTTTGAAATGATTTCTTTTGATAATTTAATGGTGATTCGAATGGAGTATCTTTTATTCGTGTATCAAAATGAAACACCAAAGCACCCTCAAGATACAAACTCCTAAGGATGAACCCACTGCCCATCCTTCATTTGATAGACTTTTGGAAAGCGCTTTGCAAAGGCCAAATCATGAGTGACCACAACAATGGCGAGCTTCATTTCCTGCTTTAATTGAAAGAACAGGTCTTGAATTTTTAAACTAGTTTGTGAATCCAGATTTCCCGTGGGTTCATCAGCAAACAGAATTTTAGGACTTCGAACCAAGGCTCGAGCAATGGCAATGCGCTGAAGCTCTCCACCAGAAAGCTCATTGGGATAATGGTGAGCCCTGTCAGCAAGCCCCATAAATTCAAGCAGATTCATTGCTTTTTCCTGAGCCAGTTTTGGGTTTTCACCCGCCACGCGACAAGGAATCATAACATTTTCAATGGCGCTAAATTCACTCAAAAGATGATGGAACTGAAAGACAAAACCCATTTCAGCATTTCTAAATTTTGAAAGCTCTTCATCATCCATGACCAATAGATCTCGACCATCGCAAACCAATTCACCACTTGTGGGTCGATCCAGTGTTCCCATGATTTGCAATAATGTACTTTTACCAGCACCTGATGAACCCAGTATAGCTAGAGCTTCGCCCTCTTTGATTTCTAAGTTCACTCCACGCAAAATTTCAAGTTGCCCCATTGAGTGGGCATAAACTTTTTTAATATTTGAGGCTTTCATAAAGATATTATCTTTAGTCATTACGAAGTCCTTCCATTGGGCTCAGTTGACCACCTCGACGTGCAGGTGCCAAAGTCGCTATAAAACAAATAAGCATAGTTGCAAGACAGATGGCCAGAGTGTCAAAAAAACGAATATTTAAACTTATTCCATCGATTCGATAGACGGCACCAGAAATCAGATTCAATCGTCCCTGGGCCCAATTGAACAATCCACACAAAATAAAGCCTAACAAAAAGCCACCAATCAATCCCAGTCCACCCATAAACAGTCCTTGAAAGGTAAAAATTTGAATCACATCTTTGCGACTCAAACCTACTGTTTTTAAAATGGCAATATCCTTGAATCTCTGCACAACATTCACGAACAAAGTCGATGAGATATTGAATGCCGCAACAAAAATGATAATAGAAACCACAAAGAAAATAGCTGGACGCTCGACGCTGACAGCATCAAAAAGATTTTCATTTGAATCTCGCCAATCCCTTACCCAATAAGGACTTCCAAGACCGCTATTCAAGTTAAACCCGGCCACGCGAGCATAACTAGCATCTTGAAATCTAAGCAACAAACCGCTGTAGCGATCACCGATGGCCGCCACTTGCTGGGCTGTAGTTAGGCCGGTGATCACAAAGCGTTCATTCCAATCATATTTTCCAAACTCGAGCACGCCCTGAACCTTGAATTTTCCAATTCGCCTTTGCAAACTGGAGTTTCCATTGTTCTCGGTGATTGGGACAACAATATTAAAAGTATCGCCAACAGCTAAGTTCATTTTCTTTGCTAGGCCTAAACCAATTAGCGCCAAAGGAATCTCTGACTTTGAACTCAAGTCATCCGATCCAAACTTAACTCGGGACTTAAGCTTCAGAACACCTTGCACACGCTCTGAATCAATTCCTTCGAGCAAGATCCCAGAAATTTGACCATTGTGAGCCATTATTCCTTCGACAAATACAAACCGTGTTGCGCCCTGTAAAGTGGGCTCTAATTTTTTAATACGAGACTCTAACTCAAGCCAATCATCCTGAATTTTAGAACGTTTGACGACCTGAACGTGACCTGAGACATCCGTCATAGCCTGCTGTAAAGAGGACTCAAAGCCACTCATCACAGCCATTGATACGACCAGAGCTGCAACCCCTAAAATTAAACCCAACAATGCCAGCGGCGCTGTGCCACCAAAAAGAGTTTTCCTGGAAAGCAAAAGCCGCCAAGAAATCCATGCAACTGAAGGCTTTATAAATGATCTCACCTGAGAGACACTTCCCCATCCGGCGGGTTTGTGATTTGAGATTTTAAAAAAGCCATAATGAATCCATCAAGGTCGCCATCTAAAATATCATTCACTTGATTTGTTTCAAAGTTAGTCCGGTGATCTTTCACTAATTGATAAGGATGCATGACATAGGAGCGAATTTGAGATCCCCACTCATTTGCTTTTTTTACTGAATTCATGGCGTCTTTTTCAGCATTGCGCTTTTCGATCTCTTTTTCATAGAGCTTCGCCTTAAGCATTTTCAGTGCCTTCTCACGATTTTGAATCTGTGATCGCTCTACCTGGCAAGACACCACAAGGCCCGTTGGGATATGATGCATTCGCACAGCAGAATCCGTCCTGTTCACATGCTGTCCACCGGCACCACTCGCTCGGAAGGTCTCCACTCGGATATCATCGGGCTTCACTTCAATATTAATATCATCATCCACTTCAGCCCACGCAAAAACAGAAGAAAAAGAGGTGTGTCTTCTGGCATTCGAATCAAAAGGAGAAATTCGAACCAGGCGATGGACCCCTGATTCCGCTTTTAAATATCCATAGGCATAAGGACCTTCAATGAGAAGGGTGCATGATTTAATCCCTGCGCCCTCACCATCAGTCATTTCTATCACTTGGTATTTAAATCCATGCTTATCAGCATATCGCATATACATCCGCAGCAGCATCTCAGCCCAATCGCAGGACTCAGTTCCACCAGCTCCAGAATTAATTGATAAATAAGTATTATTTGCATCCAACTCACCATTAAGGACACGCTTTAACTCAAGCTCTTGCCCATATTTTTCAAGGGAAGAAATTTCTTGTTTCACTTCACTAAAGCTCTGCTCATCCTGGGCCTCTTCGGCCATTTCAAGAAGCACCTTCGCATCACTCAATCGGCTTAAAAAAATATCAAATTCGCCCACTGCTTTTTCGAGCAGACTTTTTTCTTTATTGAGTTTTTGCATTTCCGAAGGTTTTTCCCACAAAGCAGGATTTTCAGATTGAATGGCCAATTCATCCAAACGCTTCTTTTTTTTGTCTAGGTCAAAGATACCCCCGGAGTTCCTTTGAAAAACTCTCGAGGGATTGTATTTTACTTTTTACTTCTGAGGCTTGAGTTATGATAGACATAAATCCAATGTCTTTTTTTACCGATCTGAAGTCAAGAGATACGCCGCAGCAAAATCTCAAATACTGAATCCTGAAGGTCGAACATTTCTTTGGCTTCTTTGGGACCTAATTCATGATCATATCCAAGCAAATGCAAGACACCGTGAAGCACCATATAGCCCAATTCTTTTTGGTAGGTCAGCTTATGTTCCTTGGCTTGCCGCTTTAGAACTTCCGGGCACACAATCAGTTCGCCCAGGGAAAGATGATCCATGGATTCAAAACTTAAGACATCGGTTGCATAGTTTTTGCCCCGAAATTGTTTATTTACTTTCTGTGCTGGTTTCAAATCTAAAAACACCAAGGTGATTTCTTTAAGGGCCTCGGGTGAATCTATAACCTTGCGTTTTTTTAATTCCTTCGTAAGCCCCTTCATCCAACTCTCCAAAAACTGCCGAGGAATTGAATGTGTCGACTCATTAACGATAAGCACTTGCATCTTGATCAGCCTTGAGATGGCTTCTGAACTTCAGACAAACCACCTCCTGCACTTCGCGGATAATCGATGCGCTGATGATAGATCCCTAAAAGAATCCTAACGAACGAGGCCTCTACTTTTGAAATATCTTTCAAAGTTAAGTTACACTCATCCAGCTGACCATCTGAGAACTTTCGTTGGATGATATTTTTAACGATATTTTGCAAACGTGCTGGGGTGGGCTCATCCAGAGAGCGTGCTGCCGCCTCAATGCTGTCTGCCAACATGCAAAGGGCGGATTCCCTAAATTGCGGTTTTGGACCAGGATATCGGAAATCTTGATCGCTGATTTCTGGCTCCGCATCCCCTTTGATATCGAGTGCTTTATTATAAAAAAATGAAATCAAGGTCGTTCCATGATGTTGAATTATTCCATCAATAATGGGTTTCCCTAGCTTATAGGAAATGCCCATTTCAACTCCGTCCTTAACATGTGCAATCAGCAAGGTTTTGCTCATAAAAGGTGAGATGTGATCATGGGGATTGTGACCTGGCTTTTGATTTTCAATGAAATAATTTGGATGCTCCATTTTACCAATATCATGGTAATAGCACATCACTTTCCCAAGTAAAGAATTGGCTCCAATTTCTTCAGCCGCAGCCTCAACCATTGAACCCACCATCATTGAGTGATGATAAGTTCCTGGAGCTTTCACGATCATTTCCTTCAAAAGGGGATGATTTAAATTGCTCAACTCAAGCAACTTAACATCCGTCGTGTAATTAAAAATGGACTCGAGTAGGGGAATAAACATCATCGCAAATAAAGCACTAAAAATTCCCCCAACAAAGCCGGCTGGGATTGAAAAGAGTATTTCTTTTGCTCCACCCTCTTGATCAAACCTAGTCATTGTCAGCAAAAAAGCAATCATCAAGGCATTCACACATCCCGTCCGAACCCCTGCAAAATAAATATCATTGCGCGTTTTACAACTAAAAACGCCCCGAGCAGCAGCAATACCACCGACCATGCTAACAATCATAAAATTGTAGTTGTAATCAACCATAACACCCAGACAAATCGCTATAAAAACAGCGAACAACCAAACAACTTCGCCCGAGGTGACCAACAAGCCTACCAACATAGGACCAGCCCCAACCGGAGCTGCATACAAAAAGAAACTGCTGGGCAGCAGATGACCTATTTTTGACAGGAACGCTGATTCAGTGACAAATAAATAAGATTTTGTAATAACAATAACACCCAAGGCGATAAGCATCATTACAACGACGTCTTTAAAATCAACTTTTACTCTTTTTAAGGCAAATCGCCGTAAATACGAAAAGAAAACCAAAATAGAACAAGAGAGCATCAATGCCATGGATATGGCCATAATATCTTTTTTCTTATCCGCTCGAATAGTTTCAATTTGTTTCAAGACAGCCATATGGAATGGCTGCACTGTGGCTCCACGAGCAATGATCGTCTGATTTTTTTTGATGGTAATCATGATAGGAATTACGGAATCTCGCGCCAACTGGCGTCGATCTTTTGTTTCCTGCTTGTTGAAGACCATATTTGGGATGATCAAAGAATGTGCAAAATAAAGAATATTTGCTCTATCACTTTCAGTAAATTTATCGAGATCTTTTTTTTCTTCTAGAATAAATTTTTCGGTGTCCTGAAGGTCAATGACTTCATCACGAGGAACTAAGAATTCTCGGCCCGCACTTCCCTTACGCAAGGTTCGACTAGCAATATTGGTCTGACCCAATGATATATGAAGGTCTGGTGTCTCTGCTATTTTTCGTTCATACCAATTCTCAAGGTTACGCATGAGAACGCCTTCAATACGCTCATTGAATTTATTATCAATAAGCCATTCAAAGATAAAATCTGAGACTGAAACACCGAGGGCTTTTTCAAAATCTGGTTTATATTTAAAAAAAACTTTGATGCTTGAACGATGCTCTACGGAGGATTTGGGCCATACCGTCTCTTTGTAATAAGTCCTCATAGTACGGAACGCATGAATCATGCCCTGCGAAACTGTTTCAAAAGCATGCGAATCAAAGTCGTAGACCGCCGGAACCAGAGCCTCTGCCTTGACTCGCTTTTCCTCGCTTGTCACTTCATCAACCATCTCAAAACCAATGGGTGAAATGACATCAAACCGGGCAACATCGCCAATATGTACATCGTACGGAACATCGAACTGAAAAAAAATGGCATAAGACAAAAGGACGCAGTATAGAAAAATCGAGGCTGCGCGACGCACAAAAAACTTCTCTTCCATCAATTGTGCAAAACGTCCAAAAAATGTTTTTTCGAGTCCGATAGAATCGACCCAATCCAAAAACTTAAGACTATGATCCTCATAGTTTACGCGGGTTGCGTGTGATTCATTTTTCTTAGAATGCTTGTTTCGCTGCATAGGTTAATTTTGCTTTTCCACTGTGATGTCAAATGATTATATAATTCTTCCAATTCTTCAATAGTTTAAGATAGAATCCTCTGCATTCCAAGTAAGTTCCGACGTCAATGACGTTCACTATAATTTAGCAGTACTTGACCAGTAATAAGTCGGCATTTTAGGGAAGAAAGATGAAATCGGCATGGGCTTGGTCAAATATTTATATTTTTTATTTAAATGAAGAACAGAAAGTCGAGGCTTTTATGGTCACTGCTCCTACAGATCTAAAAAAAATCCAGTCTTTAGTCGAGATTTTAGAGGCCCTACGAGGCCCACAAGGATGTCCATGGGACAAGGAGCAAACTCATGAGTCTCTGACTCAATATCTCATCGAAGAGACACACGAATTGGTAGAGGCCATAGAGGAAGCCTCCCAAGATAGGGACACCAGAATGAAGGAAGAATTAGGCGATGTCTTATTTCAAGTTCTTCTTCACACCCAGTTAGCTTCTGAAAGAAGTGCATTTAAATTGGATGATGTCATAGAAGGAATTTGCAAAAAACTGATTCGACGACATCCACACGTCTTTGGCAATGTCAAAGTCAGCAACTCAAATGAAGTCCATCTAAACTGGGAAGAAATAAAAAAACAAGAACGTCAACTCAAGGGCGAATTTGAAAGCGCCGCTTATTCTATTAAAGTTCCCCCACTTCCAGCATTACAGCGTGCCTATAAAATTGGACAACAAACTAAGAAATTGAATTTCGATTGGGAAGATGTCGACGGCGTGATGCTAAAGGTTGAAGAAGAATTGGATGAATTGCGCGAAGCTCTTGACGGCCCTTCCCGCGCTGAAATTGAACATGAACTTGGTGATGTCTTATTTTCCATGGCACAACTTGGCCGCCACCTCAATATGGAGCCTGAAAAAATTTTAAGAAAAGCCAATGAACGATTTGAAGGGCGCTTTAAAAAAATGATAGAATTTTGCACGGCTGATAAAAAAAATTGGGAAACATTAGATACCGAAGCTAAAGAATACTATTGGGATAAAGCTAAGGAAGCATTAAAAAAAACAGGCACACTGCAATCCTAAAAAAGAATATTGCACTGATTTTACTACACGGCCATTTTAAATTTTCAAAAAATTGAAAATAATTTGGACGATATTATCAATGAATATAAATTGGGCCTTGCCCTTTCTAATTAAAGTGAAAAAATAATGTGCAGTTTTTTATTTTTAAAAACTGCCTTTTTTAAATAACTACGCAGTTTCAAACACTTAGAGTGTCTCAAAACAATAATAAAAAAAATATACCAAAGCAAATCAATCACTTAGCTGAAATTTTATTTTCTATTAATGATCCTTCACACTGATACCGACACATTCACTGATGGATTGTCGAATTCCCACAGGAAGGAAAGTGACAGATGAATAAAAATTTTAGACAAGTCTCAAGATCTCTGGCATCAGTCGCAATTTTGACAAGCACCATCGTAGGTTGTTCTAAAGGTGATCTTTCTTATACGACCTTAGCTGCTACTTCTGATTTTAAGCAAGAGGCCGTGTACCTTCCAAAAAAGATAGATATCCTTTGGGTCATTGACAATTCCGGTTCAATGGCTACTTCACAGTCAAACCTAATAAATAATTTTCAATCCTTTATTGGCCGATTTACTCAATACAACTATGATTTCAGAATGGCGGTCACGACCACAGACGCCTGGGAAAAACAATTTATTCCTGGAAGTCAAAAGGCCAAATTTCGCGACGGAGCCGTTCTTACCGGGGGGCAGCCCTCTACCCATTCTGGCGTTTTTGTAATGGATAAAAATACTCCTGACATAAGCACTGTCTTTGAAACAAACCTTCGACAAGGAACCATCGGTAATGGTGATGAAAGAGCTTTAGAAAGCATTTACCAAACACTCAGCAATGAAACGTTCAACACCACTTTAGGATTTCGCAGAACCGATGCCTTCCTTGCCGTGATCATTGTCAGCGACGAGGACGACTTTTCTAATTCAACAACGGGCTTGATAGAAAATGCTGCGGATCCTCGCGTCTACCCGATTTCGAAATACACTGATTTCCTAGATTCCTATACTGGAGGAACTACAAATGGCAGAAATTATTCTGTGAACACAATTTCGGTTGTCGATCAAGCTTGCCTAGATACACTCAACAATGGGGCACAAAAGGTCTCTTTAAGATATCAAGAAATATCTGATCTCACCGGAGGAATTAAGGGCTCTATCTGTTCAAATTTTGGAACGACTCTGCAACTGATCTCTGACACCATCATCCAACTTTCAAGTGCCTTTAAGTTAGATAGAGAACCTTTGGTTGAAACTATTTCAGTAAAAATTGACGGAGTGATCGTAGTTCAGGATATCAGTAATGGCTGGACCTATGATGCCACAACGATGGTCGTGACCTTTCATGGTAGTTCCATTCCACAAGCAAACAGCAGCGTGAGCATAAATTATGATCCTAAGACTCTCAAATTATAACAAGGTGCACAGACATGAGCGATATTAAAACTTCAACCAGCAACAGCACGGATTGGTTTGTACTTAGGGGCGAGTCAAAATATGGCCCCTATGATTATTCTTCAATGATAGAAATGATTCAGAATGGGGAATTGAATGATTACAATTTTGTATGGGCCCCTCACCTAGAAAAATGGACTGTCATATTTGAAGTTGCTGACTTTTCAAAGGACCGCCTGCGACTCCTCATTGAGACGAACGATCCCCTTGTTAAGTTTTTTGAAAAGCGAAAATTTCCTCGAAAGAAAATTACAATCCCCGTCTATGCCCACAACAACTATGTCTTCTGTGATGGCGAAACGGTCACAGTCAGTGAAGGAGGTGGCCTGTTTCTATTAAATAATCCCCTACTATCACCTGGCGAACAAGTGCTTCTGCATTTTAAGAAGACTGCTGAAAATCCAATATCCTTTAATGCCCTAGGTGAAATCAAAAGGAAGAATTACTCAAAAAACAGACTCAATATTAAATCAGGTTTGCTTTACATTGTTACCTTTAATGAAGTCCAATCTGAAGGCACTCATCAATTATTAAACTGGAAAAATAACAACACCACGCTCGAGGAGAATTAAAATGGCATTTTTTAAGTTCATGAACGAATCTGGATTCATTGGTTGGTCCATCCTGATGGTTGGATTTGGCTCATTACTGCTAGTTTTCGAACGCGCTCTAAAATTATACAAGGCCTATGGCATGAACTCGGCAGAATTTATGTCAAAGATACAAAATCTCATCAATGCGAAAAAAATTGACGAGGCACTGCTAACATGTGCACAACTTGAATCGAAACCACTGGCTGGGGCTTTTAAAAAAATTCTAGAAAAAGCTGATCGAGATGATGATACAATTTTTCAAGCGCAGGACATTGCATTGGCTGAATTTATTCCGCTCTATACAAAACGATTGCACTACCTATCAATGCTAGCCAATGTGGCCACACTGATGGGACTTTTGGGAACAATTCACGGTTTGATATTGTCTTTCCAAGCTGTTGCGCAAGCGGATCCGGCGCAAAAACAAGCCTTGTTAGCCCAAGGTATTTCAGTCTCAATGTATACAACAGCGCTGGGATTGGCTGTTGCAATACCTGCGATGGTCTTTTTCTCTATACTGACATCAAGACAAAACCAGTTGATGGAAGAAATGATCGAAAAGTCAGGCAAGCTCGTAGACATTCTCACCAGCGCGTACATTCCTAGCTTAACTCGCAAAAATGTTTTTCCCGATCAATTGAATGCCTTGTCTAAAACACCCCCAGCAATGCATGGACAAGCAAAATAAGTTTTTCTTTGAGAAGATAGAAATAGGTGAATCATGAGACGCGCAAAAAAAATTAAAATAAATCACAACAGCGAATTTGACCTCGACCTAGCTCCACTTCTTGCTGTTATGGTTAAGCTGGTCCCCGTGCTTTTAATTTCTTCAGCCTTTGTTCAAATGATGGTGATAGAAACAGAACTGCCACAAGTAGTCAGCGAAGCTATTCAAAAGCAAGAAAACGACCCTATACAGAAAAACATCACCCTCGATGTGGATCCGACACAGGGATTTACAATTGATATTTCACAAAATAATCAATCCACCAATGAAAATATTCCCCTGAAAAATGGACTCCTTGATTTCGAAGAACTCCATAAACACATGGTTGCGATTAAAAAACTGCATCCAGAAATTTTTAAACTGGATCTGAATCCAGATGCAAAAATTGCTTATAAAGATATTGTGAAAATCACTGATGAGCTTCGGCAAGCTCATGACCCCAATATAAAATTTCCAGTTTTTGATTCAAAAAAAGGCAAAGTTACTGAAACTCCCTTTATGTTCCCCCAAATTATCTTTGCTAACATGATGGAAGGCACCCACAATGGCAAGACGACATCGCTTTGAACCAAATATAAAAAAGAATTCGACATTTGCCCTTAATATCACATCAATGACGGATATGTTTACAATCTTGCTCGTTTTCTTACTCCAAACATACTCAACTTCGGATGTTCAAATAATTCCCGAAAAAGGCTTGCGCTTGCCTACATCGGCTTCGCTCAGCAGCCCAACTGAAGCGACAAAAATATCGCTTTCGACAAGTGCACTAAAATTAGGTCAAACCCAAATAGCTGTTGTAAAGAATGCTGATTTCCTAGCTCAGGACCTTGAAGAGCATGACAGCAACTTTATTAAACCCCTTTTCGATGAACTGGATAAAATTGCAAAAAATAATCCAGAAAAAGATCATGTTAAAGAGGGTCGCATCATCCTGCAAGCTGACAAAGAGCTCCCCTACGCGACACTCAGAAAAGTGATGTACACAGCATCTATGGCAGGCTTTCCTCAGCTAAAGTTGATCACCTTGGTCGGAGAATAAAGGATATTAAAATATGAAATCAGCAATGTTAAAACTTACAATAATCATTTTGATCTTTCCAATTTTAACATTTGCTCAATCTGAAAAAGGGCTCTTGCCAGAAATTAGAATGTCAGATAATGAAAATGAGAATCAGAGCAAAGCTTTAAAAAGCGAAATCATGATCACGCGAACAGAGAATAAAGCGATTGAGTCATTGCAAGTCATTTTAAAAAAACAAAAGGGATCCCCCAACGAAGCTGACTTATGGTATCGCTTGGGTGAGCTCTATATGAGGCGATCAAAATCAGGCCGTTTCTTTGATTTAAATAAAGAGACCCCTTTAATGAAGCCTTCTACCTTCCCCATCCCAAACGAAAAAGGCTCTGAATCTATCAAGAGAGCCATCAAAATCTACACGAAAATCGAGACTGATTTCCCCAAGTTTAAGCAACTTGACTCTGTCCTCTTCAACAATGCTTTTGCAAATCAACAAATTGGAAATATCAAAAGCTCTGAGATACTTTACACAAAAATGAGAAACCAATTCCCGAATTCAAATCTCATCCCCGACGGAATCTTAGCCTTAGGCGAGATTCACTATGAACAAGGTCATTTTGCTTTAGCAATAGATCAATTCAAAGCGCTTGAAAAATTTCCAAATAGCCGAGGTTTTTCATTTGGAGTCTATAAGGCTGCTTGGGCCTACTACAATATGCATGAAAACCAAAAGGGTATTGAAAAACTCGTAGAGGTCATTAAAAAGAATCCGGCGCTTCGCGAGGGCGAAACCCCGACAAACAGACACAACCTCCACGAAGAGGCCCTCCGAGACCTCTCTCTGTTCGCTGGTGAGACTGTGCCGGCAAACAAACTCTTTACTTTTTTCGAATCAATTACAACTGATGAGGAACTAGGTCCCTCGATGCTAAATCTAGTTAAAATCTATGAGTCACATAGTCGACATAAAGAAATCTCAATTTTTCTTAAAGAATATCTAGAAAAAAGGAGCACTGGAGACCAGGCCGTCATGGCAAATATTGCCTTGGTCGATGCAAACGAAAATCTAAAAATTCGAGATAACGTGATCGATCACCTTGATGCAGCCATTGGCCTCTGCAAAAAAGACTCCACATGGAGAGCTCTTCAAAAGCCGATCATCATACAAAAATCATGCACAGAAGATCTCCATCACGCTACCCTTGATATATCCAAAAAATGGCTAGAGATTTGGAATAAAAACAGAACCAACGAAGGTTTTTCAATCCTGACGATAAAGCTTTTTAAAATCATCCTTGAAAATGAAGATGCCGAAAAGCCGGACATTAGGACGAGATTTGCATTTGCAGAAATGCTGTTTCAATCTAAAAATTACGAAGAATCAAGCGAACAATACAAACTTATTGGCTCTCAGTGTGACTTCAAAAGTGAGCCTAGCTTGTGCCATGACGCCGATTATTCAGCACTCTTCGCAAAAGAAAAAAGTATCGAAAAAGAAAAGACAGCTCTCAAGATCTCAGATCGAAAAGAATTGGCATTGAACTATATAAAAAAATATCCCAAGGGAAAATTTTCTGAGGATATTCAGTTTAAACTTGCACACATAGCCTACGAAGAAAACGACTTGCCAGATTCAAAAAAATGGCTTCAGACCTTATTGGATGCAAAAACCATAGAGAACGAAAAAATTAAAGTTCAATCTGAAGATCTCATGTTAGACATCCTAAATATTGAAAAAAACTTTTCCGGAATCACGCAGTTAGCAAAGAAAATTCTGACATCCACAAGTTCTCCAGAACGAAAAGCATCCATGACCAAAATTGCACAAGAAACACAGTTTGCGGAAATTCAGGAGTTTGCAAAAACCGGCAAACCAGATGAAGCTGCGCTTAGACTTGTTGCCTTTTCTAATGTATATACGAATTCAAATCTGTCTAAGGATGCTCTTTGGCAGGCCATAGGAATCTACTATCAATCAGAAAACTTACCCTTAGCCGCAGATTTGAGCGAAAAATATGCTGCTAAATATCCCAACGATAGCAGAAACATCCTGATCCTCAAGGACACTACAAAAGCCTATACAGAAATCGGCAGACTTGAGAAATCGGCTGAGACTCTTATTCAATTAGCACAACTTGAACCGAAAAACAGAACTGTTCATCTAGAATCAGCAGCTGACATCTATAGCATTGAAAATAAAAAAGCTTCAGCGAGGAGCACCTATTTTAGCCTAGTCAATGCATTACCCTCCGGAAATGAAAAAACAGAAGCACGTATCTATGGAAAAATACTAGACACCTATACAGAAGAAAAAAACTCTCCGGAATTGCTTAAACTTCAAGAAAAAGTTCAGTCCAAAGGGCTTGAACCTTTCACCACTCGATTTATGATAGATAAAGCAAGAAAATATTTGGAAACTGGAAAAACCAAAGCTGCCTTTGAACTTGCAATGAAAGCCAACGGTCGTTCAGCTCCCTCTGAAATTAGAGCGGAGGCAAGAACCATCCAAGCCTCAATTCTTGAAAAAGAACTTATCCAGCAGAGCGTAAAATCAAGCGTTGAGAAATTTGCTATGGTGCTAGCCCTAAAAACTGAGAAATTAGACAAAGCCCAATCAGCATTTCTTTCAGCACTAAAAATGAGCAAAGACCCAAAACAACAATTTGAAGCCTTACAAGGCATTGACCGATGCTACCAAAATTATTTGGATTCTTTAAAATCCATTTCCTTGCCCGCTGCACTCAGTGCAGACGAACAAAAACAATTAAAAACCGAACTAGAAAAAATAACTTTACCAATTGAAAAAAAGAAAGCTGAAAACGAAGCCCGAATTGAAACTATAAGGTCTTCAATTGTTCTTTCTCAGAAAACAACGAGAACCTACGCAGGGCTAGGACTAGACAAATCTGTTGAACCAGAAATTATTTTCCCTGACGGGAAAAAATTAGGTGTTTTTATCCCTGCTGGAATTAGTAAAGATATGGAATTGCCTACTCGACTTGAAATAAAAAACTGTAAAGATTGTGTAAAAAAACTTTGCAACAAAAGTGTGATCTCCTCACTTACAAATTCCACTAGTGATGTTCAAGGAAAAATTGGCGAGCTTGCAGGCACCTGCTATCAGTTTAAACAATTTGATTTGTTATTATCTTTGGGACTCGAACTAGCGAAAGACAAGGCCCATCGTCCTGATGGATTGTTTTACTTAAGTCTAGCATCTGAGGGCCAAGGTCTAAATACAAAGGCCATGTGGATGATAGAATCTGCATTGAAGAAGGCTCCCGAATCTGCCCTTTATCTGTACCAAAAAGCCAGACTAACATATTTAAACGAAGGTCCATCTTCAGCTTCCAAACTTTTCGAAAAACTATTAGACATGAAATTGTATTCAACTGAGCTCAATGTTTTTGCTGGAATTAAATCCTTCTCGGACCGAGACTTTACAGCAGCTTTTGAAAAATTTTCTGCACTTACGAAGGAACAAATGTATACTTTCAATGTAGGTCTTCTTATGAGTGAATCCATTGCACAAAAAGGTGACGCCGATAAAGCAATCAACCTGGTTAATGAACTCATAAGTCTTCATGAAAAAAGCACTAAAAAAACCTCACCAGAAAGTGTGAACGAGCTGATGCAAGAAGATTTACTAATAGATAGTAAAAACAAGAGTGTAGGAATGATCCTCCAGAAAGCTCACCTGTATGAACAATACAAGAGCAATTCAGGACTTGCTTTAAATTCATACGAGAGTGCTTTAAAAATAACATCAAATAGAGATCTTCAAGATTGGCTTGCAAAAAAAATTGAGCATCTCAAAAATCAAAACAAGCTTACTCAAAATTTGAGCGCAGAAGCCACGCAGGGAATAAGTGGAGGGCAAAAATGAGCAGCCTCATCAAAATAGCAATGATACTGAGCCTGACAGGAGCCTCAATCTCCTTTGCAAAACAAAAATCAATTCGCAAGGTTCAAGAGATCAATTTTTCTGAAATGAATCTCAAGGGTACAATTCGCAATCCCGATGGTGCCTATTTAGTGCAAAAGAGGGGTATAAAATTTATGCCTCTCTATGATGTCCAGAAAGACTTGGATGCACGCATCCGCGAATCAGCCCTTTATTTAAACAATTAAAAAGAGGTTACAGGTGATCACCCTAATAGTACGGCAATCGATGAAAAATGGCGTGAATAAAACTTGGAAGCTCAGCTCCAAAAAGTTGCTCTATACTTTTGGCACATCTCCCCTTGCTGATATGAACTCCATAGATTTAAATCTCCAAGGTATTCAAGGAGTCTTCGAATACAGCAATAACAAATGGAATTTTACCGGCCTAGATATCGAAAAATCGGCAAAGGAGCCAAACAGCAATTCAACGATAATTGAATCGGAAGGTCTGATTCAATTTAACGATTGTGCTCTCGAATGCAAAACTGTCATCAGGCAATTTGATGTCTTTGATGATATTGAGAAGTTTGCTAATCAATCCCCTTTAGATGGCCTGAAAAAGCAATATCAGATCTTTATTGTCAAGCAAACTGGAAAAGTGATTGAAACTAAAATCTTGCCTCTTAAAAAAGCCTTTACTCCCTTGAACTACTCAAAAAAAATAGCATCGATATACAGTCCCGAATGGAATCGGATGAGCTTAGACAATCTTGAAATTAGTCAAAAAACTATTTCTTTGGATGATTCTTCGATACTGGCTCGATTCACAACAAGTCAAATAGTTGATGAAGATGCACGAGTTGGTTCGCTGATTATGTTGGGCTTTGCTGCATTAATTCTAACAATTTCAATTTTTCTTCCCAGAGATAAAACAAGTTCCCTTTCAAAAGACAGCGCCCAGAGCTCTCAACAGTTTTTTGTAAAAACTGAAATGAAACCTAAAAAGATAAAGCCTGCAGCTTCGCCAACAGCTCAGCCAACCCAAAAGGTTGTTATCAGCGAACCCACTCCTGGGCCAAAAATCAATTCAACTGCGTCATCAAGCGGTGGAAAAATGGCGAGCATGATGAAGGCTTTCTCTGGCGGAAGAATTTCTCAACTCATCGGAAAAGTTTCAGCCCAAGCCAGCAAAAGTGCTAACGTCAAATTTGCCTCAGGAATCAAGGCGGGCTCAGGACCTTCAGGCAGTGCCCTTTCATCTTTGGGCAGCATTGAACAGTCAGGCCAAGATTGGGGAACTGCCGGCAAAGGAAAGGGCGTCACTATTTCTACCGTGGGTAAAGGTGGTGGAAGACAAGCTTCAGGAATGGGAGGGCTTTCTGCGGGATCCACTGGAAACAAAGCTGTTGGACTTCTGGAAGAAGAAGGTGAAATTACAGGCGGTCTTGATCGAGAGGTCATTGCACAATATATCAAATCCCAACTTGGACAGATTCTCTATTGCTATGAAAGGCAACTGAGTGCCAATCCTGATCTTTTCGGAAAAGTGGCCGTTAAGTTTGTTATTGGAGCCAACGGCAGAATAGAGCAGCAAATTATTGGTGATAGCACCTTGAAAAATTCAAATGTTGAAGGTTGTATTTTAAATAAGATCGCTTCTTGGAAATTCCCTAATCCACAAGGTGGTACTCGTGTTTACGTTACCTATCCATTTTTATTTAAAAGCACCAACTAAGAAACAGGTATAAAATGAAAAAGAACTTCAACCTAAAAAAAATTAAATTTCCATCAAGCGTTTCCAGCCTGGCTTTTTTGACAATAATAACTGCATCACTTCCAGCGCTATCTCAGGACGGGGCAAATTCAAGCGACAAAAAAAATGACCAACGAAGCAGCGACAAGCTTGACATTAAAAAGCTCGAACAGAAATATTGGGCAGCCAAGGATGATGATTTTGGAGTTGTTCAAAACAGACGGTTTGTAAAAGCTCAAAGAGCATTTTTAACTCTTGAAGGCGGAATCCCCTTCAACAACGCTTACAGCGTGGGAACAATTGGCTCCGCCAGTGCTGGGTATTTTTTTAATGAACGATATGGCCTTGAGTTGAACTACAATCAAAACTCACTCACCGACAATGATGCCGTAAAACAGTTTGTCCTTCAGTACCAAGTTATTCCAGATCATAACATTTCAAAATCTTCGCTTTTTGCCTCAGCTGTTTTTGTGCCCTTCTATGCAAAAATGAGTTTTATGGATAAAGCCATTATCTATTTTGATATGGGTCTGTCCCTGGGTGCTGGTACTCTCAACTATGACATTGCTCAAAAAGAAGGAAATATAGAAAAATCTACTCCTGCATTTAAGCTCGGTGTTTTTCAGCAGATCTTTTTCACTGAGCACTTTGCGATTCGTATTGACCTCAATAACACCTGGTCTAGCCAGGAAAGACAAAAATATTATACCCCTGGAACATCAGTTGGAGGTGCGACCATCACTGGTGTTCGTGACCTTGGGTCCCAAACGATCAATGACACTTCTCTTATTTTTGGATTCACCTACTGGCACTAATTTGCACCGTGAATCAAGGAGCTCGAGCTAAGATGAAAAATTTAGGTTTAAGACAAATATTTACCGCTACATTGTTTTGCACGACCAGTGCAGGATTCTTATCCGAAGCCCTTGGTGAGCCTATTTTACTGGTGACCGAAAAAGCTCGACCCTCAGATGCTAATTTAAAAATAAAAACTAGCCTGGTGCCTACTTTTGAGGTCTATCAAAAAAAGACAATCAATGGGAAGATCGAAACTTTTAAAATAAAAAATATTCCTGCCTTAAATATTGGCAGCGAAAGAAAAGTTCAAGCCTCAGAACTGAGTCCACTCTACTTGCCAAGCTCCACTGTTCTGAATTTAAAACCCATTCAAAAAAGTAAACCCTTAGAATTATTTGCTGGGATCGTTTTCAAGGAAAAAGAAGCACCCCTTGCCACAGTTAATCTTGCGAAGGCACTGGTTCAAAGCAATGGCATCACAAAAATACCCGATCTTAAACCCATAGAATTGATCACAACACCACCAGCATCTGATCCAATTGTCAACTTGACCCCACTCAAAGAGATGAATGCAAATGATTATAAACTACTTCAAGCTCTCATTTTTTTAGAAAGCCGAAAACAATATGAAATGGCAATGGGTCTTTTTGCAGAACTGATGGAAGATCCTGTACACAGAATTGAGGCACTCTATAATTATGCCATGACAGCCAAAGGTTTAGAACTGAACTCGGAATTTAGATATTATATGATTCTCGTTGCACAGGAATCAAAGTCAAAAATTTGGCAAGAAAAAGCTACTGAGGCCCTTGTTCGAAACATCAGTATCCTAGAAAAAAGTGATATTGGCCTTATAGATCCTTTAGTTGTTAAGTATGATCTTGATACAACTCACAATGACGATTATCAAATCACTAGAGCCAAATATTATTCAGATATCGGACAGCTAGGTTTAGTTGAAGACTCTTTACTTTCAATCAATGACAAGTCACCACGATATTTAGAGTCTTTGCTTCTAAAATCTTTACTCAGTTACCGCCAAGGGCAGCTCGACGAAGCTATAGAAAGCCTCGAACTACTTGTCAAAGCAAGTGAATCAAATAAAACTCTGCAAATTCGAAATGTAGCGGCTTTAACATTGGCGCGCATGCAGTTCCAAAAAGGACTTTTTAAAGAATCTTTCCAGTCTTATATTCACATCGATAAAACCAGTCCCCTGTGGCTTCAAGCTATGATTGAAAGCTCTTGGACTCAAATCCTTGCACAAGATTACGAAGGTGCAACGGGGAATATGTTTTCATTGCACACCGATTTTTTCAAAAATGCCTTCGTTCCAGAATCCTATGTTGTACGCACAGTGGGATACCTTAACTTGTGCCAATACGGTGACGGAGCCATGGTCATCAATGAAATGAAAAAGAAATATGGCCCGTGGAAAAAGCGTCTTGAGCAATATATTGCTAACAACAAAGAGTCTCTCAAATATTATGAAACCGTAAAATCCTGGATTAAAAATTCTGATTTAAAGGAAATGGACGAGTTGCCCCGCTCTTTTATTGTTGAACTAGCTCGCCATCCTTCCTTTATAAATATTCAAAAACAGATTAACAATTATGAAGATGAGATCGTCAGATTCAATAAGATCGCATTGACGCTGGTAAAAATCGAACGCAATACTCTCAGTCAAAAAAATGCCATCCAAAAAGAACTTAATGAAGTCAAAGCAAAAAGTTTGAAAGATCTTAAAAACACCAAAGCTGCCGAAGAGGTTCAACTTACAGAGAAAAAGCTGCTCAGCTATGGAATACAATATCGAATAGCCCAAAAAGCTCGTGATTCCATCAAGAATGTGAGAACTCTTGGACTTCAGCGCATAGATAAAGAAAAAAACAATATGCGTCTCGTTGCAGGCAATAACCTTCAGACACATTTCAAGGAAATGCTGGGGAATTTAAATAAGGTCCTCGATCAAAATGAAATCCTAAGCTATGAGCTTTATTCCGGGGCGGGCGAACATCTGCGCTACCAATTGGCCGGGGGAGACATCAACTCCAAGGAACACCCTGAACTGAAAGTTCAAGATGAAAAAAGTCTAAATTGGAAATTTAAAGGTGAATTTTGGGAAGATGAAGTAGGACATTATCGATCCTCCTTAAAAAATGTTTGTCCTAAAGAAGAAAACTCCAACGAAGTAAAAAATTAATAAATCAAATTATTTGCTTAAACCTGAAAGGCACAAAGACATGTATCTGCCAAAATACGTAAACAACAGATTAAATAAGAGCTTATTACTGTTTTGCATTCTATTTAACATCCAACTGAACGTTAAGGCCGAGTCCTTGCCAAACACCGCACAGGAAGGCTTATCGAGAATTAAAACTAATTTATCCAACTGCAAAGCAAACCTGACTGAGTACCAAAACAGTTTAAAGGTCGTTGAGGGAAACCTGTCTGAGACGGCCAAAGCTAAAAGCCAAATAGACAGTCAAGTCAAACAGGTCCTCCAGCAAGATGAAGAGAATAAAAAATCATTATCCCTCCTGAGTAATCAAGAAAAAGAACTCAGTAAGTTGATTTCTGGCGAAACAGTCCTTAAGGACCAAGAATCCAAAAAGATTCTCGAGTATGAAACACTCCTCGCTAAAATGAAAGAGAATCAAAAAAAACGTGAAGACAATATAGCCAGCTATCAAGAGCAAACTCTTCAACTGCAAGAAGAAAAAAAAATATGGCAAGCCAGAGCTTTGGATTTGAAGGCTCAACAAGATCAGGTCAGAAAGAATCTTAAGGCCATAACCGCCGAAGAAAAAGAGTGGAAGGGCAAACAACTTGGCTATCAAAGCGAGGTCAAGCGTTGGAGTGCTGAAGTTGAAAGACAACAAAAACTAAATGACTCTTACAGTTCTTTATCTGAGGTGAAGTGATTTTTAGAAAGGGGTGTCTTTTTTTTGAGGAAGCCCCTTTCTTATCAAATACTCAAGGATGCCCGTGGCATATTTAATTCCAAAAATATGACCTGAAGAGACATACAAGATGAGCGCAACAATAGCTCCCAGCACTAGGGCTATGACCTTGACTGGCAATGGCCCTAGCCCACTTTGATTCAGTAGTAAATCGAAAAGCAGCTGGTAGACTTGCAAGCCCAATCCAAAAATCAAAGCTGAAAAAAGCAACTTATTCATTTCAATAAATAACTTTTTTATTGCAAAGCCCTTTTGGAAAAAACTCAAGGCCATCGCCAGCAAAAAAAACTGCAAACTCATCGCAATCAGACTCGAGGTCACTAGACCTTTTAGCCCAAAATATTGAATCCAAAGTGATGCAAAGGCGATATGGCACAGCAGACTGACTAAAGATGTCAGAGCCGGGATCCAGGTGTTTTTAAGGGCATAGAAGGCCGGGGACAAGACTCTGACACTCGCTATGAATGGCAAACTTAAAGCATACACTTTTAAAACCATCGCTGTCTGCTCGACATCGCTGACGGAAAAATGCCCGCGCTTAAATAAGATTTCAACGATGGGATCAGCTAAAATATACAAGCCCATTGCAGCTGGAATTGAAATAAAAAGGTTTAAAATAAAATATTCTTCGATGGTGCTCTTGAATTTGCTCTCGTTTTTAAAAAGAGCAAGCTCTGTCAAAGTTGGCAAAATAGCGGTTCCCAAGCTGACTGAAACGAGAGAGAGGGGCAATTCGAGTAAGCGATCAGCCCAATAAATATATGAAATGGCTCCTTCGCTTAGACTGCTTGAGAAATACAGATTCACCAGGGTTAAAAATTGCAGCAGACCTAAACCAAAAACGCCGGGTGCCATATTCATCACCACATGGCGCACGTCTTGATTCCAAAGGGGCCTTAAAATAAAATGTGGCAAATAGCCCCGTCTTCGAAGCAATCCCCAAAGAAAGAAAGCCTGCCCTGCCCCTCCAACAAGAACGCCCCAGGCCAACCCATCTCCGTGCTGGAAAAACCAAGTTTTGGGCATAAAAGTAAAGATCAGCATGGATGCATTTAATAGAGCCGGCGCCAAAGCCGGAAGGCCGAAGCTTCCAAGGGCATTCAAAACCCCCATAAAGTAAGCGTAAAAACTGACAAAATAAACAAATCCAAACATGATGCGAGCCATTCGAACCGTTAAAAGCCATTTTGCCGACTGAGTGACATAATCAGCGGAGAGGAAAATCTTCAATAGGGGCTCCATATAAAGGATCCCCAAAACAGTCAGTCCTCCGACCAAAATCAAAAACAGAGTGTATAAGGCATTGAGCAAATTTTTTGCTCTATCCCCCGTTGGGTCTTCGCCCTGAGCTTGCAGAAATACGGGAATAAAGCTCACTGAGAGCGAGCCTTCTCCAAACAGCCGGCGAAATAAATTAGGCAATCGAAAGGCCGCTGTCCAGGCATCTGTTGTGGCACGATCAAATAAGGCTGCCATGGCCATATCTCTAAATAACCCAAGAATGCGGCTCGTTAGTGTGCCCCCAGCCATGGAGAAAGCTGCTTTTTCAACCTTTTTGATATCTTGACTTAATACGCTTGCTTCGTGAGACACCCTATGTTAATCCCTTTGGTTCGTTTTAAAAAGATTACTGTGGAGGTTACCCCTTGGCAAATCATAAGTCTGCTGCAAAAAGAGCTCGTCAAACCGTTCGTAAAACTGCCGTTAACAGCGCTCGCAAAAGCACTGTGAAAAAAGTTGAAAAAAAACTAGTTAAGGCTATCGAAGCAAAAGATATCAAAGCTCTTCCTGAATTGTTAAAAGCTTTTACATCTTCTGTTATGAAAGCTGCAAAAACTGGCGTTATTAAGAAAGAAACTGCATCTCGCAAGATCAGCCGACTTTCTTCACGCGCTTCAACTGCAAAATAATAATTTAGCTATTTTTTAAAGCAAAAGTTAATTTTGTGCTGATACAAAAGCACGAATTTGCCTTTTGTGAGAAAAATCTATATTAATAAATTTCAGTCCATGGGTGACATTTTTGTCACCCACATTTTTCTGCGTCCCTGTAACAACAGCGCGCAGAAAAACAAAACTTCCTTCGGGAATTTGAAAGCTAACAACCAGCTCATTTCCGTCAGATAAGACAAAGTCAGAAATAAAAGACAAGCCACCTTCGCCTAATTCTTTTGCATTTCCAAGAAAATAGACTCCATGACATAGCAATCCCACCTTGCGATTAAGAGCTCGCCGGGGGTATTTACGTAGCGATTTGTTCTGATCTTGATTTTTTTCTTCTGAAGTCATCCCCGTACATATCGGGATTTTAATTGGAACTCTTAAATAAGACTCTCTAAAAGGAAACTCTTCATTCTCAAAATGAGGCATTCCGCACTTCGTTTTATAGTTCACCACATGTTTTTAAGATTAAATTTTCAAGCCATATGCGGCCTGAAATTGGCGACGACTTTAAGGCTTTATCTGTTTGAGAAAGCAAAACCAAGGTCTCCTCTAACTTTTGCGAAGTCCAACCGCGAGCCTGCTCTGAATAATTTTGCAAGAAATAAGGAGGAACTTGAGCATAGCTGGCCAACTTAACTCCCTGCAAACCCTCATCCATCCCTTTTTTTACAGCCAGAAGAGTCCGAATTTGCCTAGCAACTAAGGACACGACTCCCACTTCATTTTGACCTTGATCCAACAAATGAACAAGCAGCTCCAAAGCCTTAACTCGATCATTTTCACCAACGGCTTTGGTAAAATCAAAAATACTTTCTGATTTGGACCGAGACACGACCTGTTTGACATCGGCAACCTCGATCCGTCGCTGATCCCCAATAAACTCACCCAGTTTTTTGAGCTCGCTTTCAATTTCAGTCAATTGCTGCCCTACCATTCGATGTAAAAAATGAATAGCTTCATTGCTTATAGATAAACCTAAGCTCTGAGCAATATGGCTGATCCATGAGGGTATTTGATTGTCGTAGGGTTTTTTAAATTCAACACAATCGGCAACTTCAAGCAACGCACGAACATGCTTTTTTCTTTTATCAATTCGAGAAGCTAGAATAACAAATACGGTGCTGCTGACAGGATTTTCGATGATAGCCTCAAGCTGCCCCCACTCTTTATCAGTCAACTCTTGAGACTCCTTGAGAATCACCAAGCGTTGCGGAGTCATCATAGGCAAAGTTTCCACCGCATCACGAACCGCCAAAACATCAGCATCACTTGCATAAAATAAACTGTAATTAAAATCTAGGCCACACTCACTAAGAACGGCATTTTTAAAACGCTCCACACACTGATTCAACAAATAGGGCTCATCACCAAAAAGAAAATAAATCGGCGCTATTTGCCCTTTTTCTAGATCACGATAAAATTTTTGGGAGTCTATCAGTGCCATACTTTAAATTGCCATATTTTAGTTTTAAAATTTGAATTGTCTTTTTGGGCGTATCACCTGGCTTAAGTTTATCAAAAATTTTCAGTAATACGATCATGAACTTCAAGCATCAGGTCATTGGCCATCAGGTCAATGTTTTGCCTTCGTGCAGAAAGATTGTAAAGAGGATTTAAGGAGTTCACGCCTGCAAGCGTTACCTGAGGAGCCTGATATGTGCGCTCTCCATTGAAAGATCCCTTCCATAGCTGAGCACCATCGGACTGTCTGATGACTTTCACTGTCACAGTTAATAAAATTCGATACTCTGAAGCCAAAGCTGTTCCCAGAGGCATTAATGGCGTCGCTGAGTCACCTGACAAACGCTTGGCACCCGGCAAATACTGGACTCGCTCAATCATTCCAACCACGGAAACCTCAGACAAAGAGTTGTCGACAATACGAGCCACTCTGGAGCGCTGGAACTCTTGAATTAAGGCATTGGTGAAAGACACTTCGATGCCAACTTCTTGTGTGCTATTTTTAAAGACAGGCACTGAAATCTTTTTTGAACCCCCGGGAATACTTCGCCCTGCAGAGCCTAAATGGTAAGCACATCCCCCACTGGTTAAAACCGCAGCCAGACTGAGTGCTGCAAGCCCTGATATCAAAGTATTTCGAAAAGCTTTAAAGATTGCGTCCATGAATTCAGTTGAGTATAAATTAAACAATATATCAAGGAAGAAAAATGAGCTTAATTTTAGAATCAGATTTAAATTCAGATTTTGAATCCAATAAAAATTCAGACTATAGCCTCTTGGCTCCGGGCCCAGTGAATCTTCATCCGGAAGTGCGTAAAGTGCTTTCACTGCCGATGATTCATCATCGCACTCCAGAGTTTGATAAAATCTTAAAAAAAGTTTTGCTCAATATAAAAACAGTCTTTCAAACCAAAGAAGACGTTTTTTTGTTAACCACAACAGGCTCAGGTGGCATGGAAGCACTTTTAGTCAACACACTTTCCCCTGGTGATAAAGTTTTATCCATAGTGTGTGGAAAATTTGGCGAACGCTGGGCCGAAATGGCAAAAGCCTTTGGTGCTGAAGTTTCTATTTTGGAAACAAGCTGGGGAAAGGCCGTTGAAGTCAATGCGGTCGAAGAGCATCTAAAAAAGCACCCAGACACACGCTTAGTCCTTTGTCAGGCTTGCGAAACCAGTACGGCCGTTTCAAATCCTATTCGCGAAATAGCTGCTGTTGTAGATAAATACCCAGATACGCTTTTTTTAGTCGATGCCATCACAGCCCTGGGGGCTTATCCCATCAGAATGGATGAATGGAAAATAGATGGCCTGGTCGCTGGCTCGCAAAAGGCCTTTATGTTGCCAACTGGCATGGCCTTTATCTCTTTTTCAAAAAAAGCTTGGAAGTTTGTCGAGAAAGCTTCAGTGCCAAAATTTTATTTTGATTTGCGCAAAGAAAAAAAAGCGAACCTGACTGGTGAAACATTTTTTTCATCCAACGTCATGATCACTCGCGCCTTGGATAAAGTTCTGGATTTAATTTTAGACCGTGGCCTTGAAAAATTATTTCACGATATTCATCGTCGCGCTGAGTTCACGCGCATTTTCGGAGAAAAATTGGGTTTCACGCTTTATGCGGACTCCCCTAGCGATTCAGTCACTGCCCTCAAAGTCCCTCCTTCGATGGATGGACAAAAAATCAGACTCCACCTCGAAGAAGTCCACAACATCACGATTATGGGCGGACAAGACCAAGCCAAAGGTAAAATCATTCGCATTGGTCATATGGGATATATTCAAGATTTTGAACTGATCAAACTCATCAAATCCTTGGGATTGAGTTTAAACTTTTTTGATGCCACTTTTATCACACCCGAACAAATCACAGCCCTGACAACAGAGGCCTCAAAGTGGTTGGAGCAAAATCCATGAATAAAAAAATATTAATCACTGATCGTTTTGCACAAGACAGTTTTTTATTTTTACAACAACAGGGCGATTTTGACTTAGTCAGAGCAGATCATCCTCACCACCTGCCCCTAGAGCATCTGGTCACGGCCAATGCCTTGATTATTCGCAGCCGTACCCAAATCACCGAAGAACTTCTCAAAAAAGCTCGCCAACTGCAGCTGATTATCACCTGCACAAGCGGCTTTGATCACATTGACCTGAGCGCCACCGAAAAATGGGGCGTTACTGTGATGTACACACCCACTGCAAATATTGAATCCGCTGCGCAACTGACTTGGGGTTTGGTTTTAAGCTGTGCAAACAATCTCCATCAAGCTCATAAAATGGTCAAAGCGGGGGAATGGAAGCGAGACCTCATCACGGGCATTGAACTGCATGGTCGCACTTATGGAATTATTGGATTGGGCCGAATTGGCAGCCGCGTCGCCGAATTAGCGCAAGCCTTTGGGATGAATTTAGCGGCTTATGATCCCTATGCCTCTGACGAAAATTTTGAACGCTTTAACATTCCTCGTCTAAGCTATGAAGAGGTTTTAAAATCTGCTGATATTTTAAGCTTTCATGTTCCTAAGACCTTGGAAACGGAGCACATGCTCAATCGCTCTCACTTTGAATATCTTCACCGCGGAATGATCTTAATCAACACCTCCCGTGGGTCTGCGATCAACGAAAATGATCTCGGCGAAGCCTTGAGCAAGGGATGGCTCCGGGCTGTAGGCCTCGATGTCTTTGAAAAAGAACCCCTACCAAGGACCTCAAATCTCTTGAATTACCCCAATGTTGTTTTAAGTCCCCACATTGGCGCCAACACCGAAGAGGCCTTCTTCAAAGCCTCCCAAATCGCAGCAAACAAGCTTTTCACCTTTTTTACTGATGGCAGCACTTCTGACACTCTCCCACCAAAGGCCGCTTGGTATGGAGCAGCTCCATTTAAAAGAGAATAATACTTGCCTCTGACACTCTCTTACCAGATATTTCCAAGGTGCCTGTTTCCATGGGCATTTTTTTGTGAGGTGATGTGATGTCTGGTGTAGTTGTTGTCGGTGCCCAATGGGGTGATGAAGGTAAGGGTAAACTTGTTGATGTGTTTGCTGAAAAAGCAGATATCGTTGTCCGCTACCAAGGCGGCGCAAATGCGGGCCACACTTTAGTGGTCAACGGTTTAAAAACCATCTTGCATTTGGTTCCCTCTGGAATATTACGTCCAGAAACGACCTGCGTGATTGCGGCTGGTGTCGTGATTGACGTTTTTTCAATTCGCGAAGAAATTAGACGTCTTAAGGACTCAGGCTTACTGCAAAATCCAAAACAACTGATGATCTCAGACTCTGCGACGATCATCTTGCCTTACCACAAGGCCTTAGATGCAGCACGAGAATCCGCACTCAGTGAAGCCAAAATCGGTACAACTGGAAAAGGCATTGGCCCTGCTTACGAAGATCGCGCCGCTCGCAGAGCTATCTTGTTCGGTGATATTTTTGACCGCGAAACACTTTACAAAAAACTCGAGCTAGCACTTCAAGAAAAAAACTTTCTTCTAGAGGGCTTTTACAAATTAAGTCCTTTCAAAATTGATGACCTCATGAAAGATCTTGAGCAAGTGGCTGAAGAGCTCGCCCCTTACCGGGCCAAAGACAACTCCCTCTTTATTGCTAAGAGCTTGAAGTCAGGAAAGCGCGTCCTCTTCGAAGGCGCTCAGGGCACCATGTTGGATATTTTGCATGGATCTTATCCCTTCGTAACCAGCTCTTCAACCTTGGCCTCCAATGCCTGTGCTAGCACTGGTGTTGGTACAAACAGCATTCAAAAGGTCATTGGTGTCTTTAAGGCCTACACAACTCGAGTGGGCAGCGGGCCATTTCCAACTGAATTGCATGATGAGATTGGCAAAAAAATTCAAGCTGATGGTCACGAATTTGGCTCTACAACGGGCCGATCGCGCCGTTGTGGCTGGTTAGATCTTGTTGCCCTGAAATATGCCATTCGCGTGAATGGCATCACCAATCTGGCCTTAATGAAGATTGATGTGCTTTCTGGACACGATCGAATCGGCATTTGTACATCCTACAAATTAAATGGTGAAATCATATTTGATCTGCCGACATCGCCTTATGATTTAGAAAAAGTGGAGCCCATCATTGAATGGCTTCCTGGTTGGAAAGAAGACTTAACAAAAATCAAGAGTCTTTCAGACCTGCCGCGTCCTACAACTAACTACATTGACTATGTGGGAGCGCAATTGGGGACACCTATCGACGTTATTTCTGTTGGCCCAGGCCGAGAGCAGACACTTTGGGTGAAACCATTGTTTAACAATTAGGCATATCTTCGTTTTATTATCGAGAGCTGCTCAATCAAAAGGCACTCTCTCGATGCACCACAAGAATCTGCGCTAAATTTTTAAAATATTGCAAGAAATCGTATTGACATTATGACCCTCTTATAACAAATTAGCGCTTCCTCAACGAGACGTGGTTCGCTAGCTCAGCTGGTAGAGCACTTCACTTTTAATGAAGGGGTCGATGGTTCGAATCCATCGCGAGCCACCATTTTTTTCTCGTTGTTTGCTCTATACGTTCCCATCGTCTAGGGGCCTAGGACACCTCCCTTTCACGGAGGATACAGGGGTTCGAATCCCCTTGGGAACGCCAATTTTTCTTAAGTATTCAAAATCCAACAACATTTAAAGTGCAAGCAGACAAATGTTGTTGGGATTTTGCTTGTTCTTATTTTCAATCCATCTATTTACTTCTAATCCTAAAGTTTGATTGCTCACATGAGAATAGCGATCTGTCGTACTCAGATCTTTATGACCCATGATCTCAGCAACAATGCGACGATTCATTCCTGTAGAATCTATATAACTACAGAAAGTATGCCGAAGACTGTGAAAGTTAATCTGTGGCAGCTGCGGGATCTTCTTTAAATCCTTCTGCAAAAGTCGACTAAAGTGTGATGGCTCCAAAGGCTCATGACCACCGAATACGAAGGGCCCTGTGGCACCTTGCTTCATTTCGAGTATGAGAATGCGAAGCTCTGGAAAAATAGGGACCATTCGATTTTCACCATTTTTTGTCGTGTTGCGAATTTCACAAGTCTTCTGTGCGCATGTTCTGCAGACCTTTATAAAACCAATATGCGCCCCAGACTTCATATCTAAATGAACACAATCCCACTTTAAGGCCGACACCTCGCCGGCTCGCATGCCAGTCCATAGGGTAAATCTCCACAAACGAATCCACTTGCTTTCTGATGCTGCATTTAAAAAGAAATTCATTTCCTTTTGATCCCAGAAGCGCGGCTCTTTGGCTTTATGCTTTGGGGTCCTTACAGATAAAATTCCGCTCATGGGCATGTAATCATCTTCGATCGCTTGTCTTAAAATCATTTTCAACAAGGTCACTGAACTATTCACATTATAAGTTGAAACTTTATTTCGCTGCAGTTCGGAAATATAATTTCTTAGATGCACTTTCTCCAGCTCTTGCAGCTTGTATGCTCCGAAAAATGGATTGATAAATCCTTTAATCAAGTCCCCGTACCGCCGAGCTGTTGCGCTCTCCACATCATTTCGAGCCTTCATATCAAGCCACTGGTGTGCATATTCAGAAACAGTAATTTTACTATCACCTAAATGGCCCAGTTTATTTTTATTCAATAAGACCTTGGTGTACTCTGTACAAGCGAAGCTCATTGCGTGGGATTCTTCAATAAATCCACCTTCACGAATTTGACCGCCTCGTCCATCGGGAAGGACAACTTTCCAACGAGCACCTTTTTGGGTTTGATAAGATTTAACGTATTTTTTCACTTCTTTTTTTAATTGCGCCATATTTTCCTCATTTTTGAGAAAACCAAGCCCACCCGTATTTGAATTTCAAAGAACACTGGGGGGCTTGTAGTAGTCTGAATGAATTATATCAAGAGTAATATTTTGGGACGCCCCGCTGAAGCTGACGCAGAACCTGCTCAGGATCAAAAAGCATATGTCGACCGAGCTTCAAGGTGGGTTTGATTCTTCCCTTTCGCAAGTGGTAGCGCAGGGAGTTTTCTGACTTCCCGAGTATTATACAAAGTTCTTTTAACGGCACAAAAGACTTCATCTGCGCACCTCATCGACAGAATTATACGACTTATACGACATAAGTGGACTTTTGTCGTTTTCGTCGTCAGCTCTAGTGAGCGGTTGCATCTTATCGCCTTTTACTTGACGCAACACCTCAGCAGGTCGACCGCCACCGCTTGGTTGAATATAAACCTCAATAAGCTTTGCATCGACTAACATACGAACAGCATCATCAATAGATTCTTTGGGACAATTTTTATTAAAGAAATCACGAACACTTGTGCGCGTAACACCATTTTCACTGCCACAAATGAAATCGAATAAAAGATCCGCCTGACGAACGCCTAGCTTATTTCCGAAAACATATTTCAGTGAATCAAGGCAATAGTCATGAATGGCTAGGGCCGCTTCAAGGGCTTCTCTTGTTATCTGATCTTGTCTGTTGAAAAGTGCCAAGATCATAGCTAATCTCATCACTTGCGCTTCGGATCTACTAGATAGGGAGCCAACAATCCCAGGTAGGCCTTCGGATAGAGTGGGGTAAACTTCAATCCAAAGTTCATCTGCCTGGCGACTTCTCTTCATCTGGCTTACATGCCGTGCAAACTCAACCGATGCCTTAACCTCATCAGCCATCATTCTAATATCGTCATCCGGCGGCGTTCCACCGAAAGGCTTAACACCTGATCTTTTAACGAAAAAGAAAAGAAACCTATTTGCTAGTCCATTCATTACTTCAGTTTGCCGGAGCAGCTGGGACAACTCCGTCATAGTAATATGGCCAATCATTGAGACGTGATGATTGGTGGCCTCTAAAGAAAGGCCCTTTGTGATGTTTCGCAAAGTAGTGCCATCCCATACATTTCTAAAAACTGGTGAAGTTAAATTCCCTTCACGATTTACAACTTTAAGAAGACTTCCAAACTCCGTTTCCAATATCATAAGTCGCTTGTCTTCATCCAATAATTGAACCTCATCCAAACTATCTCTGAGCATATAAACTAGCGCCTCGCCTGAGCCAATGCCCGCTGAGATCTTCTTGCCTAACCAGGTACTATCGACATTAGACATCAAATTAGCTATCTGCCCCCAAGAGGTACCCTTTCTCCCCTTGGACGAGTTACCAACATTCAGCACGAATAAATTGCAACCGTGCCTGTCAGCTTCTGCTTTGAAATAAGGGCCACGCCCGATTACATTACCAAAACTGCTAAGGAGCTGGCTTTTTAATGCCATAGGGTCTGCCTCCGTGAAAGGCGATATTGAATTGACAATGCTTCCAGATAAGCCCCAGAAGCACTTACGCTGTGGTTCCGGGATCGTCGCCTTACTCATTTGTGCACGCCCTTTAAATACTCTTCGTGATATTTGCAAACACTTATTGCAGTTGAAATCAGCATGTCTAAATCTGCATTGTAATCACTAAACTGGTGCGCATTAGAATCGCTGAGTGATTGCGCCAATAAATGCACACCCTTTTCGATGTATCTTCTTGCTTCACAGACCATCTGAATACGCTCTCTACGAGTTAAGATGGATCGCTGTGCTATCTGACCACACATGGAACAGGGGCGACATTCGTTAACAAGTCCCTCTCTGTTACCCATTTTTCCCCCTCTTTTGAGACTGAATCCATAGATCAATATCTTTTTTTGAGAATCGAAGTGAACGACCGATTTTGATATATGGAATTCTACTTTTGAAAACCTCATACCGAATTCGACCACTATCCATTTTCAACCACGATGCGAGATCCTTAACATCCAGGTATTCATCAGCCTGCGCATCATTGATTCCCAATATGGGACCTTTGAGCTTTAGCCACGGCATATCATTAGACATATTTTCTCCTTAATTGTTCATGCCCTTGACTTTAATTGACCAAGGGGTTTAGAGCTCACAAAACCGTTTAATACGTTTGGAGCACTGGCATGTCTTCTCAAAGCGATGAAATAGATGCAAAGGTAGCCCTGGGGCATTTAACTACGGCGCACTTACAGCAGGATTTTTTACAACAATACGAATACCACCTTCAATTTACGCTATTCAATTCCCTCCAAATGTATATTAGCTTTCTAAATGATAACCTGAAACCAAACCTTGAAATTCACAACTTTGTGCGCCCGTACTGGAAGATCGTCCATACAAGAGCTGACAATAGCACCGCGCCGCTATTGATTGATGGACTAATTTGCCTTGGAATTTCATTGCAGCATAAAGGCTCTAAACAGGGCTTCTATAGCAACTCAAAAAATAGTGCCGATTTGGATTTGAAAAATTGTGTTACCCCGAATAAGCTTAAGAAACTCCTAAAGCTCCACGATGAAATTCAAAGTAATTCTGATTTTTTCACAAATATTGATCAAGCATTCAACCAATCTTTTACGGAACAAAACAAACAGCTGCGGTGGCTTATTTTTGCTGCCGAAAATACCAAGTGGTATCTTGCCAATAAGCATTATTTTGAAGGTCTAAGTTACGCCATTCTGAGCCATTTCTTCCCAAAGGATTTGGATATATTGATCGGGAAATACATTCAATTCCTATCGCTCGACGAGGATCCTTCGAAACTTTTAATGGATATAAAAAACAGACATAAAAACAGAAGTAGGCAATGCTATACTTCAATATTCAAACACCCAGGCACAGAGAATTTCGCAACACGTTTAAGTGCCCTAGAAAATAAAATTTCAAAAACAAAATATCCAAAATTAAGTCTAGACAGAAGTGAGTAAAAATTATCTGAATATTTCAATGACAAAAAATTATTTACAAGCATGCAAACCATGGATTTCTTCAGAAGTGCCGATAAGTTATGTTGCAAATATTTTCGCCTTCTAAATGTTTGTGCAGATTTTAAATTGATCCGTTGGAAAACAAGATAACCCGCATAAAAATTAAACTTAAACGACTTTTCTTTTTTTGGATATTTTTAAATCCATATTTGCCTAAATTATCAAAATGATACAAGCCAAAATTACCGGGCTAAAATAATCAGAAATCATCAAACTTTAGTTGGTTTCTACCGATACCTAATCTTGAGGTATCGATGGCAATTCCTGATTATCAAACTCTGATGTTGCCGCTTTTAAAATATGCGGCTCAAAAAAAACAAATCACGTTGCGAGATTGTGAAGAACATCTTTCAACTCTATTTGACCTGACCACAGAAGAACGAACCACTATGCTACCAAGTGGCAATCAACAGATAATGACGAATCGAGTGGGCTGGGCTAGGACATACCTCAAAAAGGCGGGGTTACTAAATTCACCAAAAAGGGGTCTATTTGAAATCAGCCAACGTGGCAGGGATCTTTTAGAAGAAAATCCAAATATAATAAATGTTAAACTTTTAAAAAGATATCCTGAATTTTTGGAATTTCAAAAACCCTCAGATGACAATGTTGAGGACAGCTCTGAATTAATGTTGAGTGTGATTTCCGAAAAAACTCCAGAGGAAAACTTATTAAGCTCTGTTCAAGAGTTAAGGTCAGCTTTAGAATCTGAGATGCTCGAAAGAGTCAAATCCTGCTCACCCCAATTCTTTGAGAGACTTGTTGTGGATGTATTAGTCAAGATGGGCTATGGCGGTTCGCTCAAGGAAGCCGGGAAAGCTATTGGACAAAGTGGAGATGAAGGGGTTGATGGCATTATTAATGAAGATCGACTGGGCCTTGACGTAATCTACATACAAGCAAAAAGATGGGATAGTAATATAGGTCGCCCTGAAATTCAAAAATTTGCTGGAGCCCTGCAAGGAAAACGTGCACGTAAAGGTGTTTTCATCACGACAAGTGATTTCACGAGTGAGGCCAAGGACTTTGTTAAGCATATAGAATCGAAAATTATATTGCTCTCGGGTCGTCAATTAGCTTCACTAATGTGGGAGCATGGTGTTGGCGTTGGTGGCTCAATTATTTATGAAGTTAAACGAATAGATCAAGATTTTTTTACGGAATCATAAATAAAAAGAGGCAAAAAAGTTCACAGTGAAACTTAAAATGCGGGATACTTCCCCACTACACCCGTTACAAACACTGGCGCTGTGAGTGAACTGGGTTCATAACCTGTTGCAATGTATATTCTCTTAAACCCAAGGTTTGAAACAGCCTCGGCAAGAATCTCGCCTTTGCCTTCAGCACCCAAATTTGAATCAATGTAGATTGGCGACGCTAAATCAATTTTCGAGGCCTCCACCATAAAATCCGCCATCTTATTAAAAGACTTTATCGATTTATTATTTTCACTAGCGTACAGGGACCATGTCATATGGTTTAAGGATTCATCATCTATCAGCACACAGTCATATTTTTCTTTTTCGGGCTCGATCTCGATGGGCACAAAGCCTGCCATATTTTTTGGAATCATCTTAATCCCGAGCGCTGAGCATCGGCTGCGTATATGTGGTTCATCATATCTGCTTGTCACTAAAATCACTTGATTGTTCGTCTTAGAACTTAGATTTAGCTCATCAATAATATCCAAACCCGTTTGTGATTGATTAAGTAATTCAAAATCAATCAGAAACAACACCCTCTCTGACAAACTTGACTTTAACCCTTGGACGTATTTTTTAAACTCTACACCTGATGTAAAATTCAGCAGTTCAGGCTGCTTTGCGCCTATGTTGATACTTTCTAATCTTCCACGCCAAATTCCATGTATAGACATATCATCGTCCAAAGAAATAATCTTTTGAAGCGGCTGCAAAGATAAATTAGGCTGAAACCAAGCTGGCGAATCCACTATCGGAAAATTCATCACCATCAGTGTCCCTTCACCAACTTTAGAATTGATCTGAAACTGTCCACCAAAAGATTCTATGGTGGATTTTGCATGCCACACACCCAATCCACTTCCAGATTGTGTTCCATCTTTTCCATGAGTGACACCCCGTTCGCCAAGCTTTGCAAGAATTTCTGGGGGAATACCCTTCCCATTGTCCTGAACGACAATCGACACTTTATCGCCATATTTGCGCAAACAGACAGCGACCCTACCATGACCATCAGTAAAAGCTTCAACTGAATTGTTAATCAAATTCGAAAGGACCCTTGAAAACTCGTTGACATTTAAATTTACAAAAACACCATAGGACTGATTTATATCAGCTTCGATTTGAACACCAACTCTGTCACGAAAATGAATCCGCTTTTCAGAAACTATTGCATCTATCAAAGTTGGAAGCAGAACAAACTCACTTTTTGAATTCCCAATTTTAGATTGGCCGTCAGTTATACCACTTGAGGCTTCATTACTGTGGCTTGATTCACTGACTTTGCTTTTTGCAAGAAGGTCATTGGCGATGTCGTTGATTCGTTGAATTGAGTTTCTAATTAGGATTCGTTTTTCCTCTGGCACATTTGTTAGGGTTGACGAGATCATATTTAGTGCTGACAACGGTGATCTTATGTCGTGGGCTACTTGGGAAGCTAGCTGTGATGCAACTTCAAGTTCTTTTTGATGGATAACAAGGGTGTGGCGTTCTGCCAGTCTTATTCTGGAACGTCTTAAGAATTGTGAAAAAGCAAAGAACAAGGCAACGGATATTAAAATACAAATCATCAACGGTGTAAAGATTGAGTAATAAAAAGTAGTCGATGCCACAATAGCACCAGTAGCGTCATCAACAGTTAAGTTTTGAACGATTGATGCAGTCATTATACTTTTAGCATTTCTCTTGATTGATTCGTCTGTAGGTATCTGAAGTATTACTTCTTTTTTATGGTTCATTACTACAACACCATAAAATCCATCATCAATAGCAGGAGCAAGTGACGACAAAGTCTGTCTGTAATCTCTTATCACAATGCTGTTTCTTGATGCAAATGAATATGACCTAGCCAATTTTTCTTGTGTAGAATAGTGAAATAAAATTACCGCTGCAGAAGCAGTTACCGCCACCAAAAGATATCCGAGTTTAAAAACCAAATTTAGTGACTTTATTTCTTTTGCTAAGGAATCGGTCTTACTCATCTCAATAGCTCCTAATTAAAAGGGTGAGGGAGTTTATTCACATCTGAAAGTTTTATTTGTTTTTTTGCAAACTCCTCAAGTCTCTTAAGATTTATTGCCGAATCTTGAGGTGAACCTAAAAATATGTTTTGCGCATTTTGCGAAATGGCTTTTGCAAAATAAAAAGGACAACCATCTTTGGTCCAAGAAAGATCGAAAATATTTACTTCGTAAGGACTCAGTTCATTATATGGATAAACAAAGCCAGACGCCTCTTTTTTAGAAAACAATGGCGCTATTTGATTTGCATAATCAATATTTAATGCCAACTCACCATGATCCTTAAAATCAGGTTTGTTAATCTGACAAAACTGATTCAATGAAATACCTTTTCCATTGTTGTCTCTTCGAATAAAATAGGCCTGTCTAAGACTTTCAATAGTTGCTGAAATTGCTGCGACCTCTAAATCTTCCTTATAACTAGACCCAATAATAAATCCGATTTTGTTTTTTGATTCAAGACCGTCAATCGCACATAAAATTCCAAAATTACCAAGAATGTAATATCTAATCCGCAAATCTAGAGTGCAAATCAAACTTTCAATTTTGGGTAGCCATTTCCAACCTATTTTTTTATCATCTGCAATTGGAATAAATTCTGAATTACTCAAGAAGTGACAAAAAAACAAATCCCTCTCAATCAATTCAAACATGGCATTTTGCCGAGCTTTATCTGGAGATAGGTGCGCTGCAAAACCATTAGATGTGGGGCTGCCGTCCTGCTGCAGCACCTCGCGCTCTGTAGCCTCTGAAAATGCTTTCAAGAGGGCTATATCTGCTGTTTCTGATGCTCCCCAAGAAGTTATTTCATTTCCATTAATATTGAGAGTACAGCAGACATCTGTCCACCCGGGGAATGCTTTTTCTATCCAGGACATTGTTTGAATTTTAAGTTGGTACTCCTGACTATGTTCTAAAAGCCAAGCTAACGCTATTGTCTCATTCGCCATAACTGATTTCCTGCTATGAATGGTAAAAAATTTAGTTTCCACTTTTTATTCCCAAAGGCCATATAAGAGCTCACTGTGATGGGATAGATCACACCTTGTTTTAATAATTCAAAATGAAAAGCTCGAAGCTTTTGGCGCCTTATCTCGATATTTTCTGTATGAATATACTCACTAAGCCATTTTTCCTTATTAAAATCAGATAAATGAAAAATACCCGCTGCAAAATTGTGCCCCAATAAAGAGATATTTTCATTCCATGCTGAGTCAGTTTGGATTAGGTATGTGTCTAGACGCTCCTCTAATGGTAAAAGAAATGCAGCCGTCGAACGATCAACGACATCAACTTCAAATTTATCTTTAAGTTGATGCTTATAGTGATCATAACTCCCGGGATTTGTTGCGAATCTAATTTGATTGCTGAAAAGATCTGATGATGGGTTATTTCTCAAAGTTTTTATGATTTCCTTTTGATCCTCATCAAGGTTCCCATCACTCACTCCTTGAAAGAACTCAAAAGTATCTTTACTACCAGGTGCCACAGTTCGTGCTTTGAATGCGTCTGCTATTGACTTACCAACTTGCATCCGTTGTTCGATAGAAAAATTCTTAATAGCATTAGGAGTGAAGCAAAGTAATGTAACCTTAATAGGAATCGTTTGGAAAGAGTTAAAACGGTCAGGTGAATCATAAACTTCCTGGGCATTTTTGCCCCAAGTTAAACCCAAAAAAGTAGGCAAGAGGTCAATTTTGTCTTTGAGTAATAATTCATATGCATTGGCATAAGTAGCAGGTATCAAATGCACTTCCTGGGGCATCTCTGTTGTGAATTTTGAATTGAATTTATTTGCCCTTAGAACCCAAGAGCCATCCGCCGCATCTTTTGCGACATAATAAGGTCCGGTTGCATTGCTAAATGATTTGATTGGTAACTTGTGTGAGGTAAAATCGATATTCGTTTTACTGATAACACTAAAATCAGCACTCTCTAGGAAAGGCAATAGGAAGGCAGAGATCTTTTCTTCCACAGGAGTTAAGATAAGTTTATTACCATCTAGTTTAACCCCAGGACAATCATCTTCAATAGTATTTAAAATATGACCTGGACATAGGAAACTGCGTAGGTCGCCATGCCCAGTCTTTCTTAAATAAATTGCGCGTTTGATTGAATAATACGCATCTTCTGCCGTAATTAACTCCCCTTTACTTGTTTTATGTTTATTTCCAAATTCAAAAACAAGGTTGTTGCTATCCCAATAAAAAGTATCAGCCAAATCTGCCACTAATTGTTGATTTGCATCGTATTGAACAAGTCGACCATAAAGGTAATCCACAAACTCATACTCTTCCAAGCTACCAATATCCGCAGGATCTAAATCCAACACAGACCTATCTAGGTTACTTCCTACACGTAAAGGTTCTTGTGGTTTCTTAATATTCACTAAGGCCTCCGAGCCGAGAATTAACAGTGTAAGACCAACTACGATTTTTAATAAATTAACTCGGCATACACCTATTTTTTTCACTTGAAACAACCTTTTTTTAGTCCATGTCGTTCTTTTTGCGACAACCACCTGTTGTTCTTTGGCAACTGGACATTGCCATAGGGTCAACTGATTCATGAATAGTCTGGTAGTTTTTCAAAATTTCCATTACTCATCCGTTGATCTGCATTTTACCTGTGTTATCAACTCTGACAAATCCTTCTTGAATCATGCCTGCCAAAAGATCAGCAGCTTTCAATTGTTCTTCCATTGATTGGGCATGGGTATATGTTGGGCTACCATGAGCAGTAATTGCCGTAAGTATGAATCCCAATGTACTTAGAATTAAACGTTTCTCTGTCATACAAAACTCCTTCAGGGCTAAAAAATTCCCCTTAATTGGTTTAATGGCGCTGCAATTCTTGGTGGAAAAAATTTCCCTATAAACCCAACTCAACGCCTACTAATAAATCCCATTGCGAAGCCTATGCCAACGCCGAATATTTGTTTATTTAGATTTGACAAGAAAAGACTGACTAGGGAATTTACATAATGCTGACAATTTTAGGCCTGCCGCTGTTTTCAACAATTACAGAACTTAGAGACATCGGCGGGTATTTTGGGATATCTAATTGGAATCAATATGCCGGCTTCCTCGGTATGCTTTTGAATTGAAGCGAGTCAATCCGTTGGACCTTAAGGACGAATTGACCTTTAGAATTACCCCTAAAACCAATACCGAGCGCCAATACTGAATCCACCCAAATATCCTGTTCCTAAATCATAGGTCCAATTTGTGTTGGAATCGACGCCGGACTCTTGATAGCCTAAGACTCGATATAGAAATTCAAATGAGATGTTTTCATTAATGATCACGCCTGTTCCAATCACAAAACCCAGGTCTGGTTTTGTTGATGACGAGCCTGATCCACCATCTTTTCGAATAGCCATTGAAACATTGATTCCAAATGGAAAGTAAATCTTATCATTGCGGTAAATCCTGGAGAATTCTCCAAATAAATAGGATACGGCAGAAGTACCCCCTGCATCACTAACTGCTGTAGACCCACTCATGTTAATTTTGAGCTTCTTTATTTTTCGTGGCATCTCAAATTGACCTGACAACAGATATCCAAATCCCTTGTTTGGCATTGAACCATAGGACAGCCCCAAACCCACTGCTGTTTCAGTCAAGAACTCCCCGGACACCGGTACGCTGGTGCCACTTAAATCAATACTGCCTTTATTAAATTTTATGCTTTCAGCAAGAGAATAGTACGCAGTAAGCGACATTCGAGGTGAATCAAATGAGTTTAAGGTAGGCAGCAAAGTCACAGTATTGATGTCATTCCTTGCCTTTTCAATTTCGACAATTTTTTTGGGTGAAGCTGAGTTTGATGTTGAGATTAGGGACTTTTCTAATGAATCACCCGCTTTTATACCCTCCTTGAAGGAACATTTAGATGTATCAAGAGTCGCTATTCCTTTTTTGACCTCAGTCACAAAAAGTGAACAATTCTTCTGATCTGCGGACTTTGCAATGAGGATGTCTCCTACCTCAAGGGAATTCTCTGTTTCCAGTTTCACAGCTGCTTTTTCAATATCGGTGAGCGATTGACTCACCAGAAAATTTTCTGCATGCACGAACTGGGAAGAAAATAAAAAAATAGAAAAAATAGAAATGGTCGTGGTTTTCAATTTAAACGTCCTTCTTGATTTGGAATAGCCATAGAAATGAATATTAACTTTTACACTAACTTCACTTTGTTTATTTCTTAGAACTTGCCGGGGCTCTTGATTCTGACCTTACATTAACGGATTTTTTTGCTAAAATATTATTCTTTGCGCGAATTGAATTTGCTGCGATAAAGGCACAATTTTTATCCTCAACCATTGCGCTCAAATCTGGCAAAGCAAATCCGGGGATTGAATACTTGGCATAATTTTTTAAATAAAATATAGAGCCTGGACCCCATGAAGGGATTTCTGCGGTGATTGTATCGCTAAAATTGCTACTTTGAAGAACAAAAGATCCACTGTAAAGGGGGTAGCAAGTCTCGTATAGATAATTGATATTAAAAGTATTACCGATTGTCGTATAAGAACCGATCTTTTTCTGGTAATAAATTGGGCCACCTGCGGACGTAACTCTAATCGTTAGTTCAGTAATGCCGTTGTTTACATCAAATATTTCAAACACTAATAGTGTGTCACTTGTACCTTTGTAATTGGGCGATGGTGGCATGTAATATGTGTGACCCTTGGGTGATTTCGCAGTCAGAATGACTTGCCCTCCAGAACTACTCCCCCCGCCCCCAGAACACGCTGCTAAGCCAAGGGTTGCGATCATCAGTAACAGATATTTCATGCAGTGCTCCTATTCAGACTTGTTGATATTCATTTTGGTTATTTTGATCTCATAAACCCCTTCAAAAACATCTTTTCGAATAATCTTTTGAATGGGTTCTTGACCATCCTCTTCCCCAAATAAGAGATAATGAAGACTGATTCCGAGAAACTTCGCTACGGATCTAACTTGGTTAGGGTTCTTTGGCGTTCTATTGCCCTGCCACTCGGCAAGCGTTGTTGCGGGAACACCTGAGCCCTTTGATACTTCTTTAAGGGTTAAACGACGATCCTTGATGATTTGTGAAAAAACTTTTCCAATTTGTGTTGCCATATACAGCCCCTTTCGACTGACTAAACAGAATTCTGAACTTAAATCCGACCACTCGTCCTTTAAAACGAATGAAATGATCTAAGAAACGAAACACGGGGTTTTACCAAAAAATGAGGCCAAAGGGGTTCATTGATGAATATTGAAAATCAGAAATATTTTTAAATTAGGATATTTCGATGTTGGAATTTTGCTTACTGCTCGCAACAATTCACAACAATATACACCTATTGGCACCGCTTTTTATGGTTTTTTTGGGCTTGGAATTATCAACTAAATTATTGTTACTGTTGGTTTTTATTTGTTTACTTGCTGTTCATTCTATTTTGTCATTAGCGAATCCCCTTGGGAACGCCAATTTTTTCGAATACTAACCCGATCCAAAAGATCGGGTTTTTTATTTTCTGGGGATGATGAATTCTGGTTGCTGGCGACCAACTTCAATCTAGCGCAAAAATTTTAAAAATATTTTGATAGATTAGTTTTTGCGAACACCCAGTTTAAAAACATCTCGAATATCTTTTAATATAGCCTGCGCCCTATTGGCGGCCACTTCTTGGCCTTTTTTAAGGATACCTGCACAAAGGGGATATCTTGCGCGTACGGCAAGCGGCACTCCATTATTGGGCGGAGTGTTTCTTGTTAAGCTTAATCAAGGTGTTTTTTTTGACACCATCTCCTAATCGACAAAAACTTTATCTGGATGGAGGTGATCAAGAAACATATATATGACATTTCCATCAACCTGAACAGGATCCCCAACAGCCTTACCGCTTTGGAATCTATTTATTTATTACCGAGTTATACTTAGCCGCATTTCAGCTGAAGTACCCTCGTTTATCACCGAACTATAGTTGAGTTCTCCGCCCCATGAAATAATACTACTCATTGCATGGTGAACTCCGATACCCGAACCAGAGGTTGAATGATTTTCCTTTCCAACAGAGTAACCACGAGTGCCTAATTTTTTTAAGGTATCAGCTGACATACCTTTACCATTATCGCGAAGTAACAAAATAGCTTTTCCTTCTCTGACATCCAGACTTATTTCAATGACACCGGGCCTGCCTTCGTTAAAAGATTCATATGAATTATTAAGAAGATTGGAAACAATCCGTTTAAAATCAGATTCATTTCCAACTACTTTTAAATCACCTAACTGTTGAAAATTTAATTGAAAATGGCAGCTATTGCCCCATGTAATATTTTTTTCAGCTACAATGTCAGCAAGACATCTGGCAATGGGTATATCATTTTGATTTTCTCTTTTTTGTTTTAATTCATCAAAGATCTTTTGAGTGCGATCTACTGACTTGATCAAAACATCTTTTACTGTTGGGTTGGAAAATTGCATGAAACGGGAGCCACCTAGTTGCATAAGTGGGATCCACCCGATTGCATGATCGGGATCCACCGAGTTGCACATTTGGGAGCCACCCAATTGCATAAACGGGAGCCACCTCTGGAACAATATGTAATCCTCCTAGAA
>CANFQX010000022.1 GCA_947449255.1 Pseudobdellovibrionaceae bacterium
GTTGTGATTTCGATCCTGTCTAATTTTGAAACGTACTTTCGTCAAAAAGCGTCTCAATTTTAGAAGGTGTTGGAATAATGAATCAACCAGACCGTTCCTCAAAATAGCCACACCGTGTCTTGGTGTCATAAATAATGAATAAATGCGCTGGAAAATATTTGCTGGTCTTTTCTTTGATCTCCATTGAGTTCCTTGAACTTCATCCGATAGGGAAGGGTCAGTTTAAAATACTTCCCAATCCTTGCTTGAATGGCAGGATGCTTAAATGATCAGGAGGCGCTGTGTTTCCAGTAGCGACAAAAATTTTGGTGGTTGATGACTTTTCTACGATGCGAAAAATCATCATCAGAGAACTCAAAACTCTTGGCTTTTTAAATATAGAAGAAGCCGATGATGGCATCACGGCCTGGCCTAAAATCAAGACAGCACAAGAGTCTGGCCAACCTTATGGATTTATTATCTCAGATTGGAACATGCCAGAAATGAAAGGCATCGATCTGCTTAAGTCCTGCAAGAAAGAGGAAAAATTAAAAAATATTCCCTTTATCATGCTCACCGCTGAATCTGAACAGCATTGTATTGATGAAGCGAAAGCCTCTGGTGCTGCGGATTATATCTCTAAGCCCTTTGATGCAAGTACTCTGAAGGTGAAGCTTGATGACATTTGGAGCAAATCTCAAAATAAAGCTGCCTAAAATTCTTTTTAATTATTTATTTGTTCGGCAGGGATAACCATTGCACCTGCCGATTTTTTTGAGTCAATTTACGATTTGATTTCAGTCCATTCCTTGATTCTAATTCTAATTCTAATTCTAATTCTAAATATTAAATCTAAATCTGATAATTGCAGATTTAATAGTAAACAAGATCGCGCTCGAAAAGAATTTTTCCGGTTGATGCGCTGACTAGAAAATCTGAAGAATGCGCTCTTTGATCCTTGAACCATTGAGCATGGACAAGCCAAGATAATACACCTAAAGTTTCAGTCGTGTAAAACACCAGGGGGTTCGCATCAGCGGAGAGCTTAGTAGGAAGAGCCGGGGACATAATTTCTTTTAGAATGATGTCCTCTGCGGCATTGGCTGAGAACGTGATATCTTGATTCAGAGTCGCTACGGGCTTGAGTTCATTGTTAATGATGACAGGTGTGGATTCTTCAGGATGAGTGATGACTCGAACCCTACCGCCATAGACTGTGTAGCCATTAAAGGTCTGCTCGAGGTCATATTGATGAGGTATTTCATTTGCTTTCACTAAGGTGAGATTTGCATTTGGTGCTCCAAAAAGAGGTCTTAGTTTTTCTACAAAATCAGTGATATTTTGTTCATCCAAGACAGGACCTTCTGTGTTGCTAACTAAGATCGAGCGCACTTTAGTTTTACTGTTTTGATTGCTTGTGCTTGTGCTTGAGCTTGAGCTCCAGCCCATTCCAAAATCAGTGATGAGCTCTTCCATGCTGCTATAGAAAGCGCGTCCTGTAGGCGCTCCTTGAGGGATTCGAGCTGACTTGTATGCGGAAGCCGGGGCAATGGATATTTTATTTTTAGAATTTCCCTTTGCTTTGCTTTGATCGCCACCCTCATTCTTTAATTTGTCTGAGGATAAACTGAGCGAACCCTGAGTTGTCTGTTTTTGATTGATCGAAGAATTCAAATTCGCAAAGGCAATGAGAACTATGAGAGCTAGGAAACCAAAAAATATTCTTTTTTTCATTTAAAAACCCCTTCGCGCGCATTCAGCTGTGAGAATAGCCGCAACCAAACCACCATCGGTAGAATTCGCCAGTGCGATTGATTTTTGGCAGGCTGATAAAAAGTCATCGTCACCAGTTAAGGCTGCCAAATGAGCTGAAAAAACTTTATCAATGGATCTAACACCGCGAGCTCCAATTTGGCTGTTGGCGGCTAATCGGGCTTCATACCAAATCGAACCCCAAATTCGACCAAGAATATGAATTTCACCATCGACCACCGTTCCTGCCGGTGAGCTGTAGACTTCTTGGGGTAAAAGGGCTCCTAGTTTAGAATAATTTCTGCGCAGTGTTCCTTCAAGAAATCCATCGACATTATTTACTAAAGACTCACCAATCGCTGTATTTTTTGGAAACATAATCAAAGCGTGATAGTCGGCAAGTCCTTCATTAATGGCTCGGAAACAGCCCTTATAAGTATCGCAGCACAAGCTTTTGCCAGAACTGCCACACGCGATATTTTTAGTATGATCTTCAATGGCGTTGGCTGCAAAAAATACATTTCCATGACCGGCTTCGTGAAGGTAAACTTCCGCACTCAATGCCGTCTCTTGCAAGGCTCCGACAGGGTTTATATTCGTCTTAAAACCACCCATAAAAATAAGCCCAGAGCCCGTTGCAGTATCACCACTAAAGGCGGCATTGTTGTCATAGGATGGTTTCGCAATGTAACTGAGGACTTCGATGTTTTTACCGGAACTGTACCAATGACCTGTCCAATTTAGCATAAAAGTCTTTTGAAAATTGAGATAATGATGCGCCATCACGGCAGCTAATCTAAATGTGGTATCATTGCGATACGGCACTTTGAAATCCAGGCCAGGGAAGCAGGCATCATTAACGGTGACTGTCGTTGCAGTCCAGGTGATATCAGTCCTGATTCTATAAGTGGAATTCTTTAAGCAACCTGTAGCAACCTCATAGGAGGCAGGATCAAGGTTTACAGCAAAATTTTGATAGCTGCTGAGGTCCATTGAGTTATTAGCAACCGTCGGAAAAAGGCTTCCCTTACTGGCCACTGGATTTTTAAAAAACAAACAAGCGTTGCTGCTTTTATCAGCGAAACAGTTTGTCGCTGTCGTTTGATTTGTTTGACCAAGAATCAATTGCGCATCCTGCTCCTTTTTTTTGCAGTCAGCGGCAGTGGTGCATCCTAGTAAATTGCCATCAGTGGCTGGTGGATTTTGCGTGGGTGGAGGATTAGATGTGGGCGGAGTAACAGGCGGCACTGGTGGAGTCGTCGGATTAGTCGGAGTCACAACAGTTCCCGCGATTGTTGGATTAATAGTGTTGACCGAGTCAAATCCTTGGTTTGAGCAATTCTGAAAAAGAATCGTCATTGAAAAGAAGGCCAATGTTACCTTAGATATTTGCCCAAGCTTGTACCGATGGACAGAACTCATCTAATTCCCCTTTTTTGGATGTTCGCTGATTTGTCGACATCCCACCTTAGTTTACATAAGGTCCTGGCCTACTTAAAATAGTTATTCATATTTTTTGGTGGGGGAGGTTTAAACAGGATCTAAAAAAAAAGAAATCTATATTTGAGTCAATGTCAGCGGAGGGCTAGCGAAATTTTGAAAAAAAGGGTTCAATTCCTGCAAAGAATGATTCCCTTACGCACCAAAACAAGACATCCTCTTGGTATGAAAATATTTTATTTTTTCGCAATATTGATGATAAGTTCTGGTGTTTTTGCGCAAGATTCTACAAAAATCAACAAGCGCGTGGATCTTGAAGATGTAAAAATCAAAGGGGAAGCCAATAAAGGAAACGTGAGCTTTTCAAATCGTTCCCGTCATAGTTTGAATGATCGAGTGAAATTGCGAAAAGATTTTAACAAGGAGATTCTTGAAAATCTGCCTGAAGAATTCAACTCGCAGAAGAAGGGTCAATGATAAAGTTGATTCCCGTCCAGCCCTCATCAACCAGCACCCTCATCACTTTTTTGACTTCTTCGATAGGTGTTTTCTCATCAGCCTGCAAATTAACCTGACCTCGGAAATTTTTTTCTCCTCCAATTTGTCGTTCAATTTTACGCATGGCCTGAAGCATTTTTCTTAATTTGGGCAATTGGCCCTCGTTGATATCTTCGACATAAAGGGACTCGCCGCCATCAGCATTTTCAGCGTCAAACATCACTTTTTCTTTTACCACGGAAATCAAAGGGAATGACTGAAGCGGTTGTCCTTTTGAAGCTTTAGGAATGATGATATCTTTGGAAACGAAAAAAATTTCTCCCGTCGAAGAAAAATTCATAATTAGGTAGATCACAAGAATTGAAAACATATCCACCATGGGCGCCAAATTTAATGTAAAACTTTTTTTCTTTGCCTTGCGATGCCCAATGAGATGCCTGGTGTGAGCCATGTCAAACTGCGGATGAATGTGATTTCCTGGCACTTGCACCAGTCGATTCATGTTGCCTTTTACTTTTTCATTTTCTGACATAATCTTCAGTTCGGATTGATTCCGACTTCTGGCCAGTCAGACTGGATCAAAAGATCGTACATTTTAATTAACTGCCCATAAGTGACCTGTGCCTCTGAACTTAAAATAACATCCTTTTTCTCAGGAAATTTGTTTCGCCAGTCAGCTAATTTTATTCTCAGGGCTGTGACATCCCAAGACCCACTCACATTAGGAAATGATGTTTCAACCTCATCTTCTAACAGAACAATTTTTACTGGATACATAAACACAGTCAACTTAGTCTTCTTTAAAGGTGGCTTGTCCGGCGGATTCAATGGATCTGTTGCAGCTTCATTGGGAGCAGGAACTTTTTCAACTTGAACACTGACAGATTCGAGCTGTATCCATGCGGCCGTCATCAGCAGAAAGCAAATCAACACCGAAAATAAGTCGATAAAGGGAGTTAAATTAGGTTCGTTGCTGCCGCCCGCTGCCACTATTTCTGCCTTTTTATTATTTTTTCTTTATTCACTAAAATAAAATTTAAAGTCGCGACGCTGGCTTCATGAACATCATCAATAACTTTTGACGACCAAGAATTTAGCCAACCCCAACAAGTAAAAAGGACAATCGAAACCAACAGCCCAAAGCCAGTGGCATTGAGGGCCTCAGCAATCGAGGAGGCTAGGACTTTGGCCTTATCTGCCGGCGGCAAGTTGGCAACGGCTCCAAAGGCTGCAATCATTCCACTGACTGTTCCAAGCAGTCCAAGCAGAACCGCCACATTGGCCAAGGCAGATAATAAATCAATTCTCCTACCCAGGCGAGGTATTTCTCTTAGTGCCACCGCATCCATAGCCGTCTGAACTTCCTCTGGGCCATTTCCATTGGCAACAGAAACTAGGCCTGCCCTTACAATATTTGAGAGGGGGCCTTTAGACTGCGAAACAGCACTGATCGCCTTCTGCAATTCACCTTGAATGCAATAGGATTGGATAAAGTTGAGCAATTCATCTTTGTCAACTGCAGCAGCAGCTTTTAAAGTGATCGCGCGTTCAACAACAATGGCAACGCCAGCGGCAGAACAAGCTGCAATTGGAAACATGATATACCAGTGATCAAAAAAAATTGTACTAAAACCCTTCATACGACACCCTTACTTTAAATTTTAAGTCTAATTCTTACCAAATGGGAAGCCAATACTTGCCGTTGTTGGTTTCCCATTTTTTGCTGCAGGGAATTTCATCTTTTTAAATACTCCCATGACGCATGAATTTAGAAAATCTCCATTAGCAACTTCGGACCTTTTGACAGCAGCAGTTGACACACTTCCATTCGGGTTGATTTCCCACTCGTATTCAACACGACCTACAATATTAGAATCATTAAAAAGCGCTCGCTCATAACAGCGGTGAACATCTCCTAAAATTTGATTCACGACTTTCATCACTTCTTCATTCGTGAGTCCTTGTTCGCGGCTTACTCCTGTAAAACTTGGCCTTCCAATAACAGCTCCAGCAACGCCTTGCTTGCCTGCCTTTGAATTTTTAGCTTGTGCATAACCAATTTTCCCGGAGGCTCCACCAAGACCTAAGCCCACTGTAGTGTTGGTGTTTGCCGATTCTGAGCCTCCCAAACCAGACACTCTAATACCTGATTTTGCTGTTCCTGCTGGCCCTTTTTTAATATTGATGGTTGTACTTTTTGTGGCCCCACCGCCACCTGTAGGTGGAGTTGGCATTGAATTAAATAGATTTTCTAAGTCTTGTTCGGCCGATTTTTCTTTTATAGGTGGCGACGATGAAGCCTGTTTTTTTGCGATCACCTGCTGTGGCTTTTGAGGCAGTGAGATTTCCTTTGGTTTGGCTTTAACCAGGGAGGATTTCAGGACAGGCTTGGGCTTTTGAATTTTTTTTATTTTCTCTATTTTCTTTTCCACCTTTTTTTCCTCTGCTTCTTTTGGTACCTCAATTGGCACTTCAATAGGAGGAGGGGGTGGTGGTTCAAATGCAAAAGTTTGCTTGGGTGGCTCTATAAGCAGTTTTGCAAAGCGCTGAGGCATATTTTTTATTTTAGGACCTTCTGACTTGGGGGCTAATGCGATAGCTAAAAAGCTCAAGATCAAATGTATAAATATTGAAATGGTAATAGCACTATTGAATTCATCCCTGTTCTCAATCCATGTTTTTTTTACTAAGGGCCTTGGAATGGGAACATAGCGAAGTCGAAACTGCATTCCAAAGCCAAGTTCAAGTGACACAACTTCATTCAATCCCACAATCAGACCGTATTTTGTGCTGATATCAGTAAGAGAGCCCGCTCCTAGTAAATTGCCCCTTGGAATGTCGACGCCATCACGATATAAACTCCAGTTCATTCTTTTTGAAATGGTTAACTGAGCCCCAATCTCTTTGAAACAACCAAAATCAAGTTCTCCCTGAAAGGTCGGAATATAAAGAGGCTCCGTTTGGCTGGGACCTAATTTGATTCGGTCACCTAAGTCAAAGTTTCGTATATCATAAATTTCATCTTGCCAGATCAAAGCTCCTTGCAATGCTAAATCCTCTAACCCAAGATTTCTGATCTCAGGATCGGGTAGAATAGAAAAATCAATTCGCTCCCAAAGAAATTTTGAAGCTGGGGATTTTTTAAAAGGTACTGAATCCTCTATCTGCATATTTTTGTGTTCAGAGGGAGAAACAGGTTTTGAACTCGGCAAATTGATTTTATTATTTTTCTGGTTTAATATTGGGATATCACTGGGCAATTTTGGTAGGGCAACCTTAGCTGTAATGGTTAAGGTTTTGTCTAAGTCAGGATTTGAATTTTTTTCTTGATCATTCTCAAGCTTCAAATTAAAAGTCAGATTTTTAATCTGAAATGAGCCTTCTTGCTTAAAATAAAAATGGTCCTCAAGTTTTTTTCCAAAAAGAATACCGTGAGAGCTATTGAGATCAGTGACCAAAATATTATTTTCTTCAACAGCAATGCTTCCGTGACTGCGTGAGACATAACTATAATCCTTCAAACAGAGATGACAATCTTTGCTTCGGCCAAAAACGATTGGAAATCGATCGAAACTATCCTCAAGGATACAATTGCCGTCGATCAGGACCTGCACCCGCAGTTTATTTTGGTGAAGATTCATTAGGCTCCACCTATTTTCATTATGGGGTGTACTGGACTTGGAGGTGAACCTATTGCTTTAGCTCGCTTAAAAATTGCATTAAATTTTTTTTCAAAAGAATACTTTTTATAAAGTCCTGCAAGTGCCCACAACGCCGAGGAATTTTTTGGTTCTTTTTTAAGTCCTTCGACAAAGGAGGCTTGTGCTGAATCCAACTCGCTGGCATATATTTGGCAAATGCCCAAATCAGCTAGGGCTTGCCCAGATTGTGGGTTTATTTCAATCATTCGCTGAGCTATGGCCTGTGCATATGAAAAATCTTGATCTCGAAGGGCTAGAAGCATGGCTTTTCTTAAAACGGGCAATGCGCGGGGTGTTTTTACCAGCTCGCTTTTCACCTTATCCCAATCCTTGGAAGGATTGGATTTAGATTTTATTTTCGGAGCATTTACCATGGATTCGTAGATTTCAATTTGGCCTTTTTTGTGGCAGCCCTCTACATATTTTGTGAAGACCTCAAAATCCTCCGCGGCAACCATGCACTTGCTATATATTTCATTGGCGGCGCCCAAATATTTCGCAATCTGTGGCTGAGTCATTTTTTGAAAACTAGATGGATTCATACCTGCTGGTGGCTTTGCTGATTTCAGAAATTCTGCCATTTGCTGGTTTGTTTTTGCTTCGTTCATTAATGCTGCAATAACCCATTGTCCCGCACCACTGGCGATTATTTTTTGAAAACTTGCATCAATGCTTTGAAAAGCTTGAATCTTTTTTTGCAGCAAGGGTACAGAAAAACTTTCGTCTTTCCCCATTTTTTGAAACTCTTTGACTTCTTGCTCTGCAACTATAATTCCTGCATGTGCAATCAGCATTTTTTCTTCATCTGAACTGGCGCTTGAATCTGCAGCTCTTTTTAATAAAGAAAGGCCTTCTGAAGTTTGGCCTTTGCGGTAGGTTGCAAGGCCCTGATAATACAGACCGCTTGCGCCGGTTAAATTTGTCGATAATTTTATAAGGTCATCCCATTTTTGAGCCCGGGCTTGGACTTCGGCGGCCTTTTTTAGATCACCAATCAAAATATAGGCCTGAGATGATTCACGGCTGTCACCGAGTTGGTCTGCTAAGAGGGCCGCCTGCGCCAATGCCTCATTCGCTGTTACTTCGCCTTTGTAGCGTTGGCCGAAGGCTAGCAAATAACTGGCAGCACGCCTATAGTCTGCGGAAATGATCGCTTTCTGGGATAAACTGACAAGGACATCCTTGCTGCGTGGGTTCGTTCCAAACTGCCCTAAATATTGTTCGCCAATTTCAAAAATCCGAGCATCATTTCCAGCTTTTAAGGCCAAAAAAGCTTCAAACAAGGCGGGCTCATTTAAACCTCCACCTTTATTTGATTTTGCAAAATCTAGGAATTTGTCAGCATAGTTTTTTGTGCCTATCTCGCCAGCTATAGACTTCACTTTCTTTAATTGGGCTTGGGAGACAACTTGGACCATTTTTGCCCTTAAAGCGGGCGTGAGTGAATTGTTTTTCTGAAGAGCTTGGCCCTCGCGCACAACGCCCTGAAAATCCTCTCTAATATAAAAAGAGTCAATTAGCAGAATAGCTGCCTGCTCGGTCAATTCATTGGTCGGAAAAGATTGAATGAACAATTTTAATTGCTCTGCGGCCTTGGCAAAATTTTGCTCATCATAAAAACTTTTTGCGTAGTTAAATTTAATGGAAGGTAGGGACGGATCTTTGGGGAACTCTTTAGTGAAGGTATTTGCAGTTTTCTGAAAGCCAGCACGGCCTTGAATTTTTTCTAAACTGGATAATTTCTCAACCTGTGCAAAGCCTTGCGTGTAGGATTGAATAGCAGTTTCTAGGAGTTCTTTTCTTTTCGCACTTGTTTTTTGTTTAAATTTAGAAAATTCGGCAGCTTGAAAGTAATATTCGCCACCCTTGATGAAATCTTGGGCATGAAATGAGGCTTCCGCCATATTCAAATAGATTTCGGGAGCATAGTCTGACTTTGCATAGATCCATAAATATTTTTCATAGGCCTTAACGACTTCTCTCAGATCATCTTTTCGTTTGCTAGTCATTGCAGTTTTGTGAAGGGTTGTTGTAAAATCCCTAAAAAAGGCTTCGTATTTAGGCAGTTCAATTTTGCTAGCCATTTTATTTAAATCAGCTTGCTTAACCATCCACAGGGTGTTGGCAATTTCAACAGCAACCCAGGGTGGGTAGTAATCAACTTTGATATCTTTTCCTTTGAGGAAAAAATTTTCCATAGCATCTTTTTTTTCATCAACATCATCAGAAAGTCTAAAAAGCTCTAGATAGGCGAGATGGGATTCTTTGTTTTTGAGTTTTATCGCCATCCTTTTTGCAAGACGATTTAGGACCCGGCGAAAAACAGTTTTATCCAGCGAGGCTTTCCTGTAATATTTAATGGGTTCTAAGAAGAGTTTATAGGTTCCCACCTTGTCGGGTCCTAATTCCGAAATTGGCCAGACGGAGGCGATGAGTGCTTCTTCTCGAATGTCCTCGGAGTTTTCAACTTTTGTGTCCTTCATAATTGAAAAAGCTCTGTCAAAATGAATCATTGAATTTAAAAAATCATCTTTATGAATGTAACAAAGAGCCGACTTATAATAAGCCATTTCTAATTTTTTATTTTTACCGGGTAGATTTATAACTTTGCGGTAATTGTCTAGAGCAAAATCAAAATCTTTCTTATCAAAAAAGATATTTCCAATTTCAATGAGAGCCCGAGGAAAATAATCACTCTTAGTAAAATTATCAGTGATTTTTTTGAATGCCTTTAGGGCTTGATTTGAATCATTCAGGAGCAAATACTCCTGTCCTTCAGTGAATAGAACCTTATCTAACGATGCAAATCGCGGGTATCGCTCCTCAATCAATTTGTATGTTTCTATAGCCTCAAGACGGATCTGTTTTTCTGCAGAAAAATCGAGTTCCTCATTTGGAGTGGTTGGATTTTTTTCTTTTTTTAACGAATAAGAGATCCTCGCTTTATCAACGAGCAGCTCGCCAAGCATAAAATAAAGATCTGGAAGATATTCGATTTCTTTAGCATCTTTTATTCTCATTTTTGTGACATCGATAGACGAAGTGACGCTGGAGAGATTCTGCTCGATTTTTTTAAGATCGGATGCATTGGTCGTTATATTTATGCCGCAGATAAATAAGGCTATCATTAAGACTCTAAAGCGTCGCATGATTATCCACCCTCATTGCAGCGATCAGATACTAAAACCTGATAGGAATTGATCTCATTCCACCAGTATTCACCGCCAACCGGCCAGAATAATTTTTTTATGGCATAATTATCTACTTCAAGGGCCTTGTATTCACGATTCTCAAAGCGGGCCTTCATTCGAAATTTATCTAGACTCGATATATATTCTAACAATTTTGCCTGTTCAACATACTCTAAAAGTTCCTCGGATGCAGACTTCAGATCAGCAGCCAAGGCTTGCTTTGCAAAGTCCTTCCATCTGAATTCTCCAAGGTTGTAAGTGGCCTCAAGTTTTTGCTTAAATTTTGCTGGCCATATTTCCTTGCGAGCGCGAACGCGCTCAAGCCTAATCTGCCCAATCATATTCCCGAGGCGCAAATTTTTAGCCTGCAACAACACCATCGATAATAAGGCTTTATTTTCAAAAAGAGGTTTCTGTCCTTTGAGGTGCTCAACCCAGGGTTTGAAAACGTTTTCAAACTCTTTATAGACGGCTCCGACGGCTTTATAATGACAAAGATCCCTATAAGTTACCATCGCTAGAATGTATTGCTCTGGATGTGTGGCTGGACGAAAATAGGGTGACTTGAGTGCTTCAATCATGCCTAGAGAGAATGAATAGTCTTTCTGAAAATATTTCACCCACGCTCGCTCAAGCAATATCTTACCAAGGTCTCTTCTTTCTGAAGAAAATGAAGCATAGATATTTTCTGCCTGCTTGAAATCGCGCATCTCATAGAGGACACGTGCTTGTTGCAGCCTGACAGCCTCTTTAAATTTTGGAAAGTCTTGAACGTTTTTCTCTAATTGGTTGAGTGCTTTTACGGCAGAAGCCATTTCGCCTTTTTGAACCAAGAGGAGGGCTTTAAAGAAGGCCAGTCGATTCTTCCAGTAACTTTCATTTGCAAGTCCGTTGCTGCTTTCTTTGAGCCACTCTTTCAAATTCTTTTTCAGGTTGTCTTTATAGACATAAAATGAAAGCATTGGCATGAGCTCTTCGGGAACCTCGACAAAATTTCCAATATTTATGAGTCGCTGAAGTTCATCTTCGATGATCACTTCTTTTTGCACCAAGTTTTCAAGAATAAACAATGACCCCAGAGCAGGCATTGAACCCGGGTTTTTCGTAAGAATAGAAATGGATAAATCATAGGCGCAAAAATAGTAGTCGAGGTCCTGACAAGCAAGGGCCTTTGCATACTCTATTTCTGCGAGCTCTAGATCTGATTTTACAGTTGTTAGTTTTTCTTCGGCAATGTTGATAATCTGTCGAGGATCTTTTTTTAATCGGTATTCTTGAATCTTTTGCCAAAAGTCCACATTAACAGGAGCATATCGCCAAGCCGTCACAGGTTGGTAGATTTGCGCCTGAGCAGCAAGAGGTAAGAAAATGGCAACAAGCAAGGTCTTAAAAAAATTCATTCCTAAAGACTTCTTCCTGTTTGTGATTTATTGCCAACTTCAAAGGATAAACCCAAATTTAACATCAACAAAAGATCAGAACTTTTACTAGGAGCCGTCTGGTAATAGAGACGTCCATCAAATTTATAAGAAAGACTATTGCTACTAAAAAAGCGAGATTCGAGACCTCCCCCAAACATCAATGCAGTTTCGCCTGACTGATACCCAACCATCCCCAGTCCACCGACAAAGCTCCACTCGCCATAGACAACGTCTCTATTAAAAAGTAAATTTTTTGAGTAAATGGGGGTGTAAACAACCTGGGAGGTGATGTAGTATTTCACGCTGTCGAGTAGACCAGCCGGCCTGAGTGAGCTTTTATCTAAGAGTTCTTGCTTTAAATTCGTGTCATTTGCGGTGGCGATGTGTGCATTGACGATTTCCCATCCTATGAAGGATGTGTAACTTTGAGTGTAGCTGATACCAAAACTCAATGCTTTATAAAAAGCGTCCAAGGGCAAAATCCCCAGTTGCACGGTAATATCGCGGTAAGGATTGAACTTTTTATTTTCTACGGCAACAATTTGTGGAAGATCAAAGGGATCAGGCTCTTTGTTGCTGCTGCCAAAAAAAGCAAAAGGATCTTGCTCATTAGCTTCAAAGGCAAGTGAGGCTTTAGATGTGCCTAAAATAGCAACAAACAAGAGGATAGATACAATAATTCTCATGGGTGAATTATGTCGTGAAGATTTCTAAAAAAAAATCTATGCTTTTTATAAAAATGAATTCTAGACGTCAGTCAGGGTAGTGATTGATTAACACAAAACCAGAGCTAAAAAGGTTGGAATGCAATTTCCAAAAGAGAGAGGGGCTTTATTTGCCCCATTCTGATGAAGCCACATAAAACTTAAGGCCGTTATCTCTAAGGTTTTATTGTGGCATTGTATTATTTATTGGCCGTTTTGATTCTACTTATATAACTAGTGTTTTTTTGACTACTCAGGACAAACAGCTTGAGTCAATTCAACTGTGAACTGGCCATTTTGCTGAGCCGTTCTGCCAAAAAAACTTTTAACCACAATCACTTGATTTTTTGGATGGTAATCAAAAAGATAATTGCTGCTAAAATGAGTTTCATAGACTAGGCCACTCAAATATGAATCAGAGGATGCCACGGGAGTCACTTTGGTCGCAATTTCTGTCAATCCAAAAGCAAAAGTACCAGAGGAACATTGAGTGAGCACTTGATTTAAGACCTCAGCCTGCATATAGACTGGAAGATTTGAATCACTTTTAAAAACGCTGGTCACTGAATTAGCAAAAGACAGGGTTGGAATAAAAGCGAAAATGGTCAATAAAGCTAGAAAAATGGATTTCATGGGAACTCCTAAAGTTTAAAGAAACAACTTAATTTGCCAAACATTTACCCAGTTTTAGTAAATTCGTCAAATTGCACGAGCAATCTAGCTAAGAATTTTTCAAATTGATCTGAGATGTTGATATTTTTTGCCTAATAAACACGCATCGAACGGCGAGCCCCGGTGATGTCGCAAGACAACCAGGGATCTTATAGAGGAATTCAAAAATTTAAGGCCATAGAGAGGAGATAAGACTGCTCGACTCTCTTTAGTCCCGAGCCAGGGTTTTAGCCGAAAAATAGGTGGCCTTTAAGTTTTGGTTCAGTTTGATCTGGCTAAGAATCACCTCTGTACCTCGCTGATTTTGAATGTTCTCAACTTTTATTTTGCCCGGTCGCCACTTATCGGTGGTGGTTTTTTTGTAGTCACTGAACTGAAGAACTTTTAGTAGCTGGCCCTTCTTGTCGAAGCATTCAGCCTTGAGCGGTAAAAAATCCACCACTGAAACATAGGTCATTATCTTTGAATAGTTTGGTGAAGTTTTACCAACTTCAACCTCGACCACGTGGTATTTTTTCCCTTTGATGTCGATTTTGCCTTTCAGTCTGCTCTCGGCGGATTGATCATGGTTGAATTCAAAATCTTCTGAGCTGATTTCAGATCCAAGCAGGCCACCTTGATTTTTTTCTCCTGTCAATCTTCGGGTTTGCTTGGTGGAAGGAAGATAGATCCATTTGTCTTCCTGATCGTTTTTGATGCTCGCTAAAAGCGAAGTGCCCTTCAAGTCCGCTGGTTTTAGCATGCGCACTTTTAAGAAATGCTCCTTTTTTGAAAAGCTCATCCGCCATATTTGCATTTCTCGCTCTTTGATGGCTCCATCGGCCTCAATGATTTTCATTTGAGCTACGAACTGTTCATCTTTCGTTACAAATCGCTGATTCATTTCCTGAACAATTCGATCAACTGGCGCGCTTTGGCTAAGCTGAGTGTTTGGGCTTGAAGACTTTGCGTTGCTTAAAGCCGGTACAAGAACAATTAAAATGACCAAAGAATGGTTTCTCGCCAGGGAGATGATTGAAGGTCGCTTGAAGTGCAGCTCAGTCAGCAGCCAAGGAAAGGTTTTAAGTAAAGTGGGCAGCAAGAGCAAATCTCCAACCAAGCCCGCAAGCATAGATAAGAGCATGTAAAATCCAAAAATACGATTCATAGAAAAGTACGAGGCCATAAAAACTGAAAACCCCATGAGCAATATCAGGCTTGAAATCAAGCAAGGATTGCCCTCGATCCAAAGTGTTTTTGTAATCGGTAATTTTCCTGAGGCGGTCTTTTTTTGCATAGTACGCAGCCTTTCTAAAAGATAAATAGTGTTATTAAAAGCTAAACCCAGTGAAATAGAAAAAATAATGGCAACGCTGGGTTTAATGGGAGTTTCTGTGAAGGCCAAAAAGCCCATTAAAAACGCTGGCGGCACAAGATTGGGCAGGCAGGCAATCAAGGCCCAGCGCAAGGATCGAAAAACAAAAAGCAAAATAACCCCAATGAACATCATCGACTGCCAGAAGCCAAAAATCAGTTCATGAGAGAGTTCATTATTGAGGCTATGAATGGTCGGTCCCATTCCAGCAATTTTGACTTTCATATCAGGGAAATAGAATGAAGCCCGCGTGCGAAACTCCCTGGCTAGATCATGAATTTTGTTGCCAGGAAGGTCTTCAGTTCGGACGGCTATTCGAGTCATTGCCCCGTCTGCATTTAAAAAATTTCGCAAGGGACTTTGGTTGGATAAAGAATATAAAAAATAAATTTCTGCCAAGGACTTGCTATTGAGCGGAGTTTCCGTCCGACTGACTTTGATGGATTTAATTAAATCAGGCAAACCAAGGACACTTCCAACACCTGGAATGGTTCGTAGGTCTTTGAATAGTAAAGTCAGCTTTTCAATCTTTTTAAAATCATTCCAAGCCTCAGGTGGGCCAATCAATTCGATATCAAACGGAATAATTCCACCCATTTTTTTATCTATCATTTCAGTCGAAAGCCGCACTTGATTATCAGCTGGCAAATCATCAAAGAGTCTGGCCGACCAGGACAAATGTTGACCCTTAAATCCTAAGACCACCGCAACACCAACAATTAAAATCAGCCATAAACGGCTATGGCGAAACAAATAAAGTCCCCAGCGGGCTCTCGACCAAGCCCAAGTGCGCAAGGCAACCGGTGGCAAGAAGAGCATCAGTGGATAGAGCAAAACACTTGTGGTCACCCATCCGATCAAAATGGAAAAGGCAGCCGTCCATCCATAGTCCTTAATAATGGGCACATCGGTGAGCAGAAGAGTTAAAAAGCCAACGGTTGTGGTGAGTGAGGCGATCATGTTTGGCTTAAAGATTGCTTTGATAGTCTTTTTTACGATAACTTCATGTGCAAGCAAAGGGTGATTTTTTTTGAATTCCGAATAGCGCAACAACGTGTGCAAACATAAAGACATCACATCAACGGTGGTCAAAATTGGAATCGTACTGGACATAATGGAAAGTGAATAGCCAGCTAAAGCCATCGTTGCCAGAACTAAAATATTTGAGCAAAGAACCACTATAAAAGAAATCATTAAAGGAGAGGCATTAGAAAAAACAAATCCTAAAGTCACAAAACAAGCCAGCAAGCCCAGAACAATAAAATTGCGAACTTCACTTTCTAAAAGCTCATTGATATCTGCCTGCACAGCGGGTGATCCGCCAAGTTGAACTTCGGCAAAAGGCAGAGCTTGTGATGAAATTTCCTGTATTTTTTGACGTAAGAATTTGAGGTCCTTTGTGTTCGTCGAATTGATCTGCACTACAATCGAGGCCAGTGTGCCATCACTTGAAACAAAAGTAGGGACAATCAGGGGATTCTTTGGAATCTCAATCGACCAAAGGTCTGGTGCAAGGCTCGCAATCAGAGGCCCTAGACTAAGTCCATCACCTTGATTAAGAACTCCTTGCACGGATGCCAAACTGACCGCACTAGAGACACCCTGAATCTTTGCTAGGTCTTGTGTCAACTTCTCCAAAGATTTTATTTTTTTAATTTCATACCAAGTTGGTTTTATTTTTGCGCCAGGATTGAGTTCAAGAGTTGACTCAACAGCGAGTTTATTTTTTTTAAGTTCGGCGGTAACCACAAAAGGCTGAATCTCAGACAGGTAAAATGTTTTTCTGGATTGTTCTTCTTCCTTCAGTAGAAAATTATTCAGCGGCAAAAACTGTTTCAAACTGTACTGAGTGTGAAGTTTTGGCAAAGCAAAAAAACTGGCTAAAGTTAGCCCTAGCGTGAAAATCAAAATGAGAGCGGGTTTGCGGCTTGTCTTCATCTGCATAAACTCCATACATTTTTCTCGGGTCATCTCATTGAAAACTGTAATGTTAAAAATATCGACCAGCTCTTTTGCAAAATAAATTAAATTTATCATCGCAAACCAGAGAGGACTTCATATTTATGAGACTTGTAAATTTTAGGCTTTTAATTCCGTTAACGTTGTTCATATCCTTAATTCATGACAAATCAAAAAGTGCGCAAAGAAAATATGAAACCCAAAGGCTGGATATTTAAAAATATAGCCGCTGTCTTAAATTTCTTCTTAGTCTTTAATCCAAGGAGCTTGCCTGTGAAAGTCTTGCCTGTAAAAACCTTGCCTATGAAAATGACGACAATTTTGTTTTACGGTTTTTTGTTCACTTCTAGAATCTCGCTAGGAGCCTCTTTCATAGACTCTGAGTTTGAGCTGGTGCTGCCTAAAGCCTTTCAACAAAAAATAATCGATGAAAAATGGAAGACCTTAGTGACTCAGGAATTTAATCCTCAATTTTCATTTCCTGATCAAATATTTGAAATGCCAGATGGAATTAAAATTCGTTTCAGTGGCTTGTCATTGAATCTAAAAACTTTTTTACAGAAGCCAGCCCTTGCGGAAGCTCAAGAACGTCTAGTTCTGGCCTCTCAGAATTTAGAAGTGCAACTCAATATTGCACGAATATCCATTGATCAATCAGTGACCCAGACAGTTGGCGGAATCACCGGAACTTTTAAAATTCAAGCTCAATGCGACAAGATCGCGATGCGGCTCCCCGAAGGTAGAGGTCATTTTTCAATGTCATTAAAATCTCTGCTTGATACTGCAAAGTTGGGCGTTCAAGCGGAAGATTTCAATCTCACGTGGGACCCAGGCTTTTGGACCGCGGCTGATTTCAACTGCGTGGGCAGTCGTGGTTTTTCGGATTTAATAAAAACTCAAATACAAAAGATCTCAAATGACAGTCGAACTTTCGTGGAGCCTAGAAGAGCACAGATTTTAGCGCTTTTAAATTCTTCCTTAGATAAAATCAACCAGCCGTTGTCACTTTCTCAGAAGTGGATGAAATCTCGTCCAGATATTAATTTTACTTTGAGAATTGATAAAATGAACGAGAATCAAGATCAGTCCGAAATTATTGCCAAAGGTCACTTGATCATGGAGTTTGAAAAATCCCAATCTAATGAAATGAAAGCTTTAACTTTACCCTCGTCCATTTCTGCACAAGGCAATCTATCAGCCCAGCAGCAGGCCCCACAATCTGAGCAGGCCCTGCTGCGATTGCCTGAGTTTTTTATTAAAGAAGTGATCTTGAAAGCCTATGAGGCCGAAACCTGGGGGCACAGATTGAACTCCAAAGGATTTTCTGGATTTAAAACTTTAATGAGCTCTCGATTCATGCAGTTTTTTGTATGGCCTGAATTGATGAGTTATCCAAAATCCAGCCAGTTTTTATTTGATACTTATTCAAATAAAAATCCAGAGATTGCGGGCCAGGGGTTAGACTATCAGGTTAAAATCAATTTATTAAGCCAAATGCTGGCTCCGCAACGTAGCAACTATGTTCCCTTTATGAATTTTTCAATTCCCCTGAATTCAAAAATAAACCTGAGCATCAAAGAGGGCAAGGCGGGCGTGGTGTTTAAAGATGCCAATTTAAATTTATACTACTCCTGGGATTCAAATTATTTAAAAAGCAATTCGGCTTCTACAAAATTTAATGCCTCGCTCATAAAAAATAACTTACAAAGCTCCCTAACAAATAAAAATTTCATCTTTGAATTGCCAAAAGTAAAGGTGATGGAAGGAGTTGTCTTGAAAATAAAAAAGACGGAAACTCAGCCACATTCAGATTTACTTATTTACTTGGGCCTCTGAAAGTTTAGCGGTGTAGCAACAAAGAAAGACCTCAAAAGGATCGACCCAGCCCCAGCCGCCAGGATTGATTCTTATGATAAATTCCAAGGGGATCGCGCTCACTGCCACTGATTAAATTGGCAGTGAGACTCAAGGTCCAAGCATCAAAAAATCTTCGTCCGACAGTGATTTCTTCATAATGGCTAGAATTGATCTGATTGTAGAGGCCAATCAGGGAGCCCGACCAAATTTCACGCCAGGACAGTTGTCCACCGATCATCCAAGCGTTACGAAATATTTCTGAGAAAGACAGGTTTGAGTCATTCTGTTTTTCAGTGCGCAAAAAGGAATTCTGAAGCACTCCAACAAAGGTCCCCTCACTTAAATTGAAGGATTTCTCTAAGCCCAAAACACTCTCATGGGTCCAGCCTGGTAAATTGATATCCTCGCCCAGGCTTTGAGTGTAGCTGGTGGAATACTTAAATAAGAAATGAGATTGATTAGAAACCAGCGTGAATCCTGCCTGACGAATGCGATAGTCTTTGAGATTTAAGGTGATATCTGGGTCCACCTGAATCACAGTTTTAGGAGAGATCTGCTGAATGGTCCCAGTCACTTGGGGTTGAATCAGGGGATTCATGGCCAGTCCGTCAAAGGCACTGAGGCTCAAATCAAACCTTGAGATACTTTTCTGCAATCTCAGGGCGAAATTGTTTTCAGTGGCCGAGTTTAAAGACTCCCGCTGGCCATATTTATAAAGCAAATTTTTAGGTAAAATCAGGATCATGTCGTTATTAGGAACTTGTGGAATAAACACATCCTGAGGCAACCAGCGGCTTTTTTCCCCTGGCAGAAGGGATCCCTGAGCTTGTGGAATGTATATAAAATCATAATCAAAAAAGGGCAGGGACTCGGATATAAGTAAGGAAAGGGCTCCAAGTTTTTTGCCATTCAGTGGATTAAAAAGCTGCTTCTTATTGACGACATCCACGGGGTTGTAGCCATCGGTCACACCCCAGCTCAAAATATTGTAACCAGCTTGAATTTGAAGAGTGTTTTTTTGAATCTTGAAATAGGAATCTTGGGGATCCCAAAAGTATTTTTCAATTTCGGACTTGTTGTCTGGATTAAAAATAAAAAGTGGATGCGAGTAAAACCGCCAGGTTTCGCCGGACTTCCAGTTCAACACCGGAGCCAACTCGAGTTTACTTAGACTGGTGTTGGTCTCAGCATTCAGCTGCTCCGGAAAATCAATCTGCTCGAACTTGACATCAAATCCTAAGCTATATTCCGAGTGAGATTTCTTTGATCCTTCAAGACTTAATTCCGCTTTTGAATAAAGAGAGATTAAACTGAAAAATAGAATGAATAGAATGAATAGAACGAGGGAAGACCTTGTCATCCTTAAATCATTCCTGAAGTTCAAGGATAGCGCACCAATTTTCAGGAAAAGTCCCAAAACCTAGAGGGGAGGCACCTCATATTTTAAAAGGAGCTCACCTTCGCGCCGTAGCGATCCGTGGCAATAATGGCAGAGGATCAATGGGGCCGTGATTTTGCCGCAATTCAAAATGGAGATGAACACCCGTGGCATGTCCTGTTCTTCCCATCGCACCAATCACTTCACCCTTGCGAACTCTTTGTCCCTCTGAAATCAAAATCTTGTCAAAATGAGCGTAAAGGGTGGCCCAGCCTTCGCCGGATTCAATCAGCACCATTTTACCATAGCCACGAAACTCGCGGCCCGCATAGATGACGGTGCCGCTCATGGCCGCTAAAATTGGAGTCCCCCGAGGAGCCGCAAGATCAATACCTAAATGAGGCTTTCTTTTGTTTGGTAAAAATCCACGTGTCATCCTGGCTGAATCCACAGGCCAATCCAAGGTCATATCCTCGGCAACTTGAGGAGCTTCATCTGAAGTCGAAGGGCTGCGTAAGGACGGGCTCGAACTGCTTAAATTATTTGATTTATAATGAGCATCCAAAACAGAAGTGTTTTGTGAAGAGTGGGTTGTCGTGCAGGATAAAAATGAACCCAAGACTAAAGAAAAAAAAGCGCGAAGGACTAACTTGGCCGAAGTGAATTTTTGGGTTGTTTTGAAGGCATTTTTTAAAACTAAAATCATGGGTTCATTATATCTTATAGGTCCCTGAATCCAAAGCACAATTTCAAGAAAATGAAGTTCTAAAATTACCCTTCATTGAGGCTCAATAGATCACGACTTAGATCTAGTTTTATTGCTCCATTCTGATAATTCAAGAGGCCCATCTTCATGGGCCTCAAAAAAAATTAGTAGATTGGAAATTGCTTACAGAGTTGGCGAATTTCTTCATGGACCCTGTTTTTAAGATCTGCATCTTCAGCATTATTTAAAACCAAAGCAATCCATTTCGCGATTTGTTTCATTTCAAAAACGCCCATACCTCGCGTTGTAAGCGCAGGAGTCCCAATGCGCACACCACTGGTCACAAAAGGTGAGCGCTTTTCATTGGGAACAGTGTTTTTATTCACTGTAATACCAGCTTCATCCAAAGCAATTTCAGCGGCTTTACCAGTGATTTCACGATCACTCAGATCCACTAAGATCAAATGATTGTCGGTTCCGCCGGTGATGAGCTGAAATCCTTGCACAAGCATTTCTTCAGCCAAAGTTTTTGCATTCAAAATAACTTGCTCGCTGTATTTTTTAAATTCTGGCTTTAAGGCTTCGCCAAAAGCAACCGCCTTGCCTGCAATAACGTGCTCAAGTGGGCCACCTTGAATGCCAGGGAAAATTCTTGAGTTCATCAGTTTTGCTTTTTCTTCTGAATTTGTAAGAATCATTCCACCCCGAGGTCCACGCAAAGTTTTATGAGTGGTTGTTGTGACAAAATCAGCATAGGGAGCCGGGGAAGGGTGATGTCCTGAAGCAACCAGGCCTGCAAAGTGAGCCATATCAACCAAAAGTTGAGCACCGACCTCGTCTGCAATCTCTTTGAATTTTGCAAAATCCAAAGTCCTTGGATAAGCACTATAGCCTGCAATAATCAATTTAGGCTTGGACTCTAAGGCAACACTTCGAAGGGTGTCGTAATTGATTCGACCCGTTTGTGGATCCAAAGTGTAAGAGGCCGCCTTAAATAGCATTCCACTGAAATTTACGGGAGAGCCATGAGTCAAATGCCCTCCATGTGAAAGATCCATTCCCAAAATAGTGTCGCCAGCTTTGCACACGCCCAAGTAAACCGCCATATTGGCCTGAGAGCCTGAATGGGGCTGCACATTGGCAAAGCCCATTCCAAAAAGCCTTTTCGCTCTTTCAATGGCTAAATTTTCAATCGTATCAACATTGGCGCAACCACCGTAGTAGCGTTTGCCCGGATAACCTTCAGCATATTTATTTGTCAGGATGGAGCCCTGAGCTTCCATCACAGCTTTTGATGTGTAATTTTCTGAAGCGATCATTTCTAAGCCGTATTGCTGGCGCTCGGATTCTAGATTGATTGCGGCTAGAACTTCAGGATCAACTTGGGCAAGGGACATGGATGTTGAATTCATAAGATTTACCTCTTGGAACAGAAGTATCGCTTGAATAAGTTCTTTTTGAAAGCCTCAACAATGAGTGTCGGCAGAGAGTTTTTGAACCCGATTTTGATGGCGTCCACCGGCGAACTTCGTCGTTGCAAATTCTTGGATCATTTTTACAGCCAATTCCGGAGAAATAAAACGCGCACCAAGGGCTAAAATATTGGCGTTATTGTGCTCTCGAGACAGGTGAGCGATCTCTTCATTCCAGCAAACGGCCGCACGAATGAGGGGATATTTGTTTGCTCGGATGGCCATGCCCTGACCTGAACCACAAATCAATAATCCCAAAGCGGGGCCCTGACTTGAGTCTTGAATCTTATTAATTTGGTTTTGCAATTCAACTTGGTTGATTTCAGTGCAGACTTTGTCAGCAAAATCAGGGTAATCCACTGATTCTGCTGTGAAGGTTCCCATGTCTTTCCATTGAAAATTAGAAAGTTGAGAGATCACTTTAAGTTTTAAATCTAAACCTGCATGATCGCAGCCTACATAAATAATCAAAATGGACTCCCAAGCATCGCACTAGCTTGAATATTTTGAGAATATTAAGCAGGCATTCGTTCCACCAAAGCCAAAGCTATTGTTGAGAACATGATTTAATGTCCCTTTACGAGCATGAAGTGGAATATAATCCAAATCACAGTCCTCGCTCGGGTTTTCTAAATTGATCGTTGGAGGAGCGATTTGGTCTCTGACGGCCATCACACAGAAGGCAGACTCAATGGCACCAGCAGCCCCTAAAGCGTGTCCAGTCATTGATTTCGTACTAGAAACCCAAACTTTTTTAGCATGATCGCCCATCAATTTTTTGATGGCAAAGGATTCTAGGCCATCTCCCATGGGTGTGCTTGTCCCGTGAGCATTGATATAATTAATATCTGAAGCCTTAAGGCCTGCATCACGAACAGCCATCTCCATAGCCGCATAACCACCAGCGCCCTCAGGAGCTGGCGAAGTCATATGATAGGCATCAGAAGAAACTCCATAACCCGTCACTTCACAAAGGATGTGTGCTCCGCGTTTCACGGCATGCTCCAAGGATTCTAACACCAAGACAGCAGCGCCTTCGCTCAAGACAAAACCATCACGATCTTTATCCCAAGGACGACTTGCCTTTTCAGGTGCATCGTTGCGCGTAGACAGGGCTCGCATTGCAGCGAATCCGCCGATAGCTAGTCCACACACAGTGCTTTCGGCTCCACCAGCCAGCATGACATCGGTGACACCGTCTCGAATATATCGAACCGCATCTCCAATGGAATGAACACCTGAAGCACAAGCTGAAGTCAAAGAATAATTTGGACCTTTAAGGCCGAGAGCAATAGAAACCTGGCCCGCAGCCAAATTTGTAATGACACTTGGAATGAAAAAGGGACCCACTCGACTTGGTCCCTTTTCTTTTATTTTAAGAGCCATCTCTTCGATGATCCCAAGACCACCGATGCCGACTCCAACTATAACTCCCGCTTTGTTTTTTTCGTCCTCACTCAATTCAAGTTTGGCCATTTCCATAGCCATTTTTGAAGCAGCGATTGCGAAATGAATGAACTCGCCCATCTTTTTTTGTTCTTTTTTCTCAATGTAAAGATCAGGATTAAAACCCTTCACTTCACCGGCAAAAGTAACATCAAAACCAGTTGTTTCAAATTTGGTTATCTTGGCAATGCCAGATTTCCCTTGGAGAGCCGCTGACCAGCTGTCCTCTATGGTATTCCCTAGAGGAGTCACTGCGCCAACACCAGTCACTACAACACGCTTCTGAGATTTGGATGGACGTTCAAATTGGGAGTTCATAAGATTTAAGCTTTGCCTTTTTTCTCAAGGTAAGAAGCTACATCTTGAACAGTTTTCAGCTTTTCAGCATCTTCATCAGGAATTTCAAGATCAAACTCTTCTTCCATTGCCATAACTAACTCTACGATATCAAGGCTGTCAGCACCAAGATCATCAATGAAAGAAGCTTCTGGCTTCACTTTCTCTGGATCTACGCCAAGTTGTTCTACGATGATATCTTTTACTTTTGGGTGAAGTGCCATTTTATTCCTCCTGTAGGGTATCCGAATAGATACAATTATTCTTTCGATTCTTAACTTTTAAAGTCTAATTCATGTACATGCCACCATTGACGGAGAGGGTCTGTCCAGTGATATATTTTGATTCATCACTGATCAGAAATCTCACGGCCTGGGCAACATCAGTTCCTTCGCCAATTTTATTGAGCGGAATTTTTTCAAGAATTTTTGCTTTGACCTCTTCAGGCAAAACATCGGTCATCTCAGTGGAAATATATCCAGGCGCAACATTGTTGGCGCGAATATTTCGCGAGGCAAATTCCAAAGCCACAGATTTAGTCAAAGCAATGGTTCCTGCTTTTGAAGCCGCATAATTTGCCTGCCCAGCGTTGCCAGTTTGGCCGATCACAGAGGTGATATTTACGATAGAGCCCCTGCGTGCTTTCATCATTGATTTTGTGAAGGCTTTGGTGACAAGAAAAGTTCCACGAAGATTTGTGGTGATCACAGAGTCAAAATCCTCGGCCTTCATTCTGATCAAAAGCTGATCTTTAGTGATTCCTGCATTGTTCACAAGGCCATCAACTTCAGGCCATTTTTCAAGAATATGAGCTACGGCCTCATTGACCGATTGTTCACTGGAAACGTCCATCTTGATATAAAAATGGCCTTCGCCAGTTAAGGACTGCGCCACGAGTTGTGCAGATTCTTCCCTGGATGAATATGTGAACGCGACCTGCGCACCTTCTTCAGCCAATAATTTAACGATGGAGGCACCAATTCCACGGCTGCCACCAGTTACAACAATCTTTTTTCCCTGAAGAGAATTTCTATTCAAATTCTGCTCTGAACTTTCTTGCATATTTTGCGTCCTATGCATGCTCGTATTCTTTTCAGCAAACTTTGACCGAACTCAAGGTAAACCTCAAGAAAATTTAATGACTCGAAGCTTTCAAATGCTCTTCGATCGTTTTTATTTCTTCGATCGTTGATGTGGTCATCACTTTAAAATATTCAGAATCAATTTTTTTTATTAATCCCTGAATAACTTTACCAGCGCCGCACTCGATCATTTGCGAGTGCTCTGCCGCTTTAAGAGTGTTCATGCTCTGAGTCCACAACACTGGAGCTGAAACTTGTCTGATTAAGTTTTCACGCAAAATTAGGCCGTCAGTTTCAAGCTTTGCATGAAAGTTTTGAACGATTGGAAAGGCCGCTCTTTTAAATTCCATCGCCGTCAGCACAAGGCGCATTGTCTCTTCGGCCGGCTTCATCATCTCACAATGAAAAGGGGCAGAAACTGTCAATGGAATTAATTTTGCACGCCTTGGAGCTTCGGCCCAGATGGATTCAGGTTTAAAATTATTTTTCAACCAATCAATTGCTTTTGCAGAGCCACTGATGACGATTTGCCCCGGGCAATTGAAATTAGCAGGGGATAAAGGACCAAATCCAGAGTTTTTAACTGCATACTGACAGAGGGTCTGAACCTGATCAGCATCCAAGCCTAAGACGGCTAGCATTCCACCCTGACCCACGGGAACTGCGGATTGCATCGCTTGACCTCTGGTTCTGACAGCCTGGATGGCATGATCAAAGCGGATCACATCAGCGGCGACCAAGGCCGCATATTCACCAATAGAATGTCCCGCAGCAGATTGAATTTTAATATGAAATTCACGCGCCAACACACGTTGTGTCGCTGTTGATACAGCCAAGAGGGCAGGTTGGGTGTTTTCCGTGAGAGCGAGATCTTCTTCAGAGCCCTGAAAGCAAAGTTTTTTGATGTCAAATTTTAAGGCTTCAGAGGCCTCTTCGAAAGTTTCTTTTGCAACTCTAAAGTTTTCAAATAAAAAACGGCCCATGCCAGGTTGTTGACTGCCTTGCCCTGGAAATACCAATGTAAACATATTTTAATACCTTAATAGAACAGATCCTGAAGTAAGACCGGCTCCAAATGCTGTTAAAAGAATTTGCTGGCCTCTTTGGATCTTGCCATTTTTTACGGCCCAGTCAAAGGCGATAGGAATTGTTGCCGCCGAAGTGTTTCCCGTTTCATTGAGATAGACAACCATGCGGTCCATAGGGAATTTAAACTGATCAGCCACAGCCTCGATGATTCGCTTGTTGGCTTGGTGTGGAACGACCCAATCAATTTGATCAGGATTTACTTGATTGTGCTCCATCGCCTCTTTGCAGCAGGCGGCCATGGTGCGAACTGCATTTTTGAAGATCTCGCGACCCTTCATTTGAACAAAGTTCTTGTTCTCATCCGGCGTTTCGGAGGTGGACAACAAGCTGCCATTGCCTTGTAGAGTCAGAAGCTCTGACAGACCGCCATCCGCATGCATATGACTGCTTGCGATAACATTTTTATCCGTAGATTCAGCTCTAGAAACGACCCATGCGCCAGCGCCATCGCCGAAAAGAATGCAAGTTTCTCGATCTTTATAATTGATATAACGGTGGAGGACTTCTGCACCCACAACAAGAATATTTTTATAGACTCCCGTGCGGATAAATTGGTCTGCAATTGAAATTGAATAAATAAAGCCAGAACAGGCGGCATTTAGATCAAAGGCCATTATATTAGAACAGCCCAACTTATGCTGTAAGTAGCAAGCTGTCGAGGGCATTTGTCGGTCGCCCGATACAGTGCCCACAATGATCAAGTCGATATCTGATGGTGTGAGTTTAGCGTCTTCAAGAGCTTTCTGAGAAGCTAAGAGACAGAGATCTGAAGTGGCCTGATCTGGCGCCGCTATGTGGCGGCGTTCAATCCCAGTGCGTTCAACTATCCATTGATCATTGGTATCCACCATTTGCTCAAGATCCTTATTAGAAAGGATCTTTTCTGGAAGATATGAACCTACACCTGCTACTCGAGATCGATAAAGTCCTACCATGGAGTTACCTAACTTTGAATTATTTAGCTGCGCTGATTTGCTTGCCTTTATAGTACAAAGCGCCATCTGCGCCTTTGCTTGCGCGATGTGGACGAATTAGTTCGCCTGTTTTTTTCTCAACAGCAACTGCTGGAGCTGACAAGCCGTCATGTGAACGGCGCATATCACGACGAGAGCGAGATGTTTTCTTCTTAGGAGTTGGCATTTCTAACCTCTTTTAAAGTTCAAATAGAGTTCGAATCTTCATAGATTCTTACACAGGAAGTTGGGTAATGTATCTAAAGCACAATAAAAATCAAGCGTTTAATTGATTTTGATGTTCTTTAAAGTTGCAAAAGGGCTCTGTGGCTTTTCCGGAGGCATCTCTTCAGTGTAGCTAAAACTGCGTCCTGCAACGGGAATTTCACATATTGAGCAATTGCCATCCTCATTTTCTGGGCCTGCTGGATTAAAAGGTGCAGCAAGAGCAATCACTTCATGAATAAATTCGCCCGCATCAAAATGCAGCCCCTCGTATTCTAAGGATTCGGTGCCGTTGTCTGGCAAATCGCTGACATGGTTCACTTTTGAGTATTTACCGCCGCGAGGATGACTCTGTTTTGGAATCAATATTTCGTGAAATTTTTCGTTAATAGGAAAAGCAATGCTAATTCCGCAGCGAGAGCACTCTTCAGGAAGCTTCGTCTTCACAGAGCCTGAAAGGTCAAAATCTTTGGTCGTAATTGGTTTAATGAAAAATTCAATATGGAACTCAGCTTTACCAATAAGATCAGCCAAAATGACCGCGATGTCCTTGGTTTGATTGTTCCAGGTGTAAGAATGCCCCTCTTCGGGAATATCAGCTAGATTAATTTTCATAGAGTATCTCCAAGCAAAGAGGCTTATTTAATAGATTTGGAGCGCCAGGTCAATATTTCTTTTCGGAGGGGCTTTGCTTTAACTGGAATCTCTTTTCATAAAGGTACGCCGCCGAGCTCAATGAAAAATAGACCGAGGCCTGTGTGAGTATCGTCAATATTGGACAGTCATTCAAAAACCTGAAAATTAACTAGGTATATGACAAGCCCTCATTTTGCATTCAAGCCATCACCATGGTGGTGGCTCTCAATCAATGTCCCTAAGTTCTTTACTCGCAAGATCACGCCAAAATTGGGCACTTTCGGCGTGACTGCAGGCCAGTCTGCGGCCCATAGCAACAGGCCCAACACTCTCAAGTCTGTTTTAATGCTCTTGAGTTTATGGCCCCACAGCGTTTTAAGGTCTTATTTTCCAGGCATGGCTCTTGCAAGGTTAGTGTTGAAAATAACAGTTTTGATCATGTAAGGAATCAACCTTACTAAGGCTGTAAAGAGGGATTAAAAATGAAATTGACACTGAAGCAAGTTTTCACCGCTATGATTGCTACTTTCGCATTATCTAATGTTTGGGCTGCTGCAAATATTTATACCTGCAATCAAGTCAAAGGCTCTGGTCAGGTTGAAATTCGTATTCAACACCCATCTATGTTGTCAGGAAAATATGTGAAGCTTTCGGATCTTCGTGATGGTGGGCATGGACCTAAATATGATTATGATGCGGTCTCATTGGATCAAGTGCCGGCTGGCATGCCAGAAGGTTCCTATGTGCTTGCGACCACCGGAATGTTGGGGCTGATCTTAGACGTAAATATGTACAGTGGTGTTCCCCAGGCTTATGCTGCTGAGGCAGAACATAATAGCACAGAGGCCTCTAGAATTTATCAATGCCAGTTGAAATAGACTTCATCAAGTTCTTTCTAGAATCAGCCATTAATTCAGGGTGATAGTTTTACTTATCACCAAGATAATTTAAGAAAAAATTAAAAGGCTCCCACAAATAAGAGTTTGCCTGCATGCAAAATCATGCGGGCGATCGCATCCTTGAATCCTTGCCCCCTGTTCCCGCCCTCTCTCTTTGAGAATCTCATTTTAAGAATTTCTTTTTTAAACTCAATGTAGTGATTTACATAGAAAATAAAAAGGAGGCTCTTTAATAAAAATCTAATATCGTATAGTATTTTACATTGGGGGGGCAGACACTCATGGCGCTAAATGTAAAAAAAAGCAACGCGCTTTTTTCAATTATTATTCTTATTGGCTTTACATTGATTTTTTTTCAAAATGCCACTTATAGCGGGCCGAATATGATTCTAGGGAAGATCGATGCCATCTCAAAATTAGATGATGGCTTTTATTATGTCACAGGATGGGCATGTCAAAAGGATGTACCAAGATCTATCGGCGTCCATATTTATTTAGATCGATCGGCCTATGCGGTTCCATTGCAAGGGACTTTAATTCTTAAGGGTGAGGCCAACCTCCCTCACGAGAGCTCAGTGAGCATTGCCTGTGGAAACAAGATTTCACACCGATTTAAGATTAAATTAGATAATTATATTATGACTCAATATAAAGGCCAGCTTCATCAGGTTTATGTTCATGGCCTGAGGGTTCTAGGAGGCCCAGAGATTGAAAATTCGGCCTTAGAAAATTCTGGAATGTTCAATTTACCGGCGCAAGAGACACCAGGTTGTATGCACTCACTGCTAGCCGCAGGTAAAGAATTGCGAAGTGCATATCCCACTGGATTTCAGCAGGCCCAAAATGACGAATGGATATATGACGCTTGGGTTTGGCGGGAGAACCCCAATGTTAACTCTAATCATAGTGTATCAATTATTAAAACGAAAGATCTGAAAAACTGGTACAACCTCTGTGGAGAGCTGCTTACTCTTCCGATCACTGTTAAATCACCAGTCGTCATCGATCAGACTGTGATGCACGGAGGTCTTCTCAATAGACTATATCTCGGATTTGACAATAATAAATATCCCATCGTTTCTTACCAAAAATACGAGAAGCCTGAGAGCGAAGATTTAAAAAAAGAAGCCCCTACTCAGGTCTATGATGCGCAATTTAATGGAAAAGAATTTATTATTAATCAAATGACAAACTGGAAATCAAGAGATGCTTTAGAGGGTGGTGGATCGTTGCCGCACACTGATCATTCAATCAGCTTCGGAGCCGTGACATTGATAAATGGGCAACTTGTTCAATCTTTTACCCCCTCTGACATAGATCTTAATAATCCTTTGGCCCTTCCGAAAAAAGGCAATTGGACACTAGACAACGCACAGCCTTCGCTCTCCGCGACTGCCCAAAAAGCGCCTTTCATTGATGACATCTTTTATAATTCGGGCAACCTCATTAAGCTTGGAACCGAGGCTGATGCACTAGAAAATCGTGTCCTAAAAAATCTAGTTTTTACAAAAAAAACAAAGCGGCCTCGCTTTGATGAGCGTTGGGTAATGTTAAGAGGAGATTGGTTGGGAGAAGGACAACACAGGGGCGGTGTTTTTGATCGGTTTAATAGAAAATTTGTAATTCATCTTAATAATTTTGATAATATTTTTTATTTTGGTCCAGGCACAGCTCCACTTTGGCCGCTTGTTGGTGATTGGGATCAAGATGGCAAGGACACTATCGGTGTCGAAACCCCTAAACTAATAAGTTCCCCAGCTTCATTCAAGCGTTATTTTAAAAACTCCCTAGCGGGAGGTACTGCCGACAATGTGAGTGGTAGCTCAAAAATTATTGATGGAACTTCAATTTGGCATGCCAATTCACCCAGTCTAAATTATCAACTAAAATATGAAGCACTCAACTCCAACCGCGATTATGCCTATAGTTGCGAAGGCACACAACTTGGCACACGCACTGATCCCGATATTTTTGATGTAAGTGGTAAACTTATTGGGGGAACCACTTTTTGTAGAGATAATTTTTTGTCAAAGTTAGTCTTATGGGAGTTGTCCGGAAATGTTTGGAATCGGTCTGAGATCGATGATTTATGGTCGGGAAGTAGTGCTGATATCGATTTTATGGTTTTTAAGGACAAGCTCATTGTTGCCTATTATAACAAAGATCGATACGTCACTGTTGCTATACGATCGCGCAATGGTGGCCAATGGGCCATTCAACCTCTTTCAGACTCCAAGTTCGAAGGATGGGACGCTCATAACTACCTCAAACTTGAAGTCGATGAAAATCACGATATTCATCTATCAGGGAACATGCACGCAGAACCACTTAATTATTGGCGATCCTCAGGCTTGAATACAAATTTTAAACGTTATTCAACCATGGTTACCAAACTCGATGAGCTACAAGTTACCTATCCATCCTTTTCAAGAACGCCAGATGGTAAGCTTCTATTTTCTTATCGTAAGGGTAAAAGTGGCGGAGGCAGTTGGATTTATAATGAATATAATATTCGAACCAAATCTTGGATACGCTTTTTAGACAAAGAATTATTTGCTGACCACTGAGTCGAGATTTATCCTTCTTAGCCTTGCGAGGACACTTTAATTTTTATGGTATTGCAGGTTAGACCAAGAAAATCGCAAATATTAGACATCAGGTTAAAAATGAGTGGCGGAGCCAATCCTGCAAGGATTTGGGCTCCTGATCGTTTTGGTTGGTTCTTTTTTATTTTGTGTTGCTTGCGCAAGGAGACGTGCCGTTTTTTTTTGCGCCTACTTTCAAACACAGGTAATCTGCATGGATGGATCTAAAAAAACAAATTCGCGAAATACCGAACTTTCCCATTCCAGGAGTCTCTTTTAAAGACATAGCTCCGCTGCTTAGTGATTCAGAGGCCTTAGAGTTTATTGCCAAAAACTTAGTGACCCCAGAGCAGCTCTTAGAGATCGACCACTTTGTTGGCATTGAATCTCGAGGCTTTATTTTGGCGATGCTTTTGGCTGCTGTTCATAAAAAGGGCTTTATTCCGATCCGAAAATCAGGAAAATTGCCACCCCCCATTTTAGCTAGAAGTTATTCTCTGGAATACGGCCAGGCCAAGATTGAAATGGCGCCAGGAAACGGGGAGCGGGTTTTTATCATCGATGATGTTCTAGCCACGGGTGGCACTTTGCAAGCAGCCATTGATTTAGCCCAAGAGGCTGGTTTTTTAGTCCAAGCCGTTGCGGTTCTCATCAATTTAAAATTTCTGAATCAAATGCGTTTTAATAACAGTGAGGTTTTTTCCCTTGTACAGTATGAATAGCTTTCAACAAAATTTACTCTTGTGGCAAAAAATGGCGGTTCAAGCCGCTGCTCAATTTTCTGGTCCATCTTTTGGGCGAGATGCCATCATTATGGCCTTACCGAGCGAGTCCAATGGACTCTTTGAAGATCTCAATATTCCTATTTTTTACAGCGGCGTAGGCAAGGTCAATGCCACTCTCACAGCGGCTCAGGTTATTGCTAGCACACAATGCCAACGCATTATTAACTTGGGCAGTGCGGGGAGTTCAAAATTTGTGACTCACAGTCTCATTGAATGCAGTGGGTTCGTGCAGAGAGATATGGATTTAACGCCCCTTGGATTTAAGTTGGGCGTGACACCTCTTGATGAAATTTCAGACCTGATTGAAGGAACACCGTTCACGAGCCATTTACCTAAAGGCATTTGTGGATCCGGGGACAGTTTCGAAGTGGGGCCTTCCAAGGTGCCTTGTGATCTTGTCGATATGGAAAGCTATGCCCTGGCAAAAGTGGCTAAGAAACTTGGGGTCGAATTTATTTCATTTAAATATATCACCGATGGGGCTGATGAATCTGCACACAGAGACTGGAGCGCAAACTTAAACTCTGGGGCCATTGCGCTTTTTGATTTATACAAAACCCATCTTAAGGTCTAGCAATCTTAGTCCTGACATATCCTGCGGACCTAAAAAAGGGTCTCTGCTTTTTAGGCAAAGACCCTTGTGAATTGCTTTTACTTTTGAATTAAAATTTTGCTTAACTTTTTATTGAAGCTTGCACTTAAACTTTTTCAAAAACCGTTGCGATGCCTTGACCGAATCCTATGCACATTGTCGCTACACCGGTTGTGGCTTTTTTCTCATTCATTAAGTGCAACAGAGTGCCTACAATTCGAGAGCCAGAGCAACCCAGGGGATGACCTAGGGCTATGGCTCCGCCGTTTAGGTTCACTCTCTCGTCCATTTGATCGGCAAGACCAAGGTCTTTGATCACAGGAAGTGATTGTGCGGCGAAGGCTTCGTTCAATTCAAAGAGTTGAATATCAGACACGCTCATTCCAGCGCGCTTCAAGGCTTTATTGACAGCAGGGACTGGGCCATAGCCCATGATTGAAGGGTCACAACCTGCAGAGGCCATGGCTCTGATTTTTGCCATCGGAGTGAGTCCTAAATATTTTGCTCTTTCTGCTGACATGACGAGTAAGCCAGAAGCTCCATCTGAAATTGCAGACGAATTGCCCGCAGTCACGGTGCCATTTTTTGGATCAAAAGCAGGTTTTAATTTTCCAAGGGAATCCATATTGGTCTCTGGACGAATGACTTCATCGTAATCAAAAACTTTTAAAAAACCATTTTCATCGTGGCCCTCAAGAGTAATGATCTCTTTCTTGAATCTTCCGGCCAATGACGCTTCTTGAGCTTTCTGATGCGATCGCACAGCGAATTGATCCTGGGCTTCTCGTGAAATTTTGTGCATTTTACCGAGCAGCTCTGCGGTGAGACCCATGGCGCCTGCGGCCTTTGCAACATATTTACTTTCGGAGGGATTAAAATCAAGACCGTGAGTCATTGGCACATGACCCATGTGCTCGACGCCGCCAACCACAAAAACGTCACCCATGCCGGCCATGATGGACATCGCAGCGGTGTGCAGAGCTGTCATCGAAGATCCACACAAGCGATTCACAGTCTGCCCAGGAACAGAGTGCGGGATGTCGGTCATTAAGGACGCAAAGCGCGCATGATTGTAACCTTGCTCGAGTGTTTGCTGAACACAACCCCAGATCACATCTTCGATTTCAGCGGGATTCACGGAAGGATTTCTTTTAAGTAAGGCCCGTATGACTTCTGCAGATAAGGTTTCAGCGCGGACATTTCTAAACATGCCACCTTTTGAGCGCCCCATGGGCGTTCTGACGGCATCAATGATAACGACTTCTTTCATTTTAAAACTCCTGATAAATAAATTGATTAAAATTAACTAAACACCCTGAATGTCAGAGTAAAAACCTTTTTCGGCCTCTGACAGTTGTTTCATCTGAGCTGTCGGCTCATAAAGATTGCCAAGGTTTTTATATTTGCCTGTCATTTCGACTAATTTTTTTAATCCAACGTTGTCAGAATATTTCAAGGCACCTCCTCTAAAGGGAGGAAAGCCAAGGCCATAAATAAGTCCCAGATCGACTTCCATAGCTGATTCAACAATTTTTTCTTCCAAGCAGCGAGAGCATTCGATGATCATGGGCAACATCATGCGCTCGATGATTTCTTCATCGGTGACTGTCTTGGTCTCGACCATCGTGGATTTTAAAAGATTCGCGACATCGCTGTCGATTTCTTTTTTAGGAATGCCTTTTTTGTCAGCAACATATTTGTAAAAACCCAGGCTGTTTTTTTGACCAAAACGCTTGTTTTCGTACATCACATCAATGGCCGTTTTGAAAGAAGCCTTCATGCGATCTGGAAATGCCTCCGCTAAAACTGCATCGGCATGATGGGCCGTATCGATACCGACAACGTCCAAAAGATAAGCGGGTCCCATGGGCCAGCCAAATTTTTCCATCACTTTGTCGATACGAACAAAATCAACTCCATCGCGCAATAAATTCATAAAGCCCGCGAAGTAAGGAAAGAGCACTCGATTGACTAGAAATCCTGGGCAATCATTCACAACGATGGCTGTTTTTCCCATAGAGGTTGCATAAGCCACCGTTGTTGCAATGGCTTTTTCACTGGATTTTTGACCGCGAATCACCTCAACCAAAGGCATGCGGTGAACGGGATTAAAAAAGTGCATTCCGCAGAAGTTCTCTGGTCTTTTCAAGGACTCCGCCAACTTATTGATAGAAATTGTCGAGGTGTTGCTGGTGAGAATAGCATCGGCTTTCACATTGGCTTCGACTTCAGCCAAAACGGCTCTTTTGATGTTTTCATTTTCAACCACGGCTTCAACGACAAGATCGACATCTTTGAATTCAGCATAGCTCAAAGTGCCATGAATGCGCGTGATTGTGGTTCCCATCTCAAGCGCCGTCATTTTACCTCGAGAAACCTGCTTATCAAGAAGCTTCATCGCTTCGCTGTATCCTAAATCAAGAGCTTTCGTGTTGATATCTTTTATGATGATCGGAGTGTTTTTTGAAGCGGACTGATAAGCCACACCTCCACCCATGATTCCAGCACCCAAGACAGCGGCTTGCTTTACGGGGTTGGCTGATTTTGAAACTTTTTTAGCCACTTTTTTGATATACTGATCGGCTAAAAAAATTCCCACAAGACTTGAGGCTGAGGTTGTGTGGGCAATTTCTGCAAATTTTTCGGCTTCAAATTTTAAAGCCTCATCGCGGTGTAAAGTGGCACCCTTTTGCATCACTTCAATGGCTGCAACTGGGGCTGGGTAATTGGGGCCAGCTTTACCGAACACAAAACCCTTTGCACCTTCAAAGACCATTGTGGATTCAATGGGATTTAGTTTTAATGGCGATTTTTTTTCTTGCTGTCTTTTTTGCCAATCCAATTTGCCGCTGAGGGCTTGCTCCAGAATTTCAAGAGCGCCTTCACGCAATTGCTCTTGCGCCACAACGGCATCAACAACCCCTGTTTTAAGAGCGGTTTCAGCGTCGTATTGTTCTCCGCCGGCGATCCATTCGATGGCATTGTCAGCCCCTGCAAGCCGAGATAATCGAACAGTGCCGCCCCAGCCTGGGAAAATGCCAAGCTTGGTTTCTGGCAAGCCAATTTTGGCCTTGCTCGACATCACGCGAAAGCTTGCAGAAAGTGCGAACTCACAGCCACCGCCAAGGCAGATTCCATTGATGGCCATGACTGAAGGAATAGGTAAATCCTCGACATCTGAAAAAATACCATCGACATCCAGCAGCCAAGTCATTAACTCTGCTTTTGTTTTTTTAAAGTGAGTAAGAAACTCGGTCACATCGGCACCGACCACGAAAACTTCTTTGCCACTTGTAACAACAAGTCCTTTGATTTTTTGAGCAGTCAAATCTGTCTTGATTTTGTTAACAACATCACGCAGTTCTTTAAGTGTGAGGGTGTTAAATTTATTAACAGAATCACCCTTGAGATCCAGTTTAATTTCGGCGATTTTACCATCTGGTCTTTGAGAAGCCGAATGTAAGACATAGTGCACTGCCTGTCCCTCAAATACGGGTACAGAATTCGTAAGCGTTAATGACATAAAGAACTCCCTCTTTAGAAAATTTATCGTAAACCTCTAATTTCGGGGGGAATAGTTTTTTTTTAGAATGAATTCTTATTTGGGCAGCAGATTGTTATTTGTTTCTATTTCTGGACTTTGGTATTGAAGTGAGAGCGACGCGCATTCCAAATGGAATCACACCCAATCATAATTGAAGCTGATACTTATGCGCTCTTTTTTTGCTTCATTTCTGGGGACTTCATGGCGAGTCCAGCTTTCAAATAAAACAATTTGTCCTGCAGTGGGCTCGATAGAATGAAATCTTTGATTATGAATTTTTGCATCATGCTTGCGCGGAGGAGAGGCCATAAAGGCCTCCATGCGTGGATCCTCAAACTTGATGGCCGAGCAGCCCTTGGGTGTCTGAACGTAATAGGTGCCGCTGATGACAGAGAGCGGATGGATATGCATTGAGTGATGAACTTGAGGAGGCATGACATTGATCCAGCAAGAGCTCATCTTGAGCTCTTTTGGATTGATATCCATTTCAAGATGCTTCACGTATTTTCTGACATGCTTGTTGATTTCTTTTTCTAACAACTCAAAGGTCGTTGAAACTTTGTGAAGTTGTGAAATAGAGCCATATGAGGTGTAGCCGCCCTTATAATTTTTTTTGGACCACAATTGGCCGGCTTCATCGATTTCGGAAAACTTAAGGCTTTCTTCTTTTAATTCCTTATTGAGTTGCTTTAATGAAGGCACGGCCTGCGCAGACGTGAGTGGTGCAGAATAAATAAAGGTTGGGAATAAGGGCTGTATCATAGTGATGCAAATATTATTCGCAAATTGTGTTTCTGACAAGCTTCAAGATGGCATCTGAAAACTTTAGTTTTATCAAAAAAAACCGAAAAGTTCAGGGTGTGATCTCAAGAAAAAAAATCAGCCCTTTCTAATTTTGAGATCCCAAATTGAATGTTTTGAGGTGATGGTTCATGAATTTTAGAAAAGATGCTGGGCGTTTATTTAAACTCGCTTTGGCCTTTTTATTTCTATTTCAAACAGAACACAGCTTTGCTGGCGGTTTTTTTATTCCCGTGGGTTTTCATTCGCAAATGAATATGAGCCTTTTAGCGGGGGATGTTCATGGGTCGGGAAATCTCGATGGGATGGGCGGGGAGGCTTGGTTTTACCAGCCCTTCAGTTCCGCTGTGGATGCCAGTGGGAATATCTATGTTGCCGATCAAATGAACAATACGATCCGCAAGGTCACAGCTGCGGGAGTTGTCACGACTCTAGCTGGGATGGCCGGTGTCTCGGGCTCTGCTGATGGAACCGGAGTCAATGCAAGGTTTAACAATCCATCTGGAATCGCCTTAAATTCTGCAACAGGCGAACTCTTTGTGGCGGATCAACTCAATCACACTATTAGAAAAGTAACTACGGCGGGTGTCGTCACCACATTGACTGGGCGAAATGGGGTTTCAGGCAGTAGTGATGGCAATCCAGCTGCTCTGGCGGCGCAATTCAATCAGCCCTATTCTACAGCCGTTGATGGTGCGGGAAATGTCTATGTTGCAGACTCCAATAATAATCTCATTCGTAAAATTACTACTGCAGGAGTAACCACGATTCTTGCTGGCTCAGCCCCTTTCGCGGATGGCACTGGTACCGCAGCTCGCTTTAGAGCTCCCGCTTCAACGGCCGTTGATACTGCGGGAAATGTCTATGTTGCAGATAGTAACAACCACATCATTCGCAAGATCACTTCAGCAGGAGTGGTCACGACCTTGGCAGGACAAGCTGGATCTGCTGGAGCTACCAATGGCACAGGGACTGCAGCATCGTTTAATGGCCCCCAAGGTGTCGCCGTGGATGCCAGCGGAAATGTCTATGTTGCCGATGCTTACAATCACCTCATTCGCAAGATCACTTCAGCAGGTGTTGTCACAACTCTGGCCGGGACAGCAGGAGTCATTGGCTCCACAAATGGCACCGGGACGGCAGCTTCATTTTATTACCCCTTGGGGGTCGCTTTGGATTCCAGTGGGAATGTCTATGTTGCAGATTCTAATAACTACCTCATTCGCAAGATTACTTCTGCTGGA
>CANFQX010000023.1 GCA_947449255.1 Pseudobdellovibrionaceae bacterium
AAAATATTTCCCATCACCGCACTGGATAGCCAACTTTCAAGAGCTGGCTGCGTGATATTGGTCGAAGTCTGAATGAACTGATCTTTGCTTTTTCCATCCAATGTTTCAGAGTTCACAGCAAAGGCCATAGCTCGCATATTAAAATCAGCTTTGATCAAAACAGAATTAACAGTCAGATTTATGCGAAATTTTCGAGCTCCACCGCTACCGGCAGTTGTTGGATTGAAAGAAGTTGATGAATTATTGATAGATCCATCAGAAAGCAAGCAGGTCAATCCGTTAATCACAGCTGAATTGTCCATCACTTGTTTTAAATCAAAACCTGGGTCTAGTCCTTGGGCTACGCCAGAACCAATCACAAGATTAATATACCCATTAGAGATATTCACACCCGAAAATTGTTCTTCCCTTAAAACACAGTTGTTGGGAGATAAAATTTGAGCAGTGACAGAAATCCCTGAGCTTGTTGGAACTTCGCCCGATGGCAATTTAATGACCCCTTGAAAATTCAATCCCTTGTGCGGCTTTGTCACCTGAGTCAATCCAGGAATCGCAAAACCCAATATTGAAAAAGTTAATATAATAAATTTAATTGAAATCGAACTCACAGCAAAGCCATTGAAAAATGAACGCAAAAAACAAAGCACTGCCCCTTGCTCAATAGTTAATTTAATTTTTAAATAATAATATCTAAGGCATAGCATTTGCACTTTACTCCCAAAAAAAGTACACTATCTTGCTGATCGGCTTTTTAGGGAATAACTAAAAAGAGCTTACGATTGTATCATTTTTAGACATCACTTAACTTCCCCTATAGGAAACCTTTCCAGGAAAAATATTTATCAATAAAGGGGTCTACTCACTTCTCTGTATTGACTGCGATCTGACAAATTAAAGACTTTCAAAAAATTAACTTGAAGACTCTGCAAATAATCTCAAGATAGAACAATTCGGAGGATTTTATGTCTTTATGGAAAGTAACTAGCCTCTTGTTTTGCCTTGCTATTGTTCCCATTTCATCTTCTCTAACTAGCTGTGCAAGTAAACCAGCTGAACTCAAATCCATTCCAATCGACGCAAATCCGATTGCTGAAATTGGCAAGACTCAACAAATGATCGAGGAAAGTCGAGCCAACCAACTGGACGTCCTGTCACCAAACAATTTCACACGAGCTCAAAATGCTCTAAAAAATGCCATGACAAAGAATGATCGCACCGAATCGACGGAAAAGATTCTTGAGCAGGTCTCAATTGCTAGAGCCTGGCTTCATGAAGCTAAGGAAAAAGCACAGATCGCGACCCTCCAAATCAAAGATATCGCAGATGCCAGGCGCGGCTCCCTCAATGCCAAAGCCAACGAGTTTTTTCCCAAAGACTGGAGTCATGCAGAAAGTGATTTAACCAAGGCGACAAAGCAAATTGAAAAAGGAAAATTTAAATTGGCAGAAAAAAATGCTGATGAAATTCTGGCACAATTTAGAAAACTTGAGGTGGACTCAGTCATTCAAAGGCACCTGAGCAAGACCAAAGACAATATTTTATTTGCTGAAAAAGTGAATGCAAAAATTGCGGCACCCATCAGCTATAAGGATGCCCTGAGCAAGCTTGACGAGGCCATTGAAGTCATAAAAAAAGATCCCCGAAACCTGCGCGCCATCAAAACTGCAGCTCTCGAAGCTAGCGAATCTGCGCAAAACTTGGTAGATATCACCCAAAAAATTCGCCTCGGCAAGACAGAAGAGATTCTTCTTCAAGCTGAAAATCAAAGAAAGACAATATCAAACTTACGCAGAGAAAACAGGTCCGTGGAAGAACAATTGAGAGATTTAGAGCATCGGCAAATTGAACTTGAACGCACGCAAAACTTATTGGACCAAAGCTCGGCTATTCGAAAAGCTCTGGAACCAAATGAAGCTGAAGTTTTCGCTGAGAATGGTCGCATTGTGGTGCGCATGAAGGCCTTGCAATTTGCAGGGAACAAGGCCACGTTAAACAAAAAAAATGAAGCTTTGCTTAAAAAGCTCAACCAAGCCCTAATATCAACTGTGCCTTCAAAGGTCGTTATTCAGGCGCACACGGACTCTCTAGGCAACACCATTAGAAACAAAAAACTTTCCGTTCAAAGAGCCAGGTCGGTCCAAGATTTTTTGGTGGCTAACGGCGCTGTGAATTTAAAAAATGTAGAGTCTGTTGGACTTGGTGATGCCGATCCTATTAGTGACAATAAAACGCCCGCAGGAAGATCTCTAAATCGCCGCGTTGAAGTGATCATTGAGCCGACTTTCAAAAAGTAATGAAATTTTCATCGAGGTAACACATGAAATACAAAGACCCCCGCGGCTGGCTAGAACTCAAAAAAGAAATTCTTTCTAGGTGGCATGAGATCACCGAAAACGATATTCTTAAAGTGCGCAATGAGCGACAATCCATCATCGAACTGCTCGAAAAAAATGTGGGTCTTAAAATTGATGAAGCAGCTCGCTACTTTGAAGAGATGGCATCTCGGTTTCACCTTTATGAAGAACCCAAGGATGAAAAACAACCTATGGATAAAGACAAAAAAGAATCTCCCCGAGAACTTACGCCTAAAATACCAGCTGACAGAGACCTTAAGCCAAAAGATGATTTTCACAGCGCCTAGGATTTACATCCCACCGACAAAATTGATGCTCCAGCTATTAAGAATTCCCGTCTGGCCAGCTTGGGCGTCAACAACTCGAAGGCTCCAAGTGCCCGCCGAAGTTTCGCCGTAAAAGGCATTGCTCAGAAACACCTCTCCTCCTGTAAAGTCTGCCTGATTAGTTAATGAGTTGACCGCATTGACCAAAATGCTTTTTGTTCCCGAAGGTGATGTCAGCTCAAGGGCCAATTCAGAAATTGCTGAATGAGTGACCTTTACTTTGATTCTGACCGCCTCCACCTTCACAATTTCGCTGGAAATTAAAAGATCGTGCTTTGCCCCTGTGGCTGAGTTGTCAGGAATAGCTAAATTGAGATCACCGGTTCCAGAGCTAAACCAAAGGGTCTCATGGTAGGTGCCCAGATGAGGTTTGTAACTCCTCGCTAGAGCTACGGCCGCATCAACATCTATCACCCCAAAGCCATACCAGTTGTGAAATTTAAAGCCTGCACCATTTGTAATCCAACCCTGCTCCCAAACATATCCCGCGGGCATTTTTTTGGCCAGTGGATGCCCCATTGATTTTGTATTCGTTCCACTTCGGGCAGTTTTTGCGAGAATGAATTTAACATCTCGCCAGGTCAGTGCTGGATTTACTTCCAATAGCAATGCCACCGCTCCTGAAATTGTTGGGGCGGCCGACGAGGTTCCATTGAAAGTCACTGTATAATTGCAATGGGAGTTCTCAAATTTACCCAATTCAAATCTGACCGTGGACTTAGACGAACTGATGGATTCACCCAGCAAGCAACCCATGCGATCGGTGGTCACCATTGCGGGGCTGTCAGAGCCATGCTCGCCGCCAAAAGATGAGATCCAAAGATTTGAGCCAGGTGAAGAATAGCTCGCCGAAGCACCATCGGCATCAAGAGCGGCAACCAAGATGGTGTAGGGATTTGTATTGTCCCGATCAAAATTAGAACTACCTATGCAGGGAATGCTTGGATCACCACCATAGCAGGATACCATAAAGTCATTCCCACCAGATTTCACGTAGATTGGACCTTTGCCATTGCGCATGGATAAGATCATGTCCTTCATTTTTGCTTCATATAATAAATGATCACCATTGGGATCATCATCAACGAGGTTTTGAGTTGTTCCCCAACTCATGTTTGAAATATCAAAGTCACCACTCAATTGATCGATCACCATGGCATTGGTCTGCGTGGTAACAGACGCTGAAATTAAATTTGAACTGATCACAGAAGCTTTGGACGCCACTCCTCGAGAGCCCTTGCCATTGCCTGCAATTCCCGCCAGAATCCCAGCCACAGAAGTCCCATGGTTGTCGGTAGAATCTTGAGGAGCTGAGACCATCGATGTGTAGGGAAAAGACTTATTATAGTCCTTCGATCCAGCCCCATAGGCAAAATTATCATGAAGATCTTCATGCTGATCTTCCAGCCCAGTGTCCGAGATCATCACTTTGATGCCAGCCCCTGTGATTCCCTGGGCAAATGTTTTTAACAAATTCATGTCCATCCCTGCCGTACCTGGTTTTGCAGCATAGACAGCCTGGCCTGTGTTATGTAAATGCCAAGCCATCCCGACAAGTGGATCACCGCTAAAAACATCAACGGCCTCGAATCCACTCCCAGAACAATTCATAAAAAATATCGACGGTATAACGCTCGCAAGTAAAATTAAAATAAAGGTTTTTGCTTTTTTAATTTGCAGCATGGACCTGACTCACGACCTCTAAGGCAACTTGCTCAATCCTTGGATCATTTCTGAGCTGTCCCATCTTTGAAACCAAATCAAAGGGTTGATTTTTGACTTCGACATAATAAGTGTTGATACTAGAAATTTCAGCTTTCAGATTGAGGTCGTTTTCAGCCAGCACATTTTCAAGATCTTGCTGATGATGCAAGTGAATCGTAAAAACTCCAAAGACCAATCCCATGCGATTTCTTTTTTTATTATAAACTGGCATCGGAAAAGCTGAAGCAAATTGATGTTCATTGTTTATATATTCTGAATCCTGAATAAATATTTTATTTCCAAAAGACCCCAATTGCCGACGAGGGTCTTGTTGCTCTTCATTCAGGTCGTGAGATCCCAAGACTCGAACACCCTTCCAAATTTGCCAATCCCCATTTTCCCACAATTCGGAGGGCTGCAATTCACTTTCACTTTTGGGCAAAAGAGCTGACCTGGCATTTTGTGGCCGCCTCAGGTCTGTGGCGATATTCATTTTTTTAGAATTGTCCTGAAAGAAAAGATTTTGGCTGGATTTTAGATTCTCTGCTGGACCCAAGGATTTGGCCTGATTCAATGGTCTATTATCGTTAGGTGGCACTTTTGAAATAGAACTTGTATCAAATTGAGACTGCTTTTGTTTTAATCCACGGGCATCAGAACTCTGAACTTTCACAACCTGCTGTTCTTGGCTGTAGAAGAATACTGCGACGGTAACAGCCAAGCTGAGAAGCAACACCCACCGATAATTCATATCTTTATATTATCCCCATAGAGTCCTATTCGGAATAATATTTTAAAGCGGGAATAAATTTAATAGCACCTTTCCGCCCCCCGTCAATCCCAACGCCTGTCTAACAATTTTTGGCTTTCTCAAGATGAGACACCTAAACTCGCGTCCAAATCGATTTAAATCGATTTTCGCTGGCATTAAGACCTGCCCGAGTTGGTATGCCTCTTGAATAAAGGTAAATGTGTAGGCTTAGGATACAAAAAATTTTTACAAGAGGGTTTTATATGAAAACGAAACTGATGAAATTTAAAAAAATCGCCCAGGTTATAGCCCTGGCTTCATTAACCTTAGTTATGGCAAATTGCTCTAACAATGGGAGCAATGGCAACAATAATATGGGAACTCAATATGTTTACTCGAACGGAGTCTGTATTGATCCACGAACAAACACTCAAGTGCAACCTACACTTTGCTCGACTTCAACACGGTATCAATTCATGAATGGTCAATGTTATGACTCCATCTCAAGGACCTACACAGTCATCACACTTTGCCAAAATCAATCGCCTTATGGAGCGACAGGAAATGGTTACTCTACTTGCAACGGAACATATTACTACAACCAAGGCAATGGAGTGCAGACAATCCTGTGCAGCCCTACTAGCACAACCACCTATTCAGCCTCTTATCAAACGGGCGCGAATATGGTTTATAACTGTCGCGGTTTATACCTCTATCAGTATATTGCACAGCAATACCAACAGGTCCTTTGTCAATAATTGAAAAACGACTAAGGTCCACTGAATTGATTCACCCGTAAAATGTCCTTTGAATTCTGTTCTATAAAACCATCCAACTTCCCCCCTGCTGGGAAGTTGGCCTCTCTGGTTTTTTTCGGTAGTCACTTTCCTAGAATAGGAATATGCTATGACTTCAGCCTGAATAATTCGCCCTTGAGAGGGAATTTCGCAGATGGAGTGATGAATGACTTACACTGTTTCAACACAAAGAAATCCAAATCTTTCCATTCCTCAACTAGACAAAAGCCTAAAAAATGAAATTCAAGAAGCTTTTGGCCAAAAATGGTGGACGGGCTTGGCTCCGGATTTTTGCCCAGGTTTTCATTATGAAAAAAAATATTTGCAGGCTTTGCCTTTAATCAATTTAAAAATCTGCAGTCGGCAGGATGTCCTGGATTATTTCAATAACACCTGGACTTTGACAGAGCTTTTATTTGCTTCATTAAAAAACGAAACGGCCTTTACTCGCCCCCCCTACCATGAGCTTCGGCATCCACTGATTTTTTATTACGGACACCCCGCAGTTTTGTATTATAATAAAATGCGCATGGCCGGATTATTCAATGAGCCCGTGGATCTTTACTTAGAGAAAATTCTTGAAACAGGCGTTGATGAGATGAGCTGGGACGACATGTCCAAGAATGAAATGAAATGGCCCACCGTCAAGGCTGTACACGAATACCGGCAAAAAATTTACAATCACGTTGTGAATATTATAAAAACTCATCCGGGCCTAGCAGACCATCGCAGCGAGGAGATCCATCCGAACTCTGCCCTGTGGTCTTTATTTATGGGTTTTGAGCATGAAAAAATACACTTTGAAACTTCCAGTGTATTGATGCGAGAACTTCCCCTTGAGTTGATAGAGACGCCCAGATATTGGGCCCCTCTTCATCCCTCTGCTTTATTCGAAAAAAATGCAAAAGGTGAGACAAAATCCAAAAAAAACAACCCCCTTGCTGATTCACTTTCTCTGCAGCTATGGCAAAATATCTCTGGTGGAACTGTGCATGCTGGCAAGCCCATCCATGCGCCTTCTTTTGGTTGGGACAATGAATACGGAACGAGGACTCAGCAGATCAAGGACTTTCAAGTTAGAAAGTCCTTAGTCACAAATGCTGAATACTATGAATTTGTTGCAAGTCTTGATTACACGAACGATGCCTATTGGAGCCAAGAGGGCCAGCTATGGCGCAAGTTTAGAAACACTAAACGACCTACCTTTTGGGTTGCCCACGGGCCTGAAGGCCTCCATGAATATAAACTCCGCACGCTTTTTGATGTGATTGAAATGCCCTGGAGTTGGCCCGCTGAAGTGAACTATCACGAAGCCAAAGCCTTCACTTTATGGCGCAATAAAAAAGATCAAAGTCCTCTAACATATCGGTTGATTACAGAGCTTGAGCACCTTCGACTCCGAGATCTAAACGATAAAGACCCTGTTCTGCAAAAAAATCATTACAGGTCATCGGGTGCTTCGGCGGATCCTTCCACCATCGATTGCCATTTGGATGTGAATCTCAATTTACAGTATTCCTCTGCCAGTCCTGTTGATTTTTATTCTGAAAATAAATGTGGCGTTCACGATATCTTTGGCAACGTCTGGCAATGGACTGAGGATCAGTTCAATCCCTTTGAAGGTTTTAAAGCGCATCCCTTGTATGACGATTTTTCAACGCCTTGTTTTGATGGAAAACATCAAATGATCCTAGGAGGCAGTTTTATCAGCTGCGGCCATGAAGCCAGCAAATGGGCGCGTTTTCACTTTAGACCTCATTTCTTTCAGCATGTGGGATTTCGAATTGCAGCAACCCTTGATGGCAGTGATGACAACCAATCTATCAAATTAAAAAAATCAACTGAGTACATTCATCCACAAAGAAAAAATGTTCGAGCTCAAATGCAACAAGCCTTGTGGTGGAAAAACATACAACAGCCTTTAGATTTGACAGAACCTGAACTGACAGAACTTTGGAATCAGACTGTCTCTGCGATTTTGGAAGTCGAAAAAAATCGCGACCACTCATCACCTATGGGCTCAGCTCTTGATCCCGCAACCAATGATGTTGCCCAGAATTTCAGGGTCCCCTATCAAAGTGTCACAGCGTTTCCTGAAAGGTCAGAGGACTATCAAAAACTATTGAAATTGATTATTCATGACTTAGCGCCGACGGGACAACAGCCCGGACATCCTGGCTATATGGCCTATATGGCGGGGGCAGGAAATGCCATCAGCAATATGGCCCAAGCCCTGGCACAGACAATGAATCAATTCACAGGACATTTCAGTATGTCCCCGGGGCTTGTCAGTCTTGAAAATGAGGCTCTGCAGTGGATCATCAATATGTTGGGCTTCCCCACTGAAAGTGGAGGTGTTTTTACAACAGGAGCAAGTTTCGCCACCCTTTCAGCTCTCAGTATTGCAAGAAAAACAAAAATGAAGGGCTATGACCTCAGCCAAGTTCGATTTTATGCTTCTCTGCAGTCCCACCATTGCATCGGTAAAGCTTTGGCTTTTTTGGGCTTTCCCAAAGAGGCTTTAAAATTGATTGACGTGAATGAAAAATTTCAAATGAAACTAGATGATTTGCGCCAGGCGATCAAGACGGATCAAGACCTTGGCCTTCAACCCCTTTGCCTGATTGGGACAGCCGGCACCACAACCTCTGGGGCTATCGATGATCTTGCAGAAATTGGAAAGATTGCTCACGCAAATAATATTTGGTTTCACATCGATGCAGCCTATGGTGGTTTTTTTCTACTCACTGGCAAAGGAAAAGAAAAACTTCACGGAATTGAAAATGCCAATTCTATTGCCATGGATCCACACAAATCTCTTTCTTTACCTTATGGCACCGGCTGCTTGATTGTCCGTGATCGCCAATTGATGACTTATAAATATGGGGGATCGAGTTCCTATATGCCTCCTTCGGCAGAGACTGCGTTGGCGATGTCATCAAGCTCCCGAACTGATTTGGATTTTGCAGATATTTCGGCGGAACTCTCGCGAGATTTCCGCGGCCTGCGTTTTTGGCTGCCCCTCAAAATGTGGGGAGTTGCACCTTTTCAACTGAACTTAGAAGAGAAACTTGAACTGGCGCAATATTTAGCTCAGGAATTAAAAAACACAGCTGGCTTGACTTTGATCACCGATCCCCAGTTATCGGTTGTAAATTTCAAAATGAAAGAAAGTTCTCAAACGCGCGAATTATTAAAAAGGATCAACCAATCCCATCAGTTTTTCTTGAGTGGCTGCACCTTGAATAACGAATTTGTGATTCGAGTTTGTCTTTTAGGCTTTCGCTGTCACTTTGATGACATTCAAGCTCTCTTGCAATTCATACAAAAATCAGTGGTGGAGATGTCTACTTAAATGAATCACCACAAACTGCTTCAATTTCAAGACCAATTTGCACGTCGTCCTGACCTCATTCATTTGAACAATGCGGGGCTGACACCAATTTCTCGGGCGGCAAGAGATAAAATTAATTACTGGGCAGAGCGTTTTTATCAGGAAGGTTTTTGGACCGATGCGGACTATATGGCTGACGTTTTATCAGCTCGGCTTGCCTTGGCAAATTTAATTGGCTGCCAAGCGCAAGAAATTGCGTGGTATCAAAGCACGGCTGGTGCGATCAATCAATTTGCCTTTGGAATAGGCCTTCAGCCCGACGATGAGGTGCTGATCTGGGACCAAGAGTACTCAAGTCATCTCTACCCCTGGAAAGAAGCTTGCGACCAAACAAAGGCACAACTGGTCGTGCTGAAATCCGAAGCTGATTTGGGCACTCCCACGGAAAAATATTTGCAGGCCTTAACAAAAAAAACAAAAGTGGCCGCCTTCAGTTGGGTGCAATTTAGTTCTGGTGCTCGCATGGATGTCGAGGCCGTGATTAAAGAATGCAAACGGCGGGGAATTTTTGTTTTCGTCGATATCGCCCAAGGCTTAGGAATTCATCCTTGCCAAATTTGGCATTGGGGTGCGGATGCTGTAGCGGGTGCCAGTCATAAATGGCTCGTAAGCCCTGTCGGAGTTGGCTATTTGGCCATCCGAACAGAGCTAGCCCAAAAAATGAAGCCGCGAATATTTGGAGCCTACACCTTTGGCACCTGTGATGACCCCTCTGATTTTGCCTGCGAACCTAAGCGAGATGCTACAAAATTTGAACCTGGCTCAAAACAGGTCATTGAGATCACTGCACTAGGAGCCTCCTGCCAACTCATTCACGATATCAGCGTTGAAGTCATTGAAGCAGAAGCGCTTCGTCTGGCTCACCGCTTGCGCCGAGGATTAGAGTCCAAGGGGCATGAGTTGCTCAATCCTTTTGGCAAGGCCTCGATCTCCCTCATGGTTAACTTCTTACCCACTCAGGGCATTGCAGAAGTATCGGTCACACTAACCACAAACAATATCAACTTTGCTCGTCGAGGGGGCGGAATTCGACTCTCGACTCATGCCTTCAATACAGATCAAGAAATTGATAAAGTCCTGTCTCTGCTATAAAAACCAAACCGGATTTGACCAAAACATACACTTGCGAGAACCTCATGGTGTATGAATAAAAAATTTCACCATCTCATTTCAGAAGCCTCTAAAATTATTCTCGATAAAAATGCCGAAATTCGTTTGGCAGCCACTTGCCTTTTGGCTGGCGGACACTTGCTGATTGAAGATTTACCTGGGGTTGGTAAAACGACTTTAGTGCAGGTCCTAGCGAAATTGCTGGGATTAAAAAATCGTCGCATTCAATTTACCATTGATTTGCTGCCCGCTGATATTATTGGCGGCCAAATCTTTCACCCCCAAGAGCAAAAATTTATCTTTCATCCCGGCCCCTTATTTTCTTCAATTGTAATGGCTGATGAGCTCAATCGTGCCAGTCCCAGAACTCAGAGCGCACTCTTGCAAGCCATGGAAGAAGGTGAAGTCTCCGTCGATGGGACAACCTGGAAATTGCCAAGACCTTTTTATCTGATTGCCACGCAAAATCCGCACAAACAAATTGGCACTTTTCCATTGCCTGAAAGCCAATTGGATCGTTTTCTTATGAGCTTAGAACTTCACCACGCTTCAAAAAGCACCGAGGTCACTATCTTCCAAAGAAAAGATGCTAAACTTTCAATGGATCAAATTGAATCTCTTTTTAGCGAGCAAGAAATTATCGAAATCCTAACCCAGGTTGAGGAAGTTCAAATATCGCCGGCCGTGGCCCTCTATATTGCTGATCTGCTAGAGCGCTCAAGACGACCTGATTTTGAAGGCATGCAGCTCTCGACTCGTGCCGGATTAGCTCTTGTGAGGGCTGCGAAGGCTTGGGCCTTTATGGAAGGAAGAACTTACGTGCGACCCGAGGATGTTCAAGAAGTTTTAATACCTGTACTTGGTCACCGACTTGGAGGAAGCCATGGCATCAATAAAGGCCGTGAGTGGGCCCTTGCTCTACAAAAAAATACAGCAGTTCCTGTTTAAAAATAAAACTCGGACCTATATTGTCCCTACTTCATTTGGATTTGCTTTTGCAGTCTTGGGTCTGGTGTTGTTTGCCCTCGCTGTAGGTGCGGCAAACAACTTAGCTTACATTTTTATTTTTTTTCTCATTTCAGTGGCTTTGACCTCAATGTCCATCACAAATAAAAATGTTGATGGATTAATAATCTCAGAGCCAACTGGTGGAATTATTTTTGCAGAGGAGCCCTGCAACTTAGGCGTTCTCATCCAAAACAAAAATGCCACTTGTGTGCGGGACCTTGAAATCTACGGCAAGGGATATGATCAAAAATTAATCCTGAATGAATTAGACTCTGGGCTAGAAGTATCAATTCTCGTCCCTTGGACTGCTCCAAGGAGAGGTCTGATCAACTCGCCAATTTTCATATCGCAAAGCGATTATCCCTTTGGATTATTGAGAGCCTGGAAGGTTTTTGAATTTCCAAAAAAGTTTTTTGTTTTCCCAGCAAGAAAAGGCGATCCAACATTCCCACCCCTGTCAGTTGTAAGCCAAGAAAACAAAAATGGTGGCCTTTTCAAAGATCACAGATTTTATACGAGCTCAGATCCTCTCAGTCGTATAGACTGGAAGGCCAGTGCTCGAAGACAATCTCATTTAATTAAAACATTTGAAGAATCTGAAAATCATTCCTTATATTTTTGCTGGGAACAAACCAGCCATCTCAATGACTTTGAGGCACGAGTTTCACAACTTGCCCTATGGCTTGATAAAGCCGAAAAAAGTGGCTTGCTCTATTCAGTCAAAATAAATGATCACCAGACTCTTTTCGAAAGTGGCAAATCTCATTATCTTAAATGCCTAGAGTTTTTGGCACTGATGAATCCTGGAGATCAAGGGTGAATAAAAGTTTTTTTTCGCAAAAGTTTTTTTCTTTTTCAATGATCATTGCGATGGGAATGTTAGCCTTTGAGGTTTCCTTCGCAGTAACTTTTTTTTGCATCGCAATGATCTTTTGGAAGTGGGGAACTGAATCGAGGTCTTGGCCAAATCTTTCAAGAAAAGTCACAGGTGCACTCAGTGTCTTGCTCCTCGTTGGAATTCTTTTAAAATACCGCACCCTGATGCAACAAGAGCCCGCTTTTACATTTTTACTGGGGCTGTCTGCACTAAAAATTGTCGACTATATCAATGAACGGGACCATAAATTTCTGGTCTTATTGGGCTTTTTACTTTTAGGAGCAAAGTCACTCTTCACCTTGGACTTCATCTGGATTGTTCCTTCGACAGTGGCCTTGATTGGGCTATGGTCATCACTGCTTCCATCCTTTTTAAAACACCAAACCAGCTATCTCATAAAGATTTCTATTTATTCATTGCCAATGACAGTTCTGCTCTTCTTTGCCTTTCCAAGGGTTGTCCTTCCCTGGGCCATTTCCAGGGGTGGGGACGCCCAAGGGGACATTGGCTTTTCTGATGAGACAGATCCTGGAAGAATGAGTGAAATTGCATCTGGGCCCAATATTGCTTTTCGCGTGAAACTTGAAAATATTTACTTCAATAAACCGAAGAGTTTTTATTGGAGAGGTGCCGTACTCACTTTTTCCAAGGGCCTGAGTTGGAGACCAGGGCATTCAGAACTAAAAACAACCCAGGAAACAGACTTTTCTAAAGAGGTATTTTACGATGTGGCCATAGAAGCGACTTCACAAAATTTTTTATTTGCCCTTGATGGCACCACGGCCATCGACCTTCCTGAAAACACTGTCCTTACTTCGACTTTTTTAACTTTCAAGACTGTTCACCCCCTACTGAAGTCTGCGGTTTATCGCGGTTACTGGAAAAACAAATCGATTGATTCTGAAAAACCAAATGATGACTTTTTGCAAACGCCTAGCCTCAGGGGTAGGTCGTTAAAATGGGTCGAAAATATTAAAAATAAAAAACTCCTTGAATATCAAAAAATCGACGAGTTAAAAAAATTATTTTCTGCTGATTACACTTACACTCTGAAACCTGGAAGTTACCGTGAAGATGAGCTCAACACCTTCCTTTTTGATCGCAAAAAAGGCTTTTGTGAACACTTTGCCGGAGCTTATGCTACCCTTGCGCGCGCCATAGGAATTCCCTCTCGCGTCGTTGTCGGCTATCAAGGTGGTCGATACAATCCTGTGGGAGAATTTTGGAAAATTTCACAAAAAGATGCTCATGCCTGGGTTGAAATATACACTGAAAGTTCATGGAAAAGAATTGACCCTACATCCTGGGTGGCACCACTTCGATTAGAAATTGGTGGAGAAGAATTTTTTTCCCTCAATGAAGAGGATCAAAAATATTTTAGTCACTCCCTCCAAAAATCTCTTCGTTCACAGAACAGCGTTGAACTTTGGGATAAATTGAGTTTTTGGTTGGAAGATTTGAATTATCGTTGGGTCTATTTTTTACTAGAATATGACAAATCAAGCCAGGAAGGACTTTGGAGTAAAATATTTAGCTATAAAGTGAGCACTTTAATTACATTTATTTTGGCTCTTATTCTTAATATTCTTTTATTTCGAAAATTTTTATCCCAGCGCTCATCAAAAAATCAGGCACAAATGCTTATTGATAAAGTTGAAACTTTTGGCAGCAAAATGGGACTTAGCCGAGCTCCCTCTGAACCGCCACTGGCTTATTTAAAAAGACTCGCAAAAGAACTTCCCGAATTGAATGAAGCTCTTTCAAAAATTGAAACCTATTATGATCACAGAATGTACGCGGGCACAGCCCCGTCCACTTCGGGCCATGAGGTTTTAAAAATTTGGAAAGCCAAAGTGAAGAAGATTGCCTCAAAACCAAGTCAATGAACTGAGAAACAATACAAAAATGAATTTCATATTCATTTTCATGGCAATTTCTTTCCAACGAAGGTCAACACTCAAACATGGACTTCTTTCATTTTCGGCGGAAAGAATCGACCTAAAATGGAACGCTAATTAGCACTCAATAGATAACAAGGTCCTTTTTTATAAAAAACAAGACCTTCAGCAGATCCTTTTTCTAGCACCAAGCATTTACTATTTTTGCCAGAAACCGATTAATAAATATGAAAAACAAAAAACTTAAATCAAAAATTAGTCTCTCTTTATTACTCTCCAGTTCGCTTGCCATGGCTCAAGAAAAGGACCGGGAACCAGCCTCCGCCTCTTACTCAATCCCTACAACACAGCAAGAACAAGAGAAAAAAGACAAGGGCTCTGCTGAAGCTCCACACTACCTGGCCGGCAACTGGGGTGGTGTTCGTACTCAACTGGCAGAAAAAGGTCTTGAATTTCAAATCGTTTACAAAACGGATTTCACTAGAAATTTTTCTGGTGGTGAAAAAGTGGATAATTCAGTCCTTGGAAACCTTGATGTCAGAGCCCTCCTTGATGCAGAAAAAAAATGGGGCTGGACAGGAACAACATTTATGTTTTATGGATTGGGAAATCATCTCAAGGCGGGCTCCGCACCTTCTGAACTTATAGGCGACACCCAAATTACTAATAACATCGAAGCCAAGATCGACGATTTTAAATTGTATGAAGCCTATGTTTTGAAAAAATTTGACTGGTATGGAACGTCAATTCTCTTTGGTCTTCATGACTTAAATACAGAATTTTACTCCACAGAGTCTTCAACAACTTTACTCAATAGCTCCTTTGGCGTTGGCAAAGAATTCGCTCAAACGGGCACCAATGGCCCTTCGATCTTTCCATATACAGCACCTAGCTTGCGCCTTCGAATTGAACCCTCAAAAACCACCTTTGCCCAAATTGCCATATTTAATGCCCAAGCTGGAAATCCGGATCACCTGAAAGGATTGCATGTTGATGCGACTAGCAGCGAGGGATTTTTGTATATTGCAGAAACTGGGACTGCTGCTGAAAACAAGGGTGTCAGTTCTAAATACTCCATTGGAGCTTGGACCTACAGTAAAAAAATGGCTGCAATAAATGGGGGCACAGACAAATCATCAACTGGTGCCTACGGCCTCATCGATCATGGCTTTAGCGAAGATTTTTCAGTTTTTTTACGCTACGGTTTTGCCAATACTGAAGTCAGCCCGGTTCAGTCTGATGTGGGCGCAGGATTCCTTTTGAAGTCTCCCCTTGCAGGACATAAGAATGACAAATTGAGTTTTGCCATTACACAGGCTTCTGCGGGCAGTGATTACAAAAAAATAAATATCGATTTGGAAAATGCGGAAACAACTTTGGAACTCACTTACAAAGCTGAACTCATTGAGGGATTATTTGTGCAACCGGATGTTCAATATGTCATGAACCCCAGTTTCAGCAAAACTCTTGATCCCGCTTTAGCTGGAACTATTAGATTTGAATTTAATTTCTAGATTATGAATTAAAAAGGCGGCAAGATAAAGTCAGTTTCAACTCAAGGAAGGGTAGAAATATGATGCATTCAATTAAGATAGGTCTTTATATTTTTGTGACGACGTTTGGATTGCTGACTTTTGCCGAGACGATGCCTTTGCTAGAGCTCAATAATATTCTAGAGAGCACTGAAAAGCCCAATTACCCTGGCTCAGAAATCAGTGTGGACGTCGATGAACAGGGAAATCTTTTGGGCATTATTTATGGAGGCAAAAATGAAGCCTCCCATAAAAAGCAAACCTTTGATCTACAAACACTCAATAGCCATAACGGAGCAATTCTTGAAGCGGATCACTCCGCCTTAGTACTGCTCGGGAGCCACGTTGATAAAACTCTGGGTGGGACCGTGAGATTGCGGCATATTTACAATGGTATCTTAGGGACCTATCATCACTGCCCCGCCCAATTAAGAAAAACGGAACAAGGTCAGTGGGCCTTATTTCCAGAGGGTACAAACTCACCAATCACAAGTGCTACGCTAGTGGTTTATAGCATTGGTATTAGAGACATTCGAGGACTGCACTGCCGATGAATTTTTAAGCCCCTGGGATGGAAGTTTTTTGCTGACCTTACGGAGCTGGTTAAAAAGTTCCTCTCGGTTGATTGGTTTTGTCAAATAGTTGTCAAACCCAGCAGCATTAATTTTGTCGCGATCTTCTTTCATAGCTTGTGCTGTTAAGGCAAAAACAGGCCTAGAATAATGATTTGCTTTTAATTGATGGAGAGCCTCATAACCATCCATTTCAGGCATTTGGATATCCATCAGAACGACATCAAAGTCACCAAGCAAGGCCTTCATGACTCCCTCTCTTCCATTGCAGGCCTCTTCCACGATAGCGCCTTGTTTGGAAAGGATTTTATTCATCAACAGGACATTGTCTAAAACATCATCCACCACAAGAATTCGCATATCCTTCAGGAGTTCATTTTGTGCACTCTTTTGCGAAATTTCTTGGGCATTGACTTGATATTTTTTCGAGCTCAGAGATTGATATATTTTATCTCTTGAAAATTTCTCTGTGTTTGCAGCCTTGCACGATCTCACGCTAAACCTGATAACAAAGACCGAGCCGTGTTCTGCCTCGTTCTGTTGATGCTGAATGAACCCACCCATAGCTTCCATCAATTGCAGGGACAAAGCCAAGCCCAGTCCTGTTCCGCCATACCGTCTTGTTGTTGAACAGTCAGCCTGCATAAAGGGCCTAAAAATTCTTTGTCGCTGCTCTTCGGAAATCCCACAACCCGAATCTATGATATGAATCTCAATATTATCTTTGAGACCTGTCGCGCTCGTTCGGAACACTTGAACACTGATACCACCGGTCTCGGTGAATTTGACTGCATTGCCAATAATATTAATCAAAACTTGGCGCAGGCGCACGGGGTCCGATTCAATATAAGTCGGAACATCTGCGCCGAACTCATAGCGCAAGGTTAGATTTTTTTTGCGAATCTCCTGACTGAACAGCTGAATGACATCATCCATCAGTTCCAGAAATGAAAATTTAATATTTTCTAATTCTATTCGGCCTGCTTCAACTTTTGCAATATCAAGGATATCATCAATAATTCGTGATAACTGTCGACCATTTCGCTCAATCACTTCGGCAAGAGCCAATCGATCTTTATCTGAAATAAGGGGCTCACGCAAAATAGTTGCAAAGCCAACAATTGCACTCAGGGGAGTCCTGATCTCGTGACTCATATTTGCTAAAAAAGCACTCTTGGCTTGGTTGGCTTTTTCGGCTTCCAGTCTTGCCGACTCAGCCTCTCTCAACGCCTGATTCATGCCATTTCTAGTCAGAGTCAAGGCCTCTGTGTGCACCTGTAAATCTTTAGTTAATTCTTGAAGACTGACGTTCTGATTTACAAACTTAAAGTTTCTTCTTTCATTCTCAAGCAAACCAGAAAGAGACAATGCAAAATCCTTGAAATTATTGAGAATGGCCAAAGTTTCAAGATTGGCTTCAAAGAGCACCCACACAGAAGTACCAAAGAGCTTTCCAGTCACTTTGGTGAGCTGTCCCTCGCGATTGCAGGGCAACTCTCCCGTAGCCCATCCATCAAGCTCACATTTTGCCAAAAAAATTCGCCAATGCTTCGTCCCCCACAAAGTTTGAGGAAAGCCAATAGCCGGCAACAAAGCCTTGATGTCGGCATCAAAATCAAAAATGACTAAGTTCTTTGCCTTAAGGGATTCAGCCAATTCCCTTGCGCCAACTTGACGTGTTTCAGGTGTGATTAATTTTGAAAAAAGTTTTAAATCTATTTGCGGCAAGCCTCACCTACAGAAGCAGAGAGGTTACGGTTGTGCGGTTGTAACAACCACCGAATTGACAGTCGACTGTGCCAATTTGTTTTCCTGCTTGAATGAGATGATCTAGCGAAGTGATCGCAATAGCTGATTTGTTCATATTTTTTCCTGATCAAAAAAAATGGCTTAGATGTGTTTGGGCGAGGACCTATACAATCTTAGGATGACCGAGTCAAAATCAAACAAACACTATTTCATCAATGTAATATCCAAGCTTGATTTTACGGCCGCTTGATGAGGCTGTCTAGAGACTTTACAAAACTAAAAGATTTACAACCCATAGAAGCAACTGTGACTTGTGATTCCCTCTGAAAGAAAATCGGCTTAAAAGGGCGGATCATGAATTGTTCTCTTATTCGGTTCGAAATTGAGGCCTCAAATGGCCGTAAGGATATTATTATGAAAATCAAGAACACATCTTTGAGCACAAAAATCGCTCTGCTTCTTCTTTTGATGGTCGGCTCAAAAGCTCTGGCTGCAGAAATTTGTCCTGACCTGTCGGGAACATATATGGCTGAAATTGGTCATTGCGATAACCTTTCTGCTTTAGTGCCCGCACCAGCAGATAAAGCAGGACTTAAAGACAACTCCATTTCATTTTACAATCTCTATGGCCAGGGAACGGCCCTTCCTCTGACCTTTAAACAGGATGGATGTAAAACATTGGTTGTTGTTCGACCCGTAGGACCCTATGAGCAGTCAAAAATATTTCGTATCGACCTTTCCAATGCTAAAATCTTTAACAACACGATCCAAAAGTCCTATCAAGAATCCAACAGAGGTTCCGCCATTCAGACTTTTTGGAGCCTCGATCAGCTGACAAATGGAGACATCCAATTTGACAGTATTTTTCAGATGAACTCTCCAAGTGTAAACAAAAAAAATTCAGCTTCATGTTTGCTTAAAAAGCGGACCCCAACTCAATAGGGATCTTGCTGCCGAACACTTCTCCAAGATTTCCACCAGAAAAAATGCCTAAAAACCGTGCTTTCTAGGCTCAATAATCGTGTGAAATGAGCCAACAAAGTCACATTTCTTTTGGATTTTGGCTAAAATCCAATGTATTGTCTGCGCTGACTCGCCATCTTTTCAATGCATGGCAGCGTCAAAATCTATTAAGGAACCCCATGCAAACTGAAACTCAGCAAAGCACTCATTCGTCACAACTTGCTCTGACAATTGCAGCCCTTGGAGTCGTCTTTGGCGATATTGGAACGAGTCCACTCTACTCTTTAAAAGAGTCTTTCCATCACTCTCATAACATAAGCCTCGATGCCACTTCCATCTTTGGTGTTTTATCATTGATCTTTTGGTCGCTCATTATTGTTATCAGTTTTAAATATGTTTTTTTTATTTTAAAAGCTGACAACAAGGGTGAAGGTGGAATTCTTGCTCTGACGAATTTGGTGACCAAAAACGGTCGTAAAAGCAAGCTCTTGATCTTTGGTTTATTTGGTACAGCCTTGCTCTATGGCGATGGCATGATCACACCCGCCATTTCGGTCCTGTCCGCAGTGGAAGGTCTTTCGCTGATTACACCAGTTTTTGATCCTTATATCATCCCGATCACTATTTTTATTCTTGTTTTGCTTTTTTCAATTCAAAGATTTGGAACATCCCTTGTCGGTAAAGTCTTTGGGCCGATTACTTTTGTTTGGTTTATGGTCCTAGGAGCTTTGGGTATTTATAATATTTTAAAGTATCCAGAAATTATTGCCGCCGCAAATCCATACTATGCCGTGCAATTTTTCATCGCCAACTCTTGGAATGGTTTTTTAGTTTTAGGCTCTGTCTTTTTGGTCATCACTGGAGGCGAAGCCCTTTACTCGGACTTGGGACATTTCGGCAGAAGACCAATCACAAAAGCTTGGTTTAGCATTGTACTGCCTTGCCTGATCATCAATTACTTCGGACAAGGGGCCTTGCTTCTTAAAAATCCAGAAGCAGTTAGAAATCCTTTTTTCTTGATGGCTCCAAACTGGGCCCTGACCCCTTTGGTTATACTGGCTACATTTGCAACGGTCATTGCTTCGCAAGCCCTGATTACGGGCGTTTTTTCTCTTACTTTGCAGGCCGTTCAATCGCGATTCATTTCTAGGGTGCGAATTGTGCATACTTCTGAGCATGAACGTGGACAAATCTATATTCGTTTCATGAACAATTTTTTAATGATTTCCTGTGTTCTGTTAGTTCTGACCTTTAAAACCTCGAGTGCACTAGCCTCTGCCTATGGTATCGCCGTGACCATGACGATGGGAATCACCACTCTGCTTTTCTATTATTATTTAAAAAGTGTCATGAAGTGGAAAAAAATAAATGCCTTTCTGCTTTGCGGACTTTTCCTAATTATAGACACCGCATTTTTCGGCGCTAATGTCCTAAAAATTATGGATGGTGGATGGGTTCCCATAGCCATCTCTATTGCCATTGTGACTTTGATGACAACATGGCGAAAAGGTCGCTACATTCTGGAACTTCGACTGTTCCATAAAACGATTCCCTTAGAAAAATTCATCAACAAACTGCAATCTGAACCTCATCATGTTGCACCAGGGACCGCCATTTATCTCAATGGTAATATTGAAAAAACGCCCTATGCCCTTTTTCATACCTATCAACATTTTAAAACCATCCACGAGCGCTTGATTTTCTTGTCGGTTGTAACCAAAGAAATACCCTTTGTCTCTTCAAAGGAACAAATACGAGTTGTAAAACTGCACGACAATGTCTACGCAGTCACAGTGAACTTTGGCTATCTCGAATCCCAAGATGTGCCAAAAGCGATAGATAAAATCAAACTTGATGAATATGTGATAAATGCGGATGAAATGCTTTACTTCCTGGGCAAAGAAAAAATATTTGCCACCAAATTAGTTGGAATGGCCCTATGGCGAGAAAAGATTTTTGCATTTTTAAATCACAATGCGCTGGATGCCACTCGCCACTTCAATTTGCCACCTAAACAGGTGACAGAGATTGGTGTTCAGGTAGAAATTTAATTTGCACCCCTGGTCTATTTTAAAAATCCAGGGAAATTTCTTTTAATAAATTCTTCAACTAAAGCTTGATCCACCGTTGTTTTTCTGAGCTGCTCCATCACATAGACGGACTCGTCGTGATCAAGTTTCGCAGATCCTCTCGCCACTTCCCAACCCCAGCCCCAATGGGTTGGATGCTTCACTGGGGAATAGCGTCCCATTTCAACGCCACGATAGATGATATGACCCCACAAGGCTCCAGCCACACTTTTTACACAGGCCCCTAATTGCAGGTTGGCCTGATGTGCGTCTTCTCTGTCCCCACCAAACCAATATCTGAGGTCATGCTCTACACAGCAATGGCGCCACAAGCCGGGCTTTGATGGGGGCCCATCGATAAAGAGCGTGCATCCATCTGTATAAAATGGTTTTAGGGAGTTGAGTAAGTGATCCCCTTCATGGGACCATCCCTTGGGAACAAAGGACAATGCCGAAGTCAAAAAAATATAAAGTCCAAGCCAAAAAGTTTTTTTATTCATTCTTGCATCCTTTAAATCCTATAATTTGACATTTTTTGGGCTTTTAGTGTTAATCATCTGCACTCGACTCCAATTATCTTAAACCTGTCATTGAAAAAATTCATTTCAAAAATATTTGTGTCCATTTAAAATCCAATGTCCCTATGAAAGGACTTTCCATGAAAACCAGTAAAGTAGTTACTTGTAGTTATGTTTCTCTTACTAAAAAGTTTTTACTTACAGCACTTTTGATTTTTACAGCTCATGCACAGGCTGACAATTCAAACACAACAGGCCAAGACTTGTTGTCCTCTATTTCTGGAACGTGGCATTCTGTGAATGGTTACGTCCTGAATTACAACGGCAGTGTTTGTTACACGACTCAAGGTTTTTACTTGAATAGCAATGGTTCAGATTCAGCCAACTTTTCTTATTCATTCAGTTGTTCAACGGGCTACCAAGGCCAAATGCAAGGTCTGGATTTTAACCCAAAATTTGGCAATTATCAAAATGGCTACAATACAATTTTTAGCCAATTTATTTATAATAACAATCAGCAGGTTGGTCTTGAACGTAAGATGACAACAACTTGGGGTTTTGGGAGTATGATCAATTTTCAATATCAAACAGTGCGAATCACTGTTTCAAAACGCGATTCAGTGGGCCGGCCCGAACAACTTTCTTTTGAAGTGAACAATTCCCAATCCAATGTTCAAAATGGACAAGCGACAATTTACCATCTTGAACTTATACGGAATTAATTCTGCTAAATAAAAAAATGGTCTGCGCGACTGGATTTGAACCAGCGACCTCTTGCACCCCAAGCAAGTGCTCTACCAAGCTGAGCCACGCGCAGAGATTGTGAAATTTCTAAGACTTACTCACTATAAAAATAAATTGCGAACCTGTCTAATATCAAGAACTAATTGTCCGACCGCCTCATTTAAACTCTCAAACTTATTTTGAATTTGAGTTCGATCTTTTTCTTTGCGGACTTGGGACTTGAGTTCTTTCATTGCGTTTCTTGCGCCCTCAATTGAAAAGCGATCGCGATGCAAAAGTTTTCGAATGAGCAGTGCATTTTCAACGTCCCGGCGATGATACATCCGTTGATTGTTCACCGCTTTTTTTGGGGAAAGAATTTCAAACTCTGTTTCCCAATACCTGAGCACATACTGTTTGATACCAAGAATTTCAGCCACATCACCAATTTTAAAAGCCATTCTGTCTGGAATTAAACTGATTTCTTCGAGCAGTTTGGCATCACATAAAAGCGAAGTAAGAGGTGCTTGAGGTCTAAAAGTTTCACTTAGACGAGTTTCATCTAGATGAATTCCATCTAAGCCAGCCCCCTCTAGCTCTACCACCGCGCTATTTGTGTTTGGCAGGCTTACTTGGTTTGCCGTAGTCGTCGTCATCGTCGTCATCATCATCCTTGAGGTGGGCGTACTCTTCACCATTCAACATAGCCTTCAAAACCTGCGATGGTCGGAAGGTCAGCACTCGACGTGCGGAAATTTTAATTTGTTCGCCTGTTTGTGGATTGCGACCAATGCGTTCATTTTTACCACGAACGACAAAGTTTCCAAAGCCAGAGATTTTTACCTTTTCACCATTCTGCAAAACTTGCTTCAAGGTATCAAAGCAAAGCTCAACAAGCTCAGAGGCTTCTTTTTTTGAGAACCCGATTTTTTCATAAACTTTCTCGATAATATCAGCTTTAGTCACTGTTGATTTACCTAAGTTTTGGCCCGCCATAGTGATCCTTCACGTTAACAAGTTAAAAAGCCCAATTCGAACAATAAAATCTATTTTCTCATTCAAAAGAAATTAAAAAATCTACCTTACGGAAAGATCAAAATTCTTTTTCAAACTTTCAAGCACCTTTGAGGTCACATCATTGATTTGTGCCTCTTGAAGTGTTGCATTTTTGTCTTGCAGCCACAACCTCAGGGCCACTGACTTTTGCCCCGCTTCCATCTTATCACCTTCATAAAGGTCAAAGACATCGACATTCATGAGCAAGGCTCCTGCAGATTTCTTAATTTCCTTTAAAATATCGCCGACTTTTAAAGTCTTAGGCATTACAAAGGCAAAGTCACGCTCTACAATTTGAAATTTAGAAACACTTTGAATACGGTAAGGTCGAGGTTGCCCCTTGTAAAGTTGATCCAGATCAAATTCACCCATCGCTGCCGGGACACGAATTTTATTATCTTCCAGCAAAACGGGATGCAAGCTGCCAATAAAGCCCACTTTTTTACCCTCTACCAAAAGCTGTGCATACTGCCCTTGATGAATGAATGCGGGTATTTCGGCCTTGTTCACTGGACTCACCCAAGTGTAGGCCGAAATATTCAAAGACTTTAACAGCACTTCCACAGCGGCCTTCAACTCAAAGACGATCGGATAATCCAAGGATTTGTTCCAAAGATTTTCATTTTTTCCCCAAAGGGAAAAGGCTAAGTGCTGACTCTCTGCATAGCTGCCATCGTCTTTCACACAGAAGGTGCTGCCAATCTCAAACAATCTCCCCTGCATATTTCCAGAATGAAAATTGCTATTGAGATTTTTGAACAATCCAAAACTCAAGGCTGTTCTCATCACATCCATATCTTCATTCAATGGATTCATAATGCGAATTTCTTTTTCACTTCCGGTGAGACCCGCGGCCTTTAATGTCTCAATGGGACCCAAAAAGGCTTTCTCGGCCTTTGATGCAACAAAGGCAAAATTGACGGCCTGCTGATAGCCCTCAGCACGAATCAACTCGCTGGCTGTTCTATTCATCATAAAAGTCTTGTCATGATGAGAGGGCGCTTTTGCAAAAACGGGAAGCGTTTCAGGAATATGCTCATACCCATGAAGTCGTGCATACTCTTCAACTAAATCCATATCTTGCTCTAGGTCAAAACGGAAGGTCGGTGGCAAGACTTCAAAAGTTTCGCCCTTCTTTTCAATCTGACAACCCAAGCGTTTCATAAAATCGACAAACTTGTCTTCAAAAGCTTCATAGCCCAATCGATCTGAAACAGTTTTTATAGAAATCTGCACAGAACTTTTCTTCACTGGACTTGGATAAAAATCATGATGATCGCCAAAGGCTTCGCCGCCCGCAACTTCTAAAATTAAAGCGGTTGCGCGGTTTAGGGCGCGCAAAGCCCCGTCAGGATCCACTCCTCGGGAAAACCTGTAGGCTGAATCTGTGTCAATTCCATGAGTGCGTGATGTTTTTCTGGCACTCATGGGAATAAAATAAGCACTCTCTAAAAACAAATTCACAGTGAGGTCACTCACTCCAGAATTTTTTCCACCAATGACACCGCCCAAACACAGGGGATGATGGGCATCGCGAATAGAGAGCTCTTCGCCAGTTAATTTTATTTCAGTTCCATCAAGAGTGACAAAAGACTCACCGGCCGTGGCCTTATCAACAATAATTTTAGATCCACTGATAAATTGCGCATCAAAGGCATGTAAAGGCTGCCCTAATTCCATCATCACAAAATTTGTGACATCCACGATGTTATTGATTGAGTTGAGTCCCACACTTTCTAGACGATTTTTTAACCATTCTGGACTTGGGCCCACCTTCACCGCTTGAATAGATCTGCCGGTGTAACGAGGACAAAGGTCTGAGGCTATCACTTCTAAAGCTATTTTGCTTTTTGATGATTGCGCCGACAACTTAGGCTCAGCTTTAGGAGCCTTGAGGTCTTTTCCGAAAAGACAAGCCACCTCTCGCGCTAGACCAAAATGACTTAAACAATCGGCTCGGTTCGGAGTCACCTTCAATTCAAAAGTGATGTCATTGTATCCACCGAAGTCCGCATAAGCTTTTCCAGTGGGGGCATCCGCCGCCAAAATTGAAATCCCATCAGACTCTTTAGCAAGGCCCAACTCTTTTAAAGAGCACAGCATTCCACCTGAATCCACGCCGCGAACGACGGATTTTTTGATGGCAAAATTTCCCGGCAAAACAGCCCCGGGCAAAGCGACAATAACCTTATCCCCCGCCTTGTGATTTTGTGCCCCGCAAACGATTTGATGGATCTCATCGCCTGTGGAAACACGACAAACCGACAATTTATCAGCATTGGGATGTTTATCTTTTTCGAGGATATGACCAATCACAACGTGATTGAAATCTTTTGCACGATTGGTGATGTCTTCAACTTCCAATCCAGCCCTGGTTAAGGCCTCCGCTAAAACTTCTGGTTGTGCAAAAAATTCTTGGACATCAACATAATCATGGAGCCATTTTAAACTGATCTTCATTTTACAAACTGCCTTAAGAAACGAACGTCATTTTCAGGGAACAACCGAATATCTTCTATACCGTATTTAATAATCGCCATGCGCTCAATTCCAAAACCAAAAGCAAAGCCCTGGTATTTTGGATACTCAATTTTAGCCGCATGAAAAACCTTAGGATTCACCAAGCCACAGCCACCGATTTCAATCCAACCCGTGTGTTTGCAAAGACTGCAACCTTTTCCTTTACAAATAGGACAGGAACAATCCACCTCGGCTGAAGGCTCCGTGAAGGGGAAAAAACTAGGACGGAAACGAGTTTTTAAGCCAGCACCAAAATATTCACGCACAAAAAAACTAATAGTCCCTTTGAGATCAGCCATCGAAACTTTTTCATCAACGCACAAAGCTTCGATTTGATGAAAATTTGGCAGATGCGAAATATCTGAATCACATCTAAAAACAGGTCCTGTGCCGATCACACGCAAAGGCAGGGCTTCTGTCTCCAACGAGTGGATTTGAATGGGTGAGGTGTGGGTTCTTAAAACATGCGTTTTATCGATAAAAAAAGTATCTTGCATATCTCGCGCTGGATGATCTGCAGGAATATTTAAGGCCTCAAAGTTATAATAATCTTTTTCTATGAGTGGCCCTGTGCGAATGCTATAGCCTAGGCGAGACATGATGCCAAAGATCTCTTCAATAACCATATTTACAGGATGTTGAGATCCCTTGCTACGAGCAAATCCCGGCAGAGTCAAATCGAGCTCTTCAGCCGCCATTTTTGCTGAGATTTCATTTTTCTTGAGGGCTTCTTCCGCCTCCGAGTAAACGGCCTCTAGGAGCTGCTTGACCTCATTGACTTTTTTACCAAAAAGAGGCTTTTCCTCTTTAGACATGGAAGCCATTTCTTTCATGATCTCGGTGAGAGAGCCACTTTTCCCAAGAAACTGAACTTTGAGGTCGTAAAGATCCTTAGAGCTGGAAGCTGCTTTAAAAGCAGTTTGAGCTGCATTTTGAATTGAATCGAGTTTTTGCGCTGAAGTATTAGACATATGAGCTTATAGTGGCTTGAAAACGGCGCCTTTTCAAGGAGTTGAGTCTTTTCTCACAGTGCAGAAAAGACTTGAGCTTTCAGAGCTTTGCCCCTATCTTCCGTCTTTACTATGGCGCATAAAAATAAAAACAATTACAGTCCCTACAAAGCCCGGCAAGAAGCCCGAAAAGAAGCCTCTTCAGGAGCTAAGCAAGACCCAGGACAGCCCGCGCGAAGAAATGATCCTAAAAAGGCCGCACCCACGGAATCAAACCTCCAAGGTCGCCACAAAAAACCCGAAATGGTCTATGAGTTACAAGAAGCCAATGACCGCCTTTCTGACGTTTTTCACAATCATGGGTTTGATCTGGTCAATCATCAGCAGCGTTTTCAGCTGGCGGAGTTCTATCGATTGCTGATGTTGAATCAAGAAAAAGAAAATTTCACTCGGCTATTGAAATTGCGAGACGTCGCCATCAAACATTTTATCGATAGCATTATCATTTTAAAATACACAAAATTGCAATTTCCGCTCTTAGATGTGGGAACCGGCCCCGGTTTTCCTGGGATTCCTTTAAAAATCATGTTTCCTGAAGAAAAAATTCTCTTAGGAGAAGGCGTTCAACGTCGTGTCGAGTTTTTAAAGCAAGTTCGCTCTGCGATGAAATTAAAAAATCTCGATATATTAGGTCGCAATATCAATAAATTCTGTGTCTATCCTGTCAATGGCGTGATCACACGAGCCGTGGAAGACATTGGCAACACTCTTGGAAATGTCATCAATGGCCTCCAACTGGGTGGTCGAGTTTATTTTATGAAAGGCCCAGGCGTGGATCCAGAAATTGAATCTGCCAAAAAAAATTGGGCTGAACACTATAAGCTTGTCGAGGACATCTCCTATTCCCTACCAAACACACCCCACAATCGCCGCCTTGTGATTTATGAAAAAATAAAACACATGGCGCTGCCTGAAACAGATGAAGGGGAAGACATTTTGTTTGAAGAGCTCTCTGGAGACGAAAAACGCCGTTGGAAGGACATTAAGTGACAGAAATCACTTCATCAAAAAACGAACTCTTTAAACGCTGGAGCGATCTTGCGACGTCTCGCGGGATAAAAAAACACAATGAGTTCATCCTCATGGGTGAAAAACTGCTGGAAGAGTTCCTAAAAAATCCGAATTTCACTGTGAAGGCCGAACTCATTTATGAAGGCCTCAAAACGGTCACTGGATTTTCATCAGCACCAGTGAGCGCTCAACTCCATCGCGTTCCCGTCTTTAAACTTTCAAAAGACCTTTTTAATGAGCTTGATGTCGTTGGCACTCACTTTAATTTATTGGTCTTAGAGGCTAAACCCATTGAGGCTTTGCCCTTAAACCAAACTCCGCAAGGACTTGAATTGATCTGTCCATTGGGTGATCCAGGAAATCTTGGAGCTTTAGCTCGCTCGGCCCTGGCTTTTAATGTTAAAAAATTAATTCTTTCTGAGGAAAGCTGTTCACCTTATCACCCGAAGGCCATCAAAGCTTCGGCGGGAGCCTTGCTAAAACTTGAACTTTATAAAATTGGCAAGTTTGCGGATTTTATTTCTCAAAATAAAAATATTTTTGCCTTAGACATGAAGGGCGAAAGCGTAGCTAAATTTAAATGGCCAAAAAATCTGCAGCTTGTGATTGGCGAAGAAGGACCTGGCTTTGGCGACATTAAGGGCTTACAGCGACTCTCTATTCCCACCCAGGGTGTGGAGTCCTTGAACGCCACTGTGGCGGCGTCCATTGCCTTGTTTGCTTATTCTAGCTCTCAACATTGAGTGCCTAAGAATTTTATCGTCAACCTCTATGTAATCTGTAAGTCACCTGTGAGTGATCTTGTTTCAAAGAGCAGCACCACAAGAGCTTTAAAAAATAAAAAACCCTAAAAAAGGGAATTGGAACTAAAATGAAATCGACTGATGTTTTAAAAGTAATGGCGCAAACCTTGGATTCCACAAATCTTCATTCAACGATGGATGAATTGAATAAAATTTTAAAAGACAAAAAAACTCCTCAGGTGAAATTTCGGATCGCCGGAAAAAATCTTGGAAATAACTTAGGCCACTTGGGATTTACTGGTTTGATTAAAAATATAGCCCCTGAAGGTTTAAAAGTTTTTAATATTGGCAAAGTGATTTTAATTCGGTTTGAAGACATCGAACTCTTTGAAAAAGCAAAGCCCCGCGTTCCCCGACACACCGGACCTAAACTTTCCCTTTCTGAGGATGATCAAAATCTCACAACTGAAGACGCACCAGAACCATCAACGAACAGTGACAAACTCACCTCAAAAAAGCTTAAAAACAAAAAACCTGTTTTGAATGGCAAGTTTGGAAGTAAATTTATCCCTCGAGGATAAACAATCATTTAAATCTTCTCCCAGGGGTCATCACGCAAATCAGTGGCAAGATTTCCTTCAGTGAATGACCTTTGAGCTCTCGATACGGTTGCTTTTTTAATTGGCTTTCTCAAAGATTTTTCAACTGAATTTATCGCTGTTTTATTGGCATATTTTTTTGGAGCTCGACTTGCAGCCTGCCTCACCACTGGGGGTAAGCGCTGCTTTCCAACTTGACTCACATCTTCCTCGTTTTCAGCATCAACCCACTTGCCATGAACAACCCTTTCAAGTTCTGCAACGACAGTGGTGAGTGATTCTCCCTGACTCCAGAGGGCCTGACTGCTGGCCGAGCATTCTTCGGCAGAGCTCGCATTTTCTTCTGTGGCTCGACTGATCAAATTGATGCTTTGATTGATTTGCTGAATACCAGAATTTTGCTCTTCAGAGGATCTCAGGATTTGCTCAGATCCTTTAAGAATAGCCTTTGAGGCTTCTTGAATAGAATGAAGTTTTTCAGCGGTCTGTTTGCACAAGGCAACTCCATCTTCCACGCGAGTTCGATTGGATTTAACCACCTCTTGCGCTTCGTTCATGCTGCTCTTTACAATCCGTCCAATTTCATGGGCACTTTTGCCACTCATTTGCGCCAGGTTTCCAATTTCTTGGGCGACGACGGCAAAGCCTCGGCCATGTTCACCAGCACGCTCGGCCTCGACGCTGGCATTGAAAGAAAGCAGCCTTGTTTGAAAGACAATTTCATCAATCAGTTCGGTTTTTTCGCCGATCTCTTCGATGAGTTTCGCCAGCGATTCAACCCGCTCATTGGCCTCTGCAATTTTTTGCACTGATATTTGCAGATCGGCCATGGATTTGGCACTGTTCGTCACAAGACTTGCCACATTTTTAGAATGCTCTACGGCCTCTTGCGATGTTTTTACAGAGGAGCTGACGATGGCTGAAATTTGTTCCAGGCTTGATGAGGTTTGCTCCACTGAACTTGACTGCTCTTGACTTGAAGTCGCCAACTGCTGACTGGCTGAGGCTAAAGTTTCCGATGCTTTAGTGACATCTCGACTGGTGATATTTATTTTTTCAGTGAGGGAAGCTAAATGCTTAGACAGCTTACTGATCAGAAAATAAGAGGCGGCACAACAAACACTGAGAAAGATAATAACCTTCAATAAAAAACCATGCTTTTGATCCTCGAGCGAAGCAAATTCTTTTGCTGCTTCGTTTTGAACAATCACGCCCCATCCCAAACTATCCAACCATTTTTTTCCTGAAATGGGCGCAAATCCTGCGACTTGTTCAATATTTTTTCTAGAATTCATGAATAGGCCAGAGCCCGTTTCATTTTTATTAACGATGGCCAATGCACCTGGAACCTTTTTTTCAACCAGATTTAAGACGCCTAAAACTTCTGGATTGTTTTTAAATTCCATAGAGCCCATCAAAGAGGGATCGAACTCTAAAATCACATTCCCTTTTTTATCAATCAGTGTGATCTCAGAAGTTTCATGGCCCAGTTTTTTGAGCTCTTCATAGGCTTGAGACAATTCGCCTTGAATGTATCTTGAATCCGTTCGATTTGTGATAGCACCTATTGGCTTGCCATTTTGGCCATAGACGATCGTTGAAAAACCTTGAGTGTAGGTTTCAACACCCGTGGCCGATCCCATTAAATAGTCAAAGCCGAGAGGCTCAACAAAGGTGCCTGTGAATCCCTTGGCTTCATCTTCTGAAAATCGACCTGCGGAAACAGCTTGAAACCACGGCTGAAAAGCATAGCGACCCGTGGAAAGATTTTCTATGGAAATTTTTTGACCACTGAATGTTTTTGAATTGGAAGCAATGTATTTCCCCTTCATATCAACATAAACAATTAAATCGTAAATTCCATAAAGCTTAACATAGTCATCCAGTGTCGCTTGTATTCCCGAACGATCGGATTGATTTTGTAAAATAGAGTTTTTAGCAAAGGCCTGAACATCGCCGTACCTTTCATAAAACTGCGCGGCAATTCGAGCGCTCAAAGAGGTTGCATGCGATGAAAACTGGGAGGTGATTTGCTGTTCATTCTTATTGACTTGATCAGTATAAGAAATAGAAATCCAAGTTCCAAAAACAACCAGATTCCCAATGCACAAAAGCATAAGTTTAATATTCAGGTTCCATTTCATAAATTTTCCCTTCTCATCAAGGGCTGCGGGGTGAGTTTTTGCTTTGCCTTTTTAGTTCAGGCAAATCATAAAACACCGAGAGCACGATGATTTATCGGGATATTTCACAAAGCCCACAGTCCAGGCCTTGTTATTAAAGAATTGGGTTTCAGGACCCAGACCTGGGTCCTGACAATTCAGCCGTTGAAATTCAATTAAGCCAAACTCTTTTCGATGGCATTAACCAAAATTGTATCATTTGGATCCATATCCGGAGCAAAGCGACCAGCCACAGTTCCATCACGTGCAATCAGAAATTTTTCAAAATTCCAAAGCACATCCATTGGGTTTGTGCGAATTTCTCCGTACCCAATCAGTTTATTTTCAAAATCACTGTCGGGGCTCTTGATCGTTTGAGGCTGCTCCGTCGTTAAAAATTTATAAAGTGGATGTTGCTCGACTCCCTTAACAGTGACTTTAGCAAACATCGGGAATTTAACGCCAAATTTCATGGTGCAGAATTCTTTGATCTCAGCATTGCTGCCGGGCTCTTGACCTGCAAACTCATTGGCCGGGAATCCCAGGACTTCAAAACCTTGTGCTTGATATTTTCTGTACAGTTTTTCTAAGCCTTCGTATTGAGGGGTCAGGCCACATTTTGAAGCCACATTGACAATCAGCAGAGCCTTGCCCTTAAATTGTTCTAAAGAAGTTTTGTTCCCGTTGATATCTTGCACATTAAATCCGTAGACGTTGCTTTGCATGTGAAACTCTCCTAAAAAATGATTCTTGAAATGAAGCTAAGATCTTGGTTCTGCTATTATTAAATTTATTGCTATCGGCATAGAGCGTTCAAAGAGCTCCAACTTGATCTGAGGGCTGGATCCTTTGGCGCCCCCTCCGCTGATGAAGTGGGTTCAAATTCACTTAAAAACTTGGCTTTGTATGTTGAACAATTTTTTTTCTTAAAGCCCTTTTCAACCGGCAGTTCTTTAAATCCCTTCAAAACCACTTGGATGTAGGCCTGATCTTCGGCACTGAGTTCTGATTTTTTGTTGAGCAAGCTTTGAAATTTTCCTGCGATTTTTTTAAGAATCCGAAATCTCTCTTTATTGTTCTTTGCAAGAATCATTTCTTTTTCAACAAATTCGGCGTAAGTGTCCACTTGCCGACGAACACTGCGACCGCTGTCGACGGGAATTTCTTTGCCTTTTGCAAAAGATGAAAATGGCATCTGAGTCAAGGCCACAAAGAAAAAAATAAAAAGAAAATTCCATTGAACTGCCCACAATTTGGGCTTTTGATGCGATCCTTGCGAAAAATTGAGTGTCTGTTTTGACATTTGTTCCTCTCATTGAGTCTGGATCTTTCCTTGATTGACCGATGAACGGACAAAACATTGCAAAGACATCATCATGACATTTAGCTGCATTTTAGGGAGCCAACACGTTAATTCAAGACGCACCATGCATAGCCGCCCTGTAAACGCACAGCAAAATTTAGTGTTATTCAGTTGAACCTTACAGTTCAGCAATATAACTCTCCATCTCTGCAATGCAACCTTCAGGATGGAGCCCCCGTGTATAAAACCAGCTCAGCGCTAAAAATACTAGTTCTTGCCTTCACCTGGATTCTTTTTTTAGTCCCTGGGCCAAAAGCAGAGGCTGCCGTGTGGACTGATGTGAATCAGTGGTCTGCGGAATGGGAAAATAAGTTTTCGGAATGGGTGCGCAGCTCTTGGCAAATTGATTTTTTCTCTCGTCCTTTTTTGCCCCATGGACAAAAAAATCCTTATTATGGTCTGCGACTAGATTGCGCCGACACAGTTTATTCAATGCGGATCATCTTTGCTTTTGAAAATAAATTGCCCTTTGTCATTCAAGATCCAACGGCTTCTGGAAAATCTTTAAGCAACAAGATGAGCCGCTGGGACAGCCAAAATGAAATCGCTCGCATTCGACATTTTTTAGAGTTTATGTATGAAACCGTCAGCACGCGGTCGCTACCTAATGACACCTATCCCACAGCCCTGACCAGGGACACGATTCGCCCAGGATCCCTGATCATGACTGTGGCTAAAAACCACCACTCATGGAGTGTGAAGGAAATTCTTCCCATTGGTGTTCCTTATTTAGTTTTTAATTCTACGGTTGCTGCAAACTCTGGAGCTGATTTGCAACAACGTCAAAGCTGGCCCAATCCTGCATGGGTTTTTGAAGGCAATCAAAATGCAATAGGAAATGCCGGATTTCGTTACTGGAGACCCGCAGGTTTTATCAATAAACCCGTGTGGACCGTCCCCGGCTACAGCGAAGAACAATACCATGTTCCCCTTGCAAAATGGGTTCGCCAAATTCAAGCAAAGCTGGCTCTGCGCCAAGAAACAGACCTTCAGATGATGACACGCATGCTTAACACCACCTGTGAAAACCTCAAAGGTCGTGTCGTTGCTGTCAGCGAAGCCCTTGATTATCTGCACAAAAATTCAGGGTGCATGGATTTTGAAACCTTTGACACTTACTCGACTCCAAATAGAGACCAAAGATCTATCGATGATTTTTTAGCTTTAAGAAATGCCTATCACGAAATTATGGCCAGCAATGGTGGCGAACAATTGCCTTCTGCGCTGAAAAATCAGTTGAACAAAATTTATCCCTCAATCCAAGATTCTGTCACACTTGAGACAAATCACATGGGTGCCTCTCAAATCACCGAGGATTCGTACTGTTCAACGCAATACTTAAAGGGTAAAGACATGGATGCCGCGGAGTTTAAACGGCGCTTGTTTGCTAAACTCACCTCGCCAAATCCCAATAACGATGGAGCCTATCGTTGGGGCGACGCGCGAGGACCATCACCTCACGCCAAAAGCTGTCCGGCGTGGGATTAATAAATATTTTTTGTTTGAAAGCTTGAGACTCCATGATATCGACAGTGACTCTTCCAAGGCTAAGGCAAATATTAAAACAAGCAGGGATAACTATGTTTATAGGAATGTTCATTTATTATTTACTGCAAAATTATAATGGCAAAAAATCACCCGATCCAGCTCCGACATCAGTCACTGAAATTCAAACAGCGGACAGGACAACAGCTGCGGCAGCCCCTGCTGTCAGTGATTCTTTGCCTCAAGATCAAAACAAAACAGAGCCCTCCACAGAACCCACCAGTGAAGTTGACAATTTCACTGAATCCTTGGCCTTATGCTCGCCGCAAATGTCTGGAAAAAACATTACAACTCCAGATAATCTGATTCAGGCTCTGCGAAAATCTGAAAGTTTTAAAAGTGAAGACATTGCCATTGAAAATTTTCATTTGATCTTAAAAGACGGAACAGAACGACGAATTCACGTGGTCACCACAGACAACACAAATTCAAAGCTCAAAAAAGAAATTCATCTCTATCGCTTGGATGACGAAGGTTACCCGGTTCCCCTGGCACTAACACAAAACGATACTCTCGACTCCCTTTTAGCTCTGGGGGAGATGAAGAAACACGAAATGACCTCAGAATTAAAATTTAAAGACGGTCAAAGTCTAAACCTAGAAATGCACGATCAACAAGTTTATGAGTTTCAGCTGATGAACGGCGGGAAGATCTTGTCTTGTCGTAACAAGACTTGCCGATGCAGTTGATGTGGTATTGGGGAATGCCTTCGACGGGAAGCTGAGGGTAATAAGTTCAACTCATTCCCACTAAATATATTTTATCTGTTTAAAAATAGATTTTTCTATCAAATTTAATAAAATCATGTTGTTATCGCGCCAAAAAGTTCATACCCCATTTCAATTTTTTATTTGGAGCGATTGCATTTATTATGTCTTTAAATTTGGCAAACAATTCAATCTTACAAAAAAACACTGAATTTGACGATCGCTTCAAAAAGCTAACGGCCTTAATTTCACGTTTTCTTGCCAACGAAGGTGTATTTCTCGATGCCTACACGGAAGGTTTGCCTCATTTTTCAAAGTTATCAATGAACGAGAAAAGAGCGGTGACTGATCATCTTCAATTCTATCATGATCTTTGCTCAGAACAAATCACAGAGGGTTACACTTTAAAAGACAACCCTACCTTCGCTTGGCGTGCCATTAGTAAATTGGGACTCACTCCAAGATCAGATCTTTTTTCATATCTAAAAAACGAGCATATTGTCCAAATCTATTCTGCAAACAATGTTCAGCTCTTTAGCAATTTTCGCTTTTTCGAGATTTGTTCTTACACTTTAGAGGAACTTTTCAGCTTAGAGTGGTGGGTCCTTTATGAGCGGGATCCTAAAATAACGAGTCAGCTTTTTGAATATTCCACAAAAATTTTTTCTGGGGAAATTGCCGAGAATTTTAAGCCTCAAGTTGAAAAACATTTTGTTAGAGAAAAATCATCGGTCGATAAATTTATATTGGATTGCACCTGCGATCTAGCAGGCCCCTTGTATAAAAACAAAAGACCTGAAGCCTTTATCGCTTTTTCAACTGCTCATATTGTTCAACACTTCTGCTGAATTTCATGTTTATTCAAGCGGTTATTCTGCACCTGACTTTTTAAAAACATCCTCTCTCAAAAATCAGATCCCCAGTCTAGTCTGGTTTTTTTTGCCATTATTGATTTCTACAGATTCCTTGTTTAGCGTAGTTGTCATGTTTACAATTATTGATTTTTCAAACCTAACAAAAGAAACACGCCCCATCGTAAATCAAGCATTTAAGATTTGGAAGGATACCTACTCGGAAATCCTGAGTGACTCAGGTGAAAAACTCATTCCTGAATATTTTTATAGATCAAAAATAATGACTGCAATTTATGAAGAAGGACTTGTAAAGGCTTTTTTACTGCACAATATATATGACCTCACACTCTGTGGAGTTTCAGAATTGTCTTATTTTGAGCCGGTGAACGACATTCTAAAATGCCGTCTCATTAAATCTGAAGCAAAAATATTTTCATGCGAATGGGTCACAGTTCATCCAGAACTCAGGGCTCGTTTTTCTAAAGTTCAACTAGGTGACGTGATGATGGGGCTAGCATTTAAGACAATGATGGACTCCTCTTGCGACTCAGCATTAGGTTTTTCTAGATTAGACAATAAAGCTGATAAAATGGCCTTAAAATTTGGCTTTGAAAAGTTGGACACTATTGTTCGCCACGGGAAAGAGTGTGGAGTTATGTACTTATCGAGAGAAAATCTGAAGCCGCATCCTTACTCCAAAACTCAGGAAATAATAAATGAACTTTATCAAAACAAAGTCAACTTTTCTAATTTGATAAATTCCAATCTGGGGGCCGCATGAAAAATCGAATTTCAAGTTCAATCGATTGTGTTGTTAAAGCACTTAGCGATTACAATTTTGAGGACCGTCATCAATATGCGTTTTGGCTCTCTCAGGCTTATTATTTCGTGAAGCACTCAACGCCATTGCTCGCTCTGAGTGCGGGATTATCCGTTGATAACAATGCCTACCACAATCGTTGCATCGATCATCTTAGCGAAGAAAAAGGTCATGAAAAAATGCTTTTAAACGACCTCAAAAAATTAAGCTATAGACCAAGCGATTTTCCAGAACTTGCACAGACACAAGCCTTCTATCAGACACAATATTATTGGATTCAGCATAAAAAGCCTGCTTCCTTTATGGGTTATATTATACTTCTGGAGGGTCTTGCTGTTATCTCTGGGAAGGAACTCCATCGCAGGGTCTCGGCTCATCAAGGTAAAAGCTTCATAAAAGTTCATTCAGATGAAGATGTCGATCATCTAGAAAAAGCGCTGCAAATGATGGACTCGTTTACAGCAGAAGAGCAGGAACTCATCGTCAGAAATTGTGAATTGTCATCTCAAATTTATCTAACAATGCTCGACGCCATGAGTACGAGGCGCCGAGTTCAAATCAATGATGCAAGGGTTTGAAATTTATTACAGCAATCACCCCTATAAGGTTTTTTTCTGCTGCGGAGTAAACTGGCGCAAAATATTTCATTTTAACCATCACTGAGACGGGATCTTTCTTTGTTTCAGTGACGACATGGGGTTCGCAAGGGTTTTCAATAAAACTCGCCCCCTGGCCTATCAAATTCAGAGAATGAATGACTTGATGCAAATATTTATCGTCCCTGGTGAATAATTCAGCTCTGTCTTTATTTAAAAGATCCTCGATGGACCAACTGGTCATCTTGTAAAACTTGCCTGAAGAGGCCATGAATTTGCCATCCAAAGTCCAAATTTCAAACTCATCATCATCTGCAATTTTTTCCAGGATTGACGGCGAAACTTTTAAATCAAATTTCTTAAGAAGATTGACGAGGAAAGTTTCAACTGGAAGCTTTTCTTCCCACGAACCAACGAGCTCACTCAATGCCTTAGCATGCACGATAAGCTGCAGCCTGAGTTCCGGTGAAATCGAGTTTAGGAGCTCATCACTAACGGGTTTTTCAAAAAATTTTGACAATATCTTTGTAATCATGTTTTTCCATGCCGTTATTTGGTTTATGTAGTTAGAGGAGTCGAACAAAACAAAACAGCTCCTTTAATTGCTAACGATTGCAAGACCCTTGCCGGAGCAATGGCCCGCCTGAAAAGCATTAGGCTAAAAAAATTGTCCAATCTTTTTACAGAGTGACTTAAATTGTTCATCACGCGAATGTTTGTGATAGGGGTCTCCGTCGAATTGACTCAAATTAAATGATACCGAAATGGACGATTGAGGGTGCGCAATTTGGAAAATTGCTTCGATATATTGGATTTAAATATTTTTCGGTGCGAATAATTTGAGTCATCGAAAAAAAGGTCCTGATCGAAATAAACCCGATGA
>CANFQX010000024.1 GCA_947449255.1 Pseudobdellovibrionaceae bacterium
AAGGGCGAATTAACCCTGTGGCATGTTTTTCATGGAGCTTTGGGGTTGGTGGGTCGCTTTTAGTGGGGTTATTTCTGCTGCTCTCGGTTTGACTTGATCTGGCCATCCTGAGCGGCCTTCCAGAAGCGCATCGTGCGCTTCTGGGCGAAGTGTGAGGGCAATACGGCCTATCGTTTTTAGGCTGCTTTTTTTATCCTGTTTAATCCGTCGAGTATAAATACCCTGATTAGGACTTGGTATGGAATCCCCTGTTGTTCTGCTACCGCTTTGAGTTCTTTGATTGTTAGCTCATCAAGGGCAACGCTAGTTGGTTTTTTTGGTGAATTTTTAAATCGCTTCATAGCTGCCAAAATCTTATCAGCTTCAAGTTCAAAAGGAGCTGCATATTCTTTACGTGATTTTGCGTAAGATTTCCTCATATTTGAGTTTTTCCTTTCTGTGTGCAGGTCTTGCGCTAATGACTCGAACGCGACCTTCTCGGAGTACAAAAGCAATTTGCAAGAGCCGTCCATTGAGAGTTGGGCCTACTAATCCAAGTCTTTGCTCGTTAGCCGGTGGTGAGACTTGAATTCCTAAGGGTAGTGCTTGGCCTGATCTAAAAACGGCTTCAACTTCATCGATAGTGACCTTGTGTTTGGTGGCATTTTTGGTTTGATTTCCTGTATCCCACTCAAAATCATATTTTGAGGTTTCAAGGATCCAAAACAAGAGCCATTCGACAAATTCCCATTGTGCCACTCTAACACTATATAGACACTATAGCGATAGTGTCTATATAAAAGTCTAAAGGCACTTATTTTGCGTGTGTGCAGGAAGTTTGTTTTGTCGATATCAGACTTGATTTTCGGATCTTGAATTGTTTTTTTATGTTCAAATTGAATTTAACTGGGGCATGGGCTGCGACGGAAATTGCACAAGCCTAAAACTGACCTTACCAACCCTGAAACGAAGAAAGACCCCCACCGATGCGATGGAGGTCAAAAATGAACAATTTTATCTACAGACAAGATAAGATTCGGCGTTTTTTGAAGGTAGCTAAAGTTTTTCTTGGGCTAGTTTTACTGTCCCTGAAGATCTTGAAGTTACTTTTTGAACTTTTAGAGTAGGGCGCTTTTGGTGCGTTTTGAGTTTGTACGATTTTGGATGTTTTGTTTTTTTGCAGGACTTTCTTAAATGGATATTGAACTCGACCAGCGGAAGGGCGGATTAACCCTGTGGAATGTTTTTCATGGAGCTTTGGGGTTGGTGGGTCGTTTTTTAGTGGGGTTATTTCTGCTGCTCTCGGTTTGACTTGATCTGGCCATCCTGAGCGGCCTTCCAGAAGCGCATCGTGCGCTTCTGGGCGTAGTTTGGGGATTGTTTGGGGATTTTTTTGGGTGTAGGCTAGGCCTATGGCTGGCTTTATTTTAGGCTGCTTTTAATTTTTTTAGACCGTCTGCGATGAGCAGTCTCATTAACACTTGATAGGGGATGCCTTTGTTTGCAGCGATCTCTTTGAGCTCTTTTAGCATTTCTTCTTCTAAGGCAATGCTGGTGGGTTTGCGGCGGGCACCTTTGAGGCGGCTGAGACCGGCAATTATTTCTTTCGAGTCGAAATCGATGCGGTCATAGGCTTTTAAGCGTTTTACTGATTTTTTCATACAAAGTCCTTTCTTTTCGGCTGGCGGCTCTTCCGCTGATAGGGCGCACTCGTCCATCTCGCAGTGTAAATACAACTGACAGCATTCGGCCTGTCTCTGTAGGTCCAACAATACACAGACGCTCTTCGTTAACAGCAGGTGTAATTTGCCGACCCACCGTTACGGCTAATTTCATTTCAAAAACAGACTCAATTTCATTCAATCCAACATCATGCTTATGGGTGCTTTTCTTGCTGTTGCCTGCGTCCCACTCAAATTCGAAAGTTTGCGCTTGCTGATACCAATAGGCTAGCCACAGAAGAAATTTAAATTGTGCCATCTTAATTCCGCGTGCTTTTTGTCAATCAAATTCTCTAACTGTACAATATAGTACACTATACTAGATAGCAACTTTTTTATGATTGTTGGAGATTGCTGAGGTGTATTTAATGCTGCCCTCGGCTGACTTAGTGTGGTCATCCTGAGCGGCTGCCTAGAAGCGCATCGTGCGCTTCTGGAAGAAGTGGCTCTCAAACATCCACTTGGGTGGCCGGTAAGTGCAATTGTCCATCAACTAAAATTTATTGCGGTGAGTGGCAAAAAGGTACCAAAAAGGTACGGCGTACCTGATGGATCTGGTGCTCGGACTTATGTAGGTTATCGAACTGAATTTAACTGGGGAATGGGCTGAGACGGAAATTGCTTAAGCCTAAACTGACCTTGCCAACCCCGAAACAAAGAAAGACCCCCACCGATGCGATGGAGGTCAAAAATGACTAATCTTCTCTCAAGACAAGATAAGATTCGGCGTTTTTTGAAGGTAGCTAAAGTTTTTTTAGGGCTAGTTTTACTGGCTCTTAAAATCTTGAAGTTACTTTTTGAACTTTTAGAGTAGCGCGCTTTTGGTACTTTGAGTTTTGTACGATTTTGGATGTTTTGTTTTCTGGCAGGACTTTCTTAAATGGATATTGAACTCGACCAGCGGAAGGGCGGATTAACCCTGTGGCATGTTTTTCATGGAGCTTTGGGGTTGGTGGGTCACTTTCTGAAATCTATTTCTAAATCCAAGCTAAATTCTAATGCGGTGAGTGGCAAAAAGGTACGGAGTACCCGTTGCATGGAGCTTTGGGGTTGGTGGGTCGTTTTTAGTGGGGTTATTCCTGCTGCTCTCGGTTTGACTTGATCTGGCCATCCTGAGCGGCCTTCCAGAAGCGCATCGTGCGCTTCTGGGCGAAGCCTGGGGATATAGGGACGAGCTGTTCATTTTTATTCTGAAACAAAATTCTAATGCGGTGAGTGGCAAAAAGGTACGGCGTACCTGATGAATCTGAAGGTCGGACTTATGAAGGTTTTCAAAATGAATTTAACTAGGGCATGGGCTGTGACGGAAATTGCTAAAGCCTAAACTGACCTTGCCAACCCTGAAACGAAGAAAGACCCCCACCGATGCGATGGAGGTCAAAAATGACAAATCTTCTCAACCAAGATAAGATTCGGCGTTTTTTGAAGGTAGCTAAAGTTTTATTAGGGCTAGTTTTACTGGCTCTGAAAATCTTGAAATTACTTTTTGAACTTTTAGAGTAGGGCGCTTTTGGTGCGTTTTGAGTTTGTACGATTTTGGATGTTTTGTTTTCTGGCAGGACTTTCTTAAGTGGATATTGAACTCGACCAGCGGAAGGGCGAATTAACCCTGTGGCATGTTTTTCATGGAGCTTTGGGGTTGGTGGGTCGCTTTTAGTGGGGTTATTTCTGCTGCTCTCGGTTTGACTTGATCTGGCCATCCTAAGCGGCCTTCCAGAAGCGCATCGTGCGCTTCTGGGCGAAGTGCTGGGGGGGATGCTGGAGGATGTTGATGGAGAGGCTTGGTGGTGGTTGGGCTGGTTTTCTAAAAAAACTGAATTGTTGGTGATGGATTAATTTTCTTATCTTTTATGGAAATTTATTTGCATAATTTCATGAAATTCTGCATAATTATTGCAGAGTTTCATGAAATTATGCAGGATCTGCATGAGAGGTGTTGGGTTGTCGAAATTTAAGCGGTGTTTAAAAATTGATGCTGTGTTGGAGCGCAAAAGTCTATTTCTGTTGGGGCCACGGCAAACGGGTAAAACAACCTATTTGGCGGACAAGTTTCAGGGGGCCTATGTTTTTAATTTATTAAAACCCGCCATCTTTTTAAAATTTAAAACCAATCCAGGACTCTTGGGTGAAGAAATTGAATATCAGATTCGCAATAACAAGCAGAAGCTTTTTATTATTGATGAGATTCAGAAGGCCCCCGAACTCCTGGATGAGATTCACAATTTAATTGAAACTCATAAGTCCGTTCGGTTTATTTTAACTGGCAGCAGTGCAAGGAAGCTCAAGAAAGCTGGAGTGAATTTATTGGGAGGTCGAGCAGCTCGATTTTACTTTCATCCGATTGTTTCCTATGAGTACGGATTTTCTAAATATGAAAAAGACTTAGTTAGAAATTTAACATTTGGTTTTTTGCCACATATTTTGAATTCCAAGTCACCATGGGCTGACCTTGAAGACTATGTGGCTCTTTATTTAAAAGAAGAAATTCAACAGGAAGCCACAGTGAGGTCCTTGGAGGGATTTTCGCGATTTTTAAACACGGTGGCGCTGACGAATGCTCAGCAGTTGAATTTTACCGAGCTTGGCAATGATGCGCAGGTCGCACCGCGAACGGTGCGTGAATACTATCAAGTCTTAGAAGACACGCTGGTGGGGCATATTCTGCCGGCATTTGAAAATACGGTGAAAAGAAAGGCCATGACGACGGCGAAATTCTATCTCTTTGATCCGGGAGTCACCAATTTCCTATTGGGTCGGAAAACATTGTCGGCGAAGACACCGGAATTTGGAACCCTGCTAGAACAATCCATTTTTTGTGAGATCAAAGCCTTTCTGGATTATCACGCTATTTATGATTCGTTGTTTTATTGGCGGAGCACTTCGCTGATCGAAGTTGATTTTGTGGTGAAGGACACCAAGGGGGAGTGGCTGGGTATTGAAGTCAAGGCTGCAGAAGAGCCGCAACGAAAAGATTTTTCCGGGCTGCTAGCGCTTGAGGAAGATTTGCCGCTGAAGAATAAAATAGTCGTCTGCCAAACGAAAACGCCGCGAATAAACAAAGACAATATCGAAATTTTACCTGTTCGAAAATTTCTTGAGGACCTTTGGGCGCGGAAGTGGATTTGAGGTTTGGGATTTAGGGAGTAATTTTTGTTTGAGCTTCGGTGGTTTTGAATTGGTGTTGATTGCAGCTGCTCTCGGTTTGACTTAGTGTGGCCATCCTGAGCGGCCTTCCAGAAGCGCATCGTGCGCTTCTGGGCGAAGTGGTGGGGAAAAAGGGATGGTCTGCTCTGCTCTTTTTTATTCTAAACTAAATTTTAATGCGGTGAGTGGCAAAAAGGTACGGCGTACCTTTTTGCTCAATTTTTTGTGTGATACGGTTAGAAATGCTGGTGGGGTAAGAGTTTATTGGCTTTTGCTTTGTTTTTTGTTGAACTTATAAAATGCAAAATTATCTTTAAAAATAAAAAGTTGAATTCAAGTTTTTATTTTTTTTAAAAAAGGGGCCTTGGTATGAAGGGAATTGTGTTGGCGGGTGGATCAGGAACGAGACTTTATCCTGCTACAACTGTCGTCAGCAAACAGCTTTTGCCGGTTTATGATAAGCCCATGATTTTTTATCCCCTGACCACCCTGATGTTGGCCGGCATAAAAGATATTTTAATTATTTCAACACCCCAAGATACACCCCGCTTTGAGCAGCTCTTAGGAGATGGATCTCAATGGGGCATTCGAATTTCATTTGCTGTGCAGCCTTCGCCAGATGGCTTGGCGCAGGCCTTTATTATTGGCGAAGAATTTATTGGTCAGGATCCTTGTGCCCTGATTCTTGGAGATAATATTTTTTATGGCAATGGATTGATTCAGTATCTTCAGGAGGCTTCAAAAATAAAATCAGGCGCCAGTGTCTTTGCCTATAAAGTTCGTGATCCTGAGCGGTATGGTGTTATTGAGTTTGACCGAGATGGTAAAGCCAAATCCGTCGAGGAAAAACCACAAAAGCCAAAATCCCACTATGCGGTGACGGGCCTGTATTTTTATGACAACAAAGTTGTAGAGTATGCAAAAGCTCTAAAGCCCTCATCGCGAGGTGAGCTTGAGATTACGGATTTGAACCGCGTCTATCTTGAAAAAGGTGAACTGAATGTCATAACCATGGGACGGGGTTATGCTTGGCTGGATACGGGGACTCATGAAAGTCTTTTAGAGGCCGGTTTGTTTATTCAAACGATTGAACATCGTCAGGGCCTTAAGGTCGCAGCCCCCGAAGAAGTCAGCTACCGCATGGGATATATTTCGAAAGAGCAGGTTTTGAAATTGGCTGAACCTTTAAAGAAAAGTCACTATGGAAAGTATCTTCTGCAGATGGTGGAAGAGGAAGTCTTTTAGAGTTCGAAAAAAATGGTCTTTCGCACAAAGCAACAGCACCAGCAAAAGCTCTAGTAACGCAGTATAGACAAAATTTAAACCTCAGCATGTCGGCAAGTCCTTTTGGTTAGACAGTCTTGCCGGAATCTATTATGTCATTATAATGCTGTTTAATTCATATCCTTTTATTTTGGTTTTTTTGCCGATCACGTTATTGGGTTATTACCTGATTTCTAAAAAAAAGTTGCAGTTGTGGTTTTTGCTTTTAGCAAGTTTGTTTTTTTACTGCTACTGGAGCACAACTTATGTTTTCTTGCTGCTGTTTACTGTCATTCTTGATTTTTATATAGCAAAGGGAATTTATAAAGCCACCACGCAAATTAGGCGCAAGCAGCTCTTGCTGACCTCGGTGATTTGCAATCTGACAATTCTGGGATTTTTTAAATACTTCAATTTTTTTGCTGAATCGATCAATGGACTTTTCTCGATGATGGGTTCGCAGGGCCCATTGCCTTACTCGCATCTGATCTTGCCCATTGGGATTTCATTTTACACCTTTCAATCGATGTCCTATGTCATTGATGTCTATCGCAGGCAGTCCGATGCCCATGCCAATCTCTTAGAGTTTGCTGGATATGTGACCTTGTTCCCGCATCAAATTTCTGGACCCTTGGTTCGTCATAATGTGATCGTGCCGCAATTGGAAGCTGCGAAAACTTATCTTTTCAATGCGGATAATTTTTGGCGAGGCTGCTATTTCTTCATTTTTGGATTATCGAAAAAAATGTTGATTGCGGATCGGATTGCGTTGGTAGTGGATCCGTTGGTTCGTAGCATGTCATTTGCATCCAACTTGGAAGCTCTATTGGCAATGGTTGGTTATACAATCCAATTGTATTTTGATTTCAGTGGCTACTCTGATATGGCGGTTGGATTGGGTCTGATGATGAATATCGAGTTCCCGCAGAATTTCAATTCACCCTATAAATCGCGTTCAATCACAGAGTTTTGGCAACGCTGGCATATTTCATTATCCTCATGGCTCAAGGACTACTTATATGTTTCTATGGGGGGGAATCGACAAGGAGCTCTAAAAACCTATCGGAATTTATTTTTAACCATGGCGATCGGGGGGTTGTGGCATGGAGCCAACTGGACTTATTTGGTCTGGGGATGCTTTCATGGCTTTCTCTTGTTGACGGAGCGTTTTGTGATGGGCCGAGGGTTGAATAAAAAAATACTGTCCTTTGCAAAGTGGCCTTTGACATTCGGTCTAGTCAATTTAGGCTGGGTTTTTTTTCGTTCACCCAATCTTGAAACTGCAATTTTATGGCTTAAAAAAGCACTTTTTTTAACCAGCCAACGAAGTCTTGATATGACCTTAATTATGGATCGTCACAAAGATCGCTTTTTTGTTGCATTAATTGTTGGATTTTTATCGGCGCTATACTTGAAAAATACTTGGCAATTTTCATTTATGCCATCCAAAGGGCGCGCGCTGCTTTTAGCTTTCCTATTGTCGCTGTGCTTGATGTATATGGGCGAAGAGTCGCCATTTTTGTATTTCCAATTTTAAAGGGTTCCGACAATGAATGATTCTATGCAAGATATTGAAAGTAAATCTCACGGTAAAGCACTGAAGAATATCTTTTTTTTCGCAGGTTCGTTTCTCGTGATGATGGGACTTGTGGCCCTATTTAATTTAACATTGGACCCCATGTGTTATTATCGCTGTGAGACGGTAGATTTAGATAGAAAATCTCAAAATGTCTATTATCGTTCGGCGCAAACAGCTGCTGCTAATCCTGATGCAGAGGTTTTAATTGTGGGGTCATCCCGCGGTGAGCGGGTTTCCCCGCGCTGGGTGGAATCTGTAACAGGATTAAAGGCAATCAACTTGTCGCAGGGTGGTGCTGATGTCTTTTTGAAGATTGCGCTTATCAATATCGCACTCGCAAAAAATTCAAATGTAAAAAAAATTATCTGGATGGCTGACTATTTCGAGTTGGTTCCCATATCTACAGATATAAAAACCCGACTAACACCTGTTCTTCTTAAATATTCGGGGTTGCAGTCAAGCGGACTTTCTCGGGGTGGATTGTTTGAGCAAATTCAAGGAATCATTGATCACCGAACGCTCGAAGCAGGCCTGGATTTATTGGGTAAGAATTCAGCAGAAACTTTTAGAAAAGCAGGCAATGGCAGTGAAATTGATTATTTAAAGTGTCTAGATCCTAATTTTGTCGGACCTACCTCAGCTGATAAAATGAACAAAGTCATTGGCGAGGGGTTCGCGAGTTTTGCTGGTGGTTGGGCAGGAGTGCAGGTGCCACACTATTGGGATGTATTTGAAAAAGAAATTCGCAGCCTTAGCGAACGAGGCATCGAAGTGATTATAAACCTTGCACCTTATAATCCAATCATGTTTGAAAGAGTGATGAGAGAAATTCCTGTTTCAATAAAAAATAGGAAAACTTGGTCCGAGAGAATCCAAAAATTAGCTGGTCCTAAAATCAAAGTTCTGCGTTTTGAAGAGGGGATTCCTGGTGATGATGGCGGGCCTCGTTTTTGGGAAGATGGAGCACATCCCACCTGTTTTGGAGTAATTGAAATGCTTAAATTTGGGCTATTAAGTAAATAGCAAAATCTTATTTACTGAGGGCCGTCAAAATATCTTGGCAAAGTGCATTTGCTACCTTAACCTCATCGGCCTCGATATAACAGCGAAACTCTGGGGCATTTCCAGAAGGGCGTAGGTGAATAATCAAGTTCTCGATGAATTGGCATCGAAGTCCATCTTGATTATTGACGCTAGACAAAGTTAACTTCCATTCTGGTAAAATTTGCCTAAAATATTCAGATGGATCTTCTGAGACGCTTTCAATGAGGGCCTGACTTTTCTCGTTAGCATAATTTCTAATGAGACCACTTGAAGTGTGTTTTCCTGCTAAGAGGTTAGTTACTTTTGATGTGCTGACAGAAATCTGTTTGGCGAGAGCCAAAGTGCAAATTACTGGTAATACAGCATCTCGAGTGGGAAGTTTTTTAAGGAATCTTCCTTTTTTATGTATATCAGATTGTAATATAAATCCTCCATTGGCTTCAAAACCTCCGATCAAAGAAAACTCCGTAGCGAGCTGATTTAGAGCATTCACGACATAGGGCGAGCCAATTTTGGTTGTGACAACCTTTTTGAATGAAGGACAAGATAAAATCCCTGAATTACAACTAATTGGCATTGCAATGGCATCTAATTCTAAATAAATAGCTGTCAATGCACCCAGCTTATCTCCTGGCAGAATGGCGCCCAGCTGATCAATAAAAAGGGGGCGATCTGCATCACCATCTGTGGTTATCAAGCCATGTGCGCCAGCTTCTTTAATCCAAATTTTAAATTGGTCAACTGCCTGCACTGCCTCAGTGTCTACAGGAATAAAAATATCAGATCGGCCACGAAGTAGCACATCAGCACCTAGTGCCCTAAGTATTTCTGGAAAAAGTTCTCGAGCAACAGAGGAATGTTGGTAAAATATAAATTTATAACCTGTAAGTGTATGGGGCGGAAAGTAGTTTAGATATCTATCTAGATATAGCTTGCGAGCGTCAGTAGATGCGTTATCAATGTGGCCCGTATGGATTTCTCTAAAGGAAGGCGGATTTGTTTTTAAATTTTCATATATATTAAAAATTGCATGATCATCAGATTTAAGAGTCTCACCTGACTGTAAGTAAAACTTAAGTCCATTTCTGTCAGCTGGAATATGACTACCTGTAATAACGATTCCAAGGCATTTTTTTTCTTGAGCAAAATAAGCCAAAGCAGGTGTGGGAAGCGTATCACAGTCAAATATATTGCATGAAATTCCACGGGTGAATATCTGAATAGCCTCAATTGCTGAGTTTTTCAGGGTTGGACTACTTTCGCGAAGGTCCATGGCAATAGCTATATTAGTTAGTTGCCCCACATTTTTTGCGTGCGTTAAAAATGCCCAGATGAATAGGCAAATCTCTTTATGAGTAAACTCTACTACGAGGCCACGAACGCCACTTGTTCCAAATTTAAGCATATTAAGTCTTCATATCTTTAGAGAGTGAGTTTATAAAGTTGTTTTGTTTTAATACTAGCATTTAAGATAATAGCCCAAATAATAAGTAATAAAAATCTGGCCAGTGGCATCTCAAAATTGCATTCAGCCAGGCCGCCAACAAGAAATCCAACTTGAATGCCAAGGCAGGTCCACAGCAGCCACTTTTGTTCAGCATAGAGCGAAGATTTAAGTGCACTAATATTTTGTATTAGGAACCAAACCCAAATAGCCAGATAGAATGTAAGACCAACTAGACCTGTGCCTGAAAGATAATTTATATACTGGTTATGGGCATGCGCTTTGAATTGGCTGTCTGGTACACCATATTTTTTATAATAAAGTGACAAGTCTCTAACATTTTCATAGTAACCGACCCCAAGAACAGGGTGCTCTTTGAAAATTTTAAAGTTGATGTCCCATAGAACAAGCCGTTGCGAATCATAGGTTTTCGTAGGATTGAGTGAAAACATGATACGCTCTCTAAAATGTACAAGATCAAACGCAAAGAAAATCGTAATTGCCAGAGCGAATGCAATTAAAATCGGAATGACTTTGCGTTTTAGAATTCCAGTAAGAATGATAAACCCACCAATGGCAGCTCCAGCCCATGCCATCCGAGTAAATGTCAAATAAGTAGAGCCTATTGAAATTAAAGCAAGTGCTGTCACGAAAGTATATTTTTCTTTTTTAATATAAATTGAAAAAATAGCTATTCCCAAAAGTGCAAGGCAAATGACCATATTTGAGTGACCTAGGTCATTGGGATTTGGGAAGAAGCCACTCATGCGATTAGTATTGGAATCCATAAAAACCCAATCTTTTTTTGTAAAATACAGGACCCAATCGCATATATATATTAACAGAATGGAAATTGAAGTGGCCTTGATAAATAATTGACTGAAAGTAGTTTTTCGAAAAAATAATGCAAATATATAGACTAGCAAAATCCAACGGTGCTCTATAATTTCATTGATCTGAACGGATCCAAGCTTTTTGTTGGCCACATACCCTAATAACATAAAACTTAGCCATGAAATCCAAAAGATATTAATTTTGCCATATTTTTGGAAAAGATTTGCAAAAGACCATTGATCTATTTTTTTTGCACACAAAAAAAGACACCAAATCGCTAGGATACCACTGAAATAATTTGCAGCTGACCTTGAAGTCATAAAACTTAATAGCAGGCAAAATAACACAATCTGATTTACATTATTTATTAACTTAATATTAAGCTTAGGTAAAGTAGGCATTGTCAGGTCTCTCGATATTATTGTGAAGTTACTCTATATATGCAAATTACTGATTTTCATAAAAGCGCCTAAAATAAAAGAATAAAGTTAATTACAAATAATCTGTACAATTATTTTAAATATACAGCGTGGGGTCAATTCGGGGAGCTTTTCTAGAGGAATTTAAGGTGGCACCTCATTTGAATATAAATAGCAGCGACATGTATTAAGTGATTGAAACTGTCCTATTCTTTAAAGAAGTTATCCAAGTATGAGAGCGGGGGGCAATTCAGATTCGTGATCGCAGGAAAGTCCATGCCTGTATGTGCAACAGGTGCGCGCAGATGTAGGTCAAAGCATATTTAGTAGGTAATTATATTCTGCCATTTGTAGGTCTGAAATAATATTGAAATTGAACTCAGTCGTCGCTCTCAATTGTGCCTGTCGTGAAAGTGTCCCTCGCAGATTATTATCGTCACAAAGCAGTTTCATGGCGTTGGCGAGTTCTGCTGTATTCCTAGCAGGAACGAGCAGTCCCGTCCTTTTATCACTGATTGCATCACGAAGCCCCGGTATATCAGTTCCAAGAGCGCATATTCCAGCAGCAGCAGCTTCGATGACAACGGTCCCAAAGCCTTCGCGATAACTAGGAAGACAAAGAAAGTCACTTGTCATCATATAGAACGCCGGATTTTTTTGAAATCCGAGAGACCTGATGCGTGGGTGATTTGTAATTGTTTGATAAAGTTCTTGGTCTTTCTTAGAGATTAGTCTTTCTGCTGTGCCCACTAATAAAAGATATGCATCAGTGGTTATTGCGACGATTAAAAAGGCCTCCACTAATTCATGGATGCCTTTATCTGGAGTGATTCGACCCACAAATAGAATGCGTTTGGCGGATTCAGGGATTTCTAATTGCTTAGCAAGTGAGTATCTTAACTCATCAATATTTGAAAGTTGGAATTTTTTTGGTTCAATTCCTCCAAGCGAGCCCAAGTTCAAACAGTGTACACGTCCCACTTTTGTGACGCCCTCATCGATCAGGTATTGAATTTGACTTGGACTGTCAGCGTAAGTCCTTGTGTTTATTAAAATAATAAATTGGTCAATTTTTTTTTGAATCCATCGCAAAGGTCCATTTAAATTTGCCCAAACTTGTCCTGTGAACGTATGGATGCGAACTGGTGTTCGTGCCAAAAATCCAGCGATCGCTACAACAAGGCCAGCCTTGGGTGTAGCCGAATGAACAATATCGTACTTTTTTTTCTTGAAATGGATAAAGAGATTCCAAATGCTTTCAAGATCTTTAAATAATGAAATATCACGCGCAATTTCAATTTCAATAATATTAAAACCATAATTTTCACGCAGATAGGCGCTATATTCATGCTTACTTGTGATCAGCGTTACTTCAAAATCGCCTTGCTGATATTTTTGAATATTATTAATCAGGTGAACAAAGAAACTTGGTACGGTTGCGACCAGAGCCAATTTTATTTTGTTCATGTTTTGCATTGAGTTATTCATTTTCTAGAATTGTACAGTATGCGCCGTATTGGCTGTCAACCTAATAGAGGTAATAAATTCAAGTAAAATGTAAAAATTGGTGGTTGTTCCTTTGATGTAAAAAAGTATGTCAACTTAATATTTTATTTTCCAGTTTTAAAAAATTGAGGAATTTTTTATTTTTGTCTAGTTAGATTAGTCGATAAAAATGGCATGTTTGCATTAGCATTTTTGGCCAAGTTAGATTTCTGATTTTGAAGGCATTGAAAAGATCTTTAGGGATAATTTTAAGGACTAGCATTTTTTTTGGTTGAAATTTGAAGCTCTCTAGTGGGGTTGCAGTTTATGGTTTAAGCTGTTAGTTGCAGAAAGGCGATTTTGAAATTCTTGAAAATAGATGATTGCTTCGCAAGAAATTATAGAAGCAGATCCTAGCTAATTCAGTCGTGGAGAAAATATAATATCCCATTATTCAAAAAGATCGTAGGAGTTTCAGCTAACCTGGATTTTTATTTAAATTCCCATGGGATCATCTTGGTGTTTTGTTTTCAATTCGATTCAAGCCTAATCCAAAATGATTGCTGCTCAGATTGGACTGAAAATATAGTCCTAGGTTAGAAATCATAAGAAGCAGAGGGTTATTCTTATGTTATTGTGTTAATATTGTTGACCAGTTCCCTTCTGCCGCTGCAAATTCACAACTCTATCTTTTTGTGCATTTTAAATACGATTTTGGGAATCTAATTCTATGATGAAAGCTTTTATAACGGGCGTGACAGGACAAGATGGTTCATATTTGGCTGAGCTTCTGCTTGAAAAGGGTTACGAAGTTCACGCAATTTTAAGGCGATCGTCTGTTTTTACAACCCAGCGCATAGAGCATTTTTTTGCCCATCCGCGATTTAAAACCTACCACGGTGATCTGACTGACTCGAGCAATCTGCATACTTTATTGGCAAAAATTCAGCCGGATGAAGTTTATAACTTAGGTGCGCAATCTCATGTGGCGGTATCCTTTGAAGTTCCAGAATATACAGCCGAAGTTGATGCTGTTGGGACAATCCGTTTGCTAGATGCAATTAAAGATCTGGGGATGAAGCCTCGTTTCTATCAGGCCTCAACTTCAGAGCTTTTTGGAGGTTTGCCGGAGACAGCTCCACAGAACGAGAAAACGCCTTTTTATCCAAAATCACCTTATGGGGCGGCAAAGCTTTATGCTTTTTGGGTGACAGTTAATTATCGTGAGTCGTATGGGCTTTTTGCCTGCAACGGGATTCTCTTTAATCACGAATCACCACGTCGTGGCGAGACTTTTGTTACGAAGAAAATTACCAAGGCCGTTGCCAAAATCCACAAAGGACTGCAAGAGGTTATAAAGCTTGGAAATCTCGATGCCAAAAGGGATTGGGGCTATGCCAAGGACTACGTTGAGGCGATGTGGTTGATGCTTCAACAAGACTCACCACAAGATTATGTTATTGCAACGGGGGAGACCTGCTCAGTTCGCCAATTTGTTGAATATGCCTTTGCTGAAGTTGGTAAGAAAATTATCTGGAAGGGTGTGGGAGTTGATGAAAAAGGTTTCGATTTTGAAAGCGGTAAGATTTTGGTGGAGGTTGATCCGCGTTACTTCCGACCAGCAGAAGTTGAATTATTATGGGGTAACCCAGCAAAGGCCAACAAAGAGCTTAACTGGACGGCTAAAACTAGCATTCGTGAACTTGTGAAGATTATGGTGCAGTACGATCTTAAGTACGATAATTATGGAGGACAAGAATGATCCTTGTTACAGGAGCGACTGGATTTCTTGGTAAACGAGTCTGTAGAAAATTAGATACCTTGGGTTTGAAATATACTCGAACCTCCTTATCTTTGGGTGTTGACCTAAGGGATCGAGCTGCAACACAAAAATTATTTGAATCTGTAAAGCCTCATTATGTATTGAATTGTGCCGCTTATGTGGGTGGTATTCAATTTGGACAAAAGCATCCTGTGGAGTTGTTTCAAAACAATTTGCAGATGTCCCTAAATCTGTTGGAGTGTACTCAAAAGTACGGCGCTCAAAGAATGGTCAACCCTATTTCGAATTGCGCCTACCCAGGCAAAGCCACTTTTTTTAAAGAAGAAGAGTTTTGGGATGGCCCCCTGCATGAGTCTGTTTTGGTATATGGCTTTGTTAGGAAAGCCTTTTGGGTGGGTTCGTGGGCATATCAAAAACAATTTGGTACAGATATTGTGAATATTATTTTATCAAATATGTATGGTCCCGAAGATCATTTCGAGGAAGAGCGTTCGCATGCCCTCGGGGCTTTGATCATGAAATTCGCCAAGGCTAAAAAGGAAAATGCTCCCCATGTTGTTGTTTGGGGTACGGGCTCTCCTGTTCGAGAGTGGCTCCATGTGGATGATGGCGCAGAGGCTATGGTTAGAGCTATGGAAATTGCGCCGTATGGCGATCCTGTCAATGTAGGTGTAGGTCATGGTATTTCAATCAAGGATTTAGCATTGATGATCAAAGAAATAGTTGGTTATTCCGGCCAACTTATTTTTGATACTAGTAAGCCAGACGGGGCACCTTATAAGACAGTTGATGGCAGCACAGGTAAGAGGCTTCTTAACTGGGCGCCAGAAACTGATCTTCTGTTGGGTATTTCTGCCGCTGTGGAGTGGTACAACACTAATGTTGACCATTTCTAAGATATAAAATTCGTTCGTAGATGAATATGGGCCCGGGGCAACAATTAATTATGCGACGAGAGAGTCAATGTCCGGGTGGCTCCGGAACTCTTAATTGGGATTCTGTAATGGAATTATTGTGGTGGCTATATTTTTTATTAAGTAGTTATTCAAAGGCAAATACCACCCTCGTATGTTATTTTTCGAGGATATTAACGCTAATGGTTATTTGTATTCAATTGCAATAGTGCTTTGAAAGTCACCTGAGATGTAATAAAATTTAGGTTTAGCCTTATACGCTCTGGTTGGCCCCAAAATAAGTATATGAGGGAGAATTACAATGGGTCCGCATTATGAAAAAAGTTTACTTAAGTCTTGCGGTGAAGACACCATTATTAGTGGAAATGTAGAAATACGCCGACCGCATCTGTTTTCAATTGGATCACATTGTGCAGTCGACACTGGTTTTTACTGCACGACAGCTGTTGAAATGGGTGACTACATTCATATTCCTCCATATGTAACGGTCATAGGTGGAGCTAGGGGTTTTCTTAGGATGGATCATTTTTCAGGGGTCTCTGCGGGATGCAGAATTATTTGTGCTAGTGAAGAATTTCTCGGGGAAGGTCTTATTGGACCTACTATTCCACATGAGTTTAAAGATGACATTAAATGTAAACCAATTATTTTTGAACGTTTTGCAAATACTGGCGCTAATGTCGTTATTATGACAGGTATCACACTCGGTGAAGGGTGTGTGGTAGGAGCAAATTCTCTCGTTACAAAATCCACTGAACCATGGACTGTGTATGTGGGGTCCCCAGCGCGACCGATTAAAACAAGACGCAAAGACAAAATGATAGAGTATGCAAAACGCCTAGGATATGAACCCATTATATAAGGATTGATTAAAATGAATCAGGTTAAAGAAGTAAAAGAAGGTGATATTGTTTTGGCTCGGCATGTACCCGCAGCTGTCGCATGGGCAGGCGGGCTGAACTTCTTTTCACAAGATCAAGAGTTCATCCAGGCTGGCACTTGGGGATATGGTGCAGGCAAAAAATTGCTTCCACATATTCATAATGAAGTTAAACGAGAAGTACTGTGGACGCAGGAAGTGATTTTTGTGAAGAAAGGTTCCATCATGGCGCATGTTTTCAATACTCGCGAAGAGAAAATCGCTGATGTTGAAGTAAAAGAAGGTGATCTTATCATCTTACTTCGCGGTGGACATGGCTACACAATAATTGAGGATGACACTCAAGTTTTAGAAGTTAAAAATGGACCTTATGTTGGACCAGATTTAGATCGTAGAAGATTTTAGGGATTTATATATGCAACGTGAATTTATAATGCAGATGCAGCCATGGTTTGGTGATGAAGAAAAAAGATCTATTTCGGCCTACATGGATGAAAATGGATTCATGACTGAGTTTAAACGCACTGAGCAGTTCGAGAAAATGATCGCTGAGTACACTGGCGCTAAGCATTGTATAGTGGTCAATAATGGAACCATAAGTCTGACACTGGCGGCCCTTGCTTTGAATATTGGCGTCGGTGATGATGTGATCGTTCCGAACTTTACGATGATTGCGACACCGAACTCGGTCAAGATGATTGGAGCAAGTCCTGTTTTTGTCGATGTTGAACCGGAAACACTTTGTCTAAATATTGAATTAGTCAAGAAAGCCATCACCCCAAAAACCAAGGCGATCATGCTGGTTTCTGCTAATGGTCGATACCCATTAGCAGGGGTGGAAGCCTTTGTAGCTTTAGCAAATGAAAAAGGTTTGTATCTCATTGAAGACTCAGCCCAATCTCTTGGATCATATTATCCAAATGGCAAACATATTGGGACTGTTGGTGTGCTCGGAAGTTTTTCATTTTCTGCGCCCAAAATTATTTCAACGGGGCAGGGTGGTTGTCTTGTTACTAATGATGATGATGTTGCTTTTAGACTTCGCCGTTTAAAAGATTTCGGCAGATCTGGTGGCGGAAACGATATCCATGACTGGATTGGTTACAATTTCAAATTTACCGAACTTCAAGCCTGCCTCGGCATCGAGCAAATGAAAAAGTTAGCTGGGCGAGTTGAGGTTAAGAAGATTATGTATCGTCGGTTTCAGGAAGGTCTTAAGGCCGTGCAAGGCATCAGATTGTTTGATCATGATCTAAATAACACCACTCCTTGGTTTGTGGATTCATTTGCTGAACGGCGTGAAGAATTGCAGGCTTTTTTGAAGGCGCATCAAATTGGAACCAGGATTATGTATCCTCCAATTAATAAGCAGAAGGCATATGGAGTTGCTGGGGAGCATCCTATTTCAGATCTAGTTGGCCAAAAGGGACTGTGGTTGCCCTCAACGACGCAGTTGCCATTAGAAGATGTTGATTATATTTGCGAAAAAATCAGAAGCTTTTATGGTGCATAAGTACGCAATAATTTAATAGGATATTGAATTGGGAATATTAAGAGTTTCATTAGCACTGTTTGTATTATTTTCCCATGCTGGGCAAATTTTCGGCACGAGAAATTATTATGATGGCAATATCACGCATGTTTGGGCTCTCTACCTTCTAAAGGCTTTAAAAGTTCAAAATCTTCCTATATATACATTGGTAATTTCTATTGCTGCATCTTTCTTTGAGCTCTATTTTGTGAATAAACCATTAGAACGGCTTCGGAAGGTTTATGGAGCCAGAACCCAATAAAAATTATAATTTGGTGAATATAAAAAAACGAGTAAAAAATGAAAAACATTGAAAAACCAGATTTAGCGGTTGTAGTCTTGTCGTGTGATCGATATGCCGACTTGTGGAAACCATTTTTCGATTTATTTTTTCGAAATTGGTCGGATTGCCCGTTTAAAGTTTACTTGTTTGCAAATGAGCAAAGTTATTCTGATTTGCGGGTCATGACCGTCTTATCCGGAAAGGATAATGACTGGTCATCCAGTGTGAAGGCTTGTGTTCAACAAATTCCAGAGAAATACCTGTTGTTGTTTTTTGATGATGCTTTTTTAGATAAGCCTGTTAATAATTCTGAATTATTCAAATTGCTTTCCTACTTAGAAGGTCACGCGGCAGAATATCTACGCTTCAGGCCAGTTCCTTTGCCAGATGAGAAAATTGATCATGTCATAGGAAGGTACAAAGCGGATACTCTTTATCGGACTGCTGTATTTGGAATTTGGCGCAGGGATGTACTTTTGGATGTATTTAAGGAAGGTGAAAGCGCTTGGGATCTTGAAACCAAGGGAGTTCCTCGGTCAGCAAAATACACAAATTTTTTTGGGGTCTACAAGGAGTACTTTTCATACATTCATGGTGTTGAAAAGGGTCAGTGGTATAGGTCGGCAGTAAGGAAGATATTAAAATTAGGTATTGAAATCGATGAAAAAAGCAGATCCAGGAAGTCACTTTTGGAACAATTCCAAAGTGATTTTAGATTATTTCGTGCTGAAATTTTAAATCTTGCGCCAAGCCGCTTAAGGCCGAGGCTCATGGCGTTATCTAGATTTGTGCGAAAGTTTCTCTTTAAAAGATGGTAGGGATATTTAAGGATTGAACTATAAGGTAAAAAAAATTATGTCTGCATTAATTTTATGAGTTGATTAATTGTGAATTTAAGAAAAGGAGATAATTTCAAAGAATATGATTAAATTGATATACAAAAGTATTTTTGATTTAAAAAATAAAGAGCACACAGCTAATATTCTTTCTGGATTATTTCTCAAACTATTTACAGCTGCTGTATTTTTTGTAGCTATCCCATTTGCTATCCGAAAGTTTGGGGCACAAAGTTATGGTATAGTCTCTTTTTTTGTCGTTTTTCAGGGCTATATAATTTTGCTAGATACTGGTTTTAGCTATGGCCTGGGTGTTCTTTATGGACGAAGTCTCGCTGACTCATCACCGAGTGGTTCTCTGCTTCGGATGGGAAGTTTTTTTTATCTTGTTATTGCTACAGTATTTGGTTTGGCTATGTTTTTCTTGGCACCATTAATTAATTCAATATCTTTTAACAATATCGATTGCACCAGCATTTTTAGAATTTTTGCGGGAATTAGTTTTATCGCAGTTCTTGATTCGTATTTTACGGTTCTGCTTCAAGCCCACAATAAAATATATAAGATCAATATCACTCGCTTTGCATTGGATTTGGTAAGGGCCCTAGGATTGTTTATTGGTGCTACATACGGAAGTATAAGTTTTGTCATTATTAGCTTATTGTTGGGGTATATCTTAAAGCTTGGGCTTTCTATAAATTATGTGAGGCCTATTATACCACTGGTGGAAATCAGTCCTCGTTTTTCCTCAGACAGCTTTCGTAGTCTTTTGATATTGAGTGCTCCCTCTGTCGGCGTCGCAATAATGACGCTTTTGCTAAGTTCCTTTGATAAGATATTTGTTAGTGGAAAGTTAAGTTCAGTGGATTTTGCCCATTATTCCTTTGCATTTGATATTAATACGAAAGTCTATTTCCTTCTTTATGCTGTAAGTTCTGCATTTTATCCAACTTTAGTAAAAAGATTTCATATTGGGGCGCCTATCACTGGTCTAATCAGTGTTTGGCTTTGGGCTCTGATTGCAGTGGGCTTTTGCTACTATTTGCCAATGGGTCTTTTTTCTGAAAAAATAATTGCGCTATTGGTTTCGCAAGATTTTGCAATCAAGGCTGCACCCATATGCAGAGCCTTTGCTTTATCTTCAATTATTTATCTTTGCTTTAATTTTTTCGAAAACTTGCTAAATGCCTCGGGTCGTGCTCATCTGTGCTTTATCTCATATTTGTCTGGTTTATTTTTCTTAGTGGTATGGTATTTTTCGCCTGCAAATTCAAATAATACGGCTGTCAGTATGTCACATCTAGTGGTGGGTGTTAATATTGTCATGTTACTAGTAGCTAGCCTCAGCTTTTTTTTGAGAAGGCAAAAGAGTATAGGCAAAAAAATATCTTGAAATCTTTTTTGTTTTGATTGTTAGAATAGTGGAGGGCTTTCTCAGTGAATACATCAAAAAAAATATTGGTGAGTTTAGTCCTTGTGCTTGGCTATTCAATTATAGCAATGTTGTTGTTTCGACTTGTTCTTATTCCCAAATTTACCGCAACCAAGTATGGTGAAATTCCAGGTGATTCGCTGATTTATGCCGAGCTAGCTCTAAAAAATGCTGCTAACATTTCGACTTATGGCATAGGGGCTTTCGAGCTTAAGCCGGAGGGGCAAGGTCCTGCTGGTGTTGCGACTTTGGTTTATTTGATGACTGGGCAAATAGGATTTATTGTTATTATCAATGCTCTGTTGCACATGTTAGCTTCATGGGCGCTCTTTGGGATCCTTAGGATTTGGTTTGGGGTCAGGGAATCTTTTATTGGTGTTTTGCCTTTTGTGTTGTCGGTCTGCATGATGTTTTGGTTTTCCCAAACGAATAAAGAGTCATTTTGTATTGCAGGGATATTTATTTTCATGTGGGGATATCTAATAGAATTTACAAATTTATGTCATAAAAAGCATAAATTTTTTTGGAAAGATTCATTGTTACGGTACCTGGGACTTGTCATTGGTGTACTGCTGATATATTTGGTGAGGCCCTATGTCGCAAAAATATTATTGATCTCTGTCCTTCCTGTTTATCTTATAAGCGTAATAATCAGCCATAACTTGCGATTGAACATGCGCTTTCATTTTTTTACAGGTTTTGTAGTATTTATTCTGATGTTTTCATCAAGTGATAAAGGGTCCGGACGAACTCTTGCGCTGTTAGATGATATTGATGCTAATTGTGCTGTAATCGGTTGTGATGGATCCAGATCGACAAGTGTCATGAATCGTTGTTTTGCGCAACTTAAGAGTGGTGTTTGGAATTCAGATGGAGTTCCTGAGTTCATTAATAAAAAAATTATAATGCTATTGGGGCAGCGATGTTTAAATTTGTCTGTCCTGGATAATAATCCAAATAAGACAGTTATTTTTTCAACTGTTGATCCTGATATTGTTTTTAATGGTCCAAAAGATGCAGCTCTATATTTATTTCGTGCAGCCCAGATAGGTATTTTTGCGCCATGGCCAAGCCATTGGCCATCTATGGCACTTGAAAGATTATCTGTTCCTTACAGAATCACTGCGATTGAAGCGTTTTTTGTTTATGCATGCTATTTATTTTTGGTGTTTGGCTTATTTTTTGCTCAATTGCGGTTTGATATTTTATTGCCAATATTTTTTGCATTGAACTCAATGTTGATAACTGGATTTTCATGCCCTTTCCTGGTGGTTACATACCGGTACCGGTATGCTTGGTGGATGTTATTGGCTTGTCTAGGATTTGCCTTCCTAACCCAATATCTCTTGGGGAATGGTGCAAAAGAAAAAAGGATGGATTCTGGTAAATAAATATAGGATATGAAGTATGAATTATCGAATTGCGCATTGTAGATTAATTAGCTAACTTGATCTTATGAAATTTGTTGACCCAAAAGTCTCAGTTGTAATGATCGTGCATCGTGATGACAATTTTCTACCTATGGCTATTGAGAGTGTTTTAAATCAGTCATTAGTGGAATTTGAACTCATCATAGTCGAAAATGGCTGTAATGATATTTTATTTAATAAGCTTAGAAATTATAGAGATCCAAGAATTCGCCTTTTCAGAACGAGAATACCACAGATTTCATTCAATAGAAATTATGCCCTGAATGAAGCAAAAGCAGAACTTGTTGCTGTTATGGACTCCGATGATATTTGTATGAGTCAGCGACTTTTGAAGCAGTATTCTTTTATGATTGCTAATTCCTCGGTAGATGTGCTTTCGTCCTCCTTTTTTCGGATAGATGAGTTCGGCGCGGTTTTGAATACCGTGAATAAAAAAGGAAATAGTACAATGATCAAAAAAATGATTTGGAAGACAAATCCTATATGTCATCCAACAGTAATGTTCAGAAAGAAAAAGATCATTGAATTAGGAGGGTATCTTGGTGGTGTTCGGTCAGAAGATTATGATCTTTGGTTGCGACTTATTTCATTGGAAGGCGTTGGATTCGCTGTTTTAGAAGAGCCATTGGTTAGTTACAGAGTTCACACAAATAGTTGTCAAAAAAACTTTGGCTCTTATTGTGAAACTGCTGGACATTTTTTGCGCGAGTTTCTCCAAAAAATGACTCTTCTTAACTTATCAGGCCTTGTTGTTTCCTGCTCAAAAGCGCTAGTGGAAAAAATAAGAGTCCTTGCTGCTCGGTAGTGTTACTGGTCTGATAGGGCCTTGAAAGAGTATATATCAGCTGGAATTGTTGGTAGTTCGGTAGATCTAAATAAATTGACTCCCTATCGATCAGCAATTGATTATAAACGAGACACAGATTTAGATGAGTATGGCCAATATTAGTCTTTGGTATGAAGTTCTTTAATTAGCCACATTTGGTCCCAGTATTATTCATGTATTATTGGATTTTTAAGAATATTTTTAAGTAAAATAATGTTAAATCTGCATTGATATATCCTTGATGGGCAATTTCACTGCCTCTGGACAGCAAGAGTTGATTTTTTTTTGATGGTGATGAAAAAGTTGTCTTTGTTTTGTCAAAGGTAAAAAATAGTAATTATAATGTTCCACTTTAGACCAACCAAAGCTGTTTTTTATTCGAGTGGGCATTGAAAAATCTGAAAAATGCACCTCATATTTAGCAATCTTAAATTAAGGTATAGCCGGCTGGACATGAGCTGCGATATACAAAAAACGCATTGAATTGGATAAATGTGATTGCACCAATCCAATTTTCTAGTCTATCAAGTGTAGGAATGCCAGGCCATTTTAATAAAATGTCATTAAAGCAACCCGTTGATTGAGCCTTCAATTTAATTTTAAATGGTATTTATGAAAGCTTCTGCCGATATGGGAAATGATATAGGCTTTAATTGTTCAGTAGGTCTTCCAAGCCTTGTCGGCTATTAAACTTTAAGTTAATTTCTAGAAGCTGATTCGTATTTTTACTATCTAGTGCGAGGGTGCCAAAGAGTCTAGATGAAATTTTAGGAACGATTCTGAAAAATATATATAAAATCGGCCTTGGAACAGCAAACAAATAAATTCTCTTATTCATAACGAATGCAATTTCTTCAACCAATGTCTTTATTGAAACAGGTGCAGGGTCTTGTGGCAGAAATATGCCACCTGACTTACCTTGAATGATTAGTGCAATATACTGACAAAGGTTACCTACAAAAATAATGCTTCTTTTATTCAGATTAAAATTTAAAGGCAAAATAGGAAAATATTTTATGAGTTTTGCCAGTGAAATAATATTTCCTTTTGCGCCTTTACCATAGACCATTGGTGGTCTGATGATGGAAACGATAAAGTTTGGTGATTGAATGGAAATTAAATACTTTTCAGCTTTTAACTTGCTTTTGCCATAGGCATCTTTAGGGGCGCAAACTGAATTCTCGCTTAAAGAAGAGTGATGATCATAAAGTTGACCCGAGTCACCATAAACGTGCGCTGTACTGATGTATACAAAGTGGCCAACACCAGTCAATTTTGCACAGTCAGCAAATTTTTTTGTCAGCTGAAAATTAGCATAATCATAGGCCTCATCCGGTGCCCCATTCATTTGATGCACAAGAGCTGCGCAGTGTACGATACTATCGATACCTTCATAGGAAAGATTTTCTGGCGCAGTTAACTGTAAGCTTGCTGTTTCAAAATTAAACTCATCAGCGTGCCGATTTTTAAAATTACCGCCAACAAATCCACTAGAACCTGTAAGTAAAATATTTTTTTTCAAATTATTCCCTAATGGTGAATTCCATCCCTTACAATGACTTTTAGAGCAGTAAGGGTTAGGATTTTAAGATCAAGCAGAAAAGATCTGTTTTGCAAATAGAAGCAGTCAAATTCAACCTTCACAGGTATCGGCAATTCATCCCGCCCATTAATTTGCGCCCAACCAGTGATGCCTGGTTTTAATTTTTCAATTCCTTTTTTTGTACGCAATTCTTTTAAATCATCTTGATTAAACAGCGCAGGTCGCGGCCCCACAAAGCTCATGTCCCCAGCAAGAACAGAAAATAATTGCGGTAATTCATCTAAACTTGTTTTTCTAATAAAGGCCCCAATAGGGGTCAAGTGCTGTGCTGGTGAAGTTAATAAATGGGTTGCGACTTGCGGCGTATTGATTCGCATGGATCTGAATTTTGGCATCAAAAAAATCTGATTGTACTGTCCAATTCTTTTGGACCAATGCAGAGCCGGGCCTTTGGAGGTCAAGCGAACTGCCAAAAAAATGATTAGCATGGGTATTCCGAAAACAATAAATACAAACAGGCCTAAAATGAGGTCAAAGATTCTTTTAATCATAAGTTCCAAACTTCTAAACGTCAGGAGTCGCTGTGTTGGTTGACATGCACAGTGACCAGGTCTGCTGACCCTTGTATCTTTCTTAGAAGTCTATATAATATCCATTTTTTTAACAAGGCTTAGCCAAATTGTAAGATAAAAAAATAATCTTTAAAGTCTGTCTTTTATTCGTTGTGCCCAGGTAATATGAGGGTTTTAAACTGAAAAATGTCTGTTGCTGAATAACAATGGCTTGTGCAATACTCGTTTTCTAGATTAGAGGGTTTCACAAAATGTATAAGAGATTAGCTTACCTTCCTCGTAAAACTAAAATCTCAATAATGCTACTCTGCGACGTAGTTCTGCTGCCCCTGGCTTTCTATTCAGCCATTTTTCTGCGATTTGGATTCCACGACCCCAATTTTGTATCCTATTGGTGGGTTTTTGCAGTTCTGCCCTTCATCACAGTTCCAATTTTTATAAGAATGGGGTTGTATCGAGCGGTCATCCGCTTCATGGATGATCGAATTATCTTAACAGTGTTTTATGGTGTCAGCCTTTCCGTTTTACTTTTAACCGCCGTCATTCTGCTTGGCCGGGCCACGGGAATTCCTCGGTCTTCGATTGTTATCTATTGGATCATTGCGATTGCCTATATTGCTTCAAGTCGATTTATTGCCCGTGGAATTCTGCTCAGTCTTGAACGAAAAATGGATCGCAGGCAGACCGTTGCCATTTATGGGGCTGGCAGAGCGGGCTTGCAAACGGCTCTGGCATTGATGTCGAGTCCTGAGTTTCGACCTATTGCCTTTTTTGATGATGATAAAGATCAGCATGGGACCAATGTGGCAGGAATTCGGGTTTACTCGCCCGAGGATGCAAGCGACGTCATGATTGCCCAGGATTGCCACCAACTATTAATCGCAATGCCCTCAGTCAGCCGAGCGCGCAAGCGCGAAATCATCCAGAAATTCGAAAATCAAAACTTCGTCTTAAAAACCTTGCCCGGCATGGGCGAACTGGTCGATGGCAAGGTCCGAGTCGAAGATATTCGTGAGGTCGGAGTCGAAGATTTATTAGGCCGCGATCCAGTGCCCGCGGTCGAGAGTCTAATCACCGCGTGCATCCGAAATAAAGTGGTCTTGGTCACTGGTGCAGGTGGATCTATCGGTTCAGAGCTGTGTCGGCAGATCGCTGCGAACCTTCCAAAGAAATTGATCCTGCTGGAACAAAATGAATTTTCACTTTATAAAATTGAACAGGAATTGTACCGTATTTATGGCAATCGGCATAATTTTGAAATCATTCCAGCCCTAGGTGATGTCCTTAATCAACAAAGCCTAGAGCAATTATTTGAAAAACACAGTGTTGAAACCATTTATCATGCGGCCGCTTACAAGCATGTTCCGCTAGTTGAATCCAATGTTATTGCTGGAATAATGAATAATGTTTTTGGAACATTGGCAGCTGCCTCTGCCGCGATAAATAAAAAAGTCCAAACTTTTGTTCTAATTTCAACGGATAAGGCTGTTCGTCCACCAAATGTGATGGGTGCCTCTAAAAGACTGGCAGAACTTATTTTGCAAGGGCATTCATGCAGTGAAAATAACCCAAGCCCGAACCAAAATCCACAAACTAGATTCTGCATGGTGCGGTTTGGGAATGTCCTGGGTTCATCGGGTTCTGTTGTGCCTTTATTTAAGGAACAGATTCGTCATGGGGGGCCTTTGACTGTGACCCATCCCGATGTGACTCGGTACTTTATGACAATACCAGAGGCTGCGCAGTTGGTTTTACAGGCCAGCGCCATGGGTAAGGGTGGGGATGTTTTCGTCCTCGATATGGGCGAGCCGGTTAAAATTGTGGAATTGGCGCGAAAGATGATTGCGCTGAGTGGACTTTCTGTTGTTGATGTCGAAACCGGTGATGGTGATATTGGGATTGAATTCACCGGACTGCGACCGGGTGAAAAACTTTATGAAGAGCTGCTGATCGGTGATAATGTTTCTAAAACATCACATCCACGAATCATGACTGCAACTGAAGAGTCTTTAGAATTCAATCACCTGATGAGTTCTCTGAGCTCCATGCGCGCGGCCTGTGCCCAAGGGAATACAAACGAAGTGGTTTCACTTTTGGCGATGCTGGTTAAAGAATATAAACCTCAGCACAATTTGGAAAATAGGGCGGAGGGATAAACCCGCCGCATACAAAAGTGCACATTTTATATTCTGCAGACTACAAAATCAAATCCCCATACTTTTCAAAATTTTCCTGCAGATAAAGAGGGAAGTCCTGATCAATCTTCACAAATTCAGAATCCAAGTCTTGCCCATAAAGACTGCCACCTTTGCGAATAATGTCTTCAATGCGCTTAGGATCTTTAAAGTCTTCAAGATTGTGTTCGGTGTGCGCGTAAGCCTCAATTTTTTCAATGACCTTTTTTACGCCCCCTAAATAACTAAAATGCCAGCCCGCTTCTGGAATAATTGTCACATTTTTAGAGTTCTTTCGTGCACCGCGAGTCAAACGCGCTTTTTGCACTGTTTTTAGATCGCGATAATTCAACATCACAGTGCCCTGCCAAGGCATATAACCATTATAAAACTCAATCGGTTCTGGATATTTTTTGATAAAACAATTGAGATAATAATAATAAAGTCGCTGCTGAAAGACCTTGATTCCGGGCGTTGCAGCATATTTTTGCAGCAACTCGGGGCGAGGAATTTCATCGACATCTGAAATAATAATAATGTCATCCGGTTTGCAGTTTTTTAGACCTAATTTAATTTGCTCTTTTTGATGGTCATCATAATCCCAAGTGGTGGGAACGCGCCACTTGGCGAAAAAGCCAGGATATTCATCCACGATAATATGCTCTATTTTGTGCAAAAAAGGAGCAAAACGCTCTTTGTTCTGTTCGAAAAACAAGGGCTTTTCTTTTTTCTGAAAAGTTCGAGTGGCCTCAACCAGAACAAATCGGTCGACGACTGAATTTAGAGTATTTAAGCGAATCTCCAAAAGATCCATTTCATTAAAGAATGCAAAACAGTCATAGATCATGATAATCTCCTAAAGTATGAGCCATAATATAAATAGCACAAAATCAAAATTTCAGCAGAAGAAAATCCTTGTCATTAAAACCCGCGCCATTGGCGATACAGTGATTTGGACTTCGGCTCTGGCAAAGCTTAGGAAAGCCTACCCCGAGGCCGAGATTCATGCGCTGACCTCTAAGATGAATAAAGATATTCTTTTACACAGTCAATGCATCAATAAGTTGCATCTGGTTGACGCAGATTCTAAGTGGGCTTTGATTAAAAAGTTTTATTCCCTTCGCCAAGAAAAATTTGATCTCTTATTGGGTTTTCATGTGTCAGGCACAATTTGCAAATTTTCATGGCTGGTGGGTACTAAAGAAACAGCTCTTCATTATCACGGCATGGATCAGGTTCCCTGGGCTTCCACTTTTAAAGTTCCACACCATGGCCAGCTAGAGGATGCCATCACCCGTGATTATAGGGTTTTGCAGGCCATTGGGATTGATGCGGACGTTATTACGAATGCGGTCAGTTCGGAACATGAGCCCACGCGAATTGATTTGCTGGCCGAGGAGTTGAGCTTTGCAAAATCCCTGGCGGATCAAACCATTTTGACAGCGGGTGGTCGACCTGAACAAAAGCGCATGATCTTTTTGCCGGGCGCTTCCTATTCTCTAAAAATTTACCCCAAGGATTTATGGCTTAAATTTATTTTAAAAGTCCAAGCTGAAGGAATCTATCAGCCTTTGGTTTTGTGCGATCCTAAACTTTCTAAAGAGTGGGAATTGCCTGAGTTGTTAATGGAAAAAAAGATCCCTCTGATCGACTCCGTCAGTTTGCGCCAGTTTATCGCCCTGGTGTCTACGGGGGATATGTCCTTGTCCAATGATTCAAGTCCTGGCCATATTTCTGTCGCCGTGGGGGTTCGAACTCATTTTCTGTTCGGTCCAACCTGCATCGGCGATTGGTTTTGCTATGATAAAACCCAGCACAGTTTCAGCCGCATCGCTGTCGATTGCCGTATCGATGGCCCAAGGGATCAAGACCAATTTCAATTCTGCAAAGTCACTGAATGCGCACATCAATCTTGTATGCGCAATTTGAGGGTGGAGGGGTTTTTGCCTATCCCTTCGTGAATTGGGTACTGGGTAAGGGCAATAATCAACATCAGAATAACTTTTGACATCCACAAGGACTAGCTTCAGCCAAGGCCATTATCAGCCCAATCTGAATCCACTGTGATCATTCCCGCAATAGCACCGGCAAAAAATAAGCGGTGCTGCTTTGTAAAAACTACAATCAAAACAACAAATTAACAAAAATCACCCAAAAACGGCTATAAGAATGACGCGCATAGCTAAGTAGCTAATATTTAATACGGATATTTCAGAGTTTTATAAAAACGAGGAGTTGACGTGGTCGAAACAAATAAACATTACGATATTGAGGTCGGTTTTTTTGATTCATTTTTAGATCCCTATATGAAGTACACAAGTCAGGTCACCCCATGATTCAACAATTCGTTTTATTTTTCTTAATTCTTTTTGGGCTTGCAGCCAATTCATTCGCGCAAATTGAAATTCAAAATGATCAAATCAGCAGCCATCAGATTTTAGAAAATGCGAAAATATATTTGGATACAAACCAAGCAGTAAAGGACCACGATGGTGGCGCATTAACTGAAATTCTTAGGTCCATTCAAAATTTGCCAAGCATTGGACTTAATGAAATCAACGGTTATAAAAATTCAAAAATTTGGATGGTCTTTGCACTAAAAAACACTTCAAACAAACCGCCAAACAGTACATTTGAAACTACAGATTTTTTTATTAGATATGCTTACCCATCGATGCAATATATTGGGGCATTGATTTATGATGAAAATGGAAATTTAAACTCCAAGATGAGTTCAGGTAAACTTGTCCCTTTTGCCCAGCGCCCGGTCAAAGACACTGACTATCTGTTCCCAATCAAACTTGAAAAAAATAAGCCGGTGACTGTTGTCATGAGCTTTCAGTCCAGCGGATCCATGCAGCTGCCCATTGAAATATTATCAGTTAATAAGGTCCATGAACTGACTCAGACAAAATATCTGATCTATGGTCTTTATTATGGCGTCATTTTTTTGGTTCTTTTATATACATTGTTTCTTGCTATGACAATCAGAGGACAGCTCTATCACTCTTATCTTTTTTATATTTTGAGTGTGGTCTTTGCCCAAATGGGCCTGCACGGAATTTCTTATAGATACCTTTGGCCTGAGTTTTATGCATGGAATAAGGTGAGCACAATATTCTTTGTTGGCCTGATGTTTTGCAGTCTTTCGGTTTTCTCTGTTTTGGCCCTTGATCTTAAAAAAAATCATAAACGATTTTTTTTGATGATGAGTGTGTTTTCTGCTGTTTCTGTCATGATTTCAGTTTCGGCTCTTTTTGCTTATGGGGCTTGGTTGATTCGATTCACTGGAATTATGACTTCTTTGCTGCCTTTGGTTATTATACCACCTGGGATTGTTGCTCTGAAAAAAGGGAATAAATTTGCTAAGTATTATCTGGCAGCAGTCGTCTTTTATATCATCGGCGCTAGTCTTTATGGATTAAAGGACGCGGGAATACTTCGTCCCACTTTTTTGACTGAAAATGGCATTCTGCTGGGTTCACTTTTAGAAATTAGTATTTTTTCTCTAGGCATTGCACAGCATATTCAAGCAATGCAGAAAAAATCGGAGCAGTTAAAAATCGAACTTGAACGGGCAAACATTATGGCCTAGGTGGCTTCCCAAGTGAGCCACGATATTCGAAGCCCACTCTCGGCATTGAATTTACTGATGGCGCATATATCTGAACTGTCAGAGGAGAAAAGAATCTTGGTGCGTAATGCGATCAACAGGATCACCGACATTGCCAATAGTTTGCTCGAAAAAAGTAAACCCCACAGCACCGAAGCCACCTTGGATGATAAAAAAGACAATCTAGAGACAACTTTGCTGGCAGCCCTTGTGGATTCTGTGATTTCAGAAAAACGCATTCAGATTCGAGAAAATTCAAGTGTAAACATTCAGGCTTATCTTGAAGAAAGCTATGGCCTCTTTGCCAAAATAAATCCCACCGAATTAAAGCGAGTCTTGTCAAACACCATCAACAATTCCATAGAGGCCTTTGATACCTTGCGGGGCGGGTGCATTGATGTGTTTTTAACTGCTGATGCCAACAGCGTGATTTTGAAAATAAAAGACAATGGCAAAGGCATTCCACAACACATTTTGGATCAATTGGGTCAAAGAGGCGTCAGCCATGGTAAAGAGGGCACCCAATCAGGTTCAGGGCTTGGGGTCTATCACGCCAAAAAAACTATCGAAAGTTTTGGTGGTCTTTTTGAAATTGAAAATAATAAGAGCGGGCAAGGTGTGACCATTTCTTTGTCATTGCCAAAAGCTCAGCCCCCTGAATGGTTCGTGCAAGAGTTGAAAGTGACAGAAGGGCAAGTCATCGTCGCCGTAGATGATGACAATTCGGTTCTCGAAGTATGGCGGCAACGGTTAAATAGTTTTATCAATTCCTCTCGATTGAGTTTGGTCACTTGCACATCCAGCGCTTGTTTAGCTGATTGGCTCCAAAAAAATCCTGAGCTGATGAGGTCGGCCATTTATTTGATGGATTACGAACTTCTTGGACAGAAAAAAAATGGCCTCGACCTTATTGAAGAACATCATATTTCACAAACAGCGATTCTTGTTTCAAGTCGTTATGAAGAGCCTCTGATTAAAAAACGCTGTGCTGAACTCGGTGTCAAACTGATTCCTAAGGGCATGGCCCCGATTGTACCCATAACTGTGGACCTCAAAGCCCAGAGGTATGACGGTGTTCTTATTGATAATGATCCCTTGGTTTTGATGGTCTGGAATCTTGGCGCTAAGGAATATAACAAGTCCGTCTTATGTTTTAATTCCGAGGCCGAGTTTAATCAAGCAGCAGCAGTCATTGATAAGTCGAGCCCCGTCTATGTGGATGTTGATCTTGGCCAAGGTATTCAAGGTCAAGATGTGGCAGCCAGGATCTCTGCCAGTGGCTTTAAATTCATACATCTCGCCACCGGCTTTGAGGCCCAATCTATTGCAAAGCCAGAATTCATCGCTTCGGTTGTTGGTAAGGACTTTCCTTTGTGATTCTTGGGGAGGGGATTGACACTGACACTGCTAATCACCCTCAGCCCTAACCACCACCAAACCAAAACACCCGCTCGGTGACAATCCGAGCACGATACTCTGCCAGGCAGGTTTGGTTCGTGAGGACGTCAACTTTGATCGGGAGCTCTGAATTTTCAAAATCTTCCCTTAAACTTGAAATTTCGTTCGCGCTCAGTTCTGGCACAGAATCAATCCAAAGATCGAAGTCTGAATACTTTCTGTTTTTGTTTTTAGCCCGTGAACCAAAAACATAAACTTCAAACTTTGATTTATCAGTCAGAAATTTTTTTAATATATTTACAATCAGTTGGAGATTGTCTTGAGAAAGTCCCCAATTGGCTTCACTCATTGATTTTCTCTTGAAGTGTTGTAAAATGTTTTTCGGCAAGGGGTAAGAAAACTTTTGCTAATTGATAGCTTTTCTCGGCAAGCAGCTTGCCGGACTCGCTGCTGGTTTCATTATTGTCAATCCAACCCATAACCAGGAATATAATTCTCAGACCAATCCCAGACTAATTTCAGGCACAATCTGAAAATTGACAGATCAGCGCGATATTCAATCAATCACCGCGATGTCCAATCTTTCAGCGCAAAATCAAAAAAATCAGCGATCAAGATCTCTCCACCAATAACCGTGGGTTTCTTTTGTACGGAAAGTATTGTGTACTTTGCAAAGACAGCTCAAGTTGGCTTCATCATGGGAACCGCCCTGACTCCAAGCCAACTTATGATCGATTTCCAACTGATAATGACTTTCACAGCGCTTTCCATCTGAGCCAATAAATTCACAGCGGCCTTGCGCTTTTTGAAAAACAAGACGTCTTGTCTCGATCGGAATATAGCGAGAGGGTTTTTTGATTTCGCAGGGCTTCGAGGATCGGTGTTTTGTTTGAATTTTCGATCCTTTGCTGCGGCCTTTTTTGTTTTTTAAAATTTCTACGCTCTCTTTAGAGATTTTTTTCAATATTTTGCTTAAGTCCCCGTCGGGGATCTCATGACTCAAAAGACTTTTAACTTCTTGCAAAAGCTGCAAAGTTTCTTGATCGACAGTCACTTGCAACAAGGTGTGATTTGCAGTGAGAGGCTTTTCTTTATTGGCAGGAAGTGCTGCCGTAGGATTTAGAGTGACAAAAGCTGCTTGCGCCTCTTTTTGAGTTTTGCCTTTGACGGTATCAAAAATGTCTTTTTTCTCTTGAAAACTTAAAACTGCTTTTTTTTCTGATTCAAGTTTGCGAATAAAGCCCTGAGTGGCCGCCATGGTGGACAGGTTAGTTTCCCCCGAAACAAGTGCAGCTCTGGCTTCGGGAATAGATTGAATCAACTTCATGGCGTTGATGCGCTGATAGGCCGAGGATTCACTGAGATGAAAATATTTAACTAAAAATTCAAAAAGACTTCCGTAACCAAGCTGCGCATAGATTCTTCTGGAATTCATTTCTTGCAAATTTAGCAAGATCAAATCGCCCAAGCGTTTTTCACGCAGAATAAGATTTTTAAATCCTTCAATCAGAGCCGCATCGCTGAGTTTTTTGAGGTTGTTTAATTCGACTGCTTCTGACTTTGAGAAACTTAAAATGTTCGTATTCGTATTCATATTCATATTCGTATTCGTATTCGTATTCATATTCATAGACATGTTCGTATTCATATTCGTATTTGTATTTATGGACATGTTCATATTCGTATTTGTATTTGTATTTATGGACATGTTCATATTCGTATTCATCCTCATCCTTCGCCTCTTTGATTGGCTTTGGTCTAACCTGTGAAAGTGTTATATCACGGAATTTGAGAGACAAAAGAAGCGCCCCAAGAGGGGATTCTGGCGGTCTTAAATTCATTCTTGAGATCCTTGGTTGAATTCAAGAAAACGCTCTTTATAATTGAGATTTGATCCCGAGCGGGCGTATTTAAACCCCTATTTAGGGCAAGGACTGTTTTAAAAAAAAACCTTCATTTTTTGTCGCAAATTAAAAATTCTTAAAAAGACATTTTATATCGCAACGCTTCTCCGATCGGAGGTCGATCTTTGATCTGAGCTTATAAAAAAATAGGAATTGGAAATGAGAAGGCAAAAAGTAAAAATGATTATAGCAGTTAAAAAAATTGGGGATATTTTAACCTCAAGGCCAGCAAGGCCAGCAGGGCGAGAAGCGGCATTGATTTGTCTCGCCTATTTTAAAGGCGTCAGTACTGCAACGGACCTCAGTCTAGATTTTGCCCATTCCTGAATTTTAAAGGCGTCGAAGTCATGACGCCTTCTTGGCTTCAGTGAATTTATTCAAACTTTGCAGGAGAAGGGGATTCCTGAACCTCATTTTTTGCCCAGTGAAAATCCCACAGTGAATTCTTCGATTGAATTTATTGCGCCGGAAATTGATTGATGAGGCTAAGCCCCGAGCAGAGCAGAGCTTTCACAGAAGCCTGTGGCAGGTGCTCATTGATTTTCTCTAGAAGTGTTGCAAAAAGTTTTTCGGCAAGGGGTAAGAAACCAGCTTGTGAGAAATGATATACTACTTGGGATCTAAAAATCCCGCTTTACGAAAAGCTCTTCTTACCTCACGGAAAACTTCGTCATACTCTGGAAGTGATGTCATTTGTTTTGAGAGCCGGGTTTCCCATGTCTTTTTCAATCTTTGTGTTTTTTTATCAAACTCGCCTTGGCGTTGTTGGAGCGAAGCTCCTTTGAATGTCATTTTTTGTTCAATCTCAGAGCTTAAACTCGAAATATCCAGCCCCTTTTCTGTGATTAAACTATACATATCAAAAAGATCTCTCGGTTCATTTCTATTTGCTGAAAAAAGAGCGCAAGTTTTTTCAATGGCTACTTCCTCTAACGAATAGACCCAAATCTTAGCGTCACTTAAAAAGTCTGTGTACTCTTCATAAGTTTTAATGATTTCTTTTTCAACAACTGGAGTGATGATGTTTTCTTTGAAAGTCACATCAACTTTAACTTCCTTTGCTGTCCCCGGTAGGGGCCCAATATAAGAAATATAAAATGTATAGGTATTTTCGGATTGAGGGTCCTGCCGAACGTGCTCGAACATAATCCCTGATTCTTCTTTGACCCATGCAAATATCTTTGAAAATTCAGACAAAATAACGGTTTGCGGAAATTCTTTAGTTAATGAAAAATCTAGGTCTTCAGAAAATCGGTAGTCTTGAAAGTGACATCGTCTTAGCGCAGTACCACCCTTAAAGATAATTTTGTCTTTAAAATCGAGGTGTGCGAGTCCAAATAGAAACCAAGCAATACAGTAGTCACGCTCGATAATTGATTCCGGAACCTTATTGCCGCCACTTTGTTTTGTTTTATTTGAAATTTGAGAGATCTTCTTTTGTTCTATCATTTATGTCCTCAGTATCGCCAGAAGTTCTGCTTCTGAAATATTTAATCTCAGCTTCCATTTTGCTAAATACTTGCCCTCGTTAATTTGGGTAGGGTCAAGAATTTGGTAGGATGCAGTCAATTTTTTTTGAAGGCTTATAAGTTCTTGTTCCGTGGCCATTTTATACAAATCAAGCAGATATCCAAGTCTTCTGTAGACAACGCCGCTGTTCATTTTTTCAGCGTATTCGATTAGTTTTTTTGCGCTCAATTCTTTTCTTTTAATCCAAAGTCCTTTTGCCACCTCAGTCATGCCGCCGCAATATTCGGGAAGCTTAAGGCCATCAATAATCGTTCGCTCTAAATCGCTAATTAGGATGGATTCGGACTTACTCACCCAGTGCTTTTTAAAGCCAAAGAAATCTTTCTTTTTGGTTGTGACAAAATGAAAACTCATCCCTTGAATACTGATTCTTCCCTTAATTTGTTTTATAGTTGTTGCGTAAATATCCATTTGTGGCTGAGTCACCATTTGATGCAAATCAAACGCCGACGCGTGTGAAATAAAATATTGGGGTTGATTTGATTTTTGCTTCCAGCGGACGACTTCACGAGCGACAACATAGGGATTGCCCATAAATTGCGTCGTGTTGCCTAACTCAAAAGGCACTATCGTATAAAGTCCTGTGATGAGCCGATTTAAAATTCCTTTTTTTATTAGTGGGCTTAAAAAATTCTGCAAGCCTTGACCTTCAAGTTTTAAATATTTCGAAGCTTCATCAATGGTGAAAATTGTTTTGCCGTCATCATACAAAGACAGAATAAAGTTTGCAGATTTTGGACCCAGTGTTTTAGAGTTTTTAGTATTTATATCCATTTAAACACCTTTGCATATAATTTAGATAGATATAAAACCTAACTAAAATTATGTTTCTTATCTAATTTTAACTGTATCTGAAGGTATTAACAAGATATAAATTATAACTCTTCGTTCAGCGTAAAAAATGGTCTCAATTTGATATTCATTCATGATTATAGATAGTTATGAATTTGGCCGCATTTAGGTTGTTACCTTCTAAAGCTGCTGGATGGGGATATGGCACGAAACGGGCACCATCAAGTTGCAAAAGTGGGATCCACCCGATTTGCATGATCGGGATCCACTGAATTGCACGTTTGGGATCCGCCCGATTGCATAAACGGGCACCATCTCTGGAAAAATATGTAGTTCTCCAAGGTGAGAATCAGCGCTTTGATTGGATAATGTTTACTCCGCCCTTATCGATTCCCAGAAATATAATTCTCAGACCAATCTCAGACTAATCTCAGACTAATTGCAGACTAATCTCAGACTAATTGCAGACTAATTTCAGACAAACTCTGAAAATTGACAGATCAGCGCGATATTCAATCAATCACCGCGAAGTCCAATCTTTCAGCGAAAATCCAAACAATCAGCGATCAAGATCTCTCCACCAAAAACCGTGGGTTTCTTTTGTACGGAAAGTATTGTGAACTCTACAAAGACATCTCAAGTTGGTTTTATCATGCGAACCGCCCCGACTCCAAGCCAACTGATGATCAATTTCCAACTGATAATGGCTTTCACAGCGCTTTCCATCTGCGCCAATAAATTCACAGCGGCCTTGCGCTTTTTGAAAAACAAAACGTCTTGTCTCGATCGGAATATAGCGAGAGGGTTTTTTGATTTCGCAGTACTTCGAGGATCGGTGCTTTGTTTGATGATCAGCCTCGTGAATTCTTGGATCCATCTTTCTGAAATTATATTCTTGGATTGAGTGTTGAAGATCTGCCCCGCAACATTGCTGGTCGGACCCTTTAGCTTGGCAATCTGTAGTTTTGCGTTGATGGTTTATCATATTCATTTTATTTTCTGTGTTGCGCCCTTTTTTGTTTTTTAAAATTTCAAGACTCTCTCTAGAGATTTTTTTCAATATTTTGCCTAGGTCCCCGTCAGGGATTTCATGACTCAAAAGACTTTTAACCTCTTGCAAAAGCTGCAAAGTTTCTTGATCGACAGTCACTTGCAACAAGGTGTGATTTGCAGTGAGAGGCTTTTCTTTATTGGC
>CANFQX010000025.1 GCA_947449255.1 Pseudobdellovibrionaceae bacterium
GAAAATCAAAATTAAATCCGTTCGAACTTAAGACCGGACTTGAGCAAAAACTTAAAGATTTTTTCGAAATACAACGAAGAGACACCATAAGAAAGGCAGCATGATGGATCATAAAAATACAGTGTCATCTACTTATGAGTTAATACGGACACAACTAAATACCATCTGTTTGATGCATTTTGAGTCGATTTTATTTTATTTTTTTAAATCGCTGAGGCCAGTGGATCCGATAGAGAAGGGATGTTTCGATCTGAGTCACTTTGACTAAAATTCAAAAACCCCTTCATGGATGGAGTTTTTGAAAAATTAAAATTCTAAATAAGCCAATTGAGTGGAATAAAAAATGTTCACTTTAATTGCTGATGAGGATAGGAGCCGCAATCTGTGTGCCAGCTCGATCAAAAATATCCTGAAAGGCAAGTTTTTTATAATTTACCAATTTCATTTTGATGAACCTTAAACCATTCCGCCTCAGCACACATTGTGTACCAAGTGGGCCGGCGCCGCTCATTTCTTCGTGGATTCATCTTATAGATCAAAGCATCAATCAACGAAGACTCCTCGTTGATTGATGTGCATTGAATGCCCGGATGACTGTGATCGGAATATAGTGTTTTAAGTTCCTGCAAGAGATCGCTTTGCGAAGTGATGACCGCAACAGCTTCGTATTCTTTTGCTTGAATCAGATCAGAAATCTGCTCGGGCGTAACGGCAGCAGGTTGCTTGATCAACTTTGCTCCAGATCGCACAAAAAACTCCCACATCTCTCCCTGCCCAACCAAGGACTCGCGATCAATATACAAAACATGAGAGGAAATGCGACTCACTTTAGCCAACACACCAATCTCACCGACTTGGGTGTTTACAAAACAGCCCACACACAAAATCATTGAATTCAAAGTGATAACCACAGGTCTGACAAATCGCCTAAAAGATTTTTCTTCTTTTGAATAAACCCATAAAGCGGCCCACAGCCAAATTGAAATTCCAAATACGGGATACATAAAGCGCTCTTCTTTATGGGAAATCAAACTGTGCACCAAGACAAAGAACAAAACAAAACAGAGAACCTCTCGGAATCCCTTTTGACCCAGGTGTTTAACTTTTTTTAGCAACGGAGCGGAGAAAGGAAATAGGCCAATAGCCAACCATGCTAACCAAGTCGAATACCAGGGCTCTGATCCATAGCTAGAGACATCTTTGTTGACCATAAAATAAGCGAACAAAGTTGAAAACGCGGCTCGGTGATCTGCTAAGTCTATTCCTGCATTCACAGCGGCAATCGCCAGGCTCGTCCAAACCACCTCTCTCCACCATTTACGATGAAACACAAAGATCCACCCAACGGCCGCAACATAAATCAAACCCACTTGAAATCGAATCAGGGTTGCAAAACCAATTAAACAAAAGCCTGCAATCAGTAAATGGCGTTTATCTTTAAACACGGAATAAATTAACAGTCCAACACCCAAGGTCAATGGGCCCATGGATATGCTTTCTAAAAATATACGAGTCGACACAAAGGGCATCAGACCATGAAGAGCGGTAAAATAAAGAGCCACTTTGCCAATTTCAATTTCATCAATGGCAGAAAAAAAATAGTAACATCCAATCATTGATGATAAGGATAGAATCCCAAGAAAGACTCCGACGCTTTGAACTTGTCCCATGGGACTCAAAATCCCAAACCATTTTACCAATTGAAGGACCGCGGATAAAATCCAAACGATCAAGGGAGATCGCCACGCGGGTAAAAGATGAACACCCGTCTCAGCAAATTTAAAGGAAGGAATCAATTGATTGAGGTAATCATCTAAAGCTTGCGGTCCAAAAACAAAGTGAGCTGAAAACATTCGAAAAATAAACCCAATGAATAAAGCAATCCAGAAATGCTTGAGAAGTTCCTTCTTATTCACGATAAATCCTTTAACTTTAAATTTAACTTTTAAGCCATCACTAAAAAATGCACTTGAATGCTAAAATTAATAAATTTCAACTCTGTCATTCTCTTTAAATCCAGAGCCCGAATGAATCACAGCAATGGAACCATCCGTTCCAAAATAACTGATCAGCTCAAGAGTTCCCTTTAATCTTCCAGGGACCCGACCCACATGGCTGCCGCTCTCGGGATCATAGATATCATCACCATCATCCAAGACTTTTAATAAATCACCAACCTGCAGCCCTGAGATCTTCCCCACATTGAGATAAATTCGGTCCCCATTGATTGCCGCTATTCGACCTTCCCAAGACACTTTCTCTAGAGAGGCTAAAACTTGCGGCGTAAAATCAAAAAATGTATCTTTTAAAATAACTTCAATCAACTGCGGATTGCTCTGCAAATACCGATCGGTTTCAACTCGTTCAGCAACTCGAACCCCTTGTTCTTCGACTGTCACTGTCTTGATCGTGTTAAAAACTTCTTGCCCCGTTCTTGTCATAACGACACGAACTTGGGCTACAACCTCAAAGACTGTTGTCAATTGACGTACAATCCCTACTTTATCGCTTTTTCTTTTGATTTGAATATCATTGATCTTAGCTTCCAAAACAGCATTAAAGCCTAGGGCCTGAGCTGCCTTTGTAATTTCAGCCAGCTTGTATTTGCCGCCCTCTTTCATCTTTGAAAGGTCCATATTTAGATCATGGCTATCTACAGCTAGAACCTCACCAGAGCGATTCAGATCATAAATAAAAGAAGCCCTTGCCTTATCGCGAAACTCTTGAGGACGCTTCTCTGAGACATCTAAAAAAGGCAAGACCATCAAACGCTTGCGAGGTGAATAGTCGTCCTTGCGAACAATCTGATTTTCATCTCTAATATCGCGTTTGAGTCCCGGTTGAGACCGATCCATTGTCGCACAACCTAGGCTTATAGAAATAACAAGAAAACACCAAATAGATTTCAATTCAAACTCCTGTCAAAAGCATTTCAACAAAATGCTTTTATGGTTCTTTGCTTACTTCACTAGTTTAAAAACCACTTCATCGTGTTCAGCAGAAATTTTTGAAAGCCTCACGCCATTAAAATCAGAGCTCTCAATTTTTTGTGCCAATTCTTGCATTGAAACAGAAGTGTCAATTTCGTAACTCATAGAGTCCGCTGCCACAATGCGCTCTCTCATATTTTTTACTTGGGTGATTTGAGAACGGATCTTTTCTTTCAAAGTTTCTAAATAGGGCAAGCTTGGAGCCCCTTGGATGGTCAAACGAATCACCGAAGTTCCCAAAGAACCCTTTTGAGAAACTTCAAAGACTTGAGAAGCTAAATCACTCGAAGTGCTCTCTAAAACCTCTCTGAGTTTTTTATCAACAGCCATTTCCAAAGTGCCCATTTCTGTTGTAAAATGCCTAGAGACATCGGCAATGGGACGCGAATTACTCACTTGGATTGCTGTCATTCGCAGGTCTATTCTGTAGGCTCCACCTTTTTCTTCTTTGCTTATAACAACCTGACCATCAATGATGACTGGGGCATTAAAGAATTGTGCAAAAAACTCCATATCCTCTCCACCATTTTTTTCAGCTTGAAAAACACGAGGGACACTCACGCCGAGCCCAGCTTCAATAGGTTTTAGGACATAAAAATTTTTAGTCTGAAAAGAAGCTCGCAAAGAGCTTTCTACGGCCCGACCTTGCTTTAATAAAAAGACCAGGCGACTTTTTTCCGCCGGCATCCACCACTGAAACGAGCGCCCTTGAACTTTGTCAATCAGTGTGATCATGGGAAGCACCACCGGGATGGTGTCATGCTCACTGAGCAAGGACTGATCCTGCAGCATTTGCTTTAAATCCTTCACCGAAACCCTCAGGGTCACAGACATCTTATAGCCTTCGCCCTCCGGAAGAATATTGGAGGGCTTAGAGAAGGGCAAATATCGTGCAGAGTTCTTAATGATCTTGTTTTGTATCTGATTTTTATTTTTTATAAATCTATCTTCGCCAATAAATTCTTTAATCAATTCTTCAGATATTTTTTGAGCTGCTTGATTTTGAATGTCATTTTTTGCAGCCTGTGGTGTTGCTTCTTTTGAGGACCCAGAATAAATCCTCTCAAGCAAATCTACTGGCTGAGCCAATAATGTCACTGAAAAAATGCAATTCAAGGCAAAAACCAAACTGACTATACAAAAAAAACTATTTTTTCTCTTCATGACCTGATTCATCACTTAACTCCTCAACTCAATAAAATCAGTTCGTCCAAAAACTGAATGAATACCCTCAAAGAAATCATTTTCCATACTAATCCCCTTGAGACCAGGAACTTCTATCATCACACGTCGACCTAGCTCTGGCACCTCAATTTCCAAACTCACTGCTGTGGTGCCTGGAAAAGCCATTAATATGGATTCTAAGCGGGCATAATCATCGAGGGGAACCCGGTCCAGCCTAAGAACGATGTGTTTTGTCTTTTTTAAAATGTCTTCCATCAAAGACACCGAATCGACCATGATTTTTGCCACACCTTCCTCGACTTCAAGAGCACCTGCTATTAAAACAGGCCGTTCATCTTTGAGTTGCACCTCATTTTTTGCATAGGCATCAGGAAAAATAACCAATTCAACGGACATCCCCAAATCTTCTATCCGGGCGAAGGCCATGCGCGTGCCTTTTTTGGTGATCAACTCTCGCAAATCAGAAATAAGGCCTGCAACAACCACGCGTTTCTTGCCCGCCTCGCGATTTTTCCAATCTTTTTTTGCAGCTTTTAAGGCCTCAGCTTCTGGAGACCCCGGTGGTGGCATTTGTTTGGGCAAGTCCACCAATTTGCAGGTGATCCACATATCTGACAGGGAATCATAACCCTTCAAGGGGTGATCACTTAAATAGAAACCCAACACTTCTTTCTCATAAGCCAAGGCGGCAGTTCGGCTCCAATTTTTTGTTTTTTCTAGAACCACCACTGTTTCTGCCGATGGTCCCAAATCAAACAATGAGGATTGGCCGACTTCGCGATCTTTCTGAAGGCCTTGGGCACGATCTAAAAATTTCTGATAACCAGCCATAATCTGGGCTCGGTGAGCACCGAAACCATCAAAGGCACCTGCTTTAATTAAACACTCAATCACTTTTTTATTTACACGTCTTAGATCGATCGAATTAAAAAACTCATCCATGGAGGTGAATTTTTTTTCAGGCAGATGGCTGCGCGCTTCGGTGATTGCATCAACGGCACTGTTTCCAACCCCCTTGATAGCACCCAGACCAAAATAAATCTCATCGCCATGAACATCAAAAAGATAATCCGAAAAATTAATATGTGGAGATTTTACGGTCAAACCCCGTTTGGCTGCATCTTTGGAGTATTTGACAATTTTATCTGTATCAGACAATTCCGTTGACAGCAGTGCTGCAAAAAACTCTGCTGGGTAGTGGCACTTTAACCACGCCGTCTGTAAGGTCACGACCGAATAAGCCGCAGCATGAGACTTATTAAATCCATAGTCCGCAAACTTATACATCAAATCAAACAATTCGGTCGATCGCTCTTTGTTATGACCCCTCTCGATCGCACCTTTCATGAAGCGCTCTCGGTGCTGATCCATCTCCTCTTTGATTTTCTTACCCATTGCACGTCGAAGCATATCCGCTTCACCCAAAGAATAACCCGCGATCTTAGAGGCAATACCCATAACCTGTTCTTGATAGACCATAATTCCATAGGTCTCTGACAGCACTTCGCGAGTGTCTTCTAAAAGATATTCAACCGGCGCTTTGCCATGCTTTCGATCTGTAAAATCTGGAATATTGGCCATGGGACCCGGACGATACAAGGAAGTAATTGCCGTCACATCACCAAACGAAGAGGGTCTAATTCTTCGCGTGGCATCGGAAATGCCTTCACCCTCAAACTGAAAAACTCCCGCTGTGTCCCCGCGTGACATCAATTCAAAAGTGGCCGGATCATTCATGGGAATTTGTGGGGTTATTATTGTTTTTCCCCGATTTTTTCGAATCAATTTTAAAGCCATATTGATATGGGTCAAAGTTTTTAGACCCAAGAAATCGAATTTAATCAATCCCATCTTCTCAGCATGTTTCATATCATACTGAACAACTTGTTCGCCCTCAGCACCTCGATACAAGGGTGCATGCTTAACAAGCTCACCATCACCAATAATCACACCCGCCGCATGAATGCCGGCATTGCGAACCATTCCCTCCACTTTTTGTGCAAGCTCCATCAAGGTTGCAACTGTGGGATTCATCTCCATCATCTCTACAAGTCGGGGCTCCATTTCGAGGGATTCTTTGAGACTTACGCCCAGCTTATCGGGAATCAACTTAGTCACAGCATCAACCTCGGCAAAAAGCATTCCCAATACCCTGCCGACATCTTTCAGTGCTGCTCGAGTTTGCAACTTGCCATAGGTGATAATTTGAGAGACGGATCCTTGCCCATATTTTTGGGTCACGTACCGGATCACTTCCTGTCGTCGATCTTGACAAAAATCGATATCAAAATCCGGCATCGAAATCCGCTCTGGATTTAAAAATCGCTCAAAAAGTAAAAAATTAGGTATCGGATCCAAGTCCGTGATTTTTAATGAATAAGCCACCAGGGATCCCGCACCAGATCCCCGACCAGGGCCCACCGGGATGTCATTTTTTTTAGCCCAACCAATAAAATCTTGGACAATCAAAAAGTAGCCATTAAAACCCATTCGATCAATAACACCCAGCTCAAATTTGAGCCGATCAAAATATTGTGGCTTTTTTTCCTCTGAAATTTCTTCGTTGCGCAGACTCGCTTCGGCAAAGCGTTCAATCAAGCCTGCTTCAGCGTTGGCGGCTATCTCCTCCGCTAGGGTTGCCCCATTGCTTGTTGGGAAGGTGGGCAGATGATAGATGGGCTTTCCCTGTTCATCCTTAATTTTAAACTTCACATCACAACGCTCAGCGATTTGCAGGGTGTTACTCAACGCCTCTGGAATGTCTGCAAAAAGCTCTTGCATCTGTTCCGGTTTTTTAAAATAAAATTGATCAGTCCCCAAGCGATAGCGGGACTCATCACTCAACGTTTTATTTGTACCAATACAGATCAACACCTCTTGGGCAATTTGATCATCTTGATTCATATAATGAACATCATTGCTGGCCACAACGGGAACTCCAACAATTTTTGAAGCCTCAAGCAGAAAAGGATTGATTTGATTCCACTCAGCGAGCCCGGTGCGACACAATTCCAAATACAATCGGTCATCAAAAATTTCTTTTAAATGTCGAATCTTTAGTAGTGCCGCTTCAGGTCCTTCGCGTAAAAATGTATCAACGACTTCTCCACGAAGTCCCCCTGTTAAACAGATCAAGTCTGAATTATATTCTTTGATCACTTCATAATCTATACGAGGTTTCCAATAAAAACCCTCTTGATATCCAATTGTAGAAAGCTTGCAGAGATTCTGATAGCCCTGAATATTTTGCGCTAAAAAAACCAAGCGACGTGGAGCTGAAGCGATCTGATCTCGATCTTGCTTTTTTTCGTGCCTGGAACCAGGCGCGAGATATGAATCAAGGCCGATCAGAGGCTTGACGTTATTATCCTTACAAGCAAAATAAAATTCAACAGCCCCAAACATATTCCCATTGTCAGTCAAGGCTACAGCAGGCATCTGCATTGCTGCGGCCTTCTTAGCTATAGCTTTAACTCGGCAGGCCGCTTCAAGCAGAGAGTATTCAGAATGAACATGAAGATGAACAAAAGACATAATTAACTTATTCCCATTCAATTGTTCCAGGGGGCTTGCTAGTGACATCATAAACGATGCGATTAACGCCTTTTACTTTGTTCGTAATTAAATTGGAAACATCTCTTAAAAATTGAAATTCAAAGGGATACCAATCTGCAGTCATCCCGTCACTCGAGGTCACTGCTCGCAAGGCCAAGACATGATCATAGGTTCTAGAGTCCCCCTGAACACCCACCGTTTTCACAGGCAATAACACACAAAAAGCCTGCCATATTTTTTCGTACAACCCATGGCGGCGAAGTTCTGAAATATAAATATCGTCGCATTCTTTTAAGATCCGCAGTTTTTCTTCATTGATTTCGCCCATAATGCGAATGGCAAGACCCGGCCCAGGGAATGGATGACGCCATAGCAATTCATGAGGCAGCCCTAATTGAGCACCCAAGGCTCGCACTTCATCCTTGAACAGCTCCCGAACAGGCTCAACCAAGCCCAGCTTCATTTTCTCTGGCAATCCGCCAACATTATGATGGGATTTAATCGTCACACTGCCACCCACTGAGGACACGCTTTCAATAACATCAGGATAAAGTGTCCCCTGCGCCAGCCATTTAATCGGCAAGGATTTATCATAGCTTTTATCAAAAATTTCGATAAAAACCCGTCCGATGATTTTACGTTTTTCCTCTGGATCGGACTTGCCGCTTAAGGCCGATAAAAACTCTTGCGAGGCATCAACCCCACGCACATTCAAACCAATTTTTTTATAATTTTCCAAAACATTTTCATACTCATTTTTACGCAGCAATCCATTGTCCACAAACACACAATGAACCCGTTCATGACCTAAAGTCTGAGTCAGCAATGTTGCCACCACTGTTGAATCCACACCACCGCTCAAGCCCACGATCACATGATCTGTTTGACCCACTTGCTTTCGCACTTCTTGCATTAAATGGTCTTTAATATGTGGAGCATCCCAATCAGCCGGCGCCTTGCACATATCCTGAGAAAAATATCGAATTAAGTCCAAGCCATGATCCGTGTGCGCAACCTCGGGATGAAATTGCACAGCCAAAATATTTGCAGACCTCATCGCTGCTGGATGATGACCATCAGAATTTGCAATGATCTCAAAACCAGCAGGTGCAGCCTCGACGACATCCCCATGACTCATCCAAACTTTTTGTTTTAAAGGAACGCCGTGAATCTGAGTGGTCCATGTCACATAGTTCAGGCCATACTCACGATGCTGCGCTTTGGTTACTTTACCACCCAAAGAATGAGTCAAAAGCTGCATGCCATAGCAGACGGCAAACATCGGACAAATTGTCAGAAGTTCAGATAAATTCCGCTGCGGAGATCCCTCTTCATAAACCGAATTTGGGCCACCACTAAGAATAATCCCATAGGGATTTCTTTTAATAATCTCTTCAGTAGGAAATTTATAAGAATGTATTTCAGAATAAAAACCCAACTCCCGCAATCGGCGAGCAATAAGTTGAGTGAACTGTGAACCAAAATCTAAAATAATAAAACCACGCATCTTAAAATTTTTCCTTTGCTTATGCTATGAGCTCGATCAATACATTTTTCTGCAGCAATACTTTTTATTTCAACTATTCAGCTCGGTAATTTGGCGCCTCTTTAGTGATGCTGACATCATGAACATGAGACTCCCTCAGACCTTGAGCACTGATCTGAACAAACTTTGCTTTGAGCTGCAAATCATCAATATTTTTTGCACCCACATAGCCCATCCCTGATTTAAGGCCACCCACGAGTTGATGAATAATTCCACCTGCAGAGCCCTTGTAAGCGACTTTCCCCTCGATGCCTTCGGGGACTAATTTATCATTGTCTTCAACATCCATTTGCCCATAGCGATCTTTAGAACCTTTGGCCATGGCACCAATGCTGCCCATTCCTCGATAGGCTTTATAGCTTCGACCTTGAAATAGAATGGTTTCCCCTGGAGACTCTTCAGCCCCCGCCAATAAATTTCCAATCATCACGGTATTTGCCCCAAGAGCCAGAGCTTTTGTGATATCTCCAGAAAATTTAATTCCACCATCGGCTATAATGGTCTTCCCAAGATTTTTCGCAGCCTTTGAACATTCCATAACCGCTGAAATTTGTGGCATCCCGACGCCAGCAACAACACGAGTTGTGCAGATGCTTCCAGGACCAACACCTATTTTTACAACATCAGCGCCGGCTTCAATCAATGCAAGGGTGCCCTCTGAAGTCACAACATTTCCTGCAATAATAATAATGTCTTTGTGCTTTTGAGCTACATACTTAACCATCTCAAGAACATTTTTAGAATGACCATGAGCTGTATCAATACAAATAACATCGGCCTTGGCTGCCACCAAACCTTCAACTCGATCTCTCGAATCAGCACCAACACCAACAGCAGCTCCAACGAACAATCGGCCGTGTTGATCTTTTGTTGCTTGCGGATAATTTTTAGCTTTTTCAATATCTTTGATGGTAATGAGTCCCTTTAACTTCCCGTGATCATCGACAACTGGAAGTTTTTCAATTCGATATTGTTGAAGAATTTTTTTTGCTTCTTCTAGAGTGGTGCCCATTTTTGCAGTGACTAAATTTTCTTTAGTCATAAGTTTACGAATGGGTTGATTAAAGTTTTCTTCAAATCGTAAATCTCGATTAGTCAAAATACCAACCAGAGTTCCATCGACAGTGATTGGCAAGCCACTGATTGAAAACCTTTCCATAATATTTACTGCTTCTTGCACTAAATGATCTGGCCCCAGAGTTAGCGGGTCCATAATCATCCCACTTTCATATTTTTTTACCTTTTCAACTTCCAGAGCTTGTTGCTCTATGATGAGATTTTTATGGATAATTCCCAAACCACCAAATTGCGCTATCACACGCGCCGTTCGATTCTCAGTCACGGTGTCCATGGCCGCAGAAAGGATAGGGATATTCAAATATTTATCCCGCGCGAAGTAGGTTCTTGGAATCACTTCCGTGGGAGTTATTTCAGAGTACTGTGGAAGAAGAAGAATATCGTCAAATGTCAGAGCGTAAGGAATATTGCGTTCCATAATAAATAACTCCTGGAAGATTTTTTCTAATTCTGAGGGGAATCAGCTCAGAGATCAACCAGAAGTCTTTCAAAAAAACAATTTTAGCGCAGTGAAAGATAACTTCTTTCACATCATTTTTTTATTCGTACCAAGTTTTATAGAGAAGATAGTTGTCTGCAGATTTCTCGAGCAGATCAACCTCTTGCTCGGTCAGCTCTCTTTTGATCTTTGCAGGTCGTCCCACAACTAGACTTCGTGGCGGAATGACAGTGCCCTCAGTGATCAATGTGCCCGCTCCAATGAGGCAATGCTCTCCGATTCGAACTCCATCCATCAAAATACTACCCATTCCAACCAGACTACCACGACCCACTTCACAGCCATGAAGCATCACGAGGTGACCAATCGTAACTCGGTCATGCAAGGTTGTTCCAAATTTTTTATAGGTTCCATGAATCACGGTTCCATCCTGGACGTTGACCTCTTTGCCAATACGAATTGGCATCACATCTCCACGAATGCAGACATTGTACCAAATGGAGGATCCTTCAGAAACAACAACATCACCAATAATTCGGGAATTATCAGCAATGAACACATTTTTCTCAATTTGCGGAGTGATTCCACGAATTGTAACCAAGGAACTCATGCTTTAGACCCTCTTAAAAAATCACTTAATTTAAATAGCCTGGCTTATCCATAATAAAGCCCAGTGTCGCCTGCTTTTGCTCCCGGGCTTCCATCGCCGCGTTCATCACGCGAGATCGCCCAATGTAAGCTTTTGTCGCAAAAAGGGGCACGTTTAGATGTAAACACAAGGACATCACTTCATCAGCCCTCAATTTGATCGAGTTCATCTCTTTATGACCACTCAAATAAAGGCGCAAATATTGATGAGAACCCCGAATCTCCACAAAAACGGCTTGCTTGATTTCCATATCCAAAGACTGAAGCAGATTTTCTGTAAATCGATGCGGCGTGGACATGACCTTAGATTTATTATTTTGCGACATTGCGACACCCGCTTCAATGGGACTGATGGCTACTGGCAAAGTGTACTGATAGGTTTCATCTTTTAAAAGAAGCAATGGTCGTGCTGCATCCGTCGCCAAGGAGAGACCGTAAGGAAACAACTGCACCAGATTTTCTTGATGGAAAATCTCTTCTTCAAAGGACTCGTCAGCAAAAACGATCTGAGCATGCAAATGTTTAAAATCAAAAGTTTCTTTCATTATTGAACCAATTCTCCCCGGAATACTGCGGGAAACGCTTTCGTTATCTTAACATCTACGGTTTTTCCAATGAGATCCGGAGAACCCAAGAAATGAACCAGCTTATTGCTCGTGCTTCGGCCTTGGACTTTGCCAAATTCGCGATCAGCTTTTTCGACCAGTATTTTTAATATCTGCCCCTCGTAAGACTTCACCATTTCAAAGGCCATCGCATCGTGGGAATCAAATAAACGATTCAACCGCTCTGTTTTGACAGCCTCATCAATCTGATCTTCAAACTTAGCCGCTTTGGTGAATGGACGAGGCGAGTATTTAAATGCAAATATAGTCTCAAAACCAACTTCATGAACCAAATTGACAGTTTCCATAAAATCTTCCTCAGTTTCCCCAGGAAAGCCTACGATGATGTCCGTCGAAAGCACCAAGTTGGGAATGCTCTTTTTAAGCATTGCGATCTTTTCGAGATAATGTTCCCGCGTGTAATTGCGATTCATTCGATCAAGAACTCGAGAACTCCCACTTTGACATGGCAAATGGACATATTCCATAATTTTAGTGTTATGCAAAGCCATGGTGTCTGCTAATTTTTGATTGAAATCCTTAGGATGAGAAGTAGTAAAACGAATTCTTTCAATATCTGTTTCTGTGGCGACGGCAGCCATCAAATCAGCAAAATCAATCCCACTGTCTTTGTAGGAATTCACATTCTGACCCAACAGTGTCACTTCTTTTACACCACGCTGAATGAGGGTTCGAACGTCAGCTAAAATATGTTGCAAGGGACGGGATTTTTCTCGGCCTCGAGTGTAAGGCACAACACAAAAAGTACAAAAATTATCACAGCCTTTAGCAATATTCACGAAAGTTGCCACTCCAGGATTTCTAACCAAGGTTTCAACATGATAAGGCGCTCTGTGTTCAAACTTTGCGCTGATGCGTTTTGTTTTATCTGTGTAAATTTGTGCCACTAACTGGGGAAGATTATCAATTTGATCCGTGCCAAAAACAAAATCAATCATGGGCTGAGTTTTAATTAGATTTTCTTTCTCTTGTTGACCTACGCAGCCACCAACACCAATTTTTAGATCTGGTTTTTTATCTTTCAGTTTTCGAAAAGTACCCACTTCAGAATAAACCTTGTGGACAGCCTTTTCCCGAATGCTGCAAGAATTGACCAAAATCAAATCCGCTTCTTCTGGCGTCTGCACTGGTACAAAATTCTGCATCTCCAAGAGAGAGTACATTCTTTCAGAATCGTTCACATTCATCTGACAGCCGTAAGTTGAAATGTAAACACCTCGGCCTGCGCCGACATCCTGATTGACCTTTTCTGCGGGCTCAGCACCTAGATTTTCTTCAATGAGGGATTGAAAACTGTCCTCTGAAGAATGATGATGTTCGTTTAAATTTGAATCTTGCATTAGATCTTCATTCTGTGAGCTTTGATCAACCACGACTTTACCTCTTGTGTCCTTAAAGATCATGAGTTATAAACAGAAGCCTTAAAAATGTCAAAGTTCGAGGAAGGCCTCAGAGATGAATCCAAGACTAAAATCCTCTAAAAAGTGGACTAACTTTCCTAAAGATTACTCAGATCAAATACAAGCGGTTTTCAAAGAGAACTTCGGGTCCTATTTTGATGAAACAACTGCTGAATTGCTCGTTGAGGGTCGAATTTATCCCGAAGAAATTATGCTTCGCATTGAGTTTTGCGAAAAAGGGCGCCTAGCGCATGCTAATTTTGAAGTTTCAATCAACTATTCCCAGGAAACTGAAGAGGCTATCGCCCGCATTCACAGCTGCGTAGATGCCGCTGCAAGCATGATGATGGAGTATTTTGAACAAGAGGGTGACGTGGACTTCCCTTACTCCTGGAAGGATTTTACCTTCCAGGGCAAAAAAGTATACCTCAGATTCTCTTCAGCAAACGCAAACCTAGAGGCTGAGGCCAACAAGCTCTTGGGACTTCACTCTGAAGGCCTTCTCAACGAAGAAGATGAAGCTGCTGATGATGCGCTTGCTTATGCTGAACACAGCGAAGAGCTGTCTCCTCCTCGAGATGAGGAGGAGGATGAAGAGAGCGAAGAGTCTGACCTTGATGACGAAGATGACAATTCTGATTCCAATGAACCTAGAATGTTTGGTGGAAATAAAAAACGTCGGCTTCAGTAGGGATTTGTTTAAAACATACCGCCATTTGTTATTCTGATTTTATTCAGCTGCTCTGGGGTTATTCGGCCGTCTGGCCATCCTGAGCGGCCAGATGATGTCATACCGAGAGCAGCTGTAATAAAATCCAAACAAGAGACCTGATCTAAAACCCTTAAAGAAACTTCAATGACCAGGCATATAAATCAAATAAAAAAAAGGATGCTTCTTGAAGCATCCTTTTTTTAAATTTAATTAAGTTCAAACTTTAAAGATTAAAGCGACTCAACCTTAGCAATAATCGCTGGCACTTGATCAAGATGGGCTTTACCTTGCATGATCAACTCAACAGCTGTTTTTTGAAGGAGTTTCCCTTCGCTCATTTTCAGACAAAGAAGTGGTTCGAGAGGATCTGTGATTTTATAAACGCTCTCATGTTGTGGCCAAAGATTTTTAAAATCATTTGATCCACCCATGCACAATGGAATGTAATGATCAATTTTGAAAGACATACGATTCATAGATCGTGTTCGGAAGCCCAATTGATCATAGGCCACGAAAATATCTTTTTTCAAATCAGTGCTTACATTGCGATTGCAATATTTGATTTGCTCAGGATATCGAAGTGCGTCCGGAGTTGAGCACAAAACCCCTGGAGTTAGAGTTGCATCGGGCCCCTTAGGAAAGGCATCATTTGCCTGAGCCAAGAAGGCGCTAAAAGATACTAAGGAAACAAGGATTAAAGACGTGATTCGCTTCAAGTTCTGATTCATTTTTTTCTCCAAATAGTCCGTCATTTATGGCGACGGGTAGAAACTTCGGACCTTATCTCCGATATATATTTGATAACTGGGCTTACAGGTATCAGGGCCTTTTCCTTTTTTCAACGGTAAAAAAAAGCCTGCAAATTTAACGCAGGCTTTTTTAAAAACTTACTTTTATTTATAATAATCTACAATGCCAGCGAATTAATATTCATCCTCATCGACAGAACCAGTGCTTTCTCCAACACCACGAACTTCTTCAATAAATGCACTATTATCCTCTTCGAAGTCGTTCTCATTTGCAGATTCATCGATTTCAAGCTCCTGAATTGCAGACAAAAAGTCCTTTTCAGTGCGCAAATCACGGCGAATCATCTCCAAGAACTTATCTGGATACCGAGCTGTCAACTCTTCAACATAGCGTTCCAGCTTTCCATCCACGAGAATTTTCTTCCGAACCTGAATTTTTTTCCAAAACATCAGATAATGGAATCGGCAGTAAATATCAACAATCGCAATTTGATCGCAATCCCGAGCTCTGCAGTAGCGTCGCCCTTCAGCATCAGTCAGAACGATCTCTTCATCAGCCTTATTTTTTTCTTCTGATGTCCACTCTTCAATGACTTCGATATCTTCATCAGCTTCCTCGACAGCCTTGAGTTCTTCCTCATACTCGCCGATTTCATCGCCCATCATATCTTCTTCATCAGCAATAAAAGAATCTTCAAGGTCTGTTTCGTCCTTTTCTTTTTCTTTCACTTTGCCTTTAATTTTCTTTATTGGTTTTGCATCTTTTTTAAGGGCTGATTTGTCTTCCAACAAAACCGGAGCTGCAACGACCTTTTCAGGGGCCTTTTTTACAGACTGCTCTTTGATGGGCTCGACACTGACTGGCTTAGAAGTTTTTTGAACCAAGGGTTTGCTGACTTTGACCTCAGGCTTGGATACAACTTTCTTCTTAATGTCAGGTTTTTTCATGACCTTCAGAGGAGTGGCCTTTTCAGCCTTAGTCTTAACTATAGTCTTTGAAGCTGCCTTCTTAACAGGAGCAGGTTTAGCTGCCGCCTTGAAGGGAGACTTCTTTGCATTTTTATCTGCAGATTTCCTTGAAGTTTTAACGACAGGCTTTGCTGCGGATTTCTTTTTTACGATTTTTGCCATAATTCTACCTAGCTGCTATTAAGAGACAACTTACAAGCTGTGAATCATTTAAGATACAGTGTCAACTCATTATTTACTTTACAAGAATGACACCCTCTTGACTGCTTACAGTAATAGTTCCACGTTGAGCCTCACCTCTGAGGCGGCCTTTGACATTTTTTTCTGAACTTTGCTTGTTTACACGGAGTTCACTGGGTACAAAAATATCACCATCTAAATTTGACAAATTGACGCTCGACCCCGAACCCGGCGAAGTCTGAATTTGAATGCGACCAGCTTTTGATTTCACATCCAACTCTGTATCCAAAGCCAACTGTATATTCACGCTGCCTTCCTGATTTTGACCATCGATCCGTCCAAGAAATTCCTGAATGTTCAAGGCCCCTTTTCCATTTTCGAAAGCAAGCGCGCCCCCACTTTGGATGATTTTGACTGGCCCACTGCGGCTATTCACTGAGCAAAAACCTTGGGCCTTCTCGACATTCAAAGGACCGGCGAACAGGCTGGCCTCAATATCTCCCTGAATATTTTTAAGGCTTGAAATCCCCGTGTAGGAATCCAAATGAATCTTACCAATATGATCTTGAATGTTCACATCGCCTTTTTGAATAAAAACAAAGAGCCCTCCAGCGCCACCTGTCGAGGAAAATCGCCCTCGCGACAAAGCAACTTTCAAATCTTTGCTCCATTTTTGAGCAACAACAGCACCATTTTGCAGGTGAATTTCCGCTGGGATAGCTAAGCTCGTGATTTCAATTTTTTTGGCGGGACCGCTATTTTTTAAGATGGCAGCCATCCACTCTTTTTTTCCTTCAAATTCGTTCATTTGAATTTCAATCACATTGTCCTTTTTGGTCAACACGAACTGCCCTTCCGCGGGAGTTCCTTCTATCCCAGTGATTTTCAATGTGCGAGCGCCGGGGCTGGAGATCAACTGCACTTGCGCTTCGACGCCTTTAATCAAGAGACGATCCCCTTCTTGAACGGGTGTCGCAAAAGTTCCAGCGCTGGCAGGAACGATCATTAATTGAAGCAATCTTGGCAAACTCAAAGAAGCAAGAACCATTGTGAACGCTGACATGTGTTGTCTCCTGATGGCGTATGACTTGACTCAGATCCCAATTAAGTAAATCTTTTTATGGTTTTCAATACAACATTTAAGCGCAATTTTTAGACGTTTAATGTTTGTTAGAATTTAATTTAAATAAAATAGAGGTGATTTATGAAAAATACTACTCAATCCGTCGTTATTGTAAGCAGCTGCCGAACTCCAGTGGCCTCTTTTCAGGGTGGATTTAGCTCCGTCCCTGCTCCAAAACTTGGCGCCGTGGCCATTAAAGAGGCCCTCTTGCGTGCACAAGTTTCAGAAAATGACATTGACGAGGTCATCATGGGCGAAGTCCTGACTGCGGGCGTAGGTCAAGCTCCGGCGAGACAAGCGGCCCTGCTTGCAGGATTGAGCAACAGCACTCCGTGCTTAACGATCAATAAGGTTTGCGGCTCTGGGCTTAAAGCCGTTATGCTGGCCGCTGATAATATCGCTCTTGGAAACACCAAGATAGCCATTGCTGGTGGTCAAGAAAACATGACACTAGCACCCCATTTGCTCGAGAACTCTCGAGCTGGATTCCGCATGGGTTCGACTCAAATGACCGACTCTATGGTGAAGGACGGACTTTGGGATCCTTACAATAACTTTCACATGGGAACTGCCGCAGAAATCTGCGTCAAAGAGCATCATTTTACACGCGAAGAGCAAGATTCCTTCGCCATCGAGTCTTACAAAAAAGCACAAAAAGCTTGGGAGCTCGGCTATTTTAAAAATGAAATTGCCTCCGTTGCTGTTGAAGGTCGCAAAGGCGCTGTGACAATTGATAAAGATGAAGAGCCCTTCAATTCAAATTTTGATAAAATTCCAAGCTTAAAACCAGCCTTTGATAAAGCGGGAACTATAACTGCCGCCAATGCCTCTAAAATAAATGATGGAGCTGCGGCTCACTTATTGATGTCTGTTGAAGAAGCAGAAAAAAGAGGCCTCAAGCCTCTTGTAAAAATCATTGCCCATGGCACCTTTGCCCATGACCCAAAATACTTTACGACGGCCCCGGTGGGAGCCATCAAAAAAGCTCTCGCTAAAGCTGGACTCAATGTGGCCGATATCGACCTTTGGGAAATCAATGAGGCCTTCGCCGTTGTGACTCAAATAGCGATGAAGGAATTAGAGATTCCCGCCGCTAAGGTCAATGTACATGGTGGCGCGGTTGCCATTGGTCACCCTATCGGAGCCTCCGGCGCAAGAATCCTAACCACTTTAATATACGCTCTGCACACTCATAATAAACGCTATGGTTTAGCAACTCTCTGCATTGGTGGCGGCGAAGCCGTCGCAATTATCGTGGAGAAAATCTAATGAGCTCTAAGGTTTATGACAACGCGGCTTTAGCTCTAAAAGGAGTTCAAGACGGAATGACTTTAATTCTTGGTGGCTTTGGCCTTTGTGGAATTCCAGAAAATTCAATCACCATGTTGAGTGAGATGGGTGTAAAAAATCTGACCTGTGTTTCAAATAATGCTGGAGTGGATGACTTTGGCTTAGGAATTTTACTGCAAAAGCGTCAAATTAAAAAGATGATTTCATCTTACGTTGGTGAAAATGCACTTTTTGAAAAACTCTACATGAGCGGAGAGCTTGAAGTTGAATTTTGCCCTCAAGGCACGATTGCCGAGCGGATTCGAGCCGGTGGCGCTGGCATCCCGGGATTTTATACTCCGACTGGAGTTGGGACCCTGGTTGCAGAGGGAAAAGAAGTCAAAAATTTTGATGGGAGGGATTACATTCTTGAGCGCGGCATTCGCGGTGACTTCGCTTTTGTCAAAGCCTGGAAAGGCGATAAATTTGGAAACCTCATTTACCGCAAAACAGCGCGCAATTTTAACCCCATGGCAGCCATGGCAGGCAAAATCACCATTGCCGAAGTCGAAGAGCTCGTTGAAGTTGGTCAATTAGATCCAGACCATATTCATACGCCCGGAGTCTATGTTCAACGCATATTCAAAGGCGTTAATTATCAAAATCGCATCGAACAAAAAACCGTAAGCAAGGGGTAAATCATGCCATTAACAAGAGAACAAATTGCGCAAAGAATTGCTCAAGAAGTTGAAAGCGGTTTTTGCGTGAACTTAGGAATCGGCATCCCAACTCTGGTTGCCAATTATATTCCCATTGAAAAAAATATTATGTTACAGAGCGAGAATGGCCTTTTAGGAATGGGTCCTTTTCCCAGAGAATCTGAAGTGGATGCTGATCTGATCAATGCGGGCAAGCAAACTATCACGGCCGCGCCAGGAGCCAGTTTTTTTTCCAGTGCTGAAAGTTTTGCGATGATTCGCGGTGGGCACGTGGACCTCACCGTCCTGGGCGCCATGGAAGTGGACGAACAGGGCTCCATCGCAAACTGGATGGTTCCAGGCAAGATGGTCAAAGGTATGGGTGGCGCTATGGACCTGGTCGCTGGAGCTCGCAACGTGATCGTTGCGATGCAACACACTGACAAAGATGGTAAATCAAAACTGCGAACTCGCTGCACGCTTCCTCTGACGGGAATAAAATGCATCAAGAAAATAGTCAGCGACTTCGGTGTGATTGAAATTACATCTGAAGGATTTTTACTTGTTGAGCATGCACCAGATTTGACCCCAGAAAAAGTAAAGGCTGCAACGGAAGGAAAAATGACAATTTCTCCAAACTGCCGACCGATGAAATTTTAAGCTCGAAAATTAAAAGCTGATTCTCTCATGGTCGCAAATATGAAAAAAGACCCTCCTTTAATAGAGGGTCTTTTTTTGAGATGAACGCGCAAAAGAAATTGCCTGTGATGTTTTTTCCTAGCCACCAAAAGGATACAAATAAACTGACATCTGGTAGGGCTCGTTCAAATTACCAGCCAGCTCATTCTCAAAACGACAGATTGCACTTATAACTCTATGCCCCTGACTTTTATGCTGATCAATCACTCTTGATTTATCACGGTTGCACTCATTGTAGTCTGAATAAGTATAAGGGTCATAAGAATCATAAATCATCAAAAAATGATTCCAAACAGATTGAAGGATCGCAATTCCTTTGCCTTCGACAAAAAAATGATTGCATCCAAAAACTGCATCTTTTTTTCCAAAGACATCCAAAATCTTTTTCATTTCAGGAATCTGATCTGTGCACGCGGCTTCATTCATAGTGCCAAACCGATGACTTTGGGGTTCCACCGCAATCTCGGCAAAATAAAGAATAAACTCAGAGGACCGGGCCACGATGTGTCCGTTATTCATCTCGATGATTTTTTCAACAGAAGTTTTGAAAAAGGGTTCTTTAAACTGAAAAGCCATATCTCTGGTTGAAAAGAGGCTAATTTTTGGTTTTCCAACAGTGTCAATTCGGGTCACATAGGTTGGAAATATTATTGAAGTCGCCTTTTCACAGGTTGACGCCAGGATAGGATATTTTGAGTGTTCTTGAAACTCTTTGGTTCTTGCTGACAATTCCTTCAAGCAATCACCCATAGTCGCGTATAGACCTTCTCTGTTGCTCATTTCATTCTCAAAACTAGAAACGCCGTAATAAAAGGTTTGAATCTGCTCGCGATCGCTGACGGTAGGGTCTGGATAGATCATATCCAAAACATAGAGCGGATATTCTTTTTTCTCGTTGATAATTTTTGATGTTCCAGAGCAATTCACCTTGATGGCCGATTTTTTTGCCAATTGCGCATACCGTTGACCGATGAGAACAGCCTCTTCTTCGCAAGATAAAGAACTTACGGGAATTTTTATTCGATAGAAAGCATCTGCGGCTGTCGCAACTTTAACATTAATGGAAAAAATAAAATTCAATAGGATCAAAAAAAGCATAAGAGCCTCACTCAGAACGTCACAGTGTTTGCCAAAACATACCCGAACAAAAGGACACTCAACTTGGGTACAAGCTAATTAATGCCCCCCATAATTGACCAACCTGCCACTGTGGTCAAGGGAGATACTGAATCCTAATTTGTGACGCACCTTAATTAATAAGAAAGAAAGATATTTATAGAGTTGGCAAGAGCTGAATTCTCTAAATATATTCTTTGTTTGGACGCCTGAAATGTATTTATATTAACTCTCATTTGCTTTGTAGGTCTCTATTAAAAAAAATAAGATAGAAAACAAAAAAAACCACCTCGACATTGAACAGCTCAAGAGCTCCTCCGATGAAGATTTTCAAATTCTACTGCTTTCGGCGGTCTCAAGAACTTTTGCACTAACAATCCCTGAACTGCCTGAAAAAATCAACCTGGCCGTGGCAAACGCCTATCTTTTATGCCGAGTCATTGACACGATCGAGGATGAAGTTTCGCTCTCACCTGAACAAAAAAAATATTTTTGCACTGGCTTTATTGAAGTCGTAAAAAACAACCAGAAGGCCGATGATTTTTCATTGGAACTTACCCCCTTGCTGTCCGAGCAAACGATTCGTGCTGAGCATGTTTTAATTCATTTTTTACCTCGAGTTGTTCAAATCACACACAAACTGGACTTGAAGCAGATGGAGGCAATTTTTACCTGTGTCGAAACGATGACCGAAGGCATGGCCAGTTTTCAATCTCAGGAACTGAAGCATGGCCTTCCAACCCTTGTGGATTTGAATAAATATTGCTATTGCGTCGCTGGCTGTGTGGGCGAAATGCTCACACAAATATTTTGCCATTATTCAACCCAGATTGACCTTCACAGCCAAGAGCTGATGTCACTTTCTGCTTCCTTTGGACAAGGCCTGCAGATGACCAATATTCTGAAAGACATCTGGGAGGACGCAGGTCGTGGAGTTTGCTGGTTGCCTCAAGATATTTTCACTCAGACAGGATTTAACCTTCAGCTATTGAATCAAAAGACCAGTGATGAAACTTTTAAAAAAGGCTTGGAGCAATTAATCCAAATAACTCAAGGGCATTTAGATAATGCTCTCAAGTACACACAATTGATTCCAGCTCAAGAAAAGGGGATAAGAAATTTTTGTCTCTGGGCGATAGGCATGGCTCTCTTGACTTTAAAAAAAATTAAAAAAAATATAGATTTTAAAAATTCACAAACAGTTAAAATAAGTCGCAAAAGTGTAGCTGCGATAATGTATGGAACCCAAATCATCAGAGGCAATAACACGCTATTGAGCTTAGCTTTTCAAGTCCTTAGTAAAGATTTGAAAGTGCCCTACTAGAATTAATATCGCCCCAACCACAAAGAACAGAGGGTTCGATTTTTTCATTAGGCCTCACAAAGAAATTCTAATATAATATTTCAGCTATTTCTTTTAATTTAAAAATTTTTCCCCAAGGCAGATCAATTTTTCAGCAAAAATTAAAGCTCTATTTTGAGACAGACAGTAAATATTTTTCATTCCCATCCAGAGATTGGACTTTTTTTTGTTAATCAGTTCCTCAGATTCAATTTACAAAAACCAACTCCAACGCTCACTCAATTCATAAAATTCGTATTTATCTTAGACCTTGATCTAGACGACCCCTACCTTCGTTGCACCTGTGAGTAATTCCAGCAATAATCTCTTATCAACCGTTAGAGGGGAAAACTCTGTGGCCGAAGAAAAAAAAATTGCAAAAAATGTTTATCTTTTTAGAGAGGGCGATGCCCCCGACGCTATGTACATCGTTAAGTCCGGTGAATTTGTCGTAACTAAGACCAAAGGAAACAGCGAAGTCGTTTTAGCAGATATCCAAGCTGGCTCTATGGTTGGTGAAATGGCCTTGTTTGACAGCAAACCAAGAAGTGCTAACGTTAAAGCCCTCAAGGATTCTGAAGTGATGATTCTCCCCTACGAATCCCTAAATAAGCAGCTTGAGCAATTACCTGTTTGGGTAAAATCTATCATAAAAAAACTCAACGAAAATATTCGTGAAGCCAATAAAAAAATAAAGATTCTTGAGACTGTTCAAAATGAAGAAGATCGCTTTCCTCCACATATCGTGAACAAATACATTTCAATCCTTAATTTAGTTTGCAATAAATATGGCAAACCAGAAGCCAATGGAGCTATCGGGGTCTCCTCCGTTATACTTCGCAATTACACGATTCAAATATTTCAAGAGGCCACGAATAAAATGCAATCGGTTGTGACCGCACTCACTGAATTGGGTTACCTCATACAAGAAGACCGTGGTGATGGCTCACAAAAAATAATAAATACTAAACCTAGTGAACTTTTTGAATTTGTTGATTGGTACAATGAGTGGCTCTTCGAACTAGAAAAAAAGCGCCTACAATCTCTGACCGACACTGAAGTTAAAATTCTCAATGGTTTACTTCATTTTGCAAAGAAAACTGAGCCCAACAGCAAAGGCCTTCATAAAGTTAACCTGACAGATGTTCAGAATGACTCCATGAGAGATCTTGGCTTTCTCTTAAAGATAGACGACGTGAATCCCCTCGCCACTAAAGAGTACATTAGCGAGAGAATCCTGGACGATAAAGGCACTTACCTTATGGTTGAGATTGCAAAGGTCGAGCCCATGGCTAGAAACTGGACTCTTATAAACAACCTTAAGAAGAAACTGAGATAAGGTAACTTCTTATCTAATCTCAGTTTCGACCTGACAACGCAATGGCAACTGATCATCTGATAGCTTTGTGTAAGACTCCCCACCCACTGTATGTACATAAATACAGTTGGTCTTTGCGCCTTGAGCTATGGGTTGACCCAAAGTCAAAATCACTCGATCACCCGTCTTAGCTAGACCATGAGTCACCAAAAGCTCATCAGCCTGAACCAGAATGTCTTCCATTGTCTGATAGGGCTTAATCAAATGAGTTTGAATACCCCAAGCAAGCTCCATTGAGTTCAAAACCTCAATATGCTGAGTAACTGATATAATTCGTGCCTTGGGCCTAAAGCCAGAAATAATACTGGCTGTTTTACCGGACGTCGTTAGACACAAAATAGCAGTGGCATTTAACTTCAAGGCGCTCAGTGAGGCACTGGCTGCAATAGCAGCAGGAGTACTTAAAAACTCATTCTCCAATGAGATCCTGTAGTACTCTTCTTCATTGCGCTCAACTTCACATATTATTTCATGCATTGTTCGAATACATTTAAAAGGATATTTACCGCTTGCTGATTCAGCGGAAAGCATTAAAGCATCCGTGCCATCCAAAACAGCATTGGCCACATCTGTGATCTCAGCTCTCGTCGGACGTGGATTTTCAACCATGCTGTCTAACATTTGCGTGGCAGTGATAACAGGGCGACCTAATTCATTGCACAAGGATATGATTCTTTTTTGAAAACCAGGCAATCGGCTCTGCCCAACTTCGACAGCCAAATCCCCACGCGCCACCATCACAGCATCGCTCAAACGACAGATTTCTTCCAAATTTTCGATAGCTTCAATCATTTCAATTTTTGCTATAATTTTTGCGGAAGAGTTTCTCGACTCAACAATCTCTCTCAATTTGCGTATATCTCTAGCATGACGCACAAAGCTCAAAGCAATGTAGTCCACTTTATTAACAATTCCAAATTCAAGATCGATAAGATCTTTTTCAGTCATACATTCTACTGGCAAATTAACACCTGGCAGATTCATTCCTTTACGATCTTTTAAGATGCCGCCATAAATAACTTCAACGTCAAGCAATGCACCTCGAACAGCAAGAACTTTAAGCTCCATCAAGCCATCATCCAAAAGAATCTTAGTTCCTATGCTACAGGCCAAAGGCAATTCTTTAAAATCGGAGGGAATCATTCCTGCCTTACCAAGGACAGCCTCTGTCGTAACCACTAGTTTTTCGCCAGGCGTGATTACAATCGAACCACCCTCAAATTTTCCAACGCGAATCTTAGGGCCTTGAAGATCCTGCAAAATAGCAACTGGAGCTTTCAACTCAAGAGAAAGCTTCCGAAGTGAATGGATCACCTTGAGATGATTTTCATGAGTTCCATGAGAAAAATTCAAGCGCGCGACATTCATCCCTGCCTGAATCGCTTTTTTTAAATTTTCTTCATCTTGAGTTGCGGGTCCGATAGTCGCTACAATTTTTGCTCTTCGATCTGCTAACATGGATTCTATGCCTTCCGAGAATAGGTGCTCATCTTTGCTGTCAAGTTTTGCATATCTTCTTGATGACGTCTATTCATTCTATCAAGCTGATCTTGATGTGACTCGTTGAGCTGAGCGAGTTTTGATTCATACCTTATTTCCATCGTCTCTTTTTCCAGCTTCGAAAGCTTCCCTTTTTCTTCAAAACGCTGATTGTACTTGCTTTCGATGGATTTTATCTCTTTTTGCTGATTTTCTTTTAGCTTGGCTATTGCATCTTCGTAGGAACTTTTTGTATTCTCTAACTTCGTATTAAAACTTCCTTCGATTCCCCTAAATTTCTCAGTCATCACTTTATTCAAGGCTACGCGATCCATTACAGATTTTTCTATTTGACGATCTACATGATCATTATAGTTTTCGCTCATTTGCTCCATCGACTCTGAATAATATTTTTCAAGATTTCTTCCAGTCTTATGGCTTAGATCTAAAATTTTCTTAACTCTAGATTCTGCTGAATTACTTACTTGTTCAATTTGATCTTTATGTTGCTGCCCAGTCAGTTCACGCTCTTGCCTTCGGCTTGTTTTTTCCTGCTGAACCTGAGACTTATGAGTTCGATCATTTCGATGTAAAACTGCCTCACTTTTTTCGTTTACTTTTTCTACACGCTCTTGATTGACGTCTTTGAGATGAACCATCACGTCTTCCTGCTGATCTTTCATCAAAGCAATTCTCTTCTCGTAGTCATTGATGATTTCTTTTCTTTCAACGCCACGAAGTCTTTCGCCTTTGGCCATTTCATTTTTTAAATGGTTTGTGAGGCTTTGAATCTTAGCATCACGAGCACCGATCTGAGAATTCACCCTTCCGGTCACTGAATCTCTAAATTGCTGCCCGACATCGTCCATCTCTTGCGTTTTTTTATTGAGGACTTTATCGAATTTCTCTCGGATAACCTTTCGTTCGCTATCCAAAAGCTCTTGCTTAACAGACAGATCTTCAGCGTAACTATCTGCATCGTTTGTAATTGTATCCCTCAATTTTTGCGACCATCGTGATTTTTCGCCTTCTTGCTTTCTTTGATTGTCTTTGATTAAACCCTCATAGGATTTGCGCATTTCTGATGCATTGTGTTTTTGATTTAGCAATTCTTCCTCGTGACTTGCAACAAGTGCATTTCGCTCTTTTGCGTGGGAAGAGTTGAGCTTTTGCACATTAGCATGAACGTCTTGTTTAGATTGCTTGCGATTTTCTAAAATGTCTTTTGCAAACCGCTCATCATAAGATTTTAATTCATCCTTAAAATGACTGGCCTGATTTTCTCTTTGAATTTTGCTAATATCTTTTTGTTTGCCTAGTTCTCCGTCAAAAGTTGCTTTCTGGACTTCCTTTTGTCGAGTGGACTCCTCCATTTTGTTTCGCAATGAGTCGCGAAACACCTGTCGCACTTCATCAATTTTTTGATTGTTAGATAAATCCTTCTCCGACATGACTTGACGATTATGATCTTTCACTTCGTTGAGTCGTTGATCATATTCCTCTGCCAAGTTTTTTATTTCTTCGACTTGATGACTTTGCTGCCGCTTAGCTTCAGCCGCACGCCGCTTGGCTGCATCGACCTCTCGGCCTTCATATTCTTCTCGCGTTTGGCGCAATTTATCTTCTGCGCGCATTCGATCTGATGACGTAATAGAAGACATCCTATCCTCCGAGCTCACAGATTAGCATGAGACCTGGATTCGGAATTAGTCTTCCGCACTTAATTATATAAAATCACGACCAATATCTAGGATTTAACTCATATGAGGAAGAGAAGTCCTCCTGCGAAAGACCTATCTCTCAAAGGTCCTTTGGTAAAAAATCTTTTGTTCCCGCTGACGGCGCTCGACTTCAGCATTTTTTACTTCAATCTTTTTATTATTTGCAAGAGTTGCATTTGCAACCTTTCGATCGCGCTCCTGCCGGTAAATATGGTTGCTTTTTTCAACCAAATCACCCCAGGATTTATATAATGTTTTCACTTCATCTGAAAATTTTCTTCTGCCACCTAAATATAAACTTCCCCAGAGCTGCAAATGCTGTTTCAGCACGATGGGCTGAATCATCCCAAATTCATTTTGACCTTTGGAATTAATCCCTGACACCCAAAACTCAAATCCTGCTGGGACCTCTAACCTCTTCCCATCAGCCAGCATTACAGATATATCGGCATCAATATTTCTAATCACCAACTTCTTATCTTTTTGTATAAGCCAGAACTGGCCCGCAGGAGCTTGAACTGTAGCATAAGGTGTCTCAAATTCTACACTGGAAGCCTTTTCAACCCAAAGTGTGCCTTCAATCAATCGCCAGCTCCCTGAATCGAGTCTCATTAGAGTTGAGCCCTCTGGAGCATGCAGACGCAAGTTTTCCTTTATTAAATGAAAGGGTGATCCAGCAACCTGCACAGCACAAACACCACTTTGGCCTTTAGCGCAATTGTCGGGCTGCTGCAGCAAACTTCCTGAGGCGCGAACTCTCACTTCCATTTGGAATGAAACTAAAAAAAGTGCTAGACGCAATAATTTATTTAAATTCACTGCACACCCTGAAGGAGTTCGTAGGCTTGCTTTTTAATCTTTTCATTTTTAAAACTTTGCCAGGCGGCTTTATAAATTTCTTTAGCTTCATCGGGCTGATTATTCTGCTCGCTAATTTGACCCATTCTTAACAAAATAAATCCCGTCAAATCGTTATCAGGATACTGAGCAACCATAATATCTATTTCTTCCAGACAGTTTTTATAATCTTTCTTTAGAAAGTGACTCTCCGCAGAAAAAAATCGCGCCTCGACTTCATGTTTTGAAAGTGGGTACCTTTCAATCAATTCATGAAATTGCTGGACTGCCTTTTCATAATTTCTTGAATTGAAAAACTTCATTCCTCGCTCAAAGATAGCCGAAGACAGATCCAAGGCCTCCTCACTGGCGGGAATTCTTAATGCGGAGGCCAAGTTCTGAAGCCCAAAATTAGACTGAAGTTTTTCATTTGCTGGCAACAATTGCGCCACGGCTTGCTGAAAATCTTTAAGCTGGTAGGACAAAAGTGTGCTTTTTAGCTTTTCTTTTTCAACAATATTTTGCAAATTTGAGAGTTGAATTTCATAGGCTTTGTGACCATCAAAATAGCCAACAAAAACATTATAGACGCACATAAATGCTAGAGTAAGACTGAGGCAAAATATGATAAAAAATGTACTTTGCTTTTTCATACCTCCTTCATCGGCACAATGCGGGAAACATTGAGACTCCTTTGAAGGGCTTGACTAAAGTCCAAAAGCGGAAAGAAAATCAAAAAAACACACGGCTCCCACGAAACTCTATATCCTGAGATTGCCTCAAAATGAAGCGATCGGCGTCATAGGTTCAAGGCATAAGCGCTGACAACGAACTGCATAAGTTTCAAGTCCATCTCCAGATTGCGCTAAAAAGATAGCAGGTAAGCATTGATTTTTCGTTGCCACGATATAATACTGGGTGTTAAATCGAAATGGTTTTTTATCTTTTTCTAGGAGGAACCCATGGGCGAATTCAGCCTCACGCATCTTTTGCTACTATCTTTAATATTTTTGGTGTTTTTTGGACCGAGCCGCTTACCTCAGTTGGGCCAATCCCTAGGCAAGGCTATTCGTGGATTTAAGCAAGGGTTAAATGAAATTGATGTCGACGTTAAAGACATTCAAGATAAACCTCTAAATCAAGCACAACAAATGCCACAAGCACAGCAGCAAATGCCTCACACGCAAGCTCATGCTCAAACATCAGGCCAAGAGCAAACTGCAACTCAGGAACACAAGCAATCTGTAAAAGGTGATGCTTAACGACTCCCAATCTCTAAAAACACACTTCCCTCTCTTTTCTTGTACTCAACACTTAAAAAGCGAGGGAACTGGAATTTTTTGCCGTATCTTATCTAAAATCCACAGACATCATTCGCTCTGAAGTGATTGCAGAAGCAAATTCAGATCGGTCCTTCACTTGGCACCAGCCGCTCAGTCCATTCTTCCAAACATATTGATAGGGGGACACAACTCCACCCTCAATTTTAGATATAAGCTCACGAACTGTAAAAGGTCCTTCTTGAAGAATCTGCTCACCTTGGGACGACTCTGCTAAATTTTGCACCAATAAAACCCATTCCTTGAGGTCTAAATGACTCTTCCCCTCCACGGCCAGACCCTGTTTGGCTGGGAATATTTGAAACTCGAAAACACTCCACTCTGCTGCAGCCTTCCAACAACCTGCTTCATCAGAAACCAAATCCTCGGGACCAACTTCTCCTCGAATTATTTTAGCCCGCATCTCCTCTTCACTTACAGGACCCTGTGGTTTTAGATTGTGATGAAAGTACCAATGTGAAATCTTCTTCTTCATAGCTTCTCTTTCTTACTTTGAAAGGGTGCTGGCAGTGCCTCTATAACTTCTAATATTGCAAAATAAGCGACTTCAAAATTTTCATTGCTAATAGGCTTCTTAAGAAAATTTAAAATATTTTCAGCACTCACCAATTTTTTTCTGTAGCCACCATAAAGCCTCTCACCCATCATACCGCCTAGCAAACTCGCGGCAACCACATAACTCCATTTGCGTCTTGGCTGCGCTTGCAACTGATGCTGAGGCGACCCTGTAATCACAACCAACTCATGCATCTTCTGCGCAAGAGCTAACTGCAGGGACTCCTTGCCAATATCTGTGGGTGATCGTGAACTTAAACTCGCCTTAATATCAACAATGGTGTCGGCTTTTCTTTTATGATTTATCATTTTGGATCCAAAGTATGAAACGGCTTCTATCCAAATTAACCTTAAAAAATCCTTCGGGACCTCTTTAAATATATTCTTATAGCCACTCAATTGTGCATGAACAAACTGCATGGCAAGGGAAGATGCATGATTCACTGTGGCCCGTGCAAGATAGGCTCCCTCAATCTCAGGCAAATAAAAAGACACTTCGTCAGCAATCAAATCTTCAATCCATTTTAATTTTTTAGCATCACACTTTAGACGGACCTGCGCCCAAAAAGCTGTATCTTGAGCTGTGTAGACTGATAAATTTGAAATCGAAAGGGGCTCACCGAGCTCTTCCGAGATGATATGTACATAGCGCCCTACGTGCTCAGTATAATCGATGACATCATCATCTCCTTCAAGTCCAACATCAAAAGTCTGCTCTAAGTACATCAGGTAATTCTGCCACTTTACCCAAGGCGGCACACTCATCAGACAGTAGGTGTTTTGATCCATCCGCACAATATCAGTGGAGCTTTCTAATTCTTTCCTTAATAACTGAAAATAGATTTTTTCAGCATTTTGAAAAACTCTCAGAATTCGCTTTTTGTAGGAAGCCCCTAAGCAATTCAATAACTCCGCTGGAATATGTGAAGAGGCCAAATGCAGATCCCCATAAATAACAAAGACTAGACTCTCTGAATTCATTTTAACTAACTCAGCGATCTTTTTCCCCGCAAAAACATCCCGAGACTTCAATGTCGTCGCATTTCTCTTTTTGTAAGTTTTGTTAATCCCATAAACTGGAACTTTATTTTTTTGCGCCCAGTGCAGCAACGGTCGATAATGCTCCCAAGGAAAACCCCAAAAATTGTTCCACTGAATTCCTTGCAAAAAATCTCTTTCTGAAATTTTACCACTCAAATATTGATCCAACACTTCCTGATCTGCGGATTCAATAAACTCGACGGCTAAAACAACCTTTCGCTCTCGTGGAATACCTCTTAAAACACGCAACTGGGCTTTTTGTGCTTGGTGAAGGGCATGAAAATCCCCCATCAACACTACTCTTGAATTAGAAATTTGCGCCCAAAGCTCTTCTTTAGTCGTGGCTGCCCATTTTTTTGAAAATTCTCGGTCATAAACTTTTTGATATTGCAAAATTTCAGGAGTGTCCTCACCGAGACGGTGCTGGACTTGCTTCTGCATTTGCAGAAAGAGGTCTTTGCGAATACGAATCCATTTATCTAAATCCTGGTTGATGAGGGACTTCGGCCCTGAATCCATGGGAATAAATGGTTCCTCTTTCAAGGCCTTTTGAACCTCGTCGGCCGAAACAAAATTAGACTTCGACTTCGATCTCGATTTCTTGGCCTTTAAGTCTTTGTTTCCTGAATCTTTTTTTACCAAGCAACGAGCCCCTTCAAAAAAGTATGTTGGGCTTGATTATTAAATTAAATAAATTTCACCCGATGAATTATTGTGAGTTATTGATTTAATTTTTACACAATTTAGATTGATTTCAAGCGACAAACTACTGTTGAATAGAGTTATGAATACTTCAAGTAAAAATAAAAAGAATTTCCTTCTACTTGCTATAATCGCGACATTGGCCGCCGTTGGTATACATATTTATCTTACACTCCATTTTTATGAGGTTAAATTCGGCCTTGGCGAAGGTGGGTCCATTTGCAATATTAACGCTTTATTCAACTGTGATGCTGTGACAGCAAGTCAGTTTTCAAGTTTCCTGGGTCTTCCTATAGCTCTCTGGGGAGTCTTTACGAACCTGATTTTAGCTTACTTCATGTTCATAACCCATAAAAACCTCACTCAGGATTCTGAAAAAACATCACGCTATACATTTCTAATAGCAAGCATCACCCTGCTTGCATCCTTAGTGATGGGACTTATATCATTGACTGCCATGAAAAACCTATGCCTTTTCTGCATAGCTACCTATGGACTCTCAATCATTAGTTTTATCGGCGGACTCACCTCAGCTAAAGATCTCAGCTTTAATCAGCTAAAAAATGACATCCTTGACCTTTTTATTACTGAACGCTGGGTTTTAGGCCTCCTCCTTATTATTCCTGTCTTTTCCTTTGGATCAAATTTAATTTATTTAGATACTCATGGCCTAGGAGAGGTCGAAAAAATTGCAGCTGAAAAATTTGCCAACTGGCAAGCTGCTCCCGTTGAAAAATTCGACGTGAACACCGGGCTTTCATTTCAATCTGAAGCCATAAATCCAGTCATGACCATTGTTGAGTTTGCTGATTTTCGGTGCCCACATTGCAAACACGCGGCCCCCAGCCTTCATGCCTTTGCCAAAAGTCATTCGGATGTAAGATTTATTTTTAAACCCTATCCGCTGGATGGGACCTGCAATGATGGAATCCATGGTGGTGGTGATGGGATCTCTTGCGGCCTCGCCTTTGCCGTCATTTGCGCCGAGAAGGTAAATAAAAGCGGTTGGGCCGCTCATGATTATTTATTTGAAACTCAGAATCAAATTATTCAAGCACAAAGCTTGGATAAAAACATTGATTCCCTTTCTACTGCACTGAGCATAGATAGAGACGATCTCAAGAAATGCATAGATTCAGAAGAAATAAAAAATCAAGTCAAATCCATGGCGAAAGAGGGTTCTGATGCTAAAATTCATGGCACACCCTCTGTCTTTGTTAATGGAAAAATCCTCAGTGGTGGCCAGATGCTTCCCATTCTTGAAGCGACTTACAGAAATATTAAATATTAATATTATAATTCTATCTTCAGAAGCCTATCTTTGTGGCAACAAAGTGGGCTAGATCCCCCATAAAACCGTCTCCCGCAGTCAGACCAGTGTTCAAAAGCCCGAAGACACAATCAAGAACAAAGGCAAAAACAACAACAGTCAAAAGGGCATACCAGAAGGCACTCACGACATAAATTGTTGAGCGAACATCTTGCACACGCAGATCTCCCTCAATTTTCTCTATGCTTTTAAGTGTATGTTGCAACGACTTTATCTGCCCCTTAAACTGATCAATCAATTCCTGCTGCTTAGTGCTTGTCAACGAGTCCATGCCTGAAAATCCTCGTTTTGCTTTGATGGATTGGATCAGCTCAATGGAATGCTGAATATATCGGGAAGCTTTAAACTTATAGTCTGGATATTCGGAAGGCTCAGACTGAAAATCGGTGAGCATCTGCAGTGCAGCCTCATATTTTTCGGTCATAACGTTAGAAAGAACATTAAAACGAAAAGAATCAGGGACTCCAAAATCGATAGTCTCTCCCCTCATCGTGAAGAGCGCTTTATTTTTTTTATCAGAATTATTGACCATGACAGGAAGTCCCATATCTCACTTTTCGGCTAAAACTCATTGTAGATAAATTAAAATTTTCTACCCCCCCCACTACCCGCATTTATTCATTATTTATGACACCAAGACACGGTGTGGCTATTTTGAGGAACGGTCTGGTTGATTCATTATTCCAACACCTTCTAAAATTGAGACGCTTTTTGACGAAAGTACGTTTCAAAATTAGACAGGATCGAAATCACAACA
>CANFQX010000026.1 GCA_947449255.1 Pseudobdellovibrionaceae bacterium
AACTCGTTTCCAAAATCGACAATTTAATAGAATTTCAATTGCGAATACAAAAGAAAAGCTTCGCTAGCGAAAACGAATTTATTCAAGCCCTGGCTTTCTTTGAGCGCGAAACAAAAGGATTGATGTTGCTCGACCCATCTTATCAACAGGTTTATAAAGATCGATTCTTTGAAATCAGTCAGTCACTCAAGACAAAACAAGCCAGAGCTAATCAGTTTAAAAAAGATGATCAACGGGCGCGGAATAAAGAGATTAAGGAAACCAAAGTATTCAATCCTAAAGAGAAGTTTATTGTTGAACATAAAGATTGGGTCAATAGCGCTGTATTCAGTCCTGACAGCAAATACGTTTTGACTGCTTCAGGAGATGGCAAAGCTAAAATCTATGAAGTTAACACTCACACGTTACTTTTTAGTATCCCGCATATTAAATGGGTCAATAGTGCATCATTTAGTGCCGACGGCAAATATGTTGTGACTGCTTCAAATGATTGCGTAGCCAAGGTTTATGAAGTCTCAACCCAAAAAGAGCTATTTTTTCTTCCTCATGGTAATGAAGTCTATAGCGCCATATTTAGTCCCGACGGCAAATACATTCTGACCGCTTCAGGTGATCGGACAGCTAAGGTTTATGAGGTAGCAACCCAAAAGGCGTTATTGAGTATTCCGCATGGTAGTACCATCAGTAGCGCCACATTTAGTCTCGACAGCAAATTCGTTGTGACGGCTTCAAGAGATAACACAGCCAAGATTTCTGAAGTATCAACCCAAAAAGAGCTATTTAGCGTTCAGCATGATGGATGGGTTAAGAGCGCTGCATTTAGTCCCGACAGCAAATTCGTTGTGACGGCTTCGCATGATGGAACAGCCAAGATTTCTGAAGTTGCAACCCAAAAAGTGCTTTTTAGTATTCCGCATGAGGGTATGATTTTAAGTGCTGCATTTAGTCCCGACGGCAAATATGTTGTTACGGCTTCAGCAGATTACACAGCCAAAATTTATGATGTAGCAACCCAAAAAGAGCTATTTAATATTCCGCACGGTCGCTATGTCAATAGCGCCGCATTTAGTGCCAACAGTAAATACGTTGTGACCGCTTCAAATGATAAAACTGCCAAGGTTTACGAAGTATCAACCCAAAAAGAGCTATTTTTTATTCAGCATGCTAGTGAAGTCAAGGGTGCTTCATTTAGCCCCGACAGCAAATACGTTGTGACTGCTTCAGATGATAAAACAGCTAAAGTAACTCAATTATATCAATCTTTGGATGGTGAGTGATGAAAAAAAATAAGGAAGCAGTAAGTGCGAATTCTAATTCTAAAATAAATATTTTAAGTGCAATTGCAGTTTTTGTTTTATCAACATCGTTTTCCACATCAGAATCCGTCGCAGCTGCTCCCAATCTCTGCTCACGTGTTTTTGCAGAGCATTCTGCACTGGATGCTCATGGCAAATTTTTAAATGCCTCTAGCGCAAATTCCTCTAAATCAACAATTAATCTTACACACGAAGAGCTCGTTTCCACAATCGACAATTTAATAGAATTTCAATTGCGAATACAAAAGAAAAGCTTCAATAGCGAAAACGAATTTATTCAAGCCTTGGCTTTTTTCGATCGTGAAACAAAAGGATTGATGCTGCTGAATCCCTCTTATCAACAGCTTTATAAAGATCGTTTCCTTGAAATCAATCAGTCACTCAAGACAAAACAAGCTAAGGCTGATCAGGTGAAAAAAGAAGATCAGGGCGCAAGAAACAAAGTGATCAAAGAAACTAAGGTCTTTAATCCTAAAGAAAAGTTTATTATTCAACATGAGCGAGAGGTCAATAGCGCCGTATTTAGCCCTGATGGTAAGTATATTGCAACTTCTTCAAATGATAAAACAGCAAAGATCTATGAAGTTTCAACCCAAAAAGAGCTTTTCAGTATTCCTCATGATGGTTTTGTTTGGAGTGCCGCATTTAGTCCCGACAGCAAGTTCGTTGTCACTGCTTCCGAAGATAATACAGCAAAGATCTATGAAATTGCGACGCAAAAAATGCTCTTTTTCATTCAGCATGATCAGTGGGTCAGGCGAGCCGCATTTAGTCCCGACAGCAAGTACGTAGTGACAGCTTCTTTTGATAACACGGCCAAGATTTATGATGTTGCTACTCACACCAAGCTTTTCAGCATTCAGCATGCGGGTGCAGTTAATAGCGCTGCATTTAGTCCTGATGGAAAGTATGTTGTGACTGTTTCAGAGGATAAAACGGCCAAGATCTATGAAATAGCAACAGGCAGTGAATTTTTTAGTATTTTACATATTGGTAAGGTCAAGAGCGCTTCCTTCAGTCCAGATAGCAAATATGTAGCGACTGCTTCTGAAGATAAAAAAGCTATGATCTATGAAGTAGCGACGAAAAAGAAGCTGTTTTTTATTCAGCATGGCGATTGGGTTAGGAGCATAGCCTTTAGCCCTGATAGCAAGTACGTTGTGACAGCCTCCCGTGATGAAACAAGCAAGATCTACGATCTTGCAACACACACAGAGCTCGCCAGTATTCAGCATAGCAACGATGTTATGGGCAGTTTATTTAGTCCCGACAGCAAATATGTTCTAACTGCCTCAGATGATAAAACAGCGAAGATCTTTGAATTTTCGACACAGAAAGAGATTCATAGCATTGAGCATAGTAAGTGGCTCAGGGGCGCTTCATTCAGTCCCGATGGCAAGTCCGTTGTGACGGCCTCGGATGATAGAACAGCCAAGGTCACTCAATTGTATGAATCATTGGATGGTGAATGATGGGTCATTTTAAATTTTTAGTATTAAGTGCATTGATTTCTGGTGTTGCCTCTGCAAGCCCGAATCTCTGCGCAAATATTTTTGCCGAACATTCCATTCAACCAGCATTGGCACTTACACATTTAGAGGTGGTCTCTCGCATCGACAGTCTGATTGAACTTCAATTGCGAATCCAAAGAAAAAACTTTGATAGCGAAAATCAGTTTATTCAAGCCCTGTCTTTTTTCGAGCGTGAAACAAAAGGGCTGATGCTGCTCGATCCTTCTTATCAGCAACTTTACAAAGACCGTTTTTTTGAAGTCAGCCACGCGCTCAATAAAAAACAGTCCAAAGCGGATCGGTTAAGGCAAGACGATCAACGTGAACGTAACAAAAGAATCAAGGAAGCTCAGGTCTTTAATCCAAAAGAAAAATTTAGTATTTTGCATCTTGAAAAAGTCATGAGCGCAGTGTTTAGCCCCGATAGTAAGTATATTATGACGGCATCAGAAGGCAGGACAGGAAGGCTCTTTGAGCTTGCAACACAAAGTGAGGTTGCTAGCTTTACTCATGAGGACTTCCCTCACAAGAGGGTTATATTTAGTCCCAATAGCAAATATGTTGCGACTTCTTCCTATGATAAAACAGCGAAAATTTATGATGTTATGACGAAACAAGAACTTTTTAGTATTCAGCATATGGGCACCGTCTTGCGCTCAACATTCAGTCCAGATAGCAAGTACGTGGTGACGGCTTCCAGAGATAATACCGCCAGGATTTATGAAGTTGCAACAAAGCAAGAGCTCTATAAAATCGAACATGAAGGTTCAGTCTTAAGCGTCGTATTTAGTCCCGACAGCAAATTTGTTGCAACTGCTTCTGCCGATAGAACAGCAAAGATTTTTGAAGTTGCGACAAAAAAAGTACTCACTAGCATTCTGCACGAAGGGGAAGTAAATGGCGCCGTCTTTAGCCCCGATGGTCAGTACGTTGCAACGGCTTCAGATGATAAGACTGTGAAATTAACTCAATTGTATCAAAAATTGGATGAGGAATGATCAACGTAAAATTAGTGGCCCCAGCGATAACCTAAGTTGAACATATAAAGGGTATTTGCAACGCCAACATTTTTTGGCGATAATCCCGTGTCAGTGTCTGGTAAATTGACGTTGCCAGAAAATATGTTTTTTTCTGAGCTGACGGCGAAATCAATGATCATGGCTCCTCTGCGAGAAAAAGTCCATTCACCACCGACGTCCAAACCCATTCGTAAATTTGTGTCTGAATCACCAGAGTTAATATTGACCGCTGTGGCAGACTCAGAATGTTGCAATTGTGGATAGAAATTTCCGCCAAAAACCCACGAAAAATTTTCGGAAGTAGGAACGCGTGCTTTCAATCCAAGTCCAAATCCCACCGACTTAAGTCGTGGATGCAGAGTGCTTTCCTTAGACACCTTTGTTGAGTAGTCGGAAAGTAAGAGCGAGATCTCCATAGAGTTCACTTCTCTAGATACTCCAAAAAATCTGCGAAAGTTGAAACTCAAATCTAAATTTTCATAGTGTGTTGCGACTCGAGTCTGATTTGCATCGTCCAGGTCTGCTCCCACAGAGATTAAGATCTGACTGCTAACTCCCAAAGTTGGCGTGAACCAAACGTTGGCCTTTAGTTTTGCGGCTTCAAAAAAAGTTTGATAGGAGCGGAATGAATAGTTAGATTTGGATTCGTTATAGATCAGAGTTGGACTGAATTCGACTTCAACTCTGTTTCTGCGAATGTCCTGTGAATGCAGTTTATTCAGATACAGGAGCTTGATTTTGTCTTTACTTCCTGAAAATAAAGACTCAAATTGCTCATAGAAACCAGGCTCTTCAAGCTGCGTTTCGGTTGTGTTCGCATCCACTATCTGCTTAAATTCTTTAGGTTTTTCTAATACAAAAGAGTTGCTTGTGTCAGGTGAGTTTTCTTGATTATTGGTCTTGTTGGGTTCATTCACTTGCACTTGAATAGAATCTTTGGCGATTTCGGCATCCGGCTTTTTTTCGGGATCCTTTGTTGGTTCTGGTGGAGGTTCGACAGCAGCCTCGGAGGAGGGCTTCCTAGCCTCGAAGTTGCTTTTAGTATTTTTTTTCACTTTTCGAATTTCCCAGCGGCCGCTGGGCAATCCTTCTAGACTGGACTGTGCTAGGGCCGTTGTCCCTGCAGTCAGAAATATCGTTGAGATGATAAAAATTATTAAACGCATAGACTTTATTTCGGAAGAGAGTCTGAATTACTTGATGTCAAATTGACGAGAATTTAACAGCAGGGCAGAATTAAATTATGAAATCAATTTTTTTTGGCGCTTGTTTAATAAATCTAAGTGGTCTTTTCTTTACAGTGAATTCATTTGCAGCACCGACCGAAGTCGAACAGTCAGGGCCAGCAACAGTGGAGGCCACTACTGAGGCAGTCACACAGGCTATAGATGAGACTGATGCCATTGACAAGACCAAGGTCGAGTCGAGTTCGGAACAGAAAAAGAGCGAAAAAAATAGACCTAAGAAATCTGCAAAAAAAATTTCGTTGTTCCCAAAAAATGCACCTAAGCCTGCTGTTAAAAATAGCCCTGCTGAAATAAGAAATCAGACAGTGTCGTCCAGCGCTGGAGCACAGGGCAACATTAAAAATGTCTACGTCAGTGATGTGGATCAAGACTTAGCGATCAAATCAATCGGCTTATTGCCAGTAACAGACAACGTGGGATCCATCTACGCAAAACCTATAGAGGAAGAATTGCGTAAGACTCTAAATAACGACAAGCAGTGGTCCCTCAGTGAAATTCCCAGAGATATATCCCCCAATGTGGACCTCCTGGAAGAGAAGCCCGCAGAGGTGAAGCGAATACTGCAATCAGCAAAATCCGAAGCTCTCTTGCAATGTGGACTTGTTAAGGGGCCTCGTGGAATTTCCGTGAACATGACTTTGTATGTGGGACGTGAAGGCTTTCCATTTTTGCAAGAGAGCCTGGTTGAGTACAAGGGCTTTGAAATCAACGACGTAAAAAATCAAGTCACCAGAATGTTTGAAAACTTGCGTTCGCGCATGCCCTTCCGGGGAAATATTTTAAGCCGACGTGGCCAAGAAGTGACGCTGAATCTGGGCAGCGATTACGGATTGAAAGCCGACAGTCGCGTGTCTGTTGTGCAGGTCTTGAAAGTCAACCGACACCCTAAATTAAAAATTTTAATTAGCACTGAAAAAGAAGTTCTGGGCAGAGTCAAACTTTTCAAAGTCGAACCCTATATGAGCTTTGGTTATGTGGAATTAGAAAAAGAGCCTGGCCTTATTTCTGTTGGCGCTAAAGTTGTTCCCGATGAGTTTGTCAAATATGCGCTTCCAGTTGTCACTCCAAGCGGGAAGGTCTTGCAGGACATAACTCTTCGTCCAGACAAGGCCTTGGCCTTTGGTGAAGACCCTAAGGAGTGGAGCGCCGATTCAATTCCCCAGTATGGCAAGGTTGAATTCATGGGCGGCTTAATGACCTACAATCAAAACGCCAAGCTGACAACGGCAGGCTCAGTCAGTGGCAAAAACAGCATGGCCCCAGTCATTTCTGTTCGTGGCGAGCTCTGGCTGAACCCCGCGGTCTTTATGAGCCTTGGGCTCAGCAAATCTATTTTTAAAATCGACAACGGCCTTTCAGGATCTTCACCAGGCAGTCTTTCTGTTTCATCCAGCCAATATCAGGTCGGCATAGGATATAATTTTCTTTTGACGGAGCAATTTTTTGGACCCAAATTGCAAGTGAGTGGATCCTATGTATCCACTGATTTTTCGGTCGATGACAGCTCGCCGATGGCCTTTACCAAAATGACCTATGGGGGAGTTTTGCTTGGCCTAGCGGGGCAGTTTCCAATCTCATCTGAGCTGCCCGTGGATTTAGGTGCTAAACTTGATTTGTATCTGAGTCCCACCTTAAATGAAAACTCCAAAAGTGGTGCCAGTTCGACCAATAAAATAAATAGTTTCAGCTTTTTTTTAGATTATAGATTAAGGACAAGATTTAAAATTCGCGGAGAATTAAAATTTGACGCTTACAATTCAGAATTTACAGGGACTGGCGATCGCACAGACCCAGCGACAAGTATCGATCATCAACTGACTACTTTGTTAGCTGGTGTACAGTATCTATTTTAGTTAAAGTTTAAACTAAAATAAAAAACCCCGGTTTAAGCAAACCGGGGTTTTTTTGAAAATTAATATAAATTTCTAAATATTCATTTCCTATGAGAGACAAGATTACATCATGTCGCCCATGCCACCCATACCGCCCATGCCGCCACCCATGCCAGGTGAACCAGACGATCCATCTTTTTTAGGAGCTTCTGCAATCATAGTTTCAGTTGTAAGCATCAAAGATGCTACTGAAGCAGCATTGATCAATGCGCAACGAACAACTTTAACTGGATCGATAACTCCGTCTTTAATAAGATCAGTGTACTCGTCAGAGTAAGCATTGAAGCCCCAGTTGATAGATTTATTTTGAAGAATACGATCCAATACGATCGCGCCATCTAATCCTGCATTTGCAGCGATTTGACGAATTGGCTCTTCACAAGCACGTCTGATGATTGTTGCGCCAAATTGTTGATCTTCAGGGAATTTAGTTTTATCAACTTTTTGAGAAGCGCGAAGCAAAGCAGTTCCGCCGCCAGCAACGATACCTTCTTCAACAGCAGCGCGAGTTGCATTTAAAGCATCTTCTACGCGGTGTTTTTTCTCTTTCATCTCAACTTCAGAAGGAGCACCAACATGGATAACAGCTACGCCGCCAGCCATTTTAGCCAAACGCTCTTTTAGTTTTTCTTTGTCATAATCAGAAGATGTTTCTTCGATTTGTGCTTTGATCGCAGTCACACGAGCATTGATTTCAGCTTTTTTACCAGCGCCATCAATAATAGTTGTGTTGTCTTTGTCGATCACGATACGTTTAGCAACGCCAAGATCAGCAACAGTTGCTTGCTCAAGTTTACGACCGATATCTTCAGAGATCACTTTCGCACCAGTCAAGATAGCGATGTCTTCAAGCATAGATTTACGGCGATCGCCGAAACCTGGAGCTTTAACTGCACAGATATGAAGTGTGCCACGAAGTTTATTAACAACCAAAGTTGCCAATGCTTCTCCATCAACATCTTCAGCGATGATCAACAATTGACGACCTTGTTTTGCAACGCCTTCAAGAATAGAGATCAAATCTTTCATAGTAGAGATTTTTTTATCGTAAACTAGAACATAAGTGTTTTCTAAAACAGCTTCCATTCTTTCTGCATTTGTTACGAAGTATGGAGACAAGTAACCACGGTCGAATTGCATACCTTCAACAACAGTCACTTCTGTTTTTGCAGTTTTTGATTCTTCGATTGTGATAACGCCTTCTTTGCCAACTTTGTCCATAGCATCAGCCAACATTTGACCAATTTCTGAATCATTGTTTGCAGAGATAGAACCAACTTGAGCCACTTCGTTTGAACCTTTAACAGGCTTAGCCATAGCTTTAAGTTCGTCAATAATGATAGCTACTGCTTTGTCGATACCACGTTTGATTGACATTGGGTTGTGACCAGCAGAAACAAGTTTAGCACCTTCGCGGTAAATGGCTTGAGCCAAAACTGTTGCAGTTGTTGTTCCATCGCCAGCTTCGTCATTGGTTTTAGAAGCAACTTCTTTAACCATTTGAGCGCCCATATTTTCGAATTTGTTTTCAAGTTCGATTTCTTTAGCAACAGTAACACCATCTTTTGTGATCAAAGGTGAACCAAAAGATTTATCGATAACAACATTGCGACCTTTAGGTCCCAAAGTTACTTTAACTGCATTAGCTAGTGTATTCACACCTTTCAAGATGTGTGAACGAGCGTCTTCTGAGAAAGTTAATACTTTTGACATAATTTTATCTCCGTAATTTATTAATATTTAATTAAATTTTAACCAAAAAGTCTTAGTTAAAAACGCCAAGAATGTCTTCTTCACGCATCATAAGGTACTCAGAGCCTTCAAGTTTTAACTCTGTACCAGCATATTTAGAGAAAAGGACTTTATCGCCAATTTTAACTTCAAGAGGAAGAACTTTTCCTTCTTCAGTAATGCGACCTTTTCCAGTTGCGATGATTTCACCTTTTTGTGGTTTTTCTTTCGCTGTATCAGGAATGAAAAGACCACCAGCGGTTTTTTCATCTTCTGCCATTCTGCGAACAAGAATTCTGTCGTGAAGTGGACGAACACCAATTTCTGCTTTTGCCATAGGATTTGCCTCCATTTATTTAGTTTTTGAATGATTCCAATATGAATCCGCTGTTTTTTAAGTCAAGGTCAGGTGCCTCAATTTTCAAAATTAAAACGGTCATTTCTGTCGACTTCATGCATTAGCGTTTTTAACAGGACACTTGTTTTGGGCCATAGAGTTATTTGACAGAATCTTTTGTGAAATTTGCCGCGCTCGGCGGAAAATCCCCACTTTGAATAACAAAGACAGAATTAGCATAAGCGGTGATCAACTCGGCAACTTCATCGGGAGTCAATTTTCCTGCTACTTCTTGGAATGCAGCTTTTTTGTTCTGCACCTTGGTAAGGTATCCGACAAAATAATCAGTGACTGTGAGTTCCTTAGCGATTTCAAGAGCATATTCTTCGGCACGGTGATCTTTTTCAAGTTTATCTACTGAAAGGTTTCGACCAACTAGGGGGCTATGGGGCTTTAGGGCGTCTATCTGTGATCTATAGAGCGATATTTTTGACTGTGATTCCATGACTAAATCATGTTTCCACTCCCTATAGCTTTTAATTCGTGAATTGCGCGGGGACATATTGCCGATTGAAAGAGCAGTTTGTCCTTTTGGCAGCGTAGGGCTCTGATTTGAGAGGTTAGACAGTCCAAAGCAATCCGCAGAAAGAAGTATGACCGCAGTCAGTGACATCAAATTTAATTTAGAAAAGTTCCATAAATCTAAAAACTTCATGAGCTCCCCAAAAAAGCTAGCAGGCACCAACATAACGCCTTATGTTATTTGAGGTATTCAAAGGTTGTGCCTATCAAAAAGGTGCCCATGTCCCTTATATACGAATAGACCATGGGTTTTTTTCGAATTCAGCCAAAACTTGTCAGTTAGAAGCTTTTTTTCGCTTACAAAGGGGGACTTCAAATTTGCCAAGGACATCAGTCCGCCCCACATTTTCTGCAATAAAGGCCCCAACAACGGATCCTTTGATTTTATCATTGGTCATTTCATCCACACGAATTTCACCACTGTTTGCGATCATGTTATTTCGATAGCTGGCATTTTCGGTCATATCTGAAAACATGATGGTGGGGGCAAGGCTAAAGGGCTCATTGGGATCAATGCGGCCGACTCCCACCTTATTTTGTGTGAGCAGGCGGACTTTGAATGATGAGCCTGCAAGCTCCTCGCAGGGTGCGCGATAAGGCTGATTCCAGAGCCTAATTTCAAGGTAATCTCTTTTGTTTTTTTTGATAAAACTTGCGGCACCGCTTACGAATTTCCATGCGCGTCCATTGATGGATCCTTCGGCAGTCACTTCATAATCCGGAACTTTCTGTGTTGAATCGGTGGGCGGAGCAGCTGGAGCTGGATTTGAAAACTCTGAGCTATGACAACCCGCCAAAAGACAAAAATTAAACAATATAAGGTATTTACCTAGATTAGATTTTTTCATCTGCTTAAAGCCTAACCAACGGTTGCTCATCGGACAAGATGTATATTATTAGGGTTCAGTTTGGATTTAAAATTAATCCTGAAGCCCAGTTGCAAGAATGTGTGCGTTGATGGAGTTGACCACTTTCAAAAAGCAGAATAGTTAATTGCCACAGCTTCAAGTTCAGAGTTTCGAGTTCAACGTCCATAAGGAGACCCGTATGACTTTAGATGATCTAGTAAAAATCCCTGATGAAAGTCGTGATCACCAATGGGAGAACAATTTTTTTATGGCGCTCACTCAAAGCTCGCTGAAACTGATTCATGAGGCTCCTCAGCAAGGTCCTGATGGCTGGCCCTATTTGTTAGCTGAAACAAGTGAAGATGCCACAGAGTCAGCACAGAAAGTTATTCAATGGCTATCACTAAAAGGTGTAGGGCTGGTTGTGAATCCGGCAAAAAGCTATCCTGATTTTGTATTCACTTTTGGTATGTTATGGAATTTTAGAGAAACAGGGTTGTTCTATCAAACTGCTGATGTCGATTTGAAAGGCATTTTAGAGTTGAATGAAGGACAGTCGATTCATGCCGGCCCTCCTGCTCCAAAATATTTACCGCAATATGTTCGCACTATTATAAAAGAATTTCTGATCAATCAGGGGGTTCTGCGGCCGCGAATTTTAGTCATGAGCACGGATCGCAAAAATTATGATTTGGCTTTTTCCTTGGAATCTTTGGGCAATCCTCCAGAAAAAGAACATCAAGGAGTGGCTGAAGCTTTAAGTTGGTTTCTGCCACCACATTATTCAATCCTTTTAGTTTCAGAAAAAGGATTGCCTGAGTTTGTAGACCTCTAGCCGACTAGGGCTTTATGTCTCAGGATAAAATTAATCAAACTCTCCTGGGTTAGGAAGCAGATCCACTAAGCATTCTCTCCAGTACTCAGGAGCCTCTTCGCTGTAATCAACAGCAATATGATATCCTTTTTTTCCGAGGAACTGAGTTCTTTTGATTATGCCTGAAAGTTCTAGATTCATTTGATCTAGATGCATAAAGACCCTGTTTCCAACTAAGCAGTCTATGGATAAATTTTTCCTTAAAACAGCAGGAATCAGGTCGTCACGTTTTATAAAGAGCAGCAGACCAGACGTCGATGCTTCAATAATTTCACAGTTTTTTGCAATTCTTGCGAACTCATCTAATGATGTCAGTGAAGACACATGAATTGGCGAAACTTCTTTTCTTATTGCTAATCGACCACTGGACTTCCCGTTACCCATGACTACACCTGCCTTTTCTAAGCTCACTATCAAATGAGCTTTTACTCTAACGTCTATTGTTCTGATCGGCAGACCTAGACTAAAGTAAAGGGGCAAAAATAAAAAACATAAGGTTTTATTCAGGCTCTATTTGGTTCCTTCGAGCCTGAATTTATTGAGAATTAACTTTGTATCAATTTGAGATGCTTGGCCAAGCAACAGTCTGACCACTTGTAATGGCCATCATTCGATCCAAAGAAGTCAGTGCCTCTAATCGCAGCTGTTCATTCAATGTGATCTCTGGTTGAAGGGACTCAAGTGCAGATTTGATTTTTTCCAGTGAATTCATTTTCATGTAAGGACAGTTGTTGCAGGCACAACCTGCATCCATAACAGGAGCTTGGATCAAAGTGACGTCTGGGCGATTTTTTTGCATCTGGTGAAAAATACCCGTTTCCGTAGCAACGATAAATTTCTTTGCCGGATTTTTGCTGACTTCTTCCAATAACCTTGAGGTCGAACCAATGACTGTGGCGTATTGCAAAACAGACTCTTCACACTCTGGATGTGCAATGACAACTGCATCAGGGTTTTCACTGATCAGTTGATAAAGTTTTTTCGCATTAAACAGCACGTGGACTTCGCAGGATCCTGGCCAAAATTCAAAACTGCGATCTAGTTTTTTAGAAAGCCATCTTCCCAAATGTTGATCCGGACCAAAAAGTATTTTTCTATCTTTGGGAATAGATTCTATAATTTGAGCAGCATTTGATGAGGTAATAATCACGTCAGAGATAGATTTTACTTCTGAACTGGAATTGATATAGGTCACCATGATTCCATCAGGGTGCTTTTTTTTCCACGCCAAATAACTCTCAAAAGGTGCACCTTTAACGAGCGAACAACTAGCTTCCAGATCGGGGACCAAAACTGTTTTTGTAGGATTTAGAATTTTCACGCTCTCAGCCATAAAAACAACGCCAGCAAGCAGAATGACTTGCTCTTTCACTTGTTGGCCCATTTTTGCTAGATAAAAGCTATCACCAACATAATCGGCCAGATCTTGAATCTCACCATCTTCGTAGTAGTGCGCTAGAATGACAGCATTTTTTTCTTTTTTTAAGCGCTGGATATCAGCCACAATATCGTAACTCATAGTTAGATCTCCGGAGCATAGAATTTCTTAAAGGTTCGCTCCACCCTTTAGAACATTGATTATGGATTTTGAAACTGTTTTCAGTGATTCAAAAACACCGCGTCCTTCTGAGGCGCAACCTTCGATTTCAGGTGCGTTGTAGGGATTTAAGGCGCTGCGAAGTTCAGCCAGTGACGCGACATTGGGAAGATCACGTTTGTTGTATTGCATGAGCAAAGGGATTTCTTTAATGTCATAGCCCTGTTGTTCAAGATTTTTTTCTAGATTTCTGAGAGACTCAAGATTTTCATCCATCCGCTCAATTTGCGAGTCAGCGACAAAGATCACGCCATCAAGGCCCTTTAGAATAAGCTTTCGTGATGCATCGTAAACAACTTGTCCTGGAACAGTATAAAGATGAAAGCGCGTTTGGAAACCACGGATATCGCCAACATTAAGAGGAAGAAAATCAAAGAACAAGGTTCGCTCTATATCAGTGTTAAGTGCCACGAGCTTTGATTTTTGATCTTCAGCTGTTTTTTGATAGACCCACTGAATGTTTGTCGTTTTTCCACCCAAAGATGGACCATAGTAAACAACTTTGCAGTGAATTTCTTTGGCATTGTAGTTGATAAAAGACATTACAGCTCCACTCTATTTTGCAAGGCACGATTCATAGTTCTATCATCTATGAAATCAATGTCACTGCCAATAGGAACTCCATGGGCAATGCGAGATAATTTCAAGCCCTTGCCCTGCAGCTGCTTCGCTAGGTATAGAATAGTGGTATCACCCTCAAGATCCGCATCCAAGGCGAAGATAACTTCCTTTATAGCTGGACTTTCGTTGTGGAGGCCGGCATCTATGCGACGGATCAGCTCTTTGATTTTTAAATCATGTGGACCAATGCCTTCTAAGGGTGAAATAGCTCCATGCAAAACATGATAACGTCCTCGAAAGGCACCAGAAGATTCAATACGCATAATATCAGCAGGCTCTTCAACCAGACAAAGAGAGTCATCAGAGCGATGAGGATCCTCACAATAGCGACAGATCTCAGCATCAGTAAAATTAAAACAGCGAGCACACTCATGAACCTCAGCACGAAGTCTTAACAGGGCTGTGCTAAGTTTTTCAGGAAAATCTTTTTCAGATTTTAAAATAAAATAGGCCAAGCGTTGAGCCGTCTTGGGCCCAATGCTGGGCAAACGACTCAATTCATGGACTAATTTTTCAAGTGCGCTGATGTGTAACAAGTAAACCTCTTAGAACATTCCTGGAATATTCATTCCGCCGGTGATTTTTTCCATCTCTTTAGCCGAAGTATCACGAGCTGTCTTAATAGCTTCGTTTGTTGCAGAAATAATCATATCTTGAAGCATTTCGACGTCGCCTGCTTTTAAAACTTCAGGATCAACAGTGAGTGAAAGAATTAAGTAATTGCCATTCACTTTTACTTTAACAGCGCCACCACCAGAAGTTGCTTCGTATTCTTTTGTTCCAAGTTCATCTTGGGTTTTTTTCATACGCATTTGCATTTGGTTGGCTTGCTTCATCAATTGAGCCATTCCGCCTGGAAGACCTTTCATAAAAACTCCTTTTTTCCTGGGCACCTGCTTGAGGGCCATCACGTCCAATATTAATTATTTGAAGTTCTTAAACTAAGGCTTAACACTTTTGGTGTTAGGCTTTAGTTCAACTATGGATTTAATCTGTCCCTTGAAAACATCTTGGGCTGCTTTCACCATAGGATTTGTTTCAATCTGGTTGCGAATTTCATCTTCAGCAAGTTGCAATTTTTTTTGTTGCAATCCCTGAGCTGATTCCCCAACTTGATCACGGTTCAATAATACCTCAAAAGAATACCCAGCACTCCAGTATGAATCAATAAATCCTTGCAGCTTTTTTCGCACCTGAGTGTCAGAGATCTGCTCTTTCAAGAACGCCAGTCTTGGCGGGATTCCAAAACTGAGCAATTTACCCTCTTCTTTGGCAAAAAGAAGGTTCTCAATTTTAGCAGCAAAAAGGGCATCATCTTGACGGACAAGTTCTACAAAATGGACCCATTTTTCAGAGGATGTATTGCCAACAGCAATTTTTGGAACTGTTGCAGTTGTTGTTGGCGCTGAGGCTCCAGGGTTTGTAGACGGACTCGAGCTGTGACCACGGGAAACAGGCGAAGCTGGCGACTTATCAAGAGCCACCTTCATAGCCTCTAAGCCTGTGGGAACATCTGAAATTTTCTGAGATTCTTTGAGGCGTTGATGTCCTTTAACGGGGGCGGCTACCGGCGGAACGTAGGGCCTGGCCCCACCTGCGCTGTGAGAATTATGAATGCCGCCTTCTTTAGATCCGTGAACACTGCTGCCTTGCAAGAGGCTTTTCAAATCAACCAATTTAGGAGCTGATGCCATACGCAGTAAAATGACTTCCAGTACGATTCTTGGGTCTTGAGCCCGAGGGATATCACTGCCGCCTTTTAAGGCCATATCAAATAACAAATGAATGTCTTCCTCAGGGAGCTTTTCAGCCATTTCTGCCAATGTAGAAAGCTCAGAATCAGGCATTTCTAGAATTTGACTGGCTTGTGCTTGAGAGACTTTGACGATCAAAAGATTTCGAATCATCTCCAGAAGGTCTTGAGAAAACAGATGAGGCTCAAATCCAGCTTGAGCAATTTTCTCAATCACTTTAAGAACGGCTTGGCAGTTGCGATCAATCAATCCATCCAAGGTTTCAAAAAGGAGGGCGCGATCTGTCAGGCCCAGAATTTCCACAACATTGGCGCGATTCAGGGGACCATTTGCAAAGGTGATGACTTGATCTAGTAGGCTTTGCGAGTCTCGCATCGAGCCATCGCCCTGACGAGCAATCACCCAAAGAGCATCCTCTTCAGCTTGAACTCCATCTTGATCACAAATAAGGCGCAATCTTTCCGTGATTTGTCGTGTTGAAATTCTTCTAAAATCAAAACGCTGACAGCGTGACAATATAGTCTGTGGAATTTTATGCGCCTCAGTCGTGGCCATAATAAAGACAACATGTGGGGGCGGCTCTTCCAGTGTTTTTAATAAAGCATTGAAGGCACTGGTGGTGAGCATGTGCACTTCATCAATAATATAGACTTTATATTTCCCACTGGTGGGCATAAAGGCAATGGTTTCTCTGAGTTCGCGAATAGAATCAACACCGTTATTCGAAGCGCCATCAATTTCAATCACATCGACACTGGAGCCTGTGGCTATTTCCTGGCAAGAGTAACACTCATTGCAAGGAACAAAATTGACAGCATTCGCACATCTTAAAGCTTTAGCCAAAATGCGGGCCGATGAAGTTTTACCTGTTCCCCGTGGGCCAGTAAAAAGAAGAGCATGCGGCAGACGGTTGTTTTTAAGAGCATTAGAAAGAGTTTGGGTAATATGGTTCTGTCCGACAACGTCAGTGAATGATTGTGGACGCCATTTTCGAGCGATCACCTGATAAGACAAAACTCACCCCACAGGAATTTCGTTTTAAGACAAAAACGAAAGCGGCCGAGCACCCCATATCACATAGTCCCTCGAGTGCCGTTGCTTCCTTCCGGACCTAGCGGAATTCGTCAAGAGAGCTATTGTACGGGACCCGGCCATCTGTGGATTTACCGTAGAAACCAGAAAGTGTCTGCCACTTTTTCTCAAAAAATGGCTCACTTTGCTCTGATGTCTACGTTGCGTCAATAATCCTCTTAAAGGACCAAAGCTTTACTTAAGTTTTCACTCAGTTTTTCAAGGAAGGGCTCAGTATTCATGAATTTATCTGCAGGGATTTTGTCCCCATAAATACACACAGCTAAATCTTTAGTCATAAAGCCAGCTTCAACTGTTTCAACGCAGACTTTTTCCAAAGTCTGAGCAAACTTCACAAGCTCAGTATTGCCATCCAAATTCCCGCGATGTTCAAGTCCACGAGTCCATGCAAAAATAGACGCGATTGGATTTGTTGATGTTGGTTTGCCTTGTTGGTGCTGACGGAAGTGGCGAGTCACTGTGCCGTGCGCAGCTTCAGCCTCCATCGTTTTACCATCCGGAGTGATCAAAACTGAAGTCATAAGACCCAAAGAACCAAAGCCTTGAGCAACAGTGTCAGATTGAACGTCACCATCATAGTTCTTGCAAGCCCATACGAAATTGCCGTTCCATTTCAAGGCTGAGGCAACCATGTCATCAATGAGACGATGCTCATAAGTGATGCCAACAGTTTCAAATTTTGCTTTAAACTCTTTTTGGTAGATATCTTCGAAGATATCTTTAAAGCGACCATCGTATTTTTTTAAGATGGTGTTTTTAGTTGAAAGGTATAAAGGCCATTTTTTAGTTAAAGCTTGGTTAAAGCAAGAACGTGCAAAACCCGTGATGGACTCATCGGTATTGTACATGGCCATAGCAACGCCATCACCTTTGAAGTTATAAACTTCGTGCTGGATTTTTTGCCCATCTTCACCTTCAAAAGTAATGGTCAATTTCCCTTTGCCCTTAGTTACAAAATCAGTCGCGCGGTATTGATCACCGAAAGCATGGCGACCAATGCAAATTGGCGCAGTCCAGTTAGGAACTAAGCGCGGAACATTCTTACAGATGATAGGTTCACGAAAAACTGTTCCATCCAAGATGTTGCGAATCGTACCGTTGGGGGATTTCCACATTTGCTTTAAATTAAATTCCTTAACGCGGGCTTCATCAGGAGTGATTGTCGCGCACTTAATCCCCACATTGTATTTTTTGATAGCTTCAGCAGCATCAATAGTCACTTGATCGTTGGTGGCATCTCGATGTTCCATGCCAAGATCGAAGTACTTAATATCGATATCCAGGTAGGGCGTGATGAGTTTTTCTTTGATAAATTTCCAAATGATTCGAGTCATTTCATCGCCGTCAAGTTCAACAACGGGATTTGCAACTTTGATCTTTTTCATAGTTCATTCCTTTGCAGGTTCTTTTAAGATTTGATTAAGATTAATTTACTTGTTCAGTGGAAATATAGGATGAAGCTGCACCCAAGACAAACCAAAACATTATGTGGCACTGATTGTCCAAGCGATCTTTTCAAGGGCCTCAACCTCTTCGGCCCAATATCTATAGGTGTTAAACTCTGGAAAAAGGCGTGGAAAACTCGGATCTTCCCAGCGTTTTGCAATCCAACCCGCATAAGAGAGGATGCGCAAACCTCGCAATAGCGGAATCCACGACCACTGGTGCTCGGGAAACTCCCGCAGTTCCTCGTAGCCAGCGATAATCTGTTCCCGTTCAGAGGCAGCAAATTCAACATCGCCAGACAAGAGCATCCAAAAATCTTGGATCACGGGGCCATTCAGAAAATCATCGAAATCGACTAAGAAATACTGGTCGCCATTGCTGAGCAAATTGCCTTTATGGCAATCACCGTGAATGCGTATGAATTCTGAGGGATCAAAGGTGTCCTCAATCGCATATAAAATATCTTCAGCGGCAATGGTGTAGCGTTTTCGAAGCTCTGGAGTAATCCACTCCTGCAAATTATCAAGAGTCTGCCAACCCCCATAATAGTCACTGTCCAGCTGAGGGCGTTCTACTGCAACTTTGCGCGCGCCGACATTGTGAACTTGAGCCATCAGGCGACCGACTCTTTTCAGGTCATCATTAAGGAATTCCTGCGGCATTCGTCCCAACACTTTTGGGAAAAAAGCGACATACATGCCATCGACCTCCATCAGGCTCGATTGGTTTTGGATCAGGGGTGCAACGGCGGGTATTCCCTCAGATTTTAGAGAAAATAAAAACTCATGTTCTTCTAAAATGGCAGCTTTGCTCCATCTGTTGGGACGATAGAATTTGGCAATAATATTTTTATTTAATAGGCTTGGATCAAAAGGCTTTTCAAGTTTTATATCAAAAACGCGATTTTCATAGGAATTCAGTTGAACGAACTCACCAGTTGGCAGAAATCCTGCGGATTCAGCGGCTTGCAGTACTTTTTCTGGGTCAAGATTATAAAAAGACGCCGCTTTAGAATTCACAGCCTTGTGTTTATTGAGAGGATTTGTATTTGAAATTGTATCGTCCACTGTGATCCGCCTTCCGTGTTGGTTCAGCTTCAACTCACATTTCTGAGCCTCATCTTGCCATTTTAAAAACTTTAAGTCATTCTCCATCTTTAATTGGATAAAGTAACTGGATAAAGTCATTGGCCAAATGAATTGGCTAAAAAAAAGCATAAAAAAAGCAGCTGTGTAAAACCTATGAGCAAAACAGTAGAAACATTTTTATTCGAAAAATGGCCAGTCGAGGTTCATCGCCGACCATTTCGTCGAACTTTATCAATTTATCTTTATCCAAATAAGCCGATTAAAGTCGTGGCGAACAATTCAACGTCTCAGAAATTCGTTATTGATTTCTTGAAAACCAAAGAAGTTTGGATCGAAAAAAATTATCAAAGAATGCAGGAAATAGTTAAAAATTTTCCTACAAAAAAACTAAAGGCTCTGGAAAACTTTCCTTACTTGGGCAAGGACCGCATATTTAAAGTCGTGATCACGTTAAACAAAGCCACTTTTATTTCCGTAACTGATGAACATTTAATGCTGCACATCCCACGAGATGATTGGGATGCAGACACTCCAACACAAGAACACCCGACAGCCTTGCGAGAAATTCGTCATTTCTATAAACGGGAAGCAGTCAAAATACTAAGTCAGCGGATAGAGCACTGGTCGAAGCTAATGAGCCTAAAGCCTTCACAAATTAAATTTCGTGAGCAACGAACACGCTGGGGCAGCTGCTCTTCGCGAAAAGTAATAAACCTCAACTGGCGACTTGTGGTTTTTCCGTTAGAAATTATTGACTATGTCGTGGTTCATGAATTGGCCCATCTAGAGCACATGAATCATTCGGAGAGATTCTGGTCCTTAGTTGAAAAATATATGAGCAATTATAAAAATCTGGCGCAATCCCTCAAGAAGTCTCAAAGCCTTACAGAATTTTTGTCTGAAAAATAACTTCAGACAAAAAATTAAAACAAACTCTGCGAAGTGTTGTTTTTCATCCATTTGAGGGCAATCAAGGTGCCCAGATATCCCACGGTTCCGCCGAAAATGGTGTCACTCAGAAAATGGTCTAGAACTATAATTCGTGTGCAGCAAATTCCAACGGCGATTGCAATCCACAGCCAGCGCCACTTTGGAAGGGCAAGACTGAACATCGTGGCTGCAGTGATCATGACTTGGGAATGGCCCGAGGGAAAAGAATGCCAATGCCAATGTGTTGTCATGGGATCAAAAATTAAAGGATCAAAAATCAGAGATTTGTGGGGGCGCTGCCTGCCAACGAAACCCTTGATGAGATGAACAAAGAGGCCAGAAATAATCAGAGCCATCAAAAAATTTAAGCTCCAACGGCGATAATAATCTAGGGTCGCAGAAAATTTTTGAAGACGAACCATTCTTGGTGTGATCCAGCGTGTGAGAACCCAGCAACCTAGAGCGATGCCAAAGTAGTTTTCAGAAAGACCAATGTCAGTCAGCTCGCGGGCGGGCAACCACCAGATTTTGTGATTTTCGGGACTGCCAAAGAATTGAGAGATCCTTTGATCAATAAAAAAAGCCGCAGCCAGAGCCACAAAAAAACCCAAGGCTAGTACCTTTAAAAAATGACCTTTAAATTTCTTGGGACTTTCGAGAAGGCCAGTGAAAAGTTGTGCGTGCATGAAATTCCTTTTGCGTCACAGCTTAATTTGCAACTGCGTCGAATGACAAGAAAAGTTTATCTTTGCAGGTAGGGTTCAGTTAAATTTTTGAATTGGTGTACTGAGATCGCATTTTTATTTTTTTGTTTTTTAAAAAGAAGTGCCTTTCTGACACTAAATTTTTTGGTCCGCTTATTGCTTTAAGGTGTATTGTGAACAATTAAATCCATGGGGGTGCAGAATGGCTCTAAATAAAAGAATTTTCTCTGTGATACTTGTATCAACAACTTTAGCAACTGCCGTTGCACAAGCTGATTTTGGGCAGATCCGAACTCAGCCCTCAACGCCTTATGCTGATGGTCGAAACGGACGCGGCCAAGAAGAAGGTCGTGAAGGCGGTCATGGCGGTTGGGGTCATGACGGAGATGAACATGGCGGTGGATGGGGTCATCACGGTGGCGGCGGTTGGCAGCCAGCTCCTGTTCCACCACCTCCTCCAAATTATCCTGGTAACGGAGGATACAATCCGAACCCTGGTGGTGGTGGAGGATACAATCCAAACCCTGGCCATGGCGGTGGATATCAAGACCAGCGAGTGGTGCAAATTCAACGCAGGGTCTATAACGAAAATATTCCGTTATTTCTATTGGCAGGAATTGATGGACGGTACAACGGATACACTGTTCAATCAGTGATGGTCTATGTTTTAGGAAGTGCTCCGGGATCTCAAGTTTCATTGATTATCAACGGTCACTTTGAACCAGGAGCTTACTCACCGATGGGGCCAATTACATTAATGCCACGTTTCCCAGCTGTTATCGGTCAAGTTCATGACATTCAACTGTCTGTGGCTGGCATGGCTGACATTCAGTACGTAGTTATCAATCTAGTCAGGGGCGTAAGGCCTTACTAAAGAGCGGGACACGAGGTCTGAATTAAGAAAATATCAGTGATCTAAAAAAGAGGCTCCCCCTAAACGGGGAGCCTCTTTTTTTTCGCTTCGCGAAATCGACAAAACCGCAGAAAGTGAATTTACCTTGTTTTGAGTGTTTAAATCAGGTCCACTGTTGAACGTGAAGGAGAGCCAATTTCTATGCAAAAAAATCATCTTGAGTTTAATAAAGGCAAAGAGATTTCAACAAGTTCAGCAGTTTCACCTGCTTTGTGTGATTACCTCAACTACCGCCAGTTTTTAGCCGATTTTTATAAATACAAACGTGAGGCCACTAAGGGGGCTTTGCGATCCTACAATTATGCCGTTTTCTCTGCGGCAGCCAATATTAAGTCACCAAACTATTTGAAGATGATTATTGAGGGAAAAAGAAATCTTTCAGACGACATGATTAGTAAATTCGGCAAGGCCGTTGGCCTTAATAAAGAGCAAACAGATGAGTTTCGTCTATTGGTTCAATTCACTCAAGCCGGGGATACTGCTGATCGAAATATGTTCCTTAAGAAGCTCAGTGAACATCGTGTTGATGTTAAATTAAAAAGCGGAGAGATAGATCGAAAAAGTTTTGAAAAAGTACCGAACTGGGTAGCCTGGATCATCTATGCGATGGTCGATCAGGAGGCCGTAGGATTTGATGCTCCCACGTTGAAGCAATTGTTGCGTGGCAAGGCTTCGACAGATGAAATCGAAAATGCTTTAAAATCTCTGATTAGCAAAGGTGACTTGATTGTTGATGAAGTCACCGGGACCTTCAAGAAAGCAAGAAATTTGACAGAATCACCAGAGGAAATCCCTGTGGCCTTGGTGCGAAAACTTCAGGCGCAATTGATGTATTTGGGATTGGAATCATTGTACCAGGATCAACCGACGGAACGTGAATTTGGCACTCTCACAATGTCATTAACAAAGGCTGAGTTCGAAGAGATTAAATTCAAGCTGCGCCAAATGCGAAAAGCAATTAACAAAGACAATTCCATCTCAAGAATGAAGACCAAGGGTGATCGGGTTTATCAGCTGAATATTCAATTATTCCCGGTTTCAAATGCAGTGGACGGATTGACTGAAAAAAGAGCAGCGGCAGTTCAGCAGTCTAAAAATGCGGCTTCAATGGCAGCTAGAGCTGTTTTGCCTGAAGCAGGAAGTCTTGAGATGAAATCTCAGCTGGATTCTGCAGGTAAAGTGAATCCTGAAGTCGGAGTGGTTTCTGCGGTTGAGGCAAAAATCGAGGTCGAAACTTCAATTTCACCAAATTCAAAATCATCTAATGTGAGTTCTTTGGTGGCGAATGCAGCTTCCGCTGCGGACCTATTTCGCTAAATTTCTGACAAATCTGGATTAAAATATTAAAATAAAGGAGCATCTGAAATCATGATGCTTCTTTACATAAATTTAAGAATCTTAAAAAATTGAGCCATTTTTTCGGTGTTTTTCCATAAAAATGTGGATAACTCTGTGGATGAAGCCCATAAATGGTGGATATCTCGACCTTTTGGAAAAACGCATTTGCTGCTTATCTAAGCGTAAGATGAGATCTCTGTAACAAATGAGCCAGACTCTGACGCTTTATGGCGATGGATATTCACTTGTTGTTAGTATACTATTAGACCACGATATGGAGTTTTTCATCGATCACATGTGGGGGCGTACTGGCTTCGACGTGGGTGCTGAAACATAAGGAGCATACGGGGGCGCATGATGGACCTCCTCAAAAACGTGCATATTGTAATTGGCAACGATTACGCAATTGCAGCTTAATTGACTGCACGAACTTCCTTGATGTGGTTGCGCTCTTGGAAAGTTTGTCAAATTAGTGACCTCGGCGAGTTGGGTTTTCTCCAGCAGACTTGCTTAAACTTACTGGGGGAGTGTTCATGCTGATTTTGTCTGTGGAAGCTGCATGAACATATTAAAACACTGACTAAGTATGTAGCGCCTTATCGCGGATCACTTGCGGACGGGGGTTCAATTCCCCCCGCCTCCACCAAATTTCCCGCATTTTAGGGCACCCTTGTTATATAAGACTTGGGTGCCCGCTTTGAAGACCATCACAAAAATATCAATTGTCGTAGAGTAGTGACAGGCACTGAATGGTTCTTTGCCACAACATATAGACTGCCTGTCTCTTGATATTCTTTTATTAATTTCTCTTTAAAATCCTGGCTGTAAGTCTGGGATCTTTTCATATATTCCTATCATAAAACGTTATAGTTTTACGAACGAAATGTCTCCATTGAATTTAGGGGGCCGGAAAGCTTATATGGACGAGACTAATTTGAACCCTATTTAATACGCTATTGATTAAATTGCACCATAACCATCTTTAACTACATGTAAAATCATACTCCTTGCTTTTATGGTATACCATTGGTATACTTAAAAACGGAGGCTTACATGATTGCAAAAAAGCTTACAAAAGTTGGAAATACTCAAGCGATGGTTATTGATAAAACTTTATTGAGTCTAGTTGATGCTGACAACGAAAGTACCTTTAGAGTTTCTGTTGAGGGTAAAAGAATTGTTCTTGAGCCGTTAAGTCAAAAAGAAGTGGATCGCTTGGCGTTAGATGCTAGTGATAAAATCCGTAAGGTTCAAAAGAATGTCTTCGCAAAACTCGCAAAGTGAGCCTTTTTTCTAAAGCAGCGGCTTATGCCTTTCATATTGCCGAAGCTCAAGCTTTTATTGATGACAATAAGCGAGTGGCCCTTGATGTTGCGCTTACTTTTCTTGCCATCAATGGTTGGATGATAGAAACTGAGTCAATGGCACTCTACGATGCAATGATTGCAATTGCAGAACGAAGAATGACTAAAGACGATCTTGGCGAGCTATTTAGAAAAATATGTGTAAAAACTTAAAGGGTATATAAAAGACAAAATGGGGGCAACTTTAGGGACAACTGATGATTTTTGAAGCAGCTAACTGTAATCAATTCAGAATGTTAGGTAGTTTATTCAATTCCCCCCGCCCCACCAATTTCCGACCCTCTTAAATTCATTTTGAGACAATAGTATACTAAAAATATCAACTATTTAGGATGCTAAATCACTCACCCCTTCATAAATATCAAAAATTATTTTCTGAGAGTCAAAAAGCGAGAGCCGTTTATCATACAGACTTGAAGGTCATTAGCCATAGCAAATTTAGCCGTTTCTACATTCTGCTTAAACTCTTCTTTGTTGTAGCCTTCACCTGAACTTGTAATATAGCCAATTCCATTTTGACCTTTGACTACATTCACACCCGAAATTTCAACAGAATCACCATCAAAGCGGATTTGTGTTACTTTTTCGCCATCGCATCCGCATAGGCGATCTCGTGCGGGAGAAGTTGTCGACCTCCAATGGTCATCGTTTCTATTTCACTCATTTGAAGGATTTCTCCAAGTGGGCCATGGCGTTCACGATTTCATCGAATGCTTCTTTAAAATCCCGCTCTGTTGGCACAGTCGCAGTGGCGGTCAACCAGCCACGTTGCAAACTTGTCGTATTGATAATCTTGATGGTTTTCGAGAAGCTTTCAGGCATTTCAGTTTCTCTGAAGGCGAAACATTTTTTTAAGGCTTCACCAGCAGGGCATCAAGGTCAATCGTGTACCGCTCGGAATTGTAAACTCGCAGACCAACAAAGCCGCCCTTGAATACAAGGTGCTTGGCCAAATTTTTATCTGCCACAAGTCTTGCGACAAGTCGCTCGATCATGAATGCGGTTTGAATATTCTGAAAGGGTACATCGAGTTTTGCTGCAAGGTCCGTTATTTTTTGGCGAACGGAAGTGCCTTTTGCTTTTGTTGTCATGGAACAATCACCTCAAGATACCTGGTCAGTACAGATTCGAGACCAAGTTCTTTGGCAGCCTTTCCAAGTTTTAGTTCAGTTGTTTTTCTTTTTGCGAGGGCCTCTCTGGCTGCTTTCACGGCGGTTCGCTCTCCGATTTTTGTGATGAACTTAAGCCCCTCGAGAATGGCCCGCTCAAGCGAAACAATGCGATAACCATTTTCGGTGAGGATGCCTTTATCAAGACTTATCTTGGTGCGGATCAGTTTGTATCCAGACTCACGAGTTTTTCGTTCAGTGGGGACCATCACCCAAGTGTGACCGGGGACTTGTTCGGCAAGATTGTAATGGAAGAGCGCCGAGAGCCCACCGATTGCGGCCTCTGGGCCGAATTTCGCACAGGCAATTTGAAACCCAACATCAGCCTCAAGATCCGCTTCTGGATGAAGGTATATCCCACGAGAGACGCGCTTGATTTTTTCTGCAGCCACCAGCCGTGAGAGTTTTTGTTGGCTCAGGCCAAGGGCTTCTGCTTGGGGCAGGGTGAAGATACCCAGTTTCTTGAGTTTCGTTTCCTGTTGCTTATTCATGTTTTAAGCATGCGGTGGAAAGAGACACTTAGCAAGTTAAATTGTCCCTTTTCACCGGACCAGTGCAATCGGCCAAATCCCATAAAACCGCTACTGTGGTCATCTCATTTCGAGCCTGGCAAACCGCCATAAAGCCCACGTGTGAGGGTTTTCCCTCTCGGACCGCCCACATATCCCCAAATCCAATTATTCCCCCGTACACAGGCACCTGTGGCGGGGGGTCCCCCAAGTCATCCCCCAATGTCTGCCCCAACCCGCGAGCGAACGAGCGAGCGAGCGAGCCTGAATTCGCTCGCCTAGTTCCGAACTACCTGCCAGAGATTAAAAAAAATTCAATCGTTCCCTATGCTACTTTTGCTCTTCTGATTTATTTGCGAGACTTATCCACTTTTGCTTAGGATTTATGGTGTGGTTTCTCAATTCTACGATTGAGGCGCTCCCGTCGAGTATTATTCGCCTTCTTTGAACTCGACAATTCGTAACAATTTTCATGCGGGAACTCTGATCCATGTTGAGTTCTGGGCCCCGAATCCTGTACGACGACCAATGCTTGCGATGTTCAGGCTAGTTTGTCTTTTGAATTTCAGACGTGTACATGGAAATCGCTAAAATTAGTGAATGTGTAGCGAGCGTGTATATCTTAAGTATTTGAACTTAAAGGTGAAATACAGCCAGCATGCCGCTGATGTGTAGATTGACCTAGGCCCAGTATGGCAAATAATGGAAGTCTCGTTTTGAGGCGTTTGGATTGGCAAGTTTAATCCGTTCAGCCTCGACTGAGTCATTAATTAATCGTCCAATTTTTGTTGTCTCCACAGAAGAGAACTTAAATCGTTCCCTCAATGAGCTGTTCGTCGTGCGCTTTCCCGTTATTTTATTCAAGCAAGCGTGTTGATAGGTTGCGGTGATTCTTTCTTCTTTGGACATGTCGTTAAACTTCCTTGGCATCAGAATAATTGCTTTGAAGTAATCACGCTGATTTTCAAAAATGACAGGTGGCAGGCCCCAAAGTTCAATTGCAATGAGGGCGTTGTCAACTCCACTACCACGCTCTTCCGCCAATTCGAGTTTTCTTAAAAAATCAGAGAACACTTCATTCCTGCAAACTGATGGATGGTCGATCAATCGATCGACCGAGATATCAGGAAGCAATCCGCCAGGATTTGTAATTTCAATTCTGTCAGAAAAAATCTCAACTGTAATAAAGCTATTAGTCTTAGAAAAATCCCGATGCATTATTGAGTTTATGACCAGCTCACGAATGGCTATGGGTGGAATTACGCTTGTGCGCACTTTCGTAGCATTCTGAATGATTTCACTATGTGGCAAGCTCTCGACGATATGCTTTACAATTGAATCCAAACTCAAACTAACGCCAGCTTGGAAAGTCTGATCTCGTTTTGCCTGCATTTTGGTGGGATCAGAATACTCTGTGATACGAACTGCGTATCGCTCATAAGAGGGAAATTGAGATAAATTTTTAGCACAAGTTAAAACAGCCAAATTGGTAGGAAAATATTTTTGGTCAATTCGTGCAACCAACTTATGAGCAAACAAGTGCTCCATCAATCGATTAGGATCAGTGGAATCAAAGCGAGTTCTTTTTAAAAACTCGGAGAACTCAAAATAATCTTGCCAGCTGGCGAGCAAGTTAGACGGAAGGGATGCGGGTATTTCTTCAAATCGCTGATGCCTGGATGACATCATTGATTGCCTAATCTCATCTCTGGTCATTTTTCGAGATTGGCCACCAGCCCTAAGGAAGCTGTCTTCAATAGTTCCACTCTTTTTGTGAACAGGTTTATCAAATGCTTCTTCTATAAAAACACCGAGCAGTGCCTTGCCTTTAAACTCAAAAGAAAAAATTTGAGATCGCACTTCGGGCACTACCAAATCTCTTGCCCAGTTAGCAATTTGTCCTGAGAAAAGTTCCGACTCGTCTGCAGTGAGGTTTTTGAGGGAGCCATCATCGTTAATCCCAAAAACCAGAAAACCACCGCCAGAATAGTTGGCAAAAGCGGAAAGGTGTTTAGACATTCGCTCGGCCTTACAGGTCGATGCTTTCCAATCAAGTTCGTTCAATTCTTGTGGAATCGGGCTGAGGCTTTTTTCAAGAAACTCTAAACATCTTTTTTTAGGCATGATTGATGGATGTATAACACATGTATAATATAATAATCAAGTGATTTCATGGTTTTAATGCGTGTGCCGAATATGGATGTGTAGATCTTATGACTGCTTGAAATTTCTGTGTTTTTTCATGTCTGATCGTTACAGGCTGGCAGAGATCTAGAAATGCAATTAAATCTTCATTGGGGGCAGATTCTAGATGCGAATTGACTCAACAGAATATCTTGATTGCCTCCTGTTGGAAAATCAAGTCGTTCATTTTCCTCCACGGATATCAGCGCAAAAACTTTTTTCTCCAGCACGATTGATTAGATTGGTTGAAAAGATGAGGTAAAATCACCTGTGTAATGCTACTTATTGTAGACCCTAAGCGGCTAGAATCTCTAGGAAACGGGTGCTAAGGTCATTTCCTAGTTGGAGAAGAATTTCAGGGTCGACCTCCTTGTTCATCCACCATTTTCCCCGTATGTATAACCCGTAGGTATAATCAGATACTTAACGGGGTTTCCCACCCATGGAGAAATTATGAAAAAAATATGTCGTCTTTGAATCCCTTTCTGCTTTCTATCGGATGGAGCGAATTTTTTCAAACGAGCTTTGATAGTGGTCAGAGT
>CANFQX010000027.1 GCA_947449255.1 Pseudobdellovibrionaceae bacterium
TGATTTCGATCCTGTCTAATTTTGAAACGTACTTTCGTCAAAAAGCGTCTCAATTTTAGAAGGTGTTGGAATAATGAATCAACCAGACCGTTCCTCAAAATAGCCACACCGTGTCTTGGTGTCATAAATAATGAATAAATGCGGGAGAGTTGGCTATTGCGGTGTTGAGCTAAAGATTTGGACATCAAAGCCGAAAAGATGAATATGAAAAAAAGCACTTTAAATCCAATAAAATCATCTAAAAAAATAATCTTAGCCTCCTTCATTTTTTTCACTTCGGCAAGTTTTGCTGGATATGATTCATGGAACTGTAGGGAAAGAGACATGCTCAAAGGTCTTGGACTGCAGTGCATATCCTGCGGAGTTCAAAAGTATTATTCGAGCAAGGATGAAAACAAAGAAGTTGTCCCCTCGGAGAAATGGATTGCTTTATTGGCAGTGAATGCACGGGCCTTCCGTGCACTGAAATCGGATGCAATCTCAAAATCAAGCCATGGTTATTCGACGACGGAATTAGATAGCATGCGAAGAGCAGTGATTGCACAAATTCAAGCCTATGGATTCTGTACACATTACATGAGTAAAGAGGCTTTTGATACGATTACCAAAGGTTCTGTAAAACCAAAACCATTTCAAGATCTGACTGGGGCCGAATGGGATTATTTTAAGAATTTCGTAACAAAAGATCTTAGTAAATCCGAGGTCAATGCCGCAGCTAAAAAATTTGGATTTAAACAGTCTACAGTTCTAGGAATAGAAACTGGCGGGGACGTCGCTATGGAAAACATGCAGTCACTGTTTGATGATCATGAATTTGACAATGGCACCATTGCAGCCAAAAGAAACGAATTTAAAAGAAAATTAAAAAATGCCTTGGGCACAGGTTATGATGTCTCTGGTGAAAAGGTTGATAAGAAAGAAATTTTTGGGCTCAATGAAGAAGATCAAGGCCTAAAACAGTGCATGGAAGAGGTTCAAAGGCGCATGTCAGAGCCCCAATTCGTCGGTGAAAATGCAGAGATGTGCAAGTCCATGGTGAATGCTTGCGATATGAACACTTCATTTTGTGATCCGATTGTGACGTATATCAAAACACCACCAACGGGACCTTTACCTTCTTTGCCTCAGGTGCCAAGTCCTGGCCAGAATTCAAAAAGTTCGGGTGGCGTTCGTTAGTTTTTTGTTGGGTCTAATTTCTGGCCTCTTGCCTAAGAACTGCAAGACAATTCAGAACATCCTGGGCGAGATTTTGCCCACTCAGGACGTTTCTTGAAAAACAGTCGGGTGTGTTCGTTTTCCTCATACGGATTTTTCATGGCTTGCATGAGTGAATCCAACAGACCTCTCTCACTTTTTGCAAGTCCATCAAGGGCCTCTTGAATTAAGTAATTTCTTAAAATAAAAAATGGATTTGCACTGTTCATTTTTGTTTGGATTTTCGAAAATTCAATACCATCTTGATTGCGAAGTTTTAGGTATTTTGAAAGCCAGGATCTCATTTTTTCAAGCACAGAGTCCGCAGGATCTTCCGAATAAAAAGCTTCTTTTAAAAAGATCCAATCCTTAAGCGTTCGAACCTCGCTCAGTTTACGAAAGAAAATTGTCATATCGATCTCTTCACTGCGAAGGACTTGATCCAATTCAGCAAGAATAGACAGATCATTTTGCAAAGTGAATTTGTTAAGTCCGAGTTTATCTGCCATCATTTGTAAATATTCTTGTTCATAGACCATCAAATAATCATTGAGTCCTTTTTCAAGCAGGCTTGAATCTTTAACAATTCCTAATAAAGATTCGGCTAATTTTATTAAGTTCCAATAGCCCATTTCTGGTTGAGCACCAAAACGATAGCGCCTATTTTGTGCATCTGTTGTGTTTGGTGTCCAATCTGGATCATAGTTGTCTAAAAAACTAAAGGGACCATAATCAATGGTTAAGCCCAATATCGACATATTGTCGGTGTTCATCACGGCGTGCACAAAGCCTACACGCATCCAATGAACCATCAGTTTTGCCGTTCTTTTGCAGACTTCGGAAAACCAATTCGCAATGTCCTCTTCGGTTTGATGGGCGCATTCAGGAAAATAGTTTTTTATGGTGTAATTCACCAGTTGCCGCAGCAAGTCCCACTCACTGTTTGCTGCCAATATTTCAAAATGACCAAAGCGCAAAAAAGTAGGTGCAACGCGGGTTGTGATGGCGCCTGGTTCATCGGCGGGATGACCATCATAAAACATATCTCTAAGGATGCTGTCGCCAGTGGTTACACAGCAAAGAGCTCTTGTGGTGGGGATGTTTAAAAAGTGCATGGCTTCACTGCAGAGAAATTCACGCAAGGAGGATCGCAATACAGCTCGGCCGTCACCCCTGCGGGAGTAAGGCGTGGGACCGGCGCCTTTGAGTTGAACTTCCAAGGGACCGTGGGAGGGGCTTAGAATCTCTGCAATCGAGATAGCTCGGCCATCGCCCAATTGTCCAGCCCAGTGTCCAAATTGATGACCACCATAGCGAGTGGCAAAGGGCTTCATGTTTTCAATAATTAAATTGCCAGAAAAGAAATGGGCTTCATCGCCAGTGATTGCCTCTGGAGGAGGGAGGTTTAATTGGCTTGCGGCATCCTCTGACCAAACAAGAAGGGCAGGGGACGGCACAGGTGTGGGCATCACCAGAGAATACAGCATTTGAGGAGTCAGTCGAGACTTTGCTGAGCCGGTTTGGTCGCCGGGAAAATTTGTGATAAAAGTATTTTTGAATTGCAGATTATGGATATTCATTTTGATAGGTCTAATTCTAAAGGAACGAGAAGTCGACATTTTCTCACCAAGTAAACACGATCATCAGAAGATATTTCTATGTTTATGCGAAAGCCATTAAATTTTTTTCCTTGTTTTGAGTTGAATAAATAAAGATCCTAATCTAAATATAAATGCATCTACATATCTACATATCTACATATCTACATATAATTAGATGAATATTTGTCTAGGAGTATAAACATGAAGACACTGAGCAAAGAAGCCCAAGAAAAAATTACACCAAAGCAGGCTATTTCTATTCTGAAGGAAGGGAATAGGCGCTTTGTAAGCAATCTCAAGTTGAACCGCAACCTTTTACAGCAGTTAACTGAAACCCAAGGTGGCCAGCACCCTTTTGCTGTCATTATCAGTTGTATGGACTCTAGGGCACCTGCAGAATTGATTTTTGACCAAGGGCTAGGGGATATTTTTAGTGTTCGAATTGCAGGGAATATAATAAATGATGATATTCTTGGAAGCACCGAGTTTGGCTGTGCAGTGGTTGGGGCTAAGGCTGTAGTTGTTTTGGGGCACACGGGTTGTGGTGCAATTAAAGGCGCTTTGGATCAAGTTCAATTGGGAAATTTAAACTCAGTTTTAACTAAGATTCAGTACTCGATACCGCATGACGATGGTGCATTTAAAAAACTAACTTCCAATGAAAAGATAGACCTAGTCACTAAAACTAATGTTGAACACTCTTTGAGTGAAATCAGAAATCGATCAGCAATTTTGCGCGATCTGGAGGCTGATGGTGAAATAGTGTTAGTCGGTGGAATATATGATCTAAGCAATGGCAATGTTGTTTTTTTTAAATCAGAGAATATTGAAAGTTCAAATTCTGAAAGACTTGAAAATCGTCACGTTGATTTAGAATAGGAAAAAAGATGTATCGCAAACTTGCAGCCAAAGAACTTGCCGACCTACTGGGTCTTATTTCTCATCCAGCAAGAATAAGAATTATTGAAGAGTTAGTTCAGGGAGAGCTTGATGTCACCAACTTGTATTCTAAATTAGAATTGACCCAGTCTGCGACTTCTAGGCATTTGAGTCTGTTGAAAGCTCATAATATTGTCGTGATGCGCAAGGCTGGTCGCAATATTTATTATCATCTTAGTGTTCCTGAATTGGCGTCTTGGCTTGTTCGGGGGCTTGATATTGTTGAACAAAAGCAAATTCAGAACAAATCCTCTAACAAGGCGATCAGGGAAGCAAAAAAAATATGGAGTGGTCATTCTAAGGTTGGTGCTAATAAAAATTTCTGAATAGATACTCCGCCTGAAATCATCCCCTCAGGTGGAGAAAATAAAAATTAGACACAATCTGACTTCAGGCAAATTAAAATTGCTAGCCTTGAGTTTTCTAGATAGCTTTTTTATATGAAAAATAGGTTGTTTGTTTTATTTCTTATTTTATCTTCCCAAATTATCCATGCCCAACCGTTGAGCCCAGATTGGGGCTCAACTTTCAAAGTTCCGGAGCAGGGGCGAGCAAATATTCTAAATCTACCTGAGGATGAATGGCTTCAATATGTTGAGGCTGGAAAGATTCACGCTCAGATTTACCCCGTTACAGTGACCGGTGTTTTGCCACCCTTTAGGCCGCTCAAAAACTTTATCGAAGATAGAAGTCAAAATCCACTCAAAGATTACCTAAATAAAATTGTTCGAAATATTTCTGGACTTAAAACTGTGGATAATCTTTTGCGCAGGCTGGGATTGCATGAATATCCACTGGCAACGGATGAGGGTGTTTATCAAGTCCCTTATCCTGAGGGTGTGCGGCCGGAATATCGAATGGGCTTTGGCTTGATGGAAAGAAATGGAGTGCAAGGTTTTACAATTTCTTGCGCTGCCTGCCATTCGTCAGAGCTGTTTGGAAAAAAAGTATTGGGACTAACGAATCGTTTTCCCCGTGCGAATGACTTTTTCGTGAAAGCAAAAGTACTGTCTCGCTATTACAATGCGCCTTTCTTTAAATATTGGTCAGGGGCTTCGGCTTCAGAAGCGGCTTTGATGGATGACTCCATTGCTCATCTGAAGCGAGTCGCAGTGAAACAGCCGATAGTTCTGGGGTTGGATACTTCTCTGGCGCAAGTGGCCTTGTCGCTGAATTTACGATCAGCGGACGAATATGCCACGCCCTCAGTGGCGATAGAAAAAAATCCTCGACACGGTGATCTTTTAGAAAATAGTCCAGCAGATTCCAAGCCCGCGGTTTGGTGGAATGTTAAATATAAAAACAGATGGCTATCAGATGGCAGCGTTGTTTCTGGAAATCCCATTTTTACAAATATAATTTGGAATGAAATTGGGCGCGGTGCGGATTTGCGGGTTTTAGAGAATTGGTTGTCAGAAAATCAGAAAATTGTTGATGAATTGGCAGCTGCAGTCTTTTCATCGGAAGCCCCCAGAATTACAGATTTCTTTCCCGCAGAGCAAATTGATCTTGGTAGAGCTAAATTGGGTGAGGCCATTTATCTTGAAAGTTGTTCCCGTTGTCATGGAGTCTATGAAAAAGCCTGGAGTCAACCGGGAGCTGAAAAGCTGAGCTCTGTTGAGCTGTTGAAGACAACGAAGGTGATACCTCTGCACTATACACCAGTTAAAGATGTGGGGACGGATCCATTTCGTCGCCTGGGAATGAAATCCCTAGAGAAGCTGAATGAACTTTCAATCTCTAGAAAAAATAATATTTTGATCAAGGCGCAGCCGGGTTATGTTCCTCCGCCTTTAGTTGGGATCTGGGCTCGTTGGCCCTATATGCATAACAATTCAATTCCCAATCTTTGTGCCTTGTTGAGTCCGGCGCAGGAGAGGCCTGATGTGTATTATGCAGGGGAGGCTCTGGATCGAAACACTGACTTTGATTTCGAATGCAATGGGTATCCTTTGGGATTGAAAACACCAAAGAAGTGGCAAGAGCCTGCATTTTTGTATAATACCAAACGCCGAGGGATGAGTAATGCCGGGCATGATGACGGTATATTTATTGAGAATGGAATTGAAACTTTATCGCCGAGTGATAAGCGCAATTTGATTTTGTTTTTGCAGACTTTGTAGGTGAGGTCTTGGAGTGGGGGGAGAGTTTTTGGTTCATTTTTATATGCAGCTGCGTTCTCTATACAGCTGTTCTCGGTTTGAGATTTTCTGGCCGTCCTGAGCGGCCTTACTCAGGCGCATCGTGCGCCTGAGTCCGAAGTTCTTTGGGTTTTTTGTCTTTAGATAAAGATTTGGTTTAGAATCCTTTTGTTGTTCTTCTTAATTTTTTTTTGTTATGAATGTTTTTTGCGGTGCCTTTTAAAAGGCCATGACTTGCTAGGTATTCGTCGGTTTTTGCAGAGACTTCTTCGATGCCGCCGGGAGTGTCGCGGAAGGTTGCTCCTAGTTCTCCGCGTGGGGAGTTTTCTTCGGCTTGATTTTGTAGGCCGCGTAAGGAACTGTCCATTGCGCTTGCGGCTAGGTCCATTTGTTTTTTGACATCAATTTCACCGCGCATGAAATCACCTGGAAGGTCTTCTAAGGTGTCTAGTTCTGTGTCGGTGTTTTCAAAGTTTCTTAAAGTGGATGGAACATCTGCGGTACCTGTTTCATCTTTATCTTTCAGAATATCACGTTCGTCTTTTTTATTTTCAGGGACTTGGCCCCGATGGACTTGGGTGAAGCCTGGGGTTAGGTCTCTTTGTGGATATCTTAGAATCGATATTTTTTGCCACATCATGATTTCCTCCTGACAAAGAATGGCCACGCAATGGTGGACTTCTTTATTCTAGGAAAGTTGGATGTGGAATGTAAACTGGATGGATAAATTCTTGCCGCAAAACACTTAAAGTTGTGTTTTATCGATCGCACAACTTTAAGTGCTTTTCTACAGCTCCAAACCAATCGTTTCTACCGTTGCAAATTCAATTGTGAAGCCTTTAGGCATTATTTCTTTGACGGCGCATTGCTCGATCTCTTTGTTGACATGAGCTTATTCTTATCACTTCATCCTCGGGGGAAAGCTGGTAAATATCGCCTTTACTTTTTTTATATTATAATATTATGATATGACAATGCGTACAATCAAAGCGAAGTCAGATCTTTCAAAAAATGAAGTTTCAATCGATAAGATCGAAGGATCTTGTGAGCGGGTGGCCGCTATTTTAAAAGAGCTTTCCCATCCCCAAAGATTGTTGATATTGGGGCATTTGTTAGCTGGGTCAAAGACGGTCACCGAGTTGATTGAATCTTGCAAGGTGTCCCAATCTCAGATGTCTCATTTTCTAATGAGAATGAGATTTGCTGGTTTGGTTGAGGCAGAAAAAAAAGGGAAGTTTCAGTATTATTCTCTTTCAGACCAGCGTTTGGTTCAACTTATGAAGACAATTCAAGCAGAGTACTGCAATGACTAGTTTGCAGCACAGGTAAAAAATAATTCAACAGATATCAATGCCCAAAGACCTCGGCAGACTGGAGTCAAAGAGATGAACCACATTAATTTTGAAAGTTATTTTCTTCCATTTTTTATTGTGCTTTTTTTAGTTTGGCGATTATTGAGGCTCAAAAAAGTGCGAACTATCCTGCCCAAGCTGACTTTGGAGGGTGCTATTATTGTTGATGTTCGCAGTCCTGCTGAATTTCAAAAAGGTTCCTGTGCAGGAAGTCTTAATATACCCTTAAATGAAATTAAAGGTCGACTGAACGAACTTGATAAGACCAAGACGATTGTTGTTTGTTGTGCATCTGGATCACGAAGTGGGATTGCTTCGGGGATTTTGAAAAAAAATGGATTTAATTCAGTTGTGAATGCTGGGTCATGGAAAAATACCTTGATGTAAACTTATAAAATTTGATTCAAACTTAAAGGTTCAATGACTTTTTTGAGTTGGATCAAGGGCAGCCCATTGATTTCAAGTGATGGGCCAGTTGAGTATGCTGATTTTGAATGGCCAAGTTAACTATCGAGCCATCTGGACTTTTCAAGATCAATCGATCACAGGCAGATTTTTCAGTAAATTTCAGATGCCTAATCTCATCTAAAAAACCATTGGCCACCATTTCATAAATAGGGGCAAGTCCTAGAAAATTTGGTCGAAAGGGATCAGCCCCTTTTTCTAATAAAAGTTGTGTGATGATTCTTTTGCTTTCATCGGGCAAATTTGCATAGAGGACGTAATCCAGTGCAGATTGTTTGTCGTGATCAAAAGCATCGGCTTTTGCTCCATGACTTAAAAGATATTGGACCATTTCGACTTGACCAAAACGACTGGCAATCATGAGTGCTGTCAGTCCATTGGCGTCTTCATCGTTAAAATCATTTTTTTCTAAGTGACTGATCATTTCGATGTCGCCTAGGCGTGCAGCGCGAGCCCACAAATTTAATTTATCTGTGCGAGGTTGGATTGAAGTACAGCCATTCATCACAATCAGCAATAGAAGAGTCAGAAATTTCATAAAAGCATTTTTTTTGATGGGATTAGCACAGATAGATGTCATAGAAATTATTTTTGATTTTTTTAGAAAGCTATTCAACCGTTATTGCTATAATGTCAGATTGCCTTGGGGTGAAATCTTATTTCTTAAGGGATAATCCGTCATTATTCCTAATTCTTTTCAGTATCAGGCTCATAAGTTGCAAAAATGAGACTGCCATCCTTAAGTTCATTGATCACATCTTTGTATATATCCATGGCGATTGCCGGGCAGCCGAAGCTTCGTCCTTGCATAATATTTTCCTCTTTGACGTAGTCAGCACCATGAATAACCAGACTGCGAGAGAGGGCTTCTGAATTCGAACCCGAGAGCCCATCAAGCCTCAAGGACAGACCATGTTTTCCCATATATGTTTCCCGAGTCCTGAAATAACCCAGCGAACTTGCATTTGAACCTGGACTGTTGCTGAAACTGGAGGCGCGTCCAAGCTTGTTTGGATCAGACCCTCGGCCGTGGGCTGTGTGAATGGCCCAGACTTTTCCAGAAAACATATTGATAATATAAAAGCGTTTTTCCAAAGAGCTTTGGGCAAAATTAATAATACTTAGATATTTCTTGTTTTCAAAGACAGAGATATTTTTTTTCCAAAATTCTAAGGCTTGATCAAGTGCTTTTTTGGGAATTTGATGATCCGGATCTAGAGTGTTCAAATTGGGAAAACATTGAGCGGGGATTGTTTTTAAAAAAAACTGCAAAAAGAAAAATAAAAGAAACAAGTGGCTTTTCATGACTTCACCTTAAATTTTAAAAGCAATCGAATAATAAGTACCAGAGAGTTTGTGTTCTTCAGCAATGTTCATTCCATGACCAAGATATCCAAAAAAAAACCATCAAGGGAAAAAAACTGAATTCCTGTGGCTGAAAATAGACTTTTATCCCATGAAATGGCCAGCGGGGATCTGAATTTTCCTCATAATTTATAAAAAGATGTTGCCTCCAAATATTTAATTTCTGCAATGAATAATTTTTGCATTCTGGCAGCGACCAGAATTTTGCATACTCTTTCTCAAAGAGTTTGCAGAACATGTTCAAGTCAAAGGAGTCTTTGTGGCAGGTTTTAGGATGAATGATGCAATTTTGATGCTTGTCATATTTGTAACAACCTTCTGGTTGCAAAGTCTGTGGGTGGAGTCGAGCCAAGTGGCTGGCATTACCTACAGTGAATTTCAGAAAATGGTCAAAGAAAAATCAGTAGATAATCTCATTTTTAGTGATCGCTATATCAGAGGAGATATAAAAAATCCGCGCGAAGATAAACGAACAAGGTTTGTCACCTCAAGATTAGAGCCAGAGGTCGCAAAAGAGTTTGAGGGGAGTGGGCTTAAGTACTCTAGAGAAGTTGAGAGCACAATATTTCGCGATATTCTTTCATGGACTGTGCCCACTTTGTTGCTCTTGGGTGTCTGGATGTATTTTAGCAAAAAAATGTATGAAAAAGGTGGCGTCGGCGGTCTCATGTCCGTCGGAAAAAGCAAAGCCAAGCTCTATGCCGAACAAGACGTCAAGGTCACTTTCGATGACGTAGCTGGCGTTGATGAGGCTAAAGAAGAATTAAAAGAGGTCATCGAGTTTTTAAGAAACCCCAAAGAATTTGAAAAATTGGGAGCAAGAATGCCTAAGGGTATTTTGCTGATTGGTCCTCCAGGGACCGGAAAAACGATGCTGGCTAAAGCCGTCGCTGGAGAAGCTCATGTCACTTTTTTCTCTATCAGTGGATCCGAATTTGTAGAATTGTTTGTAGGCGTCGGAGCGGCCCGAGTGCGAGATTTATTTGAACAAGCGCGCAAGCAAGCACCCTGTATTATCTTTATTGATGAACTTGATGCCTTAGGGCGAGTCAGAGCACCAGGAATGATTTCAGGCGGGCATGATGAGAAAGAGCAAACTTTAAATCAACTCTTGGCGGAGCTGGATGGATTCGAGACCAAGGAGGGAATCATTCTGTTGGCTGCAACCAATAGACCTGAGGTCCTCGATCCTGCTTTACTTCGCGCCGGCCGTTTTGATCGCCAGGTGCTGGTGGACCGGCCAGATAAAAGTGGCAGAGAAGCCATACTCAAAGTCCATCTTAAAAAAATTAAGGCCCATGAGGGACTCAATATTGAAAATATTGCGGCTTTGACCTCTGGTTTTACCGGGGCCGATCTTGCAAACCTGGTGAACGAATCAGCACTTGCCGCCATCCGTAGAAAATCAGCAATGGTTCAGCAAGAAGACTTTGTAGTTGCTATTGAAAGAATTGTCGCAGGGCTTGAGAAAAAAACTAGAATACTGAATCCCGCAGAGAAAAAAACTGTAGCCTATCATGAAATGGGCCATGCTCTTGTCAGTTGCGCCTTGCCAGGAACAGATAAAATTCAAAAGGTTTCGATTATACCCAGGGGACTTGGGGCCTTGGGTTACACTATTCAGCGTCCAACTGAAGATCGGTACTTAATGACCAAACAAGAATTGGTGAATAAGATTTCGATCCTCCTAGGGGGTCGAATGGCTGAAGAAATCATCTTTGGTGAGATTTCAACTGGGGCTGCCGATGACCTTGTGAAAGTAACAAATATCGCTGAAGCCCTGGTCACTCGATACGGAATGAGTCCTGCCCTTGGAAATATCGTTTTTGAGCAGCCGCAGAGTACATTTCTAGAGAGTCCGTTTTATCAAAATATTTCGCGCAATAAAAGTGAGCAAAGTGCAACTTTAATTGATTCAGAGATACGTAAAGTCATTGAACAATCAACCAGAGTGAGTCGTGAAATTTTACTTCAAAATCGTGACATCTTAGAGCACGGTGCACAGACCTTAATCGAAAAAGAAACTCTGATCGAGTCAGAGCTTAAGGAGCTCATGATCAACCTCAAAGTCTATGCTCATAAAAAAATCGAAGGTCAAACCAATAAATTGTCCGCCTCAAAGACATCACCTGAGACCAATTTCCAGGCTAATATATGAAGAAATCAAAAAAAATAAGGCATATTGAAGTCACTGAAGATGTCATTCGTGGTGAAATGTTTAGCATAGAAAGAATGGAAGAGTACGCTATATTTCTTGCTGAAAACTTTCAGGTGTCAAGTGGGGGAGAATCCGGCCAACCCCTCTTAAAAAAAATGACAAGCAATGGTAAAAGTTTGGTTTCTCTGTACAGGAGTCTTTCTGAAGCGGCTCTCAATAAAGAAAATATATTTCCTGCAGCTGAATGGTTTGTTGATAACTTTCATATTATTGAAGAGCAACTTAATGAAATTAAAAAAGATTTTCCTGAGTCCTATTACAAAGAACTCCCAAAGGTCATTGGAAAAAATTTTAGTCAAGAGCTCAATGGCTATCCCCGCGTTTATGCCATGGCACTTGGCTTTATGGCCCATACTGACAGTCAGTTGAATGGGGAGTCCCTGCGTTGTTTTTTCTGGGCTTTTCAGACTAAATCATTTTTATGCATTGGAGAGCTCTGGGCAATATCAATCACTCTTCGACTCGCTTTAATTGAAAATATTCGCAGAGTTGCGATGCGTATTCTTTGGGATCATACTCAGAGGAATTCAGCAAATAGCCTTGCCGATCAAATCGAAGCTGCCGTTCATGATCCAGTTCGATTTCAAAAATATGTTTCTAAAATTCCTACCTATGGTGAAGCAAACGTCGAACTGCATTGTGCCTTTTTTTCACAGTTGGCCTGTCGCTTGCGAGATCAACAAGAGGAAATCTCCCCCGCATCAGATGCCCTTGTCGCGACTCTCCTTGAAAAAGGATTTACCATCGAAAACCTCGTTAATTTTGAGCATCAACATCAAGCTTCAAACCAAGTGACTATCGCAAATATCATTTCAAGTATGCGGTTAATTGCTAATATGGATTGGCAAAAGTTTTTTGAAAGTGTGAGCCCAGTTGATGTCATCCTTTCAAAAGATCCTACCAAGGAATATTCAGAGCTCGATTTCCTGACCAGAGATCGTTACCGCCATAACATAGAGAGAATAGGAAAACATCAGGCCTTCAAAAAGTGTATCTTAAGTTCGCACTGTGAAAATGAAATTGCACAAAAGGCACTGGAACTGTCTGAGGAAAAAAAGAGGCATATTGGATACTACCTCGTTGAGCCGGGTGTTTTTGAATTAGAAAAACATTTTAATTATTCATCGGTTTTTGGTGAGAAAATACTTAAATCTTACCTTAATCGGCCGACATTTTACTATTTTCTTTTTATAATAATTTTCGACATCCTCTTAATGAGCAGTGCTGCTGTATACGGCACATCCATGGGAGCTGATTATATCGGTATTTTGTTAATATCAGCTTTCATTTTTTTACCTTGCACAGAGATTTCAATAAGCATCTTAAATTTCTTTCTGGCAAAATTTTTATATCCAAAAGCACTCTTAAAATTTGATTTTATAAAGGGTGTTCCCAAAAAATTTAGAACCTTAGTTGTGATTCCTTCAATGATTGTTGACGAAAAAACTTTGAATGATCTATTAGAAAAACTAGAAATCCACTATCTGGGGAACTCTGACGATGAAATTTATTTTTCGCTAGCGACGGATTTTGTCGACGCAAACAGTGAAGAGCTTGCTCAGGATCAAATATTGGTTTCGCATGCTGTTGAAGGTGTGAGAAAGTTGAATGAAAAATACAACCACAATGAGGACGAGCATTTCTTACTGTTCCATCGGCAACGTCAATGGAACTCAGTGGATGGCAAGTGGATGGGATGGGAGCGAAAGCGTGGAAAGTTGCACGAACTCAATCAATTGCTGCGAGGGAGTGCGGGGACCAGCTTCAAAACTCTGACGAAATCCTCACCTGAATTTTTAAGCACTTTCAAATATGTCATCACTTTGGATGCAGATACCAAGCTGCCTCGAGATACGGCAAAGAAACTCATTGGAACAGCCTCGCATCCGCTGAATAGACCACAACAAGATCCCTCATCAGGATTGGTCGTAGGTGGCTATGGAATTATCCAGCCGCGAATCAGCATTTCCATAGAAAGCTCCTCTCAGTCTTTTTTCTCTAAAATATTTTCTGGACACACTGGCGTCGATCCCTACACGACAGCGGTTTCAAATATTTATCAGGACTCGTTTGGCGAAGGAATTTACACAGGAAAAGGCATTTACGATATTGATGCTTTTGAATCGGCATTAAAAAATAAGGCGCCCGAGAATCTGATTTTAAGTCATGATCTTTTTGAAGGACTGTTTGTTCGTCCCGGTTTGGCCACGGATATCGAACTCATTGATGACTATCCGAAAACATACACTTCTTTTTTTACTCGCCAGCACCGGTGGGTGCGTGGGGATTGGCAGATTTGTTCTTGGCTGTGGACCAAACTCTCGCTTTCACTGATCGCAAGATGGAAGATTTTGGACAATCTGCGGAGATCCTTGCTAGCCCCTTCGATATTTATTCTTTTTATAGCGGGTTGGACGATTTTACCGGGTTCAATTTATTTTTGGACCGCTCTGGGAATGCTTGTGATCATCTTGCCGGCTATTTTGCATATTTCAAATAGCCTTATAGTGTACCCTCGCAGTATGACCTGGACCCAGCATCTTAGTAATGTTGGTGATCAGGCTATAACTAATACGGCCCAGATAGGATTGAGTTTCATTTTTCTTCCTCATCAGGTCTTCATTCACTTAGATGCGATATTTCGAGCCCTGTACAGAATGTTGGTCTCAAAAAAGAATCTTTTGGAATGGACAACTTCAGCTCAGGCTGATTCCGAAGGTTTTAAAAAAGGAAAGGCTTTTTGGCAAAGCACTTGGCCCGTTGAAGGGATGCTGGTTGCTCTTTTTCTTTTGGTTTCCCTAAAAATGAACCTAGAGACTGAAATATTAGCGGGATCTTTTATTTTTGTCTGGGCATTTTTTCCTCAGATTGAAAAAATGGTCAATCGAGGAATTCATAAAAAAATCTATACGATGTCATTAAGGGAAAATGAATTTCTTTTAGACATATCACGAAGAATTTGGCATTTTTTCGAAGTGTTTGTCGGAGCTGATGACAATTGGTTGCCACCAGATAATTTTCAAGAGGACCCAGAGGCTATGCTGGCGCGTCGAACCTCGCCGACAAATATTGGCCTTTACCTTTTAAGTCTATTGTCGGCGAAAGACTTGGGTTACCTCACACCAAGAAATTGTATTTTGAGGTGTCAGTTGACCCTTGAGACTTTAAAAAAAGCGGAGCGCTTTGAAGGTCATTTTTATAACTGGTATGACACCGGCACACTCGAGCCACTGTATCCAAAATATATATCCTTGGTTGATAGTGGAAATCTGGCGGGATATCTTTTGGTCTTAAAGCAATACTGTTTGGAGTTTCGAGAAAAAGAAGAGTTGCTTCATCCTGCGGCCCTTCAAGGATTGCAGGTGACACTTCGGATTATTCAGAAAGAAGCTCATTCGCTGCCATTAGAAAATCAAGTTTTAAATTCTTTTTCATATTTGCATTTACTTAAACACATCAAAGAGTGTGCAGAAATTTTGAATTCCTCAAATTTAGAAAATTTATGTGATTGGTATTTGTCTTTGAGTTCCTTGAGGCGTGGGTTGGAGGAAGTCCGGGACTGTCTTAAAATTTTGAGCCTTGAGCAGGGTGAGCGCTATTTTATAAAAACAACACGGTGGCTAGAATCAACTTTTTTGCAGATTGAATCATTGCAAAAAGATCTCTTCGATTTTACACCATGGGTTCAGTTCCCTTTTGCAGAGCTCACAAAGAGCATTAATGAAATTATTCCGAAGCTCACAGCTCCTTGGCTGGAATTGCTTGAGCAGCTTTTTGGAAGTGTTCATTTTTCAAAAATGCAAGAGACTATGCCAGAAAATGTTTTGTCCCTTCAAAATTTGATTTCAAAATTGCGCGAGGAAGAAAATTTATCCCTAGAAATTAAAGAAAACTTGATGCTGCAGTTTCAAGTTCTGTATGAGTTTCTAATTGATTCGACCCAAAATCTGGATCAATTTTTCGTGGCTCTTGAGGACGTCCATCATCTGACCGAAAAGTTTTTTACAGAAATGAATTTTGAATTTCTTTTAAATAAGGAGCGCCAGGTATTTTCCATCGGTTACAATGTTGTTGAGGCTCGTCACGACGGGGCTTTCTACGATTTGTTAGCGTCAGAGTCTCGACTGGCAAGCTTTGTTGCCATTGCTAAGGGTGATATTTCGCAAAAGCATTGGTTCCGATTAGGTCGACAATTAGTACCTGTTGAGGGACGTAGAGCTTTAATCTCTTGGTCGGCCTCAATGTTCGAATACCTCATGCCTCAGTTGGTCATGAAATCCTATGAGAACACGCTGCTTGATGAAACTTTATTGTCCGTTGTGGCCCGGCAAATCAGTTACGGTAAAAACATGAAAGTGCCCTGGGGAATTTCTGAAGCGGGATATAACGCAAGAGATGTTAATTTTAGTTACCAGTATGGACCCTTTGGAATTCCAGGTCTGGGATTAAAAAGGGGCCTAGCCCACGATTTGGTGGTGTCGCCTTACTCTTCCTTTTTGGCAGCTCAGGTGAACCTTAAAAAATCTTTGCAAAATTTGAGAAAGTTTGAGGATTTAAAAATTTTGGGGTACTTCGGTTTTTACGAGGCGATTGATTACACGCCGGAACGAGTTGCCGAAGGTCAGGACTTTGCTGTGATTAAGTCCTATATGGCTCATCATCAGGGGATGAGTTTGGTGGCCATAGACAATATTTTAAATAAAAATATCATGCAGAGTCGTTTTCACTCAGAAATGCGAGTCAAGGCGACTCAGTTGCTTTTGCAAGAGCGCGTTCCTTACAAAGTCACTTTGAATTCACCTCGTGCAGCTGAAACTGAAGAGCTCGGACCTGGCAGGTCCTTATTGCATAGTATTTCCAGGGAGTTTGACGAGGGCAGTTTGCACACTTCAAGACTGCAAATACTATCCAACGGAAAATATTCAGTCATGATTAACACCATGGGGACTGGTTATTCAAAATTAGAAAATCAAGCCCTTTCGCGCTGGAAAGAAGATGCCTTGAATGACAATTGGGGCAACTTTATCTATATCAAAGAGCTTGAGGTCAAATCAGCTGAACAGAGAAAAAATCAGAATCAAGGTCAACTTCAGAATCAAGGTCTAAAAGTATGGTCAAGCACCTATAAACCTTTTTTGAGAGAGCCCACCGCTTATAAAGTGACATTGACAGAGGATAAGGTTGATTTCAAAAGAGCAGATGGTGACACTCTCACGCATACTCAAGTCATTGTGGCACCAGAGGATGATGTTGAAATTCGCCACGTGAAGATAACGAACAATTCAGCCGTGGAAAAAGAATTTGAGGTCACAAGTTATATTGAACCCATCTTGACAAGCTTTTCAGACGATCAAGCGCATCCCTGCTTCAGCAACTTATTTATCGAGACAGAATACATTTCTGAACGTCAGGCATTGTTGGCTAAGCGTCGGCCGCGCTCAAGCGCTAAAAAAGAGGTCTGGGCCCTTCATGTTTTCAGTGCAGATAGACCTCTTGAAACTGAAGTTCAATATGAAACAGATCGGGCTCGTTTCATTGGGCGAGGCAAAAAACTGCAAAATCCTTATGCCTTAAATTTAGGTCAGGATCTATCAAACACGGTGGGCTCAACTCTAGACCCCATTTTTTCGATGCGTGTGCGAGTGAAGTTGGCCGCCGGCAAATCGGTGCAAGTGGCCTTTGCTAGTGGAATGACGGGAAGCAGAGAAGAGGCCTTAAGACTCATTGATAAATATCATGATATTTCATCCTTTGATCACGAGGCTAAGCTTGCATGGACGAAGTCTCGCATTGATTTGCGCCATTTGGGTTTAAACTCTGAAACGGCCCATCTGTTTCAAAATCTGGCAGAAAAAATGATTTATGTGGACACCTCATTGCGATTGCCATCTCAAGTTTTAGCAGCGAGCATTCGTGAGCAATCCAGTTTGTGGCGTTACGGTATTGGTGGAGATCTTCCCCTATTAACAGTCGTTATCAATGATAAAAAGGACATCGGATTAGTCAGAAAAATACTGCGAGGACATGAATACCTGAGATCAAAAGGGGTGATTTTTGACTTGGTACTTTTAAACAGTTCCAAGACAAGTTACTTACAGGATTTGCAGGACGAATTGATCAGACAAGTTCGATTGATCGGTGCCCAGAATCTGTTCGATAAAGCTGGTGGTATTTTTATTCATCGTATGGATCTAATGGCTGAAGGTGATCGAAATCTTATACAAGCACTTTCACGTGTTGTGTTATCTCCCGAACGAGGTTCTCTTAAAGACCAACTCAGTCGTAAGTCTTTGCCAGAAAAATTTCCTGAAAAATTTGTGCCCCCCCATTACATAAGCTCTGATATTGGAAAGGGAAAGCCAGCAGAGATCTTGAAAATTCCAGAGTTGCTTTTTTTTAATGGCCTTGGTGGTTTCTCTAAAGATGGCCGCGAGTATACAATAGTACTAGATGCTGGTCAGAACACTCCCGCGCCTTGGATTAATGTCATAGCGAACCCCGTGGATTTTGGTTTCCAAGTGAGTGAGTGCGGTTCGGGTTACACATGGTCTCAAAACAGCCGTGAAAACAGACTGACTGTTTGGTCCAATGATCCTGTTTGTGATCCACCCTCTGAAATATTCTATTTGCGTGATGAGGAAAGTGGCGATGTTTGGACCCCAACAGCTTTGCCTGTGCGCGATCCACTGAGATATATTATCAGGCACGGACTGGGCTATTCTGTCTTTCAACATCTCAGTCATGGCATTCAACAAGAGCTCACCCAATTTGTGGCCATGGATGAAAGCATTAAGATTTCTCATTTGAGGCTGATCAATAAGTCCTCCAGGCCGCGAAGAATAACATTAACGGCCTATATTGAGTGGGTGCTGAGCTCTCAAAAAGAAAAATCAACGTCCTATATTCAGACTGAACTGGACGCTGAGTCCGGCGCTTTGTTTGCGCGAAACTCCTACAATCAAGAATTTTCTCAAAGAATTAGTTTTTTTGATATTCTGTCGGAAAAATCAAGTTTTACCTGTGATCGAAAAGAGTTTTTAGGTCCAAATGCAGATTATATAAAGCCTGATGGCTTGAGGCGACAAGGGCTGAGTGGGCGCAAAGGCATTGGCTTTGACCCCTGTGCAGCTATTCAATCCTTTGTCGAAATAGCGCCCTTCAGTGATGCTGAGTTCGTTGTGCTTTTAGGACAATCAGAGAACGAAATATCAGCACGCACTTTAGTAAAAAAGTATAAAAATTTAGATCAAATAGAAAGAGCCTATAAAGAAATGAACTCGTTCTGGTCTGCACAGTTGGGAAGCATTCAAGTCAAGACACCCGATCCCTCGTTTGATATTATGATGAATTCTTGGCTTTTATATCAGACTCTGGTCTGTCGAATGTGGGCTAGATCGGCATTTTACCAATCCGGTGGCGCCTTTGGATTTCGCGATCAACTGCAAGACAGCATGGCACTGCTTTATTCTTCACCGGGCTTAGTCAGGCAGCATATTTTAAAAGCGGCTAGTCGACAATTTCCGGAGGGCGATGTTCAACATTGGTGGCATCCTCCAACAGGACGCGGAGTAAGAACTCATTTTTCCGACGACTTGCTGTGGCTCCCCTTTGTTGTGAGTCAATATATGAAGGTCACGGGGGATATTCAAATTCTCGATGAAGAAGTTTCGTTTATTGAAGCTCCGCTGTTGCAAGAAAATCAAGAGGACTCCTATGATCAGCCCACAATTTCGCTAAAAAAACTAAAACTGCTCGAGCATTGTTTCTTGACCCTAGATCGATCTTTAAAATTAGGCCAGCATGGACTGCCCCTCATCGGAGGCGGAGACTGGAATGATGGCTTTAACAGAATAGGAGAAAAAGGCTTGGGGGAAAGCGTTTGGCTAGCTTGGTTTTTGTATAAAGTCTTAAACGACTTTTTGCCCCATTGCTTAGCTGATGAAATCCGCGCGCAAAATTATACCAATCACATGAATATTTTGAAATTAAATATCGAAAAAAATGCCTGGGATGGTGATTGGTACCTTAGAGCTTTTTTTGATGATGGCGCGCCCCTTGGTTCTAACAAAAATGAAGAGTGTAAAATTGACTCTTTGTCACAATCCTGGTCGGTCCTTTCTGGGGCCGGGGCCAAGGATCGACAAATCAAAGCCATGGAAAGTGTCTCAGAAAATTTAATCCTGAATGAGACCAAAGATTTTAAAAACAGAGAACTGATTCTGTTGTTTAAGCCGCCCTTTGATCGGAGTGCTCAAGATCCCGGATACGTGAAGGGTTATGTTCCCGGTGTTCGTGAAAATGGCGGGCAGTACACTCATGCTGCAATTTGGGTTTTGATGGCTTTTGCAAAGTTAGGAAATAGCGAAAAAGCCAATGAGCTCTTTCGTATTCTCAATCCAATCCATCATGCTTTGGAAAAAGCCGATGTTCAGCGATACAAGATTGAACCCTATGTGATCGCAGCAGACATATATGCGGTTGAACCTCACGTGGGGCGAGGCGGTTGGAGTTGGTACACCGGCTCAGCCTCCTGGTTCTATCGTGCGGGTCTAGAATCCATCCTTGGGTTTGAGCTCACGGGGGAGTGGCTTTGCTTGAATCCTTGTCTGCCGAAGAGCTGGAATTCATTTGAAATTGATTTTCGCTTTAAGTCTTCGATGTATCGTATTCGGGTTGTTAATAGAACTTCAGCAGAGCAGAAATTAGTGATCGAAGCACCAGGGCTTGAAGTTCTAGAGGGCAAGATACGGTTAAAAGATGATGAAAGGGAGTATTCAATTTCGATAACAACTGCTTTTTCTGATCAAGTTCATGTGGGGATTGAAGATTTGAAGACGGATATTCAGGGGGTTTAACTTCTGGACTTTGTTTTTCTCTTTGGGCGGATTGTGGGACTTAAAGAAATCACCACGTCACATGTGACACTTTTTTTGAAAGAGCAAAAAAGAGTCGGTAAAACCTTTCCTCATTTTATCCATGACGAGTTCAAAGATTTTTTAAAGTGTGGTATCCCCGAACACGGATTTATCAGAACTTACTGCTATCAGTGCCAACACTCAGGCATTGTGCCGTTTTCTTGTAAAAGAAGGGGCTTTTGCCCCAGCTGCTGTGCCAAACGCATGAACAGTGAAGCGGCTCATTTGGTGGACGTGGTCTTACCAGAGATTCCTTACAGGCAGTGGGTGTTGTCATTTCCTTTTAAGCTTCGATATTTAATGGTCTGCAATCAAAAACTGACAAACAGAGCTTTAAAGATATTTCTTCAAACCATCAGTTCATTTCAAAAAAAGAGAGCCAAAAAAAGTGGCCTTGGCCCCAGTCAAACCGGTGCCGTTCAATTCATCCAAAGATTTGGCTCCGCTCTAAATTTGAATATTCACAGCCACGCCCTGCTGCCTGATGGCGTTTTTGTTGAAACGAATGAAGGTTATGTGTTTAGTCGTCAGTCGCAACCAACCCATGAAGAGCTCACTCAGTTGGCAACAAAAATTCAAAATAAAGTTTTAAAGTGCGTTGAAAAAATGAGCCTCAATGAAGACTTCCAGCTCAGTTTTGATGAGGAGGGCTTGGGGCAACTTGCCGCACTGTCGGTGGCTAATAAATCGGGTTTTTGAGAGCGGGCCGGAAAGAGTATTCAAAAATTGGGTGCCAAAAGAATTGAGTTCGATCCCGAAGGGCAGGATCCTTATTCGGCGAACGTGGGCGGATTTAGTTTGAATGCCCGAGTTTGGATTGCTGGCAGTGACAGAAAAAAACTAGAGCAGTTGATCAGGTACATGGCCAGGGGGCCACCTCGAACTGAGGAAATTCCGGATTTTGACTTTGATCAAAGAGATCCAACGTGGTGAAAAGCCAGGTAAGGGTGAGCTTCGCCCGAAGAACAAAAATTACAGAAAAACCCTGTTTATTTTACCACTTGCGAGAGCCGTTTCTCGGATTGTAACATAACATTTTTAGCCACCTCTCTCTAAAGAGGCCCTTCGGGCGGATCTCAGGGGGGGGCTCGGGGAAGGATTTAGCTTTTTCCCGTTTTATTCTTCTTTACCTTAATAGTCCGTTCACTCTTTTTGCGACCCTTATCCCAAGATGGTAGGTTGTTTTTTCCTTGGACAAAAGTTGTCGTAGCCGATTTTGCATAATCAATGGAAGTTATATAGAGTGCTGTTAATAAATCCTGTGAGATATTCTTTTCGATTTTCTCAAATTTGATATTTTCATGGAGCAGGTTCCTTAACGGGCTTGTATCTAAAAGTGCACGGCCCGGAGTTGTACCCGTGATGCCTCCAAGCGAAAGCTCGCGCATCCATTGAATTCCAATTTTACTCATGGTCAAAGAATCGAGATTGAGCACCTTTTCAAAACTGAGTTCGCTCCATTGTTTGGTAAGGTTTTGAGTACCTGTTGTTAGATCGTCACAATGGGAAGCAACAGATGCAGCATTGATTGCGCCGGCACTTACCCCTGAAAGAAAATTAATCTGAAACGGAACACCCGATTTTTCGCTGATTTCATTAATCGCCGCGAGTAATCCAGCTTGATATGCGCCACGAGCTCCGCCACCAGATAATACAAGCCCTAACTTTTTGGCCATGAAATCTCCCATTTTAATAATGCCTCGCTTATTTTATGAACTTTCACACTGAAAGAAAACGGGCCAGTTAATCAATCAGCCCATTCGATTCGAAACTAGACCGAAGTACAGTCCATTGATTTTGAGCTAGAATCTTTAAGTAGACCTCGAAATAAATATATGAATTTCAAAGCGCAAATATTAAGTAAATCTAGTATTGAGAGTCTCATTTTAAGAATTTCGTTTTCAAGTCAAACTTAGTGATTTACCCAGAAAATAAAAGAGAGCCAGAGCGACTAAAAATAAATTAAAAAGACGCTCAAGATTTCCACTGGCCCTGTCGAAGAGTCTAGGTACATTAAAATTGGGGGGGCAATGCGGGGGTTTATTCAAGAAATTAATACCGTTGTTCGTCTAATGGTGCAGCAGTCTAAAATGCTCTTGAAAAAATCAACTCCTTTTCAGATTTACAAAATGTCATCAATGGTTGTAGCTGCAAGCTTGTTAGTTTTTTCATTTCAAAATTGCAGCAATGATTTTCAACCCATAAATGAAGCCAATTTAAGTAGTCTGAGTCAGATGTCAGCGCCAGAATGTGGGATAGCAAATGGGGCTGGCCAATTAAAGACGCCTGATATCAATACTCTTTGCGCACAAGGCACACCCACGACAGTGACTGGATCAGGTCCCTTTGAGTGGTCTTGTGTTGAACGCAATGGTGCTAATGTCAGTTGTTCAAGTCAATTAATGGTGAACGGCAGTTGTGGCGTTTTAGGTAATTCGGATCCCACGAAAGCCAGTGCGATAACTTTGTGTCCTACAGGAACTGCCAGTGCTGTTACCGGTAATAATCCCTACTACTGGAGCTGCGAGGGAAGTAACGGAGGCACAACTGCGAATTGTTCAGATTCAGCTCCTATCGATGCGGTTTGTGGTTCGGCAAGTAACACAGCTCAAACCTCAGCACCCAGTGGCACCGCGGTCTGTGCAGCGGGGACACTGTCATCAGCTGGAGTCAAGGGGAGCGGTCCTTGGACTTGGAGTTGTCAGGGCGTTAATGGTGGATCTGATGCCGCTTGTAAAGCAGACTTAATAGTGTCCGGTGTGTGTGGTTCTGCGAATGGGACATCGTCGTCCAGTGCGCCAACGAGTGGGTTTTGCAGCAGTGGTACTTATACGCCTGCAAGTTCCTGGTCGTGGTCTTGCGTGGGTGCAAGTGGTGGAACCAGTGCAAATTGTTCAGCAAGTCCAATTATTGCCGGAGCGTGTGGTACAGCGAATGGACAATCAAGCGTGGCGGCGCCTACAAGCAATCTTTGTTTAGCTGGCACAGCAACAGCTGTCACTGGTGTTGGTCCATTTGGTTGGATTTGTAATGGAGTGGGTGGTGGTAAAAGTGTTAGCTGTGGAAGTCTTTTGCAAGTGAATGGACTTTGCGGCAGTCAAGCAGCAACACCGATGATCCCAACCTCGCCTTGTGCGGCGGGTACTGCAAGTGCCATAAATCTAAATGCGAATGTCTACACTTGGAGTTGCGCCGGAATCAGTGGTGGGACAACTTCTTCGGTTTGTTCGGCTCCTCAGATAGTCGCTGGGTCATGCGGCAGCGCCAACGGAACAACAATGAGTGCTGCACCCACAAATACAACATCAGGTTTGTGCGCAGCTGGGACCCCAGCAGTAAATGCAGGAACATATACATGGAGTTGTAAGGGTATCAATAGCGGGGCTGATGCGACTAACTGTTCTGCCACTACTTCAGGAGCAAGCGCCACTGTGCAGTCAGTCGCTGCGGGGGGTTTACACACATGTCGTATTTTGGCAGGGGGCGCCCTTCAGTGTTGGGGCTTAAATTCTTATGGTCAAATCGGAAATGGCATCACAGGAAATGGCACCGTCATAAATCAACTCACACCTGTTACCGTGATTTCCAGTGGAGTCACGCAAGTGTCAGCGGGGGGTAGTCACACATGTGCAATCGTGAATGGCGCGCTTCAGTGTTGGGGTTGGAATTCTGATGGTCAAATCGGAAATGGCACCACAACAAATCAACTCACACCTGTTACCGTGATTTCCAGTGGAGTCACGCAAGTGTCAGCGGGGGGGTATCACACATGTGCAATCGTGAATGGCGCGCTTCAGTGTTGGGGTTGGAATTCTTATGGTCAAATCGGAAATGGCACCGTCATAAATCAACTCACACCTGTTACCGTGATTTCCAGTTGAGTCACGCAAGTGTCAGCGGGGGAATATCACACATGCGCAATCGTGAATGGCGCGCTTCAGTGTTGGGGTAATAATTTTAATGGTCAAATCGGAAATGGCACCACCACAAATCAACTCACACCTGTTACCGTGATTGCCAGTGGAGTCACGCAGGTGTCAGCGAGGGGTGGTCACACATGCGCAATCGTGAAAGGCGCCCTTCAGTGTTGGGGTAATAATTCTTATGGTCAAATCGGAAATGGCATCACAGGAAATGGCACCGTCATAAATCAACTCACACCTGTTACCGTGATTGCCAGTGGAGTCACGCAAGTGTCAGCGGGGGGTAGTCACACATGCGCAATCGTGAATGGCGCCCTTAAGTGTTGGGGTTGGAATTCTGATGGTCAAATCGGAAATGGCACCACCACAGATCAACTCACACCTGTTACCGTGATTTCCAGTGGAGTCACGCAGGTGTCAGCGGGGTGGAATCACACATGCGCAATCGTGAAAGGCGCCCTTCAGTGTTGGGGTAATAATTATCGTGGTCAAATCGGAAATGGCACCGAAATTCAATTCACACCTGTTACCGTGATTTCCAGTGGAGTCACGCAAGTGTCAGCGGGGCGTGGTCATAGATGCGCAATCGTGAATGGCGCCTTTCAGTGTTGGGGTTATAATTTATATGGTCAAATCGGAAATGGCACCACCACAAATCAACTCACACCTGTTACCGTGATTGCCAGTGGAGTCACGCAAGTGTCAGCGGGGGGGTTTTACACATGCGCAATCGTGAATGGCGCCCTTCAGTGTTGGGGTGATAATTCTGCTGGTCAAATCGGAAATGGCACCACCACAAATCAACTCACACCTGTGACTGTGATTGCCAGTGGAGTCACGCAGGTGTCAGCGGGGGAAGATCACACATGTGTAATCGTGAATGGCGCCCTTAAGTGTTGGGGTGCAAATTCTTATGGTCAAATCGGAAATGGCACCTTCATAAATCAACTCACACCTGTTACCGTGATTTCCAGTGGAGTCACGCAAGTGTCAGCGGGGGGTTCTCACACATGTGTAATCGTGAATGGCGCCCTTCAGTGTTGGGGTAATAATTCTTATGGTCAAATCGGAAATGGCACCACCACAGATCAACTCACACCTGTTACCGTGATTGCCAGTGGAGTCACGCAAGTGTCAGCGGGGGGTTTTTACACATGCGCAATCGTGAATGGCGCGCTTCAGTGTTGGGGTTGGAATTCTGCTGGTCAAATCGGAAATGGCATCACAGGAAATGGCACCGTCATAAATCAACTCACACCTGTGACCGTGATTGCCAGTGGAGTCACGCAGGTGTCAGCGGGGTGGAATCACACATGTGCAATCGTGAATGGCGCGCTTCAGTATTGGGGGAAGATTTTCTATAGAATTTTGCAATACCCCGTTCCGATCCCTTAATGGACATCATGACTTTAGATCTACCGAGAACTCAGGGGGCTCTGGACTAAAGCTTTTGGCTGTAAGTTTGAGGGCTAAATGCAGAGAAGAATAGGGGATAGGGTGCTTGGATATAGGCCCCTATACAGGATGTAATTTAGGCTTTTCCCTATTTGTAGTTCCTCGCATTCCACAGGCACAGAGCAAAGTACTCATCCGATAATTGCGAAAACCTTTAAGGTAAGTTTCGACATTTTGCCTCTACTTGACATTGCTCGAGTTACATTTTTGAATTGTAGGTGGTGAAGTATAAAGCAGGAAAAATCTGATCCACTCCCCCAAATCCCCCTGCCGGATCGGCCCGAAGGGCCTCTTGCGAGAGCCGTTTCTCCGAATGTAACATAACATTTTTAGCCACCTCTCGCTAAAGAGGCCCTTCGGGCCGATCTCAAGGGGGGGGCTCGGGGAAAGATTTAGCTTTTTCCCGTTTTATTCTTCTTTACCTTATGAAATGGGAACAATAGCAAGGCAAAACAAGAGGCTAGTTACTTTCCATAAAGACATAAAATCCTCCGAATTGTTCTATCTTGAGATTATTTGCAGAGTCTTCAAGTTAATTTTTTGAAAGTCTTTAA
>CANFQX010000028.1 GCA_947449255.1 Pseudobdellovibrionaceae bacterium
AATTAAGATTGAAATGAAGGGAGAGAGCTACCGAAAAATAAAGGCAAAACAACTTGACTCAAAAGTCTCAAATAATTAGAAAACAATTTCTGTTTTAGAAGTGGCTCCCAATCATGCAATTGGGTGGCTCCGGTGAGTGCAATTGTCCAGTTTTACCTAAATTGGACCAATGATCGATCTTTGGAATGAAAACAGGAGCTTTGTCCTGCTGAACTCTCATGAGATAAAGGTCGGGGATTTTCGCCAAAGCCCCTTATCTTTTCAATGAAGCACAAAAAAACTAAAAATTGAATAAAGCCCAGCAGCAATAAGAATAAGCCCAGCAATTTTCTGCTGCGGCCAAGGAGCTTGTTGAATACTTTTTCTGACCATAGACGGGACAACACTCAAAGCCGGAATGCCACCCAGCCAAAAAAGAAACATCACCAGCCCACCGGCCCAGGGGCTTTTGGATGATATCGCTGCCGTGACGTAGGTGTAAAGCCATCCACAGGGCAGTAAGGCTGTGAAGATCCCCACCATGATGGCGGATTGATTGAGATGAAAGGCATGAATTTTTTTAAACAGGTTGCTTAATGGAGTCGGCTGAAATTTTATTTTTGGGAAGAGTGAGCCCAGCCCCATCACTATTAATATTGATGCAAAAAAGAAGGCTGAAATAAATCGCAAGGTCATAAAATTGCTATTGAGAAAAAATTCACCAAGGCCGCCACCAAGGAGGCCTAAAAATACATAGGCCACAAGTCGTCCCAGGTGATAGACCTTTAGACTTTTTTTATGGGCCATGAGACTGGCTACGGGACCGCACATTCCAGCGCAATGCCAACTTCCAAAAAAACTGGAAGATAAAATTCCCAATCCCAAAAGCAAATTTGGATTCATTCCGATTTAGGTCCCAACAAGTAAAGTTCGCGCTCAGTTTTAAATTGCGTGCCACTGAGAGTGTCTTCGACATAAATTTTAGACTTGATAGCGCCTGATTTATTTTTGAAAAGTTCAGGTTTGATGCGAATAAAGAAATACCATTCGTGATCTTTATCTGAGGGCAAAGTCAGTGGATTTTCGCCCGCGATCAATTCCATGCCTTGGTCTAAAAACTCTGCCGGCAAGCTGATTTTAAACCTTCCCAGTGCCGAACTTTGGTTGTGGATGTGCAGTCTGAATTGATTTTGAATCAGCTCTTGTCCCGTCGGATCTTTGACGTAAGAGTAAGGCAAGCCCATGCCGCGCAAGACAGCAATATGAATGGGTTCCCTTGTGGCCAAAGTAAAAGTCAGTCCAGAGACCAAAAGAAGGATCAATAGCAAATAAAGCAAGGACCGTGGGCGCAGCAAGGAAATCTTACTGCCATCTAGAGTGCCATAACGAATCAAGCCCTTTGGCTTTTTAACCTTTTCCATGATTTCATCACAGGCATCGATGCAGGCCGTGCAGGCGATGCATTCCATTTGAAGTCCATTTCGTATGTCAATCCCCGTGGGGCAGACCTGCACGCAGCGGTTGCAACTGACACAATCACCTTGTTTTTGAGTGGCTGGAATTTCTGGAGAAAGTTCCGGAGTTAAAACTCCGCGGCGAGGCTCACCTCTTTTATTGTCATACATCACCGCTAAAGTTTTTTGATCAAAAAGCAGGGATTGAATACGTCCGTAGGGACACATGATAACACAGAATTGTTCTCTGAAAATTGCAAAATCAAAAAGCACCACAGCAGTAAAAATCACCACCAGGATAAAATAAGTCAGATTGTTGTCAGGTGGATTCTGCATCATAGTGATGAGTTCCTTGGCACCTATAAAATAAGCCATAAAGCTGTGTGCAAAAAGCGAAGAAAATAAAATAAATAAGAACCACTTGGCTCCGCTTTTTCTAAATTTTTCCAATGAAAAAGACGAATCGCGCAATCTTCGTCGTTGGATGTAGTTTCCTTCGGTCCACTGTTCGATGCGGCGAAAGACCGTGTCGATAAAAACAGTTTGAGGGCAGGCCCATCCGCACCAGACTCGGCCCCAAATGGAAGTCACAAAAGCTAAGCCCAAGGTCAGAATGCCTAAGATAAAAAATAACAGCGGCACATCATAGGCTTTAAAGAAAGCCCCGAAGAGAGCAAACTCTCTATCGGGAACATTCAAAAGAATCGTTTGGCGGCCATTGATGGTGGTCCAAGGTAAAATCAGAAAGATCACTAGCAAAATCAATTGCGTCCAGGTTCGCTGCCTTCGAAAAAAACCACGCACTTCTGCGGGGATGATTCGAAGACGATCACCATGTTCATCAACGGATGTTAATTTGCTAGGATCTTTTGCATTCATGGGGCCTCTTGTCCTTGAGGAGCTTTTGCTCCTGGTGGATTGCTACCTTGCTTTGTAACGACATAAGCTGCAACCGCATAAAGTTCTTCAGTTTTAAGGACAGACCCCCATGGAGGCATTCCCTTATCTGCAACACCAGTGCGAATAACTTTGACGATATCCATTCGAGTGCCAGCACCATTGATCCAGAATTTATCTGTTAAGTTTGGACCAATGGAACCTTGCAGCAGTGGACCATGGCAGGCCACGCATTTGGATTCAAAAAGTGCTTTTCCGGCATTTAACATCCCATCCTTATTGAAAGCCTCCTTTAAAGAGTCCTCTGTTTCGGTCGGGCTGGACGTCACATTCACGGCTTGCTGTTTCTCAATTTCTTGCATGGAAACTTTAAGTTCATCAGTCAAAGTTGGACCATTTGCAATTTCGTAATGCAAGAAATAGATGAAAGCAAAAATGATTGTCAAAAAGAAGGACCAAAGCCACCACGTCGGCAGTGGGTTGTCGTGTTCTATAATGCCATCATATTCATGAAAGTTTTCCGTATTTTTTCCATTATCTTTATTTTCGCTCATAAGATAACTCTCCATCATTGAGGGGCATGCTTTGCATGCTGTTATAATAATCACGGACGTTTTTACGGTTCACCCAAACGACGACACCGATAAAAAAAAGAAAGAAAATAACCAGCCCCAAAATTGTTAAATAAGTGTCCGTAAAGAAGCTCAGTCCCTCTTGTTTCATGGCATTTTGCCTTTCTGACCAAGAGCTTGCAAATAGGCGATCAGGGCAATGATTTCTTTTTTCTCAAGACCTTTAGGTGCGCCATTTTTTTCTAAGTCTGCAGTGATTTCGAGCGCTTGTTTTTGCGCATGAATATCTGCATTGGCCACAAGCTCGTTTTCATAGGGTACACCGACAGTTTTCATCACAGAAAGTTTTTTTCTAAGAATTAAAAAGTCAGTGTCTTTTTCTGCCAACCATGGGTAGTTCGGCATGATACTTTTTTGAGTTACAGATCGAGGATCCATCATGTGTGTATAATGCCACAAGTTGGGATATTTTTTACCTTCTCTGGAAAGGTCAGGACCCGTTCTTTTTGAACCCCATTGAAATGGATGATCATACATAGACTCTTCAATGGTCGAAGCTTTTCCATAGCGTAAAACTTCAGAAACAATGGGACGAATTTGTTGCGAGTGGCAGACATAACAGCCTTCTTTGATATAAATATCTCGACCAGCAATCTCCAGGGGAGTGTAAGGCTCTTGGATTTTATCTGCTGAGATGTATTTATGAATCGATAGCGTTGGATAGATTTCAACAATGGATCCAACGGCAATAGCCAAGAAAGCCAATATAGAAAACGCCAAGCCCATGCCCTCAAGATTTCTGTGAGAGCTTTTGCTGATCTCATCAAAACCCGAACGAGTCACAACTTGAGCTTCAGGTTTTTGGTCAGCTGGAGCAAGTTGAATGGTTTTATAAATATTGTAACACATCATCGAGAAGCCCACCAGGAAGAGGGCGCCACCAAGGGCACGGATCCAATAGAGAGGAACAATACGAACCACTGTTTCAATAAAATCAGGGTAGGTGAGAGTGCCGTCTTTATTGATCGCTCTCCACATCATTCCTTGAGTCAGACCTGCTGTCACCATGGAGATGTAGTAAAATAAAATTCCAGTCAGGCCAATCCAGAAATGATTTTCCAAAAGTTTTTTGGAGTAAAGTTCTGTTCTCCAAAGGCGTGGAACGAGGTAATAAATCATACCAAAAGTCATGAATCCATTCCATCCCAGTGCTCCGGAATGAACGTGACCAATGATCCAATCGGTATAGTGGCCTAGGGCGGACACAGATTTAATAGAAAGCAGTGGACCTTCGAAGGTGGCCATTCCATAGAATGTCACACCGGCCACAAAAAACTTAATCAGCGGCTCCGTGCGCAGAAGATGCCAAGATCCTTTGAGGGTCAAGAGTCCATTGATCATTCCACCCCAAGAAGGAGCCCACAGCATCAATGAAAAAATCATACCCAGAGTTTGAGCCCATTCTGGTAAAGAGGTGTACAAGAGATGATGCGGACCAGCCCAGATGTACAAGAAAACCAAAGACCAAAAATGCACAATCGAAAGTCTATAAGAATAGACCGGGCGATTGGCAGCCTTAGGGACATAATAATACATCAATCCCAAAAAAGGTGTGGTTAAAAAGAAAGCCACAGCATTATGGCCATACCACCATTGCACAAGGGCATCTTGAATTCCCGCGTATATGGGATAGGATTTCATGAAGCTGACAGGAATTTCGATCGAATTGACGATATGAAGAACAGCCACGGTGATGATCGTTGCGATATAAAACCACAAAGCCACATAGAGATGCTTTTCACGTCGCTGACGGATTGTCATGAAAAAGTTAACTGCAAAGACAACCCAGATAGCCGCAATAGCGATATCAATGGGCCACTCAAGTTCAGCATATTCTTTTCCATGAGAATAACCCAAAGGAAGTGTGATCGCTGCAGCAACAATGATAAGCTGCCATCCCCAAAAGTGAATTTTAGAAAGAACATCAGAAAACAAGCGTGTTTTTAGAAGTCTTTGAGAAGAGTGATAAATTCCTGCAAAAATAGCATTGCCGCCAAAGGCAAAAATAGCCGCATTGGTATGCAAGGGACGAAGCCGTCCAAAGGTGATCCATTCAAGGTTGCCATTCATCGGCCAATAGGCCAACTGCAGAGCTGCAATTAATCCAAAGAGAAATGCAGCCAAAGCCCAGATCATCGTGGCTAGAGTAAACTTTTTAACAATGTCATCATCATAGAAAATTTTCTCGATGAGATTACTTGGTGTATTCACAGTTTTTTCCTTTCAGTATCGTCTAATAAAATTCTATAAGCAGGAGTCTCAAGGTCATCAAACTGACCTTTTGAAGTGGCCCAGAGAAAGGCTGAGACAAAGCCAATTCCCAACAACAGAGCCATCGGGATCATTAAAATTAAAATATTCATCGCAGCCCCCAAATTGAAGATAAGATAATGATCAGCGAACTGACCGGCATTAAAATTGCTGCCATCATGGGATTGATAAATCCAAGCAACGCAAGGATGGCGCCAATAGTGTTGTAAATCAATGATATTGAAAGATTGCGTATTAAAACCTTTCGCGTGAGCCTTGCCAAATTAAGAAGTTCTAATAAAGGGCTCAGTCCTCCACGGGTAAAATAAATGTCCGCATTTTGCAGGCTAAGATCCACACTGCCTTTGACCGCAATTCCCACATCCGCTTTTTGCAACGACAGTGCATCATTAGCGCCATCTCCTATCATGCAAGTGTGAGAATGTTCTTTGACTTTGGCCGCTTTGTCCTCGGGAAAGAGCTCTTCAAAACTTTGATCGAGCGAAATTCCGCACTCTTTGGCGATCGCGAAGACTCGAGATTTCTTGTCCCCAGAAACCAAAAAGCAATTCAATCCTGATTTTTTAAGTTGAGTTACAATTTTTGCAGAATCCTCACGCAACTTATCAATAAAGTAGAGTTTGCAAAGCATTTGTCCATTTTCTAGAAGCTCTATGCCTAACTCAGAATTTTCTTGAGGATTGATTTTTTCAGAAAAATGGCGGATTTCATAATTTTTCCCAGCAATATTTCCACGCACTCCCTGGCCAAGAATCTCTTCACAATCTGTCACCGAGAGGATCGCCGAATCAAGATTCCAAGCGGTCCTTATGGCAAAGGCGACAGGGTGGTAAGAAGTCGCCTCTAGACTTAGAATAATTTTTTGAATCTCAGGTGAAATCAAAGCGGGTTCAGTCCTTGTGAGCCCTAAAGAGCCCTCAGTCAAAGTTCCCGTTTTATCAAAAAAAATATTTTTGATTTGCAGAATTTTTTCAAGGCTGTTTGAGTTTTTGAGCAGGATCCCCATTCGCTGCGCTTTTTTGAGCGCCATTCCCATCGTTAAGGGGGAGCCAAAAGCGAGGGCACAGGGACAGGCCAAAACAATTAAAGCCAGTGATCTATTGAGGGCTTCCGAGGGGTTGACAAAAGAATAGAGAATAAAAAATAAAATAGCGATTGTAAAAACAACCAGAATTAATTTTTGAGCAAGTCGGTCTGTCAGTGTAATAAAATTGCTTTTTAAGTAGGAATCTTGGTCCAGTTGTCGAAACATCTGGCCCATTTTACTGTCTTCGAAGGTTCCAAGTGTTTCAACCAGAATATTCTGATCCAGAGTCTTCGTGCCAGCGAATAAAGTCATTCCTTCAGAAAAATCACGTGGCAGGGATTCCCCATTAAATAGTGACATGTCCATCGTGGCCTTGTTTGAAATTAATTTTGCGTCGGCCGGCAAGGATTGGTTGTGCTTCAAAAGCAAAATATGACCCTGACTGATTTTATTCCAGGGGATGATTTCAGTTTGGTTATCTAACAGGCGCAGAAATTTTTCACCTTGAAAACAGTTTGCTATCCGCGAAGGTGCTAAATAATTTTGCTGCACACGTTTCAATAAATACCGAGCACTTAAGATAAGAAACATGAAACTCGCGGTGCTATCAAAATAGACAACGCCATTGCCGCGAATTAAATTATAGGTTGATAAACTAAAGCCAGAAACCAAGGCGATGCTAATGGGCAGATCCACATTGATGGTTTTGTATTTTAAAGAGTTCCAGCCCCCTTGTAAAAAAGGCTGTGCACTGAATAATAAAACAGGCAGAAAAAGACCAAAACTGATCCAGTTAAAGGCCAAAGCCCACGAACCAGCCAGACCTGCATAAACAGGAATCACAAAAAGCATGGTGTTCCCAGCGCAAAAACCGGCCACCGCAATTCGCATCAGGAACATTCGATTCTCTTGAATGTATTTTTTTAGTGGATCATCTTGAGGTGTCAGCAAGAGCGGCTTATATCCCAATTCAGCAATGGCTTGAGCAACTTTTCCCAAAGAGGCCCCGTCTTGAAGAGAAATGGCGACGGTCGACTGAGCAAAATTAACCCGCGCATCAAGAAGCCCCTCACAAAACTGAGGCAGTTTTTCAAGCAGGTGCACGCAGGAAGAACAGTGCAATCCCTCCGCAAAAAAAACAAAGTTGTAATCCGAGCACTTACTATGCCGGTGCAGATCTTGAAAGTGCTTGGTATCCAAATAGGCAAAGGGGTTGTCGCTCAAACTGTCACCAGACAAACTTAACGATTTAACTTGATGAAGATCGAGAAGTTCACACGCGTGACAACAATAAGACGCATCTCCAGAAGGTGCTCCACAATAGAGACAGGACTTTTTTAACGAAAAAGAATCCCCTGAGTGTTGATCTTTGGTCAGTTCAAAGGTTGCTCTCAATGCTGAATTTGCTTGCAGTTCCATGGGGACTCCTCATCAGGTAATATGAGGCACAGAATGGAAAAAGAATATGAGGAATATTAACTTTCAGGTAAATTACACCCCGGGGGTGGAGAGTGAATGCGATGTCTTTGAAGGACGGAGCTCCCCATCTAAAAGAAAACTATCATGAGGAGTCTGATAGGCCGGCGTGTTAAGTCGGTGGACCGCGGCCAGCGCTTCAACTGAAAAGGACCAAGGCTTTAAAATAAATTGAAAGAGGTCTCTGAACTCCAGCTCTGAAATTTCTGTAAGAGTAGATGTCATGCTGATGCCATCTCGCCGTTTAAAATAACCTAAAAGAACAGCCTTGAGGGACTTGAGCAGGTGCAGTGGAACAGAATTCATATCCGACATCAGATAATGAAACTCACTGATGAACATCGGATCTAAATCCATCATTTCTTGAATGAGGGGAAGATTTTTGACGGCCAATAATTTTTGCGAGAAATAAATTTGTGCCGAGGCATTTTCCCGATTAAAAAAGAAATGATCGGCATGAATCAAGTCATGCAAAACAAAACCAAAAACGTCTCGGCCTTCATGCACAAATTGGGCAATCTCATGTTTTTCAATCAGCATACTCACACAGCGCCAGCCCTGAGTTTGCATCACCAAAACTTCATCGGCAGAGGGGACTCTCGTTAAAAGCTTGAGCGGATATTCACCCTTATGCCATTGGCAAACGGAACGGGACGCCGCAAAGGGAATGGATCTCCAACTGAGGGAGCAAAAAAACGGCAGAAACCCCTGATCCGTTTCAAAGCGCTTCAAGGATTTTGCACACCGAAGCGAATTCAAAGTCTTTTCTTCAGGCAAGGCCATTGAGGGGGCCATTTGACCTTGACTGTAAAGCTGACTGGTTGGGGCTTGAATCTTGAGACTCTCTAAGAGCAGGTTCATGGCTCTCTTGCTGCTTAAATGAGTTGGATCTGCTTTAAAAATGAGCCGTTCTTGATGAGGACCGCCAAGGAAGTCTTGAGGCCTTCGCAAAAAAGAAAATATCCAAATATAGACGGCCACCATTTCAACGTCTTGAAGTTCGCCTTTTTTCCACAGCTCAAGGAAAGGCTGCAAGCTGCAATAAGCTTGGCCAGAAAATTTATTTAAAAAATCCTCATCCAGGAGGCGATGGCGAAAGTGACCTGCTCGTATCATAATTTAATGTTAGCTATATTCGATCAGCTTGAGTTTTTCTAGGTTATTTAGATTTTTTTCCCAGCTAGCCCGTAAAAAATTAATATTGCCCTCATGGATGGCAATATTGCAAAGATGATTTCTCAGCAAAGATTTTTTCTATTCCCAACCCATAAGCTTTTTGAATCATTTTTCGTATTAAGGGCTGAGCCAAATACAGCCGATCCACTCGCCGTTGTCCATTCGGATGAGCACTCACGAAGGTTTGACTTCGTAATTGATCAACTTGTTTGAAAAACCTTTCAGCCTCTGGAGAGCATAGGGGTGATTTTAACATCAAAGCTCTCATCTCCATTTCGATGTTGCTTTGTAGTGTGGAACATTCATTGGCTGTTATATTAAGAACGCCCTCGAAAAGAGCAGGCTTTAATTCTGACGCAGGCAGTTTCTTAAGATATAAAGCCAGAACTTCATAGGCCATCCAGTCCGAAAAACTTTCTTGAATTTCTCCGTCCTGGGTTGTCGCCGAGCACATGCCCTCTGTATCGTTTATTACTGAATCCCCAAGGGGCATCAGGCGAGGTTTGGCATGAACGGATTCATCCCTTTCAAGGCATTTAATTTTTTGATAAAACGGATTCTCAAGTGCAGTTCGCCCAGGGCTGATTGTTTGGAAGTTTTCCCTCAGGACATCAAAGTCGCTTTCCGCCCATTCAAAGGGAATGGTCGTGTAAGCTTTCAATGGCCCACTCTTTTCGGAGATGTAATCCTTATTTGAAAATGGATTGCTTCCCAATATTGAAGAAAGTGAAAACTGCAAAAGACAGGGATCAATGGAATGTGAAAGCTCATGGGCAATCACAGCGACCAGGGTGGCTTCTGGATAATTTAAAATTTCTTTACAAATATGAATTGAATGCGTGATTGGATCATAGGCTGCATTGTTCATGTTGCAGTTTTTTGATCTTAAAAGCCGCACAGTGCTGATTCTTTGTGCCAATTCCGAATAGTATTTTTTTACGGATAGGTTTGCAGGGCTCACTTCAAGATCCTTAAGGAGATTTAAATACAGACTCTGGGTGGAATTAAAGATATTCAGGGCACGCTGATTAAGAACCGAAATATCATCTTGGCTTAAGTTCAATGTCTTTTTGAATGCAGATTCGATTTCATTCAAATTCGCATTGAATTGAGGTTTGATTCGGACACCAGGGTCCTTGAATTGGCAGGTTTTAAACAGTTTGAAGGTTTCTATCATTTGAATATTAGCGACGTGTTCTGATTTTTGATTTGTATAGGACAGAGGCTGCTCACTGGCCTGTTGGAACTCACTGCAGAATCGATCAAAAAGCGACACTGTTTCAGATCCACCAAAGGCGAGTGGGGCAAGGAAGGTGCCTAAGATCACAATTGCTGTTGAAACCAAATTTTGACTCACCAAAAACTCCCAGAAAAATAAGACTTAGAACAATAAGCTTACTTTGCGAAACGCATGCCAAAGCAAAGGAATTCCTTAAATCACGGAATTTCAAACCTGAATGAGAGGAGAGATATTTAAGTCATCAATAAGTCCTGAAATTTCTGACTGGCAACGATTCAGACAAAGCGAGCCAGTTGTTTATCCTGCTGTCAAAACCTTAGGCAGGTGACAGAAAAAGGCAAAAACAAACATTTTTTAAATTAAAATAAAGATGGCCATCGGCAGCTATTATAAACCTTATTTTCAACATAAAAGCTGACTATTTTTATGGATATTTCAGATCTCAACCCGCACACATTTTTTGCCAACTTGCGGTTGAGCTGTATAGCCACCACCTTGACATTTCCAGTAAATTTTTTTCCCAGAAGGTGTTCTGCCCCCTTGGGAATTTTGCAACGACAGATTTGGACTTTTCAAGGGCAGAGGCTTAGGCACGGCCAATGGTGCTCGATTTACAGAGGCAACAGGTGCAGTCTTTATTGTAGGCCGAATTTGATTGGGGACCTTAGATTTCACACAAGAGGCCGCAGATCGTGATTGAGTTTCTCCAGAGGGAGAATCTATCCAATTCAACTTTGCCCCGTCGGGCAATTGATAGGCTCTTGTTAAAAACTCACAGCCATTGACCCAACCTCCATTGTGTTGGTTTTGCCAACTAGCGCCCCAACTGTTAAGAATTTTAAGAGAGAAGTTACATCCCCCTTTTGTGACCCCTGAGGCACCGCCCGGCGGGGTCGATTTGATGCCGCCAATCACAACAGCATGGGAACTGATGCAGGTCGAAGTGCCCGGCTTTAAATCAGTGCACGCTGACATCTGCATCAGTTTGTTGGCCGATATAAGTTTCCTGATTTGTGATGTCATGATTTCAAAATCCTTGGGTCCAGCCTGTGCCTTATAAGAGGGATCCTCAGGGTATTTGTGCAGTTCAAAATCGGGGACAGTTTTGGCAATTTCCGGATTTTTACAATATAATGGAATCGCGGCATGATAGATAAATTCACCCGGACTTTGTGAACTAGAGATGGCCCTAAAAACTTCATTTGCACGGTTTGTGAATTGATCTGAAATCAATGCACCTTTATTGCAGCGATAAGTACCGCGGGGAGCCTCCATCATGGCTCGATGCTCAGAGTTGAATAAATTAGTCATTTCATTCCACCAGGCAGCTTCCGAATGAGGTCTTTGTGGTCCGCGATTTTTGAGCACGAGACCTGAATAAGGTGCGCAAGTTTCAGGAACGAACGATTTATCAGAACTCGCCTCGAGGTTTTTTAAAAGCTGAACCGTGTGACCAGATTGAATGATTTCCTGGTTCTGCTGAGACAACCTTGCTGAAACATCAAGAGGTGAAATTTGTTCCTGAGGCTTGCTGCAATCCAGTTTTTGAGCCTCACAGCGGTAATGCTCCAGAAGCGTTGAGACTGAAAAGGCATAGCACAAATTCAAACTGCCCTGAGATTTTGTCATCGGAATATTTTGAACCTCTGAACATTCGCTGGCAGAGGGGCCTCTTTCAGCATCAATTTCTGTCTGCAAAAAAGTCATTGCAGCCAAAGATTTGAAACCAAAAAAACTCAGCAAAAAAAATAATAAATATCCAAAAAAGTTGGATTTCATGGAGTTTTTAATTTTTCTTTGCGCGAATAAAGATCCCAAGCATCAACAAAGAAAGTGGGGCTGATTTGGCAAAAGTTGTACTGTTGTCCTTTTTTGTCATTAAGAATAAAGAGAATCCCATGATTGTCTTCACAGAAGTTGGCAGCAGGATCACCAGGTTTTCGGTGGCCTTCTTTTTCAAAGACAGTCATTTTTTTTATAAGATTCAGACAAGCTTCCCTGTCCTCAAGGCAGAGGCTTGAAACAGACATGGATTCTAATTTAGATATTTTTATTGCAATAGGCTTTGAAGTGTTTTTCGCTTCGGCTGGCAGGGGCAGAAACAACTCTTCCGGCAAAGACAATTGGCTAGGATTTGCAGAGGCTAAGGAAAAATAAATAAAAAGAATCGAAGGTAATAAAGCCATGCTGACCTATCGGCTTTTTTAGTTTTTTTTGAATGAAAGAGCCTCTGAAAATGATAAAAATTGGGCAGAATAGTGATGGTCCTAGGCACTTTAGTCTGGGGGCCTTTTAAAAAACCCAAAAAGTTAAAGACCAAATTCAGTTGGGATGGGCCTATTTAAAACACCAAATGATGAAGTCCATTTTATTCCTTTGAATCTCAGAGATCTAAATTGTTGCATTTTCGTCTTTGAACATAAAAAAATAGAGCGCAAAATTGGAATTGTCTCTCCACATACCAGATATTATTTCGTGGTGTGTTGAAAAATGAGCCTTTGCGAGATTCTTGCAAGATACTCTTTGCCAAGAATAATTTTGCTCGATCTAATTGCAATCAACTTCATGATCAGCACAACTTCAAAATTAGAATTTGTGGCAAAAGAATGAGCTCTAAACGGATTTGGAGATTTATGAATTCGGTTCAGATGATTCGGAGATTGCCATTGCCTTTTTTATTATTGCTTGTATTGATGACATTCCCTCTGCATACGAAAGCTATAGAGGGCGACTCTAACTTAACGAACCCTATTCCATTGAGTGATTTTTATTTGATTGATGAAGAGCAATCCTTAAGCGCTTCAAATCAGTTCAGGCAAAATCTTGATCCCATTCATGCGGCAGAAAATCTCTTTTCTGAATTTCCAAAAATAATTACAACTCTTGAAGGCAAAGTTCTTTCGCTCATGCAGTTTAGCTTTCATCACATCAATGCAGGAGACAGCATTGAGCCCTATGACAGAAAACTCCTTTTCGGTGGATGGGTTCATGATAAACGGGATGCGACTTGCTTTAACACTCGCGCCAAAGTTTTGATCAGAGATTCAAAAAACCAAGTGGGTCTCAATAGTAAAGGGTGCACAGTTTTGACAGGAAATTGGGATGAGCCCTATACAGGAAGTGAAGTGGTTCAAGCCCATGATATTCAAATAGATCATTTCGTGCCGCTAAAAAATGCCTACATCAGCGGGGCCTTTAAATGGAATTTTGAAAAGCGATGTCTCTATGCCAATTTTTTGGGCAACACTTTCCATCTCATTTCAGCCGATGCCACTGAAAATCAAAGGAAAAGTGACCGGACACCAGAACACTATATGCCACCAAATCAAGGCTATTCTTGTCAGTATTTAGCCCAGTGGTTGAAAGTGAAATTGATCTGGAATTTATCCTTAATACCTTCTGAAAAAGAGGCTTTACTGACACTTATTGAGCAAAATCACTGCCACAGTTCCGATTTTGAATTTACCGTTCAAGAATTGAATCAGCAAAAAAAATTCATGAATGAAAATATGAATCTTTGCCAATAGATTGGAAACAGCAGTGAATAGGCCCCTTGAAGTCGTTGGAACACTTTTTTTTATATTGGCAGTGATTCATACCTTTCTGGTTGGTCAATTTTTAAAAATCTCTCAGAAATTTTCAAAAGACTCTTTGTGGCACAATTTCTTTCACTTACTCAGCGAAATCGAAGTTGTTTTTGCAATTTGGGCAGCAGCCTTTATGGGCCTTTTTGCCGCGATCGAAGGTTGGTCCGCGACTTTAGATTTTCAAAGCAAATTAAATTTTACCGAGCCTTTTTTTATTTTTGTTGTGATGGTGATTTGTTCAACAAGGCCCATATTGAATTCAGCCAGGCTGATTATTTTAAATGCCAGCGGAGTCATTCAAAAAAACTTGCGCACACCAGCGGTCCTGACGGATATGGCTGTGTTATTAATTCTAGGTCCCTTAAGCGGCAGTTTGATCACTGAGCCTGCGGCCATGACGGTCACTGCATCCTTAGTAGGCTCAATGCTGTCCAAAGACTCTAAAAAAGTCATTTATGGTTTGATTGCGGTACTTTTTGTCAATATTTCCATCGGAGGAGCCTTAACTCCATTTGCAGCCCCGCCAATTTTGATGGTTGCAAGCAAATGGAACTGGGACTTTTCCTTTGTCTTTTTTCATTTGGGGTGGAGGAGTGCTCTGGCTGTGGTGATCAATGCCTTGGGAGTCGTCCTATTTTTTAGAAAAGACCTGAGTGAAAACTGCAGCACTTTAAAACAAGTAGAGCACCGCATTTCTGTTTCGCATGCGCAAATCCCTTGGCCTATCTTGTGGATCCATGTGGTTTTTTTAGCGGCTATTGTCTTTACCAGCCATAGTCAAAATTCTTTTATGGGGATTTTTCTTCTGTTCTTGGGTGTTGCAAGTGTCAGCGGGAAATTTCAGGATCAACTTCGCCTTAAGGAAAGTCTACTTGTGGCCATGTTTTTAGGAGGCATCATTCAATTTGGAGCTTTTCAAAAATGGTGGCTCACTCCCTTATTGCAGACTATGAGTGACTGGACTTTGTTTCAGTGCTCGCTAGTTCTAACAGCGGTCACTGACAATGCGGCTCTTACCTTTTTAGGATCGCAAGTGAGTGGACTCTCAGATGCCAGTAAATATGCTCTTGTTAGTGGAGCCATTGCTGGGGGGGGCTTAACTGTCATAGCCAATGCCCCGAATGCGGCGGGCTTTTCAATTCTGAGTCATAAGTTTTCTGAAGGTCTCAAGCCGATGCGTTTGCTTTGGGCCGCCCTCATTCCAACAGGGGTGGCTGTTTTATGCCTTTGGTTTGTATGATGAGGTCCTCACTTATAAACTAGAAAAACAAAGAATTTACAGATGATGCTGTCATCCTTTTCGACAATTTGTGCCGAAAATTGTCGTCACGCCTAATTAATTCAATTGAAATCCACTTTATGGAGCTTGAACCATGTACACCCTTTGCAGCTCATTTCTATGAATAAAAAATAATTTTTAATATTTGGAGATAAAATGCTGCGCACAAAAAACCTGTTATTGCGGTTTTCACTACTAGCTTTTGGTTTAACAAATGGGCTTTCAAATATAGTTTTGGCCAGCTCAGACAGCATAGATCACAGCTCGAATAGGTCAATGGACCACAGCAGCGGAGGCCACTCGTCCTCGTCATCTTCATCAGGTGGCAGTTCTTCCTCTTCTTCTGGTGGCAATCCTCCAAGCTGCACCGGGGCATCTTCCAAGAATTGCCCTCCGCCACCACCACCAAAGCCTCCAGTTCAAGCTCAGGCAGCAAAAATTCAAGAGCCAAAGACCAGGCATGTTCGCGTCTCTCCAGCCTTTTATCTCGATTTAGATTGGGGAAAAGAAGTTGTAAATATGACGCCATCAACTTCGGTAACAGATAGCACAGGAAAAAAATCAGATCTCTTGTTTCCGGTGATGAGCGAGGTGGACTTAAGGACACACAATACGATAATATTGAGCTAGGAGTGGGGGCTGCATTCAAATTTTGGCTTGAAAACTCAGCATCTATATCTCCCGATGCTTGGGCAAGAGTAGGGCTCATTCCCTACGCGGGCAAAGAGGTTTACTCTGTTCGCTATGCTCCCACACGCCAAGCTATGGAGCATTTGCCAAAATTACGGATGCCTGAAAAAGCTTCGGATTTAAATGAATGGAGTAAAGGCGATAAACTCACATACACCTCAAAAGGTGGAGTCTTTTTCTTTGCAGGTTTCGGGTACGTCTTGGCCTCTGCAAACATGAATTACTTGGCCTCTGGCGAATTTGAAACAACTGTGAAAAAAATGGATCAAACCTATGCCCTGGTCGAAATAAAGCGCACGAAGGTAAATTCTCTTGGGGTTCAAGTTCAAGGTGGTTTCGCCTCCGTGGGACTTGGAGAGACCGATAAAAAGTGGAAGGCTTTGTCCTTTGTTATAAACTATAAAGACGAGTTAGGACGAAAAGTCTTTGAGAAGATGGTTCACGGCAATGCCGTTCCTGCCCAACGAATGGCGCTGACTGGGAAGTCAAATCTCGTGAGGGCCTATGAAGATTCTAAGACTATCCAGAAGGGAAATTTTAAGACCCTCTTTTTTGGACTGCCGATTGTTTTAAATAAAAAGGCTTCTTTTGGTGAAAACTATGAGATCTCTGATGCGGACATGGGGCGATTTAACAACGACGATCATGCGGAGTACAATGTCTACATGAAGGATGTGCGCTCAAGGGCTCTGGGTCATCATACGCAAAGTGTAGTTGCTTTTTATGGAAGTTCATACAAAGAGAAATCGAAGCAAGATCAAACGATAAATGAAGGTAAATTCGGTCAATTTGTCTGGGATCAAAAAGATGATCACGCCAATGAGGGCGATTTGAAGGGCATGATAAAGAGTTTGATACGACGAACTGGCCTAGGTTATTTCCTAGCAATTCGAGTTCCAAAATTTAATCAGGGAAATACATTTGCAAAAGTTGACTTTAAGTTGACCATTGCAAATGAGCAAACAATGCGACTGGCTTCACTCACTAATGTGCTAACTGCAGACCAAATTTCAACAAAGGCCACCGCTAAGTTGAAAGAGTACATTAAACGCACTTATAATAGCGGAGACCAGGATTCCGTGTGCTCTGAAGTTGCCTACGATGCAAGTCCATCGATGGATCCCACTGGAATGGGTTCAGTTGGAGTCTGCTTTGGAATTATAAAAAACAAGGTGGATGCAGCCTCACTCGAAATGTATAAAGCTCTAAAAGACATGAACTTGGCCCTAAGAAAGGGTCAGACAAAAGCTTTCAATAAGGCCTATTCGATGTTTGGAAAGGCAATGATGGCAAATCAGTTTATGTTCCTCGCCGGAATAGATCTGATTGGTGCAGGAGCCGAAATCAAATACAGCATTTCGGGGGAATCAATTTCTAACTACGTTTTGAACTACGAGACAACCGAAAATTCCTCTCAATTAAAGTTCACGGGATACGGCGACCTAGAAGAACCAGGGAGTGAAGATAAAAACATCACCACCAAAAGAGGTGTGATCATTGCTTCTAACTCCGGATTCTTGGTTCCAACTCAAGCCGACTAGAGTTTTTGAAAAAAAGCGAGAATAAAAATATAAAAGTCATTCTCGCTTTTAAGCTTTTAAAAAGAGCCTATTCCTTAACTTGCCGAATAATCCATGAGTTTGGATGTACTTAGAATAGTCGAGGTAGGACCGTTCCTCTGATAAATGTTTTTCTTCAGTTTTTGCGCGAACAAAATAAACCGCATTGAGAAGTAAAAGAGCTGCACAATGGCGAACCCCCTCAGAAAAACCCTGGATTGAAATAAAAGGAATAGAAATTAACCACCAAGCAATGTTTTTAGAGATATAGGCAGGATGCTTTGTCCATTTGTAAGGACCACCTGTAATTATCCCCCGATTTGTTAAGTTCGAAAAACGAAGTCCAAAGGCAATCGTCGACAAAGTATAAATCGTGATCAATGTGAGAATCGATAGCCCCCAAAATACTTTTAAGGCTTCATGCCCAATGAGCCACTGGTCCCACATTACTCCATTATCATAATTCAAATACTGAGTGCCAATCACAGACCAAAATGGTTGATAGCAAAAAAGAGCAAAAATCCACCCAATTGCAGCAGGCTGAGGAGAGCGCAAATGCGAATCCAAAAGCTGAACAGTAAAGATGTAGCTTATTTTGAGACAACCAAGACATCGATCCCAAAAATAAAGTGATACATAAAGTCATAGAACCCCACAAAGGATTCAAAGTTTAAATTGGCAGACATAAGGTAGGAGACTTCTTTTGTTGCATAGATATACATCAATGGAAAAAAGAAGCCCTTAATAATCCAACCTAGGAAGTGCTTTCGTCGTTTTTCCTCGCTCAAATATTTAGGCTGGAGAAAAAAGTATTTTCCCACGTGAAAATCAATATCGGCCTCTTCAGTTTGGTAGGCGTCAATCCATTCGCAATCAATTAAATCTCAGCACCTGCAGCGAGTAAATATTGTTAGTCCAGTCTTTCAAACGAAACTAAGGAAATCATCCATCTGAAGAAAATCAAATTTTTACTAAAATCAATCCCAACGAGAGTATTATGCTGACCAAATAACTATAACTACAAGAGCAGGTATAGGTATAGGTATAGGTATAGGTATAGGTATAGGTATAGGTATAGGTATACAAGACCTATACATAAGCCATGAATTGGCCTCCGCATAGGTCTTTTGCATAACAATTGATGTAATATATAAACAAAATATGCTGTATATACCAAGTCTGCCTTTCAATCGCAGAATTCTCCGACAATTAACAATGAAAGGGATGCCTGTCAGATCAACGTTAATCTCTGAATTAATACCAAGAGGCTTAATCCGCTTGGTGGACATTAAATTAAAGCTCTTAAAGCACTGGAAATAGGTCAAAAAACAGATGGAGACAAGGCTCTCGCTGAATAATTAGAGGCAGACATCCAATAATTGATCAGAGGTTTTGGATAAAAATAAAAAATGCCCGGCCAAGTCTAATATTCTGCACTGAATGTGTGATTACTGTTTAATAGTAAATTGCCTGTTAACAGAAAAAGGAAAAAACCACATGAAAAAGACACAGATTTTAGTTTAAATTCAATTTTAAAAGTCGTTATTGAAATCAATAGACATGAAGTGCCATTTTTGCCAATCAGTTAAATACCTGTTTCTACTAACTTATTTCATACCCATAAAATCAGCTGCACCAATTTCAATCACATTCAGGTTAAGCTTTTAAATATTATTAATAATACTTGCGAAAAAGAAATGTTAAACCTATAACAGCACTTCCTTCGGCGGTTCGTTTTTAAAAACAATCAAGAGGTAAAAGATTTAATTAGTATTTAAATCTTTTTAAAAATGTGTTGACAAATTTTAAAAATTTGTTAAAACATCAACCTCCTGCAAGATTAGAAACGATTTGCTAGGGAATAGATACTCGCTCTTTGAAAACTGAATAGCTAGAATAAAAGATTTTTGGGCTCTTAGTTAGAACTGTAAAGTTCTAACACAATTTCAAAAAAAATTTTCGAACAAACAACAGCGAAAGCTAGTAGTTTGATTGATACAGAATTTAAACTGGAGAGTTTGATTCTGGCTCAGAACAAACGCTGGCGGCGTGCCTAATACATGCAAGTCGAACGGGGAAAGTAGCAATATGAGTACCAGTGGCGCACGGGTGAGTAACGCGTGGATAATCTGCCTTAGAGTGGGGGATAACCAGTCGAAAGATTGGCTAATACCGCATAAGACCACGGGAGCTGCGGCTTCTGAGGTCAAAGGTTTTTCGCTCTAAGATGAGTCCGCGTGAGATTAGCTAGTTGGTGAGGTAATGGCTCACCAAGGCAACGATCTCTAACTGGTCTGAGAGGATGATCAGTCACACTGGAACTGAGACACGGTCCAGACTCCTACGGGAGGCAGCAGTAGGGAATATTGCACAATGGAGGAAACTCTGATGCAGCGACGCCGCGTGAGTGATGAAGGCCTTAGGGTCGTAAAGCTCTGTCGCAGGGGAATAAAAAAATGAATGTACCCTGCAAGAAAGGATCGGCTAACTTCGTGCCAGCAGCCGCGGTAAGACGAGGGATCCTAGCGTTGTTCGGAATTATTGGGCGTAAAGCGGGTGCAGGTGGCTATGTAAGTCAGGTGTGAAAGCCTAGGGCTCAACCCTAGAAGTGCATTTGATACTGCGTAGCTTGAGTGCTAGAGAGGATAGTAGAATTCCTGGTGTAGTGGTGAAATACGTAGATATCAGGAGGAATACCGGCGGCGAAGGCGGCTATCTGGCTAGACACTGACACTCAGACCCGAAAGCGTGGGGATCAAACAGGATTAGATACCCTGGTAGTCCACGCCATAAACGATGGATACTTGTTGTTGGAGGTATTGACCCCTTCAGTGACGAAGCTAACGCGTTAAGTATCCCGCCTGGGGAGTACGGTCGCAAGATTAAAACTCAAAGAAATTGACGGGGGCCCGCACAAGCGGTGGAGCATGTGGTTTAATTCGATGCAACGCGAAGAACCTTACCTAGGCTTGACATGTACTGGAAGACTGGCAGAAATGTCGTCGCCCGCAAGGGTCGGTACACAGGTGCTGCATGGCTGTCGTCAGCTCGTGTCGTGAGATGTTGGGTTAAGTCCCGCAACGAGCGCAACCCCTGCATTTAGTTGCCAGCATTAAGTTGGGCACTCTAGATGGACTGCCGGTGTTAAACCGGAGGAAGGTGGGGATGACGTCAAGTCCTCATGGCCCTTATGCCTAGGGCTACACACGTGCTACAATGGTAGTCACAAACTGAAGCGAAGTCGCAAGATGGAGCAAATCGGATAAAAGCTATCTAAGTTCGGATTGGTCTCTGCAACTCGAGACCATGAAGTTGGAATCGCTAGTAATCGCGGATCAGAACGCCGCGGTGAATACGTTCCCGGGCCTTGTACACACCGCCCGTCACACCATGAAAGTCGGCTGTACCAGAAGTCATTGCGCTAACCGTAAGGAGGCAGGTGCCCAAGGTATGGTCGATGATTGGGGTGAAGTCGTAACAAGGTAGCCGTAGGGGAACCTGCGGCTGGATCACCTCCTTTCTAAGGATATGTAGGTTGCTTTTCTATTAATTTAGGATCGTAATTCTAAATCTTAGGTCAACGTCTGAAAAATGACGTGAGTCCCAAAAATCTTCTAGCTATTTAGTTTTGAAAGAGTGAAGCCTATCTAGGGCCTGTAGCTCAGTTGGTTAGAGCACACGCTTGATAAGCGTGGGGTCGGATGTTCAAGTCATCCCAGGCCCACCAATAATGTTATGGTTTTGATATAGTTTCATTGAAGTATTTTGTTCTTTGACAATTGAATAGATTGATTTAATTGATTTTTAGCGAGGTTAGTTCCATTTTTTTAAAGCTACAAAGGGCTTACGGTGGATGCCTTGGCACTAAGAAGCGATGAAGGACGTGGTAAGCTGCGATAAGCTTCGGGGAGTGGCACACACACTTTGATCCGAAGATTTCCGAATGAGGAAACTCACCATTTATGGTATCATTCACTGAATAAATAGGTGTCTGAAGCGAACGAGGGGAAGTGAAACATCTCAGTACCCTCAGGAAAAGAAATCAAATCCGAGATTACCCTAGTAGTGGCGAGCGAACGGGTAAGAGGCTAAACCTTATTCATTTACTTGAATGAGGGGTTGTGGGACCGCGATATGTGACTTGAGAAGTTAGAAGAACAGCCTGGAAAGTCTGGCAAAATAGGGTGATAGCCCCGTAATCAAAAACTTCAAGAGCACTAGCGGTATCCCGAGTACCACGAAACACGTGAAATTTCGTGGGAATCTAGGAGGACCACCTTCTAAGCCTAAATATTCCTTAGTGACCGATAGAGAACAAGTACCGTGAGGGAAAGGTGAAAAGAACCCCGAGAGGGGAGTGAAATAGAACCTGAAACCGTAAGTCTACAAGCAGTGGAAGCGCTTTATATGCGCGACCGCGTACCTTTTGCATAATGAGTCAGCGAGTTATGTTTGCATGCGAGGTTAAGCCGTTGTAGGTGGAGCCGTAGCGAAAGCGAGTCTGAATAGGGCGTTTAGTATGCAGGCATAGACCCGAAACCCGGTGATCTAATCATGGACAGGTTGAAGCGAGGGTAACACCTCGTGGAGGACCGAACTAGTTGAGGTTGAAAACTCTTTGGATGATCTGTGATTAGGGGTGAAAGGCCAATCAAACTGGGTGATAGCTGGTTCTCCCCGAAATATATTTAGGTATAGCGTTGAGTAAAAAGTATCGTGGAGGTAGAGCACTGAATGGGCTAGGGGTCTTTACCGGATTACCAAACCCAAATAAACTCCGAATGCCACAGATATGTTCCTCAGCAGGCAGACGCAGGGTGATAAGGTCATGCGTCAAGAGGGAAAGAGCCCAGACCAACAGCTAAGGTCCCTAAATACACACTCAGTGGAGAACGTTGTGGAGTTACTTTGACAACTAGGAGGTTGGCTTAGAAGCAGCAATCCTTTAAAGAAAGCGTAATAGCTCACTAGTCTAGTGACTCTGCGCGGAAGATACAACGGGGCTAAGTGTGTTACCGAAGCTTTGGATTAAGATATTTTATATTTTAGTGGTAGGGGAGCGTTCTAGTGTAGGATGAAGATTGACCGGTAGGACAGTTGGACGAACTAGAAGTGATCATGCTGACATAAGTAGCGTTGAACTCGGGTGAAAAACCCGGGCGCCGAAAACTCAAGGATTCCTGGGCAAGGATAATCCTCCCAGGGTTAGTCGAGTCCTAAGATGAGGCCAAGTGGCGTAATCGATGGCAAAACGGTTAATATTCCGTTACCTGTTAAATTGTGTTTAAGGAATGACGGTATAGGCTATCTCAGCCTCTTATTGGATTGAGGTGTAAGCGTGTAGGTGGTGTCGTAGGCAAATCCGCGGCACATAACACTGAGGCGTTAATGCGAGGGACTTGTCCCGGAAGTGAGAAAAGCCATGTATCCAAGAAAAGTTTCGTAAATTTAGATTTATCAGCTCGTACCGTAAACCGACTCAGGTGAGTGGGGTGAATATCCTAAGGCGATGGGGTGAATTTTGGTCAAGGAACTCGGCAACTTAACACCGTAACTTCGGGAAAAGGTGTGCCCGTGAGAGTGTAAGGATTTACTCCCCAAGCTTTTACGGGTCGCAGAGAAATGGGAGTAGCGACTGTTTATCAAAAACACAGGCATGTGCAAAGTCTCAAGACGAAGTATACATGCTGACGCCTGCCCGGTGCTGGAAGGTTAAGAGGATTAGTTAGCGCAAGCGAAGCTGAGAATCGAAGCCCCAGTAAACGGCGGCCGTAACTATAACGGTCCTAAGGTAGCGAAATTCCTTGTCGGGTAAGTTCCGACCTGCACGAATGGCGTAACGACTTCTCCGGTGTCTCGACCAAATGCCTCGCGAAATTGAATTCTCGGTGAAAATGCCGAGTACCCGCAGAAAGACGGAAAGACCCCGTGAACCTTTACTGTAGCTTGGCAGTGATTTTAGAGTTGGCATGTGTAGGATAGGTGGGAGACATTGAAGCAGGAGCGCTAGCTCTTGTGGAGTCTACCTTGAAATACCACCCTTGGCACCTTTGAAATCTAACCTGCTCCTCTATACGAGGAGAGGGACACTGTCTGGTGGGCAGTTTGACTGGGGCGGTCGCCTCCTAAAAAGTAACGGAGGCGCGCGATGGTCCCCTCAGCCTGATTGGAAACCAGGCGTCGAGTGCATTGGCATAAGGGGGCTTGACTGCGAGACTTACAAGTCGAGCAGGTGCGAAAGCAGGCCAAAGTGATCCGGTGGTCCCGTGTGGAAGGGCCATCGCTCAACGGATAAAAGGTACTCCGGGGATAACAGGCTTATTCCATCCAAGAGTCCATATCGACGATGGAGTTTGGCACCTCGATGTCGGCTCATCACATCCTGGGGCTGGAGCAGGTCCCAAGGGTTTAGCTGTTCGCTAATTAAAGTGGTACGCGAGCTGGGTTCAGAACGTCGTGAGACAGTTTGGTCCTTATCTTCTGTGGGCGTATGAGATTTGAGCAGATCTGTCCTTAGTACGAGAGGACCGGGATGGACGAACCTCTGGTGTTCCTGTTGTCGCGCCAGCGGCAACGCAGGGTAGCTATGTTCGGAACTGATAACCGCTGAAAGCATCTAAGCGGGAAGCAGACTGCGAGATTAGATCTCACTGGGGCTTCGGCCCCCTAAAGACTCCTCGGAGACTACGAGGTTGATAGGCGGAAGGTGTAAGTACAGCAATGTATTCAGCTGATCCGTACTAATAGGTCGTGAGGCTTTTTTAAAAATTATTTTCACATTGTGAAAATTTGTTGAGGACTCTATAAAAATAGATAATTAACATCGTTTATTTCATATTTCGAAATAAACATAATTTCTTTTTAAAGAAATTGGAACTAACGAACTTGCTAAAAATCAATTAAATCAATCATTCAATTTTTATCGAAGATAAAAAAATATAACGCTTTGCTGGTGTTTATAGCAGAGGGGCCACACCTGATCCCATTCCGAACTCAGAAGTTAAGTCCTCTTGCGGCGATGGTATTGCATGGGCAACCATGTGGGAGAGTAGCGCGACGCCAGCTTTTTTCTTTGCCCGATCTGACAACAGATCGGGCTTTTTTTTGCCCTGAATTCAAACATCGTAGGGTTTC
>CANFQX010000029.1 GCA_947449255.1 Pseudobdellovibrionaceae bacterium
ATTTACTGCAGAGAGTTTAAACTCTTTTGTGTGATATTGTCTTTTCTTTAGGGTTATCTTACTCTTAGACATTCGGAACTCCTATCGGTGGTGCCTTATACACCATCCTGTTATATTTTAGGAGTCCGTTCTTTTAGGAAGGATCAGTTGCCCCAAAGCTCTGGGGTGTGATGAAGGATTTCAAATTAACGGAAATCAATAACTCAAATTCTAGCGTCGACGGTGAAAGAACTTTTAAGCTTGAATATACAAAAATGGGACTTTTTCGTTGCGGAAAAAAAACACAAGAATTAAGTGAAAATGGGGTTTATTTAGAAACACTCCCGGTTGTTTATCCTGCCCCAAAAAAAGAAGGTTTTTTTGATACGTCAAATGATGATCCTAGAGAAAAACAAGAGGACATAAACATAGTTAGATATACAAAAATAAGGGATGGGGATAATGATGGTCCAGCTGTTTCAGGAAGAGTTGGATTACCTTGTTTAGTTAAGTTGGATAATATTTTAAAAAATGAAAATGCAATAAATATCGATATGCTTTGTAGTGGTCATTCTAAAAAAGACTGTGAATTTACAAAAAAAGAGATCAGACGGGCAATTAATTTATGGAGAAAATCAATATCAAATAAAGCGGTAAAAAGCTAAACTGTTTCCCGAATTCTCTCAGAGATCGGCCAGCAGGGCCTCTTTAGCGGGCTTTTGTACTCAATATTTTACTTCAATCATAAAATTGGCTCTCGCAAGAAATCAGTGGCCGGTGAGAAAAGTCAACTTGCAAACGTAAAATGCCCATTGTTCTTCTTAGGAACATCAGTGGGTGCGAAACCTCCTTTAATAAAAGAGCAACAGTTTCAGGATTTTTATGATGTCCTTGGTGAAAGAGAAGCTGGGTAGTCCACAATAGTAACAACTCAGCTACCAGCAGAAAATTGGAACGAGGTAATTCAAGATCCACTGGTTTGTGAAGCTATATCTGATCGACTAACGGCGCAGGCAATAAAATTAAAAGTAAAAGGCCCAAGTGAGCGCGGCGAAAGAAAGAAGTCATTGACTGAAAATGAAGTCCATGAATACTAACAGCGTCCCTTCGGTCCGCAACCCCTATTGGGGTGGTCAGATATCATGAAATTAGGGTGGTCAAATCGGTGCAATCGAACAGCTGCCACCATCTTCTTTGAACATAACGCCCATACACTCCTACAGATGACGTAAATGCCGATCGACATCGGCCCCATACTTTCTAGTGGGTCCAGGTCTCCTTGGAACTGTGATCATATCCTCGTTTAGCAGCCTGATTGCGTGCTTTCTTGTAAGCTTACAAACCTCGCAGAACTCGTCTAAAATCAGGCTGCGATGCTTCTTTGAGCTTTTATGATAGCGCAAAAGTATGTTTCGCAAATACTCTCGTTTTAACCCGGTTGACATAATCCCTCCAGAAAACTTTTGTTGTAGTTATCAAGAGGATTTAAGTGCTTGGATTATGATGCAACCGGGGGTCTATTTGCGCCCATTACGATTCAACTACCCCTTTCGGAATGATTTCCTATGATTCAATTCGTTCGCTTACGTGTTGATTACTTTTTGGCACGTAATTTGCTCCACTCAATCAAAGAGGAGTATTTGTATGGATCTGCGCAGAGTTCTTGTCGTTAGTTTGTATTTTCTTTTGACATCTGTAGTGCATTTTTCGGCAGCTTTTGCGCAACGGGATATCGCCTCTAAAATGGGAGTGACTTGCCGTAAATTATTTCAAAATGATTACAGCAATCAAAAAACTCGATTAAAAGTATCTGAGTGGATAAAATTCCAATACAGCGATCCACGCACACATGACTCAAAAAATTTCCATTACGTGGTCCATGGCGTGAACGACTACAACCTTGAGTCCCTGCTCTCAAACTCACCGGATATGTATATAAATTCAAAAAAGCAAGCGTCAGCCTCACTTATTAGTAATGGTAAAAATCGTACTTTTGGAAATTTTGGTTTAATAATTGAAATTGATCCTATTTCAATTATTCAGGTTTTTAATTTTGATGCAAGCAGTTGGACTTTCGACAGAGAAAAAGTAGTGCAACTTAAAGAACAACCCATCCAGTTTACACCTGCTGAGTTGATCAAAGAGACACCTTCAAACAAATATAATGAAATTCTAATTGAACCTTTAGGTCAGAAAATAAAAGTTGTGGGATTGTTTGTAAATATCTTTTCTAAGGATCAGTGGTTTATAGGCGACAATTTGAGATCGGAAATTCAAAAACTTGCGATTAAATTTGACTTGCCCATTGTTGAAATTAATCCATATGAGGACTAGTGGATATCGAAGCCTAAATTGACGGCAGGTGTAGGAAATATAAAGCGGGGAAAAGTTGATCCCCTTCACCGCCCCCCCCTGAGATCGGCCTACCTGTGATTTGACTTGGTTCGCAATTTTTAAATCACAGGTAAACTGTTTGAATTAAAGTCAGGACTGTAAAAAAATTCGCCCTATTTATGAACCGCTAAATAGTCCGAAGCGATGAGCAAAACTAGCCAAACAAGTTGAAAAATCATTTAAATCAGCAACTACCGTTTGAGCATGGATCTTCGATGGTTCAACAAATTGATTGTGCATCGGCCGGACCTGAAGTTCGAATTGTTTTTTAACCCCTTCCCCAGTCCTACCTCGCTCTTTTAAATCCCGCTCGAGCCTGCGTGCGTAGCGAATTTCCTCCGGCGTATCAAAATAAATGGATTCATCCAATTGGGCCCTCACAGCCAATGAATCAAGAATTAAAATTCCGTCGACCAAAATAATTTTTTTAGGTAAAAACTCAATTGTCTCTTTAAGACGCTGATGAGACGAAAATTCGTAGATGGGAACCCTAATGCTTTTGCCATTTTTTAACTCAGAAAGGCCGTGCGCCAGCAAATCAAAATCAAGGCTGTCTGGGTGGTCAAAATTAACTGTGCCACCATCGCTATCAAACCGGTGAGATTGATCGATGTAATAATTATCTTGGTAAATAATCGTACAAATATTATCGCCTAAAACCTTCATGAGTTCCCTGGCAAAATAGGTTTTTCCGGAACCGCTTCCTCCAGCAACTCCAATGATATAAGGTTTAACCATAGCTATTTCGTTTGATACAAGCGATCACCTGCATCTCCTAATCCCGGAATGAGGTAACCGGCTTCGTTTATTTCTTGTTCCATATTTATGATATAGATTTCAACATCAGGATGAAAATAAAATACTTTCTCAAGTCCAACCTTACTGGCAAGAATACTCAGCACTTTGATTCTTCCAACTTTATATTGTTTCAGCCGGTCAATAGCCGCAACGATGGTGTCAGCTGTCGCAATTAATGGGTCGCACAATAAAATATTTTTCCCCGCTACATTTTCTGGCATCTTGAAATAATACTCAACCGTATTACGAATAAATTTATCCCGATAAATTCCAATATAACCAGCTGAGGAAATGGGAATCATCGACAGCACTGCATCAAGCATCCCATTTCCGGCGCGCATAATAGAAACCACAACCGGTGGATTAACAATTCTCTCTGTCGTGGTTTTGGAAATAGGTGTTTCAATTGAAATAGTTTCTAACTGAGTCCAGTCCTTCATGGCTTCATAGGCTAAAATTTTTGAAATCTCTTTGACAATTTCTCTGAAATCAGAAGAATTTGTGTTTTTATCTCGCAAATAACCAAGTTTATGCTTTAGCAATGGATGATCAATGATCTTTAAATTTCTCATAGACAATAAGTTCTCCTGATTAAAATACAGTTCCGTCACTTGCAATTTTTAAGGGTGGCGAGCCGTCTGCCCGTAAGCTCTTGGCGGCTTTTCTTCCTGCCCACCAAGTCCCCCCTTCAAGCACTTTTGCTAAAGGAAAATCTGCAGCACTCATATTTAATTTTTTTTGAACGGACTCACCTATTCGATCAAGAAGTGCAATAGTTAAGCCTCTCCATTCAATGATAAGCTCAGACTCAGGCCTGTGAAGTGCGGTGAGGTGGTTTTTATCGACCACTGAAATCAAGCCTCTATCAATGAGCAGTCCACCATTTCTATACTCAGCTAGACCTGTCAGCTTTTCAATCTCATTAATAACAAAGCCTGCCTCTTCTAAAGGTTCACAGAGTGAATAAGTCATCCACTGAGAAAGTTTATGAAAAGCGGCAAGACCGCCTGGTACTTTTTCATAGGCCCAAATATCACCTAGGTTAATACCCGCAATTTTAATTCTACCGGGCCAAATTTCGCCTAACCCGTCTAAAACAGCGCGAAGCAGTTGCGCCCCAGTCAATGTTTTTCCATATCTGTTTTCCAGGTAGTCAATCATTGCTCCTGGGCGACCACTAGCAAAAATATTTTTTTTAGCTTCGATTGTTTTACCCAAATTACTAAGGAGGAGCAATCTTCCCTCGGTGCCAATGAGAGGGTTCGTTGCACTCACTTGAAAAGTTTCATTTAACTTTTCAAGTGATAATGACTGCAAGCCTTTGGCAGTGGCCTGAAGTCTGCCGTTTTCGGAAAGACTGCCGTTTAAAAAAAGATAAAAACTGGCAAGCCCTAATCCTTCTGAGCGGTTAAATGTTTGGCCACTTTCTTTTTCAAAATAGCTCCAGCTTTCTCCAGCGCCAGCGTCTAATAAAACCGAAGTTATAACAAGATCTAACTTCACTCGTGCTTTTTCGAGTGGGTCCAAATCTTTTATTTTGGGATCTAAAAATTTGGCAACTCGGTCGATGCCCCCAGGCCGAAAATGCCCCCAACGAGAATGAAAAGGCACCTTTAAAGTTGGATAATTGTCTTTAATGACTTCAATAACAAAATCTGCCACCTCATCCAACTTTTGCGGATGATAAGTGAAATTTGTTTTTCCATTTTTGGTCAACTCCAAAATAGCTTCTGCACTCTGCCTTATCGCAAGCGGAGAAAGAAGAAAATCGAGATCTTTTTCTAAATATTTATTCATCGATCGCCCTGCCCTTTACCTTTTTTAAATCTTCACCTTTTTTGGTTTCATCTGGGGAAAAATACCCTGCTGCTTTTTTAGCCTCGATTTCAACCTGAGCGTCCTCTGGTATGAGCTCCGGTGGGATTTGAATGCGATTTACAACTGCAATGCCACTTTTAATAATGGCATCGTGCTTCATATTGCTCATCGAATGAAGATTGTGAATTTTTTGAATTCCAAAAAAATGTAAAACATCAGGCATCAGCTCTTGAAACCTAGCGTCTTCTACGCCGGCCACACATTCTGTACGGCGAAAATAAGTTGCGGCCGAGTCTCCACCGACTTGCCGCTTGCGGGCATTATAAACAAGAAACTTTGTGACCTCACCCAGCGCGCGACCTTCTTTGCGATAGTAGGCAATTATCCCCACACCGCCTCGTTGGGCCGTGCGCGCAGCATCTTCAATTCCATAGACTAAATAGGGGCGGCAAGTGCAGATATCAGAGCCAAAGACGTCTGAACCATTGCATTCGTCATGAACCCTACATGTGAGCTCCACCTCTGGATTCGAAAGATCCTTGGGATTGCCAAAAATATAAACTGTCGTGCTTCCTATAGGTGGCAGAAGCACTTTTAAATCCGGCCTAGTCACGAGCTCGGGAAACATCCCCCCAGTTTCCTGGAAAAGAATTTTTCTTAATTCGCCTTCGTCAACACCAATTCGCTTTGCAATTCCTGGCAAATACCAAACAGGCTCCATGGCCACTTTGGTCACTTTGATGTCTTTATTTTCTTTAATGATCTTTCCATCAATTTTTAACCTTCCCTCAGCTATCGCAAGATGGATTTCTGGAAGCTGGAGATGGGCTTGAGTCACAGAAATAGTGGGGCGTATATCATAGCCTTTATCATAAAGATTTTTAAAATTTATTTGAACGTCTAAACCCCAAGGATCAATTGAAACCATTTTATCAGGGTTGAACCACGACGGATGTGGCCCTATCTTTACCGGGCTTTCTGTATTATGAAGATCCGGTTTGTGATTAATATTATAAGTGCCTTGGGCAATGGATAAAGCCCTGTAGATCGCATAACTCCCACTGTGGGTTCCAATCGCATTTCTTTCTTTGAGGTCCGTCAATGAGGCAATGACAGGACCTCTCTCTGTTGGACTTTCAGCTCCCCAATGAATAGGTTGGGCATGTTTGTAATTCTGTTTTGAATGCGATGTTAAAATAACATGCGCTGATCTTTTAAATTCTGACATAGCATTTTCCTCTGCAGCCTTTCTTAATGAACAAGGCTTATGACATCCAATTGTTGTCGTTTTGAATTTCCCATTTTATTGTCACTTTTTTTACGTTGGACCAAAAGTCCAAGGAATGCTCGCCAGTAATATCGCCATGGCCATACTTAGAAGCATTCACGCCTCCAAAAGAAAAGGGTTCACGAGGAACCGGAACTCCAACATTGACACCAACCATCCCCGTGCTCGCCATTTTAATAACCTTTTCAGCAAGTCCGCCATTTGAAGTAAAAACGGAACAGGCATTTCCATAGGCTACGCTATTTTCAATTTTCATGGCCTCACTAATATCTTTGCAGCGGATTATACTAAGAATAGGACCAAACAGCTCAACGCTAGCGGCTTGGCTGCCTGGTAAAATATTATCAAGAATAGTGGGCCCTATCCAATGGCCCCCAGCATATTCAGCCATATCATCACCAAGCTTTGTTTTTCTCCCGTCAAGCAGAACCTTTGCACCAGCAGCCTCGGCTTTAGCAATAGCATCATGAAGAACCGTGACTTGTTGTTTTGTAATGATTGCCCCCATATCCACACCAAGTTTTAATGAACTTGCACGAGCAATAATTTTTTCGATATGCTTTTCAGTGTCCCTAGGATGACCAACAACCAACAAGACAGAAGCTGCCATACATCGTTGACCTGCACATCCAGTGAATGAATCACTGATTCCTATTCCCGCCATTTCGGGATTGGCATCTGGCAGCAAAACAATGTGATTTTTTGCGCCGCCTAAAGCAAGAACTCTCTTTCCAAGTTGAGTTCCTCGATCATAGACGGCCTTTGCAATTTGAGTTGAGCCAACAAAACCAATGGCCTTGACTGCATCATGATCAATGATGGCCTCGACGGTTTCCTTGGTTCCCTGCAAAACCTGAAGCAGCCCATTTGGTAGTCCTGCCTCTTTTAAGGCTTCCGCAATTTTGTTTGAAGTTAAAGGTGTTTTTTCGGAAGGCTTCCAAATATAGGCATTGCCTAACGTTAAAGCGATAGGAATGGTCCACATGGGAACCATCGCCGGAAAATTAAAAGGTGTGATATTGGCAACCACGCCCACTGGAACTCTGCGGTATTCGCAGCTCACGCCTCGCGACACTTCAACTTTTCCGCCCATATCCATGTTTTGTAAGGCCAATGCAAACTCTAAAACTTCGATTCCTTTTAACAACCCAGCCTTACCTTCAACAAAAATTTTTCCAGATTCGGCGCATTTCAACTGAGCAATCACATCAAGATCACGCAGTAAAATGTCTCTAAAATTAAACATAATTTTTGTTCGTTCTTTCAGTGGAACTTCCGCCCATAATTTTTGGGCATTGCTAGCATCCTCGATGGCTTTGTCGACTTCATTTTTTGTGCTAGTATGAAACTCCCCGATTATTTTGCCATTATAGGGACTTGTAATTTGGACCTTCTCTCCCTTACCTGCGACAAAGTTGCCATTGACAAAATTTTTACAAACAATTGGTTCGGTCGGGATAATTAAACTCATTTTTAATTCCTTATCAGGATCAGAGGCTTTAGCTTTGCTACTTCATAAGCTTATGCGGATGCGGATGCCAACATCTCATAAACCAACCCAAATTTTAATCTAGCCACCAGTGACTGGCTAATAAAAAACATGAACTGTATAAATCAAAGTTTTTTTCGCGATGTTGGTCTATTTCTTAGCCTACAGGACTAGCCCATTTGAAAAAGGATGACGACCCGCCTCTCGCAAAAACTATTTGAAAATGCCGACTAAATATTCGACACCCATGTTGCGCAATCCTGGGCAGGTTGCCTAAATATTTCCTTCAGATCAAAAGTGGGGGCGAATAGAGCTAGAAATGACTGGCAAGCCCTTTGCATTAGTCCTAAGGGATGGGAAGGAGGTACCGAAACATGAAAATATTTATCTTCCAAAAAATAAAAGCATTTTTAATGATTTCATCCGTGACTTTAAACACCCTCTTTTTCTCAACCCCAGCTTTCGCACAAACTAACAAATGTGAAAACATATTCAACAGCGAGGAAAATAGAATTGAAAACAGGCCGACTTCTATCCCCCATCGCAGACCTGATGTTGGTCAATTTCTAAAAAGTTCTTTTTTTAAAGAAACCCTCAGAAGCATCTCCGCAAAACTTCCTAACGATCAACTTCGATTGCTAAAAATAAATTTTAATGACAACTCAAAGTTAGGCTCTAAGGGAGCTTTCGTTCTATTCCTGCTCCTCTGGCCCAGTGTTGGCTTCAGTCAACAATCCCTCTTTAATGTTCCTTCGTCAGAGCCCACAGAAAAAGATAAATTCTTTTTTCAAGAGCAGATCAATATCATTCCCCAAGAAGCCATCAGCAACTCAACCCTGGATTATGGCTTGGGACAAGGCTGGAGTGCCGGTGTCAGTCTCTTTAATCTTAAAGGATACACCAAGGGCACCAATTATATTGATCCCGAAGTTCTCGGCAATTTAGAAAAATCTTACAACGTGACTCCAAACTGGCGAGTCGGAGTGGGAACTCAAGCGGGCTTCAACACTGGAAACAATCCAGATCATCTCACCCAATTCGAATCTTTTTCATATCTGCAAAATGTTTTTATTCTCCCCGATGAAGCCGCAAAGTTTTACGGAGGATACTATCATGCAAATTCAGGATTCACAGGCGGCAATTCATCAGATGGAGCTATGCTCGGAGTCGAAGTTCCCATCCTGAAAGACAAGCTGACCTTTATGGCCGACTATTTAACAGGAACCAGCCCGATCAGTGTTGCTGTGGCAGGCCTCGTGTGGGCAACGGAAAATAAAACTCAAATTTCAGCCGGTGTGCAAATCCCTTCCCCGGGCAGCGACAACGACTATGGATTAGTCATGGAACTGACTGCGCCTTCCTTATGAGAAATATCAATTTTCAATAAAAAAGAAAACCCAAATAAGCATCCTATTCACTGTCTATGATCTAGACAGGTTCATTACTAACCTCTTGAAATGATCGCTATTCATAGAGATAAAAAACAATTAATTTAATTTTCATCTCATCTTTAAAAGCCTTTGCTATCCTGTGTTTGCGGATAAGTAAGAAACACAAAAAACAAAGGAGTTCATTATGAAATTCGCAACAGTTCTGATATCAGTTCTTGCCTCAGGTCTTATGGCTCAAGCGCAGGGTCAAGGAACTGCACCTCTCAATGCCCCCGCCGCAACGTCTCAGGTCACTGAGGGCAAGGTTGTTGAGAAAAAAGCTGAGAGTGTCATTGAAATGAAAAACAAAGTGAGCAGAAAAAGACGCTCCAAAAAAGACGACAAAAAAATGGAAGTTCAAAAAGAAAAATCCATTGAAACCGAACAAAAAAAGGTTGAAGAGAAACCCAAATAAATAATTCATCTAGAGAAAATTTCAACTCCGTTCGAAGCAAAAGCCCACATTCTTTGTGGGCTTTTGCTTTTCTAGCCTGCGCGAATTTTCTTAAGTTATAAAGATCTCGGATGCCGCCTCATCGTAAGGGACTCCTGTATGAAAATGTTGACGATAAAGTAGGATAAACCACAAAAAGCATAAAGTATATTTTATCTACTTCTCTTTAGCCAGCGCTCCAATGCGTTCAAATTATCGTTTATTGAGCGAAACTCCTTCAACCGACGGTCAGAATGGCTCAATAGGCACCCCTGAATTCGCTTAAGGCAGACTGGAGTAGATTTCCATAGCGAGGGTTCTTTTGAATATAGTAATTCAAAAAAGTTTTAACCTCTTCCGTGTTGGTTCTTTGTTTCAAAAAATCCAGTGCTTCCTTATATTTTTCTTCGTCGGAGAGACCCCTATGAGTGGCCAATTTAAGAAAGGCACTCATGGCGAGCGACTGTCCTTCGGAGGTGTTGTCCTTCGCTATTTTAAAATAAAGATTTTTTTCGCTATCTATGTTTTCCACGTTATCGGCAAACTTTGCTAGCAGGTAATTCATCTTTTCAATTTTTTTTTCGTCCATGGAACTGCCCGAATAGTATGAATCCAATTCTTCAAAGGTTTTTTTGGGGTCAATCTTGATCCTCTGAAGATTTTGATCGATCCAAACTTTAAATGAAGTGGCATTTTCTAAATTATTAAAAGCATCTGATAGATTAACCGAATTTATTGTTGATTCAAAATTGAAGTCGCCGCCGTTATTTTTGGGTGATTTATTTGATTCATTGATTTCAAGGTTTTTAATTTTCCTTAGAGCTTCATCAAGTTTTTGTGATTTTAATGAGGTGATAATTTTTGCGTCGGATTTGTATGAATCAAACTCTTTCGCACCGATCTCTTGATTGTCTTGCTCAGTGTCCATTGGCCGAGAGTCTTCGTGGGATTGACTTTGGTGTTTTGAACCTAAAATAATTCTGAAAAATCGGTTCATGCCGAATATGAATATAAAAATGAAGAGGAGGTATTTTAATAAAGACACTCTTCATAATTGCAAATTCGTTTTTTAAAATAAACAAATTCATTGAACTCCTGAAAAAAATTAAACCTAAGTCCAAAAGAACATTTTAGTTGTTTTTAAATGTTGAATTTATGGACTCAGAGCCTGGTTCTCGGCATGAGACAATCAAAATGAGATTTTTTAGTTTTCGATGAATATTCCGATATCGCTAAGGTGATTTTTAAATCGGCTCTCGATTCATTTGGCTGTTGTAGACGTTCAGGGGGAGTAAAATGAAAACCTTATTCAAATTATTAGTATCTATTTTTTATTTTTCACAATTCAGCTTAGAGAGTTGGGCTGCACCGGCCGCTGATTTGGATATTATGGTCAGTCAGCCAGCGGGAGCTGTTCCCGAAAGTAAGTCCTTCAGATTGCATCACAAGGGGGATGAGTGGGGAAGCTGGTATGAAACTGATGAAGGATTCACTGTCATTAAGCAGGACTTATCCAATGTTTGGCACTATGGTGAGTTGGATGTAAATAAGAAAGTTCGCCCCAGCGGAAAAGTTTTAGGGAGAGAGAATCCAGATGCCTTTGGCATTAAACGCCACGTTCGACCAGAACCCACTGTTCATCATATACAAAAAGCAACAAACTCTTCCTTCAGGTCTCCTACCGTCCCGCCACCTTCAAAAGCTGGTGGGACTGCGACATCGCCCACGTTTGTAGGTTCTGCGATAGTCACTCCGAGTGTGCAACAAGTTGCCGCTGCAACTTTGACTTTAAGTGTCCCCACTTTATTTATATTGGTTCATTTTTCTGATCGAGCAGGTACATACACACCAGCATATTTTGCTGGATTACTTACGAACCAATTGAAAGCTTATTATAATGAAGCTTCCTATGGTCGCTTTAATCTGACTCCTGCGAATGAAACACACGGTTTAGCCAATGATGGTGTTGTCGGATGGTTGACCTTGAATCAACGTCATCCAAACACTGTCGCAACAACGGGTGTGGCCAATCAACAACTTGCAGCAGATGCTATAGCAGCCGCGGATCCCTATGTTGATTTTGCTTCTTACGATGTTAATGGCGATGGATATGTTGACAGCAATGAATTGGCAATTGTCATTATTCCCGCCGGATATGAAGCTGCCTTTGGTGGCTCTACTTGCACTCCGTCGCCTTCTGTCTGGGGGCATCGTTGGGTCATTCAATCGCCGGTTGTCGCACCAGTCGTCGACGGAAAGATTGTCGGGGATTCCCACAATGGAGCTGGTGGCTATGCTCAGTTCGGAGAAATACAAGGTGCAGCACCTGCCTGCAATGCAACTAACGCAGCAAATTTGAAAGATCATTTAGCTACAATCGGTATTATGGCCCACGAATTGGGCCATCTCATTTTGAAACTTCCTGACCTTTACGACACGACATATTTGTCTCAAGGCATTGGAAATTTCAGTCTGATGGCCGCTGGGACTTGGGGTTTTAAAACAACCGAAATCTACCAGGGCCAAAGTCCAGTGCATCCCGACGCCTGGTGTAAATACACAAGTGGATGGGTCAATCCCGTTGTAAACAGCACGGGATCTGTTGCCTTTCCTGCGGTTGGAGGAATTGGAGCCACTTCAGCAAATGCCGTTCAAATGCAAACCACAAGTGATCCGAATCAGTACTTCCTTTTTGAAAATCGGGGTCAATTTGGCTACGATGCAGGTTTGTCTGGATTAATGGCAGCCTTTCCAACTGCGGCAGGAACACCCGGAGGTCTTGCCATCTGGCGGATTGATGAATCCATGCGTACAGCGACCACTTTGTGGACTCCAAATAATATTGTGGCGCATAAATTTATCGATCTTAAAGAAGCAGACAATGTTGCAAATATGGATGCAAATTTAAGCAGAGGTGATGCCAACGATTTATATTTTCTAGGTAACAATTCATCCTTCGGCGATCTAACCAGTCCAAACTCGAAGCTGTACAGTGGAGCTGCAACTGGAATCACTTTGAGTTCAATTTCGGCTCCAAGTCAAAATATGACTGGTGCTTTTGCAATCCTGCAATCCACGCAAACGATAACTTTTACGAGCGCCCCGACTTTGCTTATTGTTGGTGGGACGAGCAGTTTAGTTGCGACCTCAACGTCTGGTCTTACGGTGACTTTTAGTTCACAGACTCCAACAATCTGTTCAGTTGTTAGCGCAACAGTGACGGCTCTTGCTGCGGGTTCGTGCTCAGTGGTTGCAAATCAAGCAGGTAATGCGACTTATGCAGCAGCACCATCAGTGACAAGTGTGATCACAGTTTCCGTGACCAAAACGGCACAAACAATCACCTTCACAAGTGCCCCAACATCGATAGCCACGAACTCAACTGGAACTTTGGCTGCAACATCAAGTTCTGGTCTTGCTGTAACATTGAGTTCAACGACACCAACGATATGCTCTGTTGCGGGAACTAAGGTGACTCCTCTTCTTGCTGGTTCATGTGGAGTTGCGGCCAACCAAGCAGGCAACGCCACTATAGCGGCAGCACCCCAGGTCACTAAGACGATCTCTATTGTTGCTGCAGTCAAAAGTGCTCAGACAATTACTTTCAGCACTGCGCCTGCCTCTCTCACGGTTAAATCAACGGGTAATTTCGTGGCAACCGCGACATCAGGGCTCGCAGTGACCTTCAGCACTTCGACCCCAACGGTGTGTTCGATTGCCAGTGGTAAAGTCACAGGTCTTTTGGCAGGAACATGCACAGTGCTAGCAAATCAAGCCGGCAATGCAAGCTTCAATCCAGCCCCACAGGTTTCGAAATCCTTTCCTATAAAATAGGTGCAGATTTCAATGCCAGCCCTTAAAAAAATCATCAATAAAAAAGGCACCTCATGAAAACAATTTATAAGCATCTCTATTTTTGGGTCTTGGCTGGAATCTTTGCGGGCGGACTCCTGGGGGCCTTTAAACCTGAAATTGCTGTTGAGCTTAAACCCTTGAGTGATGGTTTTATCTCACTGATTAAAATGATGATTGGGCCCATCATATTCTGCACGGTGGTCCTTGGAATATCTGGTGCGGGGGACATGAAAAAGGTGGGGCGCATTGGGGTTAAGGCTCTACTTTATTTTGAAGTTGTTTCAACAGTGGCCCTATTGATTGGATTGGTTGTTGTTAATATCATTCGCCCTGGGGCGGGTTTTAATGCCGATCCTTCAGCTCTGGATGCTTCTGCTGTCAGTGAATTTTCGCAAAAAGCAAGTCATGCTAATATAACTGAAGTTATTTTGCATATTATCCCGAAATCATTTTTTGATGCCTTCACCGGCTCAGGCGATCTACTGCAAGTTCTTTTGGTTTCCATCCTTTTTGGTTATGCTATGCTCAAGATGGGAAATGTTGGTTTACGCATTCATCATTTTATTGAAGAATGCTCTCACATTTTTTTTGCTATCATGGCCGTGATTATGAAAATAGCACCCATTGGCGCAGGATCCGCCATGGCCTTTACCATTGGCAAGTTTGGATTGGCTGCGCTGAAGCCCTTACTAGCACTAATGGGAACCTTTTACTTAACTTGTTTTATTTTTATTTTTGCGGTTCTCGGTCTAATTCTATTTGCCGCGAGAATTAATATCTTTCAATTTTTAAAATATATTCGGCATGAACTTTTGCTGGTTCTAGGAACATCCTCGTCCGAGTCAGCTCTTGTGCCGTTAATGGCAAAATTAGAAAAACTGGGCTGCTCACGGTCCGTTGTGGGACTTGTCATTCCCTCGGGATATTCATTCAATCTCGATGGAACAAATATTTATTTAACGATGGCTGTCCTTTTTATCGCGCAGGCCACCAATGTAGACTTGTCGATTCAGCAGCAACTAGCCATATTGGGTGTGGCTATGCTCACCTCTAAGGGAGCCTCAGGGGTGACTGGTGCAGGCTTTATTACCCTTGCGGCAACACTAGCTGTTGTCCCCTCTCTGCCAATCTCAGGCTTAGCACTTATTTTAGGAATTGATCGATTTATGTCTGAGGCCCGATCCATTACTAATTTTATTGGAAACGGCGTCGGCGCACTGGTGATTTCAAAATGGGAAAAAGAATTGGATTTTTCGAAGTTGAGTGAAGAATTAAAGAGCGTCAAGGGGCGATAAACTCGAAGCCTTCGGCCAGCTCCTCAAATTTAAATCAAACTCTTGTTTAGCGACTGCCGCTCTTCGTCCACTGACAAAAGATTAGACAATGGCCTCCCCTCAATAGGGCCCTCGTTGGAGATGAGTTTGCGAAACTTATTATTTCCTTAAACTCAATTCATTCAAAGACTTAAGAGGGATGCGAGAATCACCAGCAAGCCCTCCCAGCTCGCCTTGCACCAAGCATTGAGTTTGCACTGCTTAGGCTTGAGGTGTCTTTAATGCTTAGGGTCTCTCTGCTCATCTTAGCTTTATTTCTATCATCCATTGGAATGGGACTTCCTGGTGGTGATGCGCTTTCAGCAGAGCACCGAATCCAGTTGAATCAATTGGATTATTTACTGGCCATAGATCGCCTGGATTATTACTCTGACGGCCTTGCGGACCAACTCACAACTCACAATCAAGAAATCACGGCCGAAGCGATTCGTGAAATCACACCCGAAGATTTTGCAGCGGAACAATTTCCAAGGAGTGACTTAGACAACCCAGAAAAATGGAATGAGTTGATCCTGACGACTCTCCACAAAAAGTCTCGCACCAGCGGCCGAGTGACTTTGCAGGACCTAACCTGGAACTATAATTTTTTTAGAAAAAAACTGATGGAGGCCTTTAAGTGCGACCCGGTTGTTTTAAAGAGCGACAATTCGTTCAAAAACTTTAGCCTGCAAGCTCCTCAGTATAGCAAGCGGTCTGTTCCTCAAGTCGCCGGTCAAACGATCCTCTTGGATGCAGAAAGATACATCGCAGAAAAAACAACCCGTGGATTGTTTTGGGATGCAGCTTTGACTAACAAAGAAATTGAATTTCATCTCGGCACAGAAAGAGACTTTAGGCAGGTTATTTTAAATCAAGAGCGCCAAGTGATTGCCGAAATCAAAACCCGCTCTTCAAATTACAATAAAATTTATTTGGTTTTTGATCCGCAGGCTAATACCTACTCCTACGCCTTCACTCGCATTTCTGGTGACGACAGAATTAAACACTTAATCGCCCAATTGCGAATCTTAAAGTTCAATAACAAAGTGGCTGTGAAAAATAATTTTGTAAAAATCTATGGCAGCGCCAATCAAGTTCATAGCGAGCAAGAATCACGCCTCTTAGAAATCTTTAGTAAATTACCCAAGGCTGATTTAGTCGTGATCGGTCAAAAAAATGCGCTCTCAAATGTGATTGCCAACGCCGGAATGATGGCCCAGGTTCAACCAGACATCACTTCTTTTCTAGGGCCAGACAAGTCCCCGGCTCAAAAACTGTCACAACGAGTGAATGAATCCGGTTCCTATTTTTCAGTCACTTCGAAAGCTTCCGTCGTCACCAGTGAGTTTGAAAGGTTAGCAGCACCGACAACCTCTCGCTATGAAATATTTAATTCAGAACAACCCAGTCACGATGTCTCGGATGTGCTTTTTGAAACAACCGAGGGTCGCATTGTGCGTTGGCGATTTATCTCAAACATGTGGGGGGACGAAGTTATACCTGTTGCCCGAGCCCTTCGAAAGTCGGGTCACCAAAAAGTGGTCTATATTGGCACTGCTGGTGCACTCATTAATAAAGGCCTTAAGGTCGGCGATGTCGTTGCACCCTCCAAAACCTACACGCAAGCTGGAAAACTGCTCGAGCTTGAAAAACCCTCTTATGGAAAAGATTTCGTTAAAACAGGTTCCACCCTAGGACAGGTCACCTCGCCCTTTGAGGAGACAAAAAAATGGTTTGATCACTGGAATGAAAAAATTGATCTTGTCGAACTTGAAACAGGCTACCTCCGAGAAGAGCTAGGATTAGACATAAGTTTTCAACCCTATTTGCTGGTGTCTGACGTGGTGGGATCTGTTCATGAGTCTTTGGCTGTTGCTGGCAGCGATTCAAGCAAGCGTAAAAATGGTCAACTGAAACTTTTAGAAAGCCTCTTTATTCAAAATGGAATCAAAGCGCCACTTTTCAATGTGAAGACAATCTCTTTGGAAGGCGCCGTTCACAGAATGTTTCAAAAAATAAATAGCCTGCGGCCTTCACGAGACAACACCTCAAAGCTCCAATTGGCCCAGCTGGCACTTCGGCAAGGTTTAGTCCTTGATGATCAACTCGAGGCCTTAATCAAAAGCGAGGCGGCCTTTGATAAGAAATTAATGATGGATAAACTTGAGAAGTTTTCAAATACTGTGGAATTGATTTCAAAAAAATTGGCACACATTCAATTTGCCATCACTGGTGGCGATGAGTTTTTGAACGGAACATGGAATCCAAAAAAGATCCTCAAACTACAGATCATGGCTGGAAATTTATCGTCCCTCGAGGCTAAAAAAATTTATGAATCAGAGCTGTCAAAAATTCACACTTTGATGGGACAAGAACTTCAAATTGAAATGATCAGCTTTAACAAAGAGCTCATCCCTCAGTCCCTCCCCTTCAAATCTAGCTCTTCACGGGTCCTAACAAAATATTATGAAAATACATTTTTTAAACCATTGGGCCTAAATAAAGAAATCGACAGAAATGGCGGCATTCGTTTCCGCGAAATTATAGAAACTGCTGGCGCCCCAAGGTGCGAAGCTCTTTTTTTATAAAAAGAGTCCCCCCAGTCTGGCGATTATTAATTGTTTGGCGCAATCCAAATATCTATAATTTCACCTTTGATAATCTTGCCTTTTGGATCCTTCAACCAAAAAATCGAACGTTCGCGTTCCTGAGCATTTTTACTGAGTATCTGAATTGTATCCTTATTGTATTTAAGCGAAATTTTAGTCACTTTATCCGATAGTTTTATCAACTCGTCTTTTTGAGAAATGCCATCACCATTTATATCTTTCCAAAGTAAAAGATTTTTAAACTCTTTATCTTTCAGGTCGATAACTCCATCCTTGTTGATGTCCAGTTTTTTCAATGCCTCAAATCCATTGGCCAGTTCATCATCCGCCCCAAAGATTTCATTTTTCTGATCGATCAAACCGTTTCCATCCCTATCAATAGCCAAGAACCAGCCTGGGTGGTTGGCTTTGGGCCACATAGTCTCACCACCAGGATTCAAAGGAAACTTGCTTGTGTTGTCAAAGTTCGGGCGCTGATCATCAATAAACAACATCAATGGTGACCAGTAACCACCGCAAAACCCAGTCTGACCTGGAAACGAAACACTGATATCAATACTTGAAGTGTCTGCCGATTTCACGATACCACCTAGCGCTGCCGAAAGAGGACCATTTTTACCCATGTAAGCTCCACAAGCATAAGTCGGTGTGTACGATGAATGACCATAGGATCCGTACACAGGACCAGACGCACAAGTTGTAACTGTTTGATAGAATGTAATACTAGACAGTGCTACCTTTTTATCGACCCCCAAGGTGACGACTCCGGCCGAATCGACGGTCACTCCCGTCTTATAATTAGTATTCAAGACCACTGTGTTCCCATAAATCCCTGCTGAACTGATTGTGTCCACTGAATATTTGCTGGCATCCATTGGCGTGATCAGGGGTTGACACATTCCTTTGGCAGTCACAAGAGCCGCTGGGTATTCAACCCAAAAAATATGATCAGCTCCTGCAAAATACAAATTAAATGAAGCTTTAATTATGGAGTTGGGTGCAATAGGATTTGCGACAGAACGCAGATTGGTTGGAAAGCAAGAGTTATGAATTTTGATGGTCACAGGCCTATCCCCACCTCGAGTTACCATTCCGGCTGCTGGAGCTGCTGAGACGGAATCGCCCAGAGATTCGGCATTCACAGACATCGGAAAAAGCTGAATCTGTGCAAATGATCTTTGACCAAAGAATAAAATGATGACCGCGGTAAATAATTTGAACTTTGTGTCCATCATAAATTTCCTCAATTCCACTATAGGCTTTGAGCCTTATAAACTTTAAAGTTAACCATCCTATTTAAAACTGAATTCCGTCTTAGCAAAAACTTATCCACTTTATCTGCCAGTAAAAATCTATTTATAAACGCACCATTGACATAGGTCGATCTAAATAAACTTGCAGTCTTCGTCTTATACCCAGAAACGACGGCGTCCGCGACCAATTCATACTTAATAACCTTCACCGACCTTAGCCGAACCAATGTTTGACCGCCTCCCACAGAGGGAACATTCCTTAAAAAGGTATCTGCTGAATCAATCGTTGCACCAGTTTCTGGGTTTGTGTTGATCACCAAAGGCCATAAAGAAGAAGTCGTCGGAATGGGAAATAAATCATTCCCGTACACTATACCAAGAAAAATTGGACTGCGAGGTGCTGACTGGAAGTTAACGTCTCCCCCCGCTGTCAACCCATGAATTTTCGCAGGTGTATCAAACATCAAGAAATTGCCACTCACCCAAAACAAAGGCCTTTGAATGCCGATCCAGTTGACTTTATTGACTGAAACATATTCCAAAGATGCCGCCGAATTAAAGTTTGCTGGCGTGGGGCCCACTGCGTAAGCCATCACCGGATCATAAAACATTAAACTGCCCGCAGCTGAATTTTGAGATAAAAAAAAGAACTCCTTAATTCCATCTAAATTCATCGAGACTTCCCGATCAATGCCGCCTGTTAAAGCACCAGAGGGAGTGCCAGGAAAATAGTCAAAAAATAACTTTCCCTTATCGTCCTTCAATGTGAGGTTATTGAAAGAAGGATCTATGCCGTTAAGGTCTTTAAAAATTATTCGCTCAGCCAAATTTTCATCAATACTTGATTCCAAACTTTTGGTCATGCGAATTTGGTCCTTGCGAATTTGCAATTGGACCACCGCCATCAGCCCCATGACCAAGGCCACCAAACCGAGTGCGGTCAATACTTCAATCAGTGTTATCCCTTTTTCATTTTTTATATTCATTTTGCGCTCACTACAAAAGTGTAATCTCGAAAGTCTTCGCCCTTTGCAATCCAGTCGATGTGGGTCAATCTTAAGGTCACCACATAGAGTCCCCGAAATCTCTCCATCGGCTGAATAATATATCCATAGGTCCCAGCACAACCAGGACATTCCGCCCGAGTTGTCATGATTCCTGTATCCCAGGCCATTGGAAGCTTAGATACGTCCAAAGCAATCACTTTTCCGTTTGTATAATTAAAATTGACTTGATAATTCTCAAGGCCCATTTTTATATTTTCTGCAATATCATTCACTTGGCGCGATGAAGCTGAAAGCACTAGACTATCTCGGCTGGTTTTCTTTAAGGACACCATCCCACCAATCCATGCATACAAAACAATGATCAAAATGCCCATAGCGATAAGAATTTCAATTAAAGTGAAGCCCTGTGAATTTCTGAGCAACTGAGGTCTCAACATTAGTGTCCCCCTTCTCGAGATTGTTCAACAACGAAAAATCTAATCAAGCGGTGCTTGCATGTTGTATTAGAGGCTCCCGGCAGCAAGCCACAATCAGGATCCACCGCTGTCCACTGGAATGGATTTGCCTTGGCTCTTAGGCTAACTACATTGCAAGACATCCTGTTTGAAACTTCTTGAATAGAGGGAACTGGATGCCAGATAGGTTCTGTCAGGACGTCGCAACTGGCTCCATCTAATGGTTTCAAGACCTTCTTGGTGCGAAGTTCTTGGGTCGCCTGAGGGTAATAGATGCTACTCCAAGTGATCCCTGCCACATAGGCCGTGGGATGAATCGATAAACTTCCCACGATAAAGGTTCCAATAATCCTCAGTGGATTGACTCTCGCTTCGATTGTCAATTTATCGCAAGTAAAGAATCCCGTTATAAAATTCACTGAAGCTGGAATCTTACATTCTTTAACAATGGAGTAAACCGAAAAATCATTTGAGCCTAAAATCAGAGTCTTGTTAACAATTGGGCCTGTCAGAGTAAACGTCCCTCCATCCCCAGCGAAATTCCATGAATTTCTAGTTTGAGCAGAAAAATCCAGATCCCAACCGGCTCCGCCAAAAGAAGCAGAAGTTGTCGTACTCCTGGCTTGCTCGCACTTTAGATCCAATAGAAATGGATCTGGAATAGTATCTGCAGTGGCCACATTCGGATCTAGAATACCTGGGCTTTTACTATTTGCAGATAATGTGTCAGGCGCAACAAGTGACATCTTATCAGGGCTGACCGTAAAATTAATAAAACGTAAAAGATTGGGATTCGGATCATTGGCGACTGATACTCCATTAAAGTAAGTTCCATCGTAACCCAGGATACCAATCGATGGAGCCACAAGATTTCCAGAGGCATCGAACAAGTGATTCACATTCGTTGCAGTGATTTTAATATTCACGCGATCAGTATAATTATTTGAACCACCTATTGAAACTGGTGTCACTTCAACGCCAAAGGTCGGTGGATTTTGAATAATATTATCAATCGTCGACTTTGCACTGAGACTTGCCGCTTGCGCCGCAGAAATCACGATTTCTTGAGCGGGAATATCCACACTGGATAGCTGATTAATTTTCGCATTCAAAGCCAGAATTTGCGAATTTAAGCTTATAATTAAATTTGGATCCTGATACACCGGTGTTGGTGTTGGCGTTGGTGTTGGCGCAATTGGCTTCGCTTTCTCGACAGCAAGGGCTGAGTTTAAATTGACTAAATCAGAATTAGCCCTAGCAAGTTGGGCAGTCAGTGCAGTCAACGCAGATTGAGCAGAATTCACATTATTTAATGCAGAAGTTGCCCCATTCTTTAAAGAATTTAAATAGACTTGCGAAATTTCTGGAACCACAGTTAGAACAGAATTTGATGTTAATTGAGCGCTAAAATTTTTTCCATTCAAAAAAAATGTTAATTCCATAATAGGTTTTTTATCGGGACCAGTCCTGGCAGCCACCCCAGAACCCCAATTGGCTAGGTTCACAGCTAGAATTGGACTATCTTGAGGGTTAAATTGATTGTTTTTATCAAAATACAGACGATAGTTGAAAGATCCGGGATTGCTTTGTTTTAATTTTCCCATCAATTGAGATTTATATAATTCTGCCTTGCTTGAAAGAAAATTACTTCGATTTATACAATCAGACATCAACTGAACATCCGGAGAGGGTGCAAAAACATTTGCTAAGACATTCAGCCCCTTGTCAGCACCGCCATCATTTTCAATACCGCGACGAAACCCCCCAAAAGTTGGAATATCAGTCCAAAAACGGTCCGTGATAACACCTGATGTGAGTGGTTCAAATTGGCTGCCATCAGAGTTCTTAATCCAACCATTTCCAAGATAAACACGGTCGCTGAAAGTCACTGCAGAGTAATTGCCAACATAAGGTACAGCATTATATTTTGCGGAATTTGTTTGCGGAAGATAAATATCTTGATTCACAAAAACAGGACTCAAAAAAACCAATCCTGAACCTGCGCCAGCTTGAATCTTATTACCAAAATTATGCAAAGAAACGTCACCTTTTGCCATGGTCGCATCCCAAGGCAAATCTAAATGCAGGTCATTAGCCACAAGAAGAGCAAAAGATCCCACTTCACGAGGATAAATAACAATTTGTGATTGGATGACCAAGGGTTTGCTGCCAATTACAATCGCCGCCGGAGAGCCCTTGCCTGTTTTCAATTCAAGCCTTGCATTGATATACACTTCTCGCCCTGACTGTGGAAGATATCCACTTTCATCCCTTTGCAGAGTCACTTGCACTCCATCGACTTTAACAATAGCCCCAGTCACATCATCTTTTACGCTTTTCACCCCTTGCAATACAGCAAAGAGGGGATGATCTGCAGATACAGCATCAAATTTTAAGTAACGAGAGATGCTGCTTAAAGAGATGTTATTTATATCTACAGGACCAACATTCAAATTGACAGGTGGTTCCTTCATCGCCTTAATAAAGTTCTCCTGATCCACTGACATTATTAACCGCTCAACACTTCCCGTGTGCTTAAGATCACAGACGTCTGTTGCGGCATTCAAGAGAAGATTATCGTCTGTAAAACAATATTTTTGGCGAACCCCAAATAAGACATAGTCCATAGTGCTGCTCAAAGCAAAATGCAATTGGACTGCATTGACTGTCTTCACAATTTGTTTTTTCTGTAAAGTGACTGAGTCAGCCAAAAAATAAAGCCCGAGGCCCATCGCTGCCGCTGCGGCAAGAGCCGCCAATAAAATCGATCCGCGATTATTTTGAATATTTTTAAACATATCACTCCACCAAATTAAAATAACAACGTGTAATAACGTCACCTCTAAATTCCATTTCATGAGGTCGACAAGAGTCTTATCGACCTAAGTCCCAGAAAACTTAATTGAATTTTTCTTTCAATATTTATTTTATTAGACACCGCATTTATTCATTATTTATGACACCAAGACACGGTGTGGCTATTTTGAGGAACGGTCTGGTTGATTCATTATTCCAACACCTTCTAAAATTGAGACGCTTTTTGACGAAAGTACGTTTCAAAATTAGACAGGATCGAAATCACAACA
>CANFQX010000030.1 GCA_947449255.1 Pseudobdellovibrionaceae bacterium
GCGTTGATGCGCTGATAGGCCGAGGATTCACTGAGATGAAAATATTTAACTAAAAATTCAAAAAGACTTCCGTAACCAAGCTGCGCATAAATTCTTCTGGAATTCATTTCTTGCAAATTCAACAAGATCAAATCGCCCAATCGTTTTTCACGCAAAATCAGATTTTTAAATCCTTCAATCAGTGCCGCATCGCTGAGTTTTTTAATATGATTTAAGTCTACTGCATCCGACTTTGGGGAACTTAACATATTCACACTTCACCTCTTTGATTGGCTTTGAACTAACCTGTGAAATTGTTATATCACGGAATTTGAAAGACAAAAGAAGCGCTCCCATAGGGGGTTCTAGCGATCTTAAATTTATTCCTGGGATCCTCGGTTGAGTTGAAGAAAACACTCTTTGCAATTGAGATTTGCGCACTAGAGGACGCATTAAAACCCCTATTTAAGGCAAAGACTGTTTCCAAAAAAACCGTTCATTTTTTGTCGCAAATTAAAAATTCTTAAAAAGCAATTTTATATTGCAACGCTTCTCCGATCGGAGATCGACTTTTGATTTGAGTTCCCAAAAAAAATAAAAGCTGAAAATGGGTCTGTATGTGGAAGCTTTGAAAAGCTATGATTGCTCATTTCATCACTTCCCATTTAAAAACCGGTGAACCAGTCTATAAACCCAGCTCACAGATCTTAGAAATGCTTCGTGTTCTCATAGTAGGCCGACTTTTGAAGTGCAAAAAAAATCACAACAACATCCTGTGCTCCAGAAAGTTTTTTAACTTGCTCAGTAATGATCTGCGCACAAAGTTCTTGAACTTCTTGGGAGCGTTCAAACCACAAAATTTCAACGAAGGGGAAACTTTCCACACTCACTCCGTTAGAAAAGAACTCCGTGTGCACCCGTTCAAAGGTAAAGTTATCTTCATCGGTGCTCATGGCCTCAGCAAGGACGCAAGGTAAGCTTGAGCTCAGGCTTTGGATGTGTTCAGTTTGCAAAGCGCGGAATCTTATATGTGGCACTTAGAGCTCCCCCACTCAAATTAGTCTAGGGATAATTTGTTATCTTTAAGAACCAAAATGCCCGAAAGCTGGCTGCCCACGTCGATCCACGCTGCACAATTCTTAAGTGGAAGCTCATGAACCATGGCTGAATCAATGTCCAAAGGACAAGTCATTGAAGATGAAAAAAATTGAAATTCAAATTGTAAAAAACAATCCCGAACATTTTTGTCGATTTGTTCAACACGAATAGATTTTACGGTCCCGATAAATTGAGCTTCCATTTGAGTGCAATCGGCCCATGCGAAAGCCGCAGAAGATTGGAGGAGCAAAAGTGCAAGAGCGACTATTGTTTTTTTCATAAAAAACCCTTCTAGTTTTGGCTGGCAATCAGCTCAACCACTACAGGTAAATGGTTTTGCAGCCTTACACAAGAGTCAGATCTAAGAGTGTAAAAAACTTAGAACTGTCTAAAACTTCACCGGCTCTTTTCAACTATCCCCTGAACCACTCGCACCGCAGAAATAGCGGCCCCATCCGAGTGCGTGCTCTCTGTAAAATCACCGGCAAAAAAGACTCGACCTTGGGGTTTTCGAAATAAGTCAGATTGCTCATCAAGACGAGATCTTCCCACAGGCCACGAGGCGATCGCGCGGGGGTGATATTGATAAAACTCAAATTTCTTAATCATTGCGGCGGAACCCGGCCACTGCTTTTCAAAGGCCTCGGTCAGTTCTTGGCGAACGCTGTCCATCGCTGTCGTTGCGCGCATATTGAATTTTTCAGCAGAAGATCCGCAAATCAAAAGGTTAAGGAGCAGTGTCTTTTTTTTGCTGTTTTTTGCTTTGCGATCTGTATCGACAGAGCCATAAACAACCCCCAGAGCTGAATCTGTTAACACAGGCAAGGAACTCAATTTATCTCCGCCCCAAAACTGAGCTGCCTTAGAATCCATCACGACGTGGGCTGTGAAATAAGATCCCCAGCCTTGCGATGCAATCGCTTGTTTTCTGTCTTCTGTCAAAGATGGAATAAATTGTATTTCTAAGAGCCGAAAAAGAGGCATTGTGGTCACCACATATTTACCTCTGAGGCTTTCTGTGTGGTAATCACCTTGATCAACCCCTTCAACAAGAACGCCGTCGTTTTCAGACACTATACGTGTCACTTTTGTGTTCAGGGTTATATTTTTATGACCAATATGCTCAGCCATTTTAAGTGCCAATTTCTGATTTCCACCGATGACATGAAAAGAGCCTGAGCCTTCTCCAGCAAAAATATGCCACTCTAAAATACCGTCTAGAGCACTAATATTTTCCCAGGAGGTTGCGTATTCGGGCTCAGATTCAAGGCGAATAAATTCCTGAAGCATGGGGCTTAGGCCGCTTGAATTTTTAACCCAATCCGCAAATGAAATTGCCTGCAGTCCAAGAATCTCAGTTGTCAGGGGACGAACTTTTGAAGCTTGATAAATTCTTGCAACACTCTTATCCCAGGTATTGTATTTATTCAGATCCTCTTTGGTGAAAATAGCCTCCATGAATTGGCCGTTGGTGGCTTGAGTGAATGGGTGCAATTGGCCTTTATAAATAAAACTTGAAAAGGAGGTTGCTGAGGGCTCCTTAGGAATCTTTAACTCATCCATAATTTCAAGCGTGGGATTTCCACGCCAAAATTCTTCTAAACCGACTTCGCCTTGAAGGCCACCTGGATAAGTCGCGGTCCGAATTCGCCCTCCGATATGTGCAGACAGTTCAACGATATGATAACTGAGTCCTGCTTTTTTTAATCTGTAGGCGGTGCTCAGTCCCGCTAATCCCGCACCGACAATGACAACATCAACCTGTCGGAGGGCCTTTTCTTTAGCAACTACTTTTGTTAGTGCCGCATGAGTCTGAGATAAATTAAAAAAGAAAAGAAGACCAAGCAAAAGCGTCTGTACCGCAGAAAGCGGAGCTTTAATAAACTTCAGAGTGAACATGAGTTTTAAACCTTTCAACATTAACATCGAATGGATGTCATCCACCTTGATTATGAATCAGATGTTATCAGTAAAATACTCTTTTTTCATATTACTGACAGTAAAGTTGATAAGTATTTTACCAAGCTTTGGTCAAACTGAGTGCTGGGAAAACCATGGATTTAGAGTTAGAAGTCGACGACTCTGTTGAGCTGATAACTTTTTTGGTATACGCCGCTGCATAATAATTCAAAGTGACCCCGATATGAAGCCCTTCAGTGACTTCGGGATTCATGCCAAAGGCGATGAGGTAGCTTGTGCCAGTCCAATCTTGGCTTGAGGCTGTGCCTGATTGATAGGAAGCCTTTGAGGTAAAGTTATAGGTTGCACTCAAACTGAAAACATCCCCTTTGCCAAAAAAATATTTAATCGAGGGGCCCGTATCCACAGTCGAGTAAGTAGTCGTTGTATTTGTGACCGTGTCCGATTGAGAAAGTCCCATGTAGTTCCAACCGCCCCAGACACTCTTTGATAAAGTAAATAAAAGACCAATATTATAAACGGTTCTTGAGGAGGTGTCGGTGTTGGTGACCGCTGTAGAGTCGGTCAAATAAGAGCCCGTTGTTTCCAAAAGGAAATCTGCACGAACCTGTTGAACATATAAAAAGAGAATAAGAACAAAAGCTAGTTTTCTCATGATGCATTTATTATCGGATTTTATTTAGAGCACAAAAGACCAGTTCTATTCCGCCGTCCACTCTTTAAAGCCGTACTTTAGAGCAGCCTCAAGGTCTTTTCTATCGATCTCATAGACATTGCAATTCCCTGTAGGCGAACCACAGAGTTGAATTCGCATCATGCCGTCATTTTTATTTTCACTAGAAATCACGTGAATGTCTTTGAGTTCTTTTTGCATCTCAGAAAGAGCAATTTTTTCACCCTGCCCGCATTGCAAGGACCCATCGAATTTGAATACTTTAATGTGGTCCCCGGAAGTCGACTTATCCATGACAACTCCTGATTTTAGAGCTCTTTTTTCAGCTCCACAGGTGGAGTGAGAGCAAGCTGTGAAAATAATTGCAAAAGAGAGGATCAAAAACATTATTTTTTTAGATAGACCTGATGACTTTGTTGATCCCATATAAAACTCCTGCTGAGGCCTTGTTATTTTCTAACCCAACTTGCATCAATCGCATAGAGGTTTGCTTCACCAGAAATAAAGTAGACTCGATTGTTTTTTTCATCAATTTCAGGAGCTGACATCACACCTCTGCCTGGATCAAAATCACCCAGCTGCTTGCCTGTATTGGCATCAAGGAACTGCAATTTTCCTTGGGATTCACCAAAAGTTAAAATCCCTTTAAAGATTCTGACCTGAGTTGGGATGCCCTCTGAAAGCTTGTAGGACCACAATTTTTGGCCATTGGATTTTTTCAAGGCTAGCACTTCACCATTGGTTGTGGGGTAGAAAATATTTTCGCCCAAAATAGTAACTCCACTGTATCCCCCACCATCGACTTTCCAAACCAATTCACCCTTGTCTGCGGAAAGACAATAGAGTTTATCATCATAGCCAGCAATATAGATCTGATCGCCATCGACCACGGGTGTAGCATCTATGTCACGAAAGCGCTTGTTGTGATTGAGTTGATTTTCCCACACAAGATTCCCGGATTTGGCATTCAAAGCGACAACCGATCCGTCTGAAAAACCGACAAACAGATTGTCATTGCGGATAGCCGCTTTACTGCCGCCACGAATTGAAAATTGAGAAGTGTCCTGCCGAGAATACAGCCACAACTGTTTGCCCGTTGAAGCATCCAAGGCATAGAAAACATTGCTTCCAGCTAGAAAATAAACGACGCCATCATGAAGTAAGGGCTCCGAAAGATTTTCTGTCTTGGTTGGAAAAGACCATTTAATTTGGCCGGAGCTGGCTTCGATAGAGTAAAAGTTGCCGTCGCTAGATCCAAAAAAAAGCCGGTCTTTAATTAAGGCAGCACTGGGCTCAACACCATTCATCAGGGGCAGCTGCCATTTCATTTTTCCAGAATTTCTGTCGTAGGCTGAAATACCATCAACACCGTTGCCCTGAATAACCAGGTCACCAGCTAGCACTGGCGACATTCTATTTATTTTACGAAAGCCAAGGTTTTCTTTCTCATTTGTAGAACGAACCCAGGCGGGCTTGACTTCAAAAACTCTTCGATTGTTTTTAGTTCCCCAGTCAGTCATCTTTTTGCTAACCACCGAATTTAAGCTGGTGCATCCAGCAAAAACAACAAGGAACATCAGTGGCACTAGTGCTTTAATAAATTTCATATTACCCCGCCACGACAGCATGATTCGACATTAAAATTAAAGGCTCTTTTTAGCTCTCAAGAGGCGTAAAAATTTACCCGCTTCATTGGATATAACCATATCTGACCCACCGCTCGCTTCATCTTTTTTAGCCAGTTCAGCATAAAGCTGTTCGGCTTTTGCGGAGTCATTCAAAGTTTCAAAGCACAAGCCCATTCGTAATTTTGCTTCGCTGTGAACAAATTGAAAAGCTTTACTGTCAGCCACTTTTTGAAAGTGAGTCAGAGCCGAGGTGCAATCATTTTTATTAACGTAAACTTGACCCATTTGCATATAGATCATGGCGCTCATTGCCGCTGAATTGTTAAGACCAGATTTGACTTTTTCTAATGCAGCCAGAGCCTCATCTGTTTTTTTATAATCGAGATAGATATCACTGACATTTAAAGCAGCCATTTGAGCCGCTTTGCTTCGAGGAGCTTCACCAATCAGGGAATCAAAACTTGCGATGATTGAACCAAAATCTTTTTGAACATCACCCGATGCTTTTTTTGAAAGGTCAGCCACGACAGCTGCTTTTTTACCTTTTTCTTGAGGAGGCTTTATATCAGCGGCAGCTTCTTCAAAACCACGGCGTTTTTCAATATAGGTTTTTTCCATGGCATAGTATTTTGTTTGCATCTTAATTTCTTTAGATTCAGAAAGATACTGAGTGAAAGTGATTCCACCGCCAATGACGATAAATGCAGCGACTAGAGCCATAACCAGCTTTGAATGCGTGGTTGTCCAAACAAAACCTTCGCGGAGAGTTTTTGTGATCTGATCTGGATTTCTTAATTCATCTTTAGAGAATTTGATGTCAGGGGTATTTGTGTTCAAGATAGTCCTCACTCGTGATGTCTAATGTTTGCATAATTTAAAAAAAATAAAAAGAAACTGGGTCCAAATGAAAACTGCAAATTTCCAATGGGCCAATCAAGAAATAATTGTTCTGCGTCGACTGAGTAGAGTCAAGAAAAGCCCAGCTAGAGAGGGGACATCACTCGGTGCGTAAAAAAAAAGCTCCTTCGTGGGGAGCTTTTTTTGCTTCATTTCAAAAGAGACAAACAAAGGCTTCTTAGCGGTTATTGACTTCACGCAATGTTGTAAATGCTCGAGAAGACTTGCCAGGGTGACGTTGTTTCAATCGACCAATGGTCTTGATACGTTCTTCTGCCAAGCGATCTGCAGCCGTGTGTGTGCCAATATTTTCTTTTTTAGAAATATCATAGACTCTTAAAATATTGTCATAAACACGCTTGGTTTTTTCAAAAGCACGATCATGAGAATAGCCCTCGAGTTCAACGAAAACATTCATCAGTCCACCAGCATTGATGACATAATCGGGAGCATAGAGAATCCCCAACTCTTTGAGTTGGTCCCCATGGCGAGCCTCAGCCAAGACATTGTTTGCGCCGCCAGCAATAATTTTTGCTCTCAGCTTTGTGATGGTTTGATCATTGATCACGGCACCAAGAGCACAGGGCGCTAAGATATCACACTCAGTGAAAAGAATTTCATCAGAGCTGACGGCCTTTGCTCCATAAGTTTCAGCAATATTTGCTGTGCGAACAGGGTCAATATCGGCGACAGTCATGATGGCGCCCTCTTCTTTGAGAAAGCGCACAAGATTTGAGCCTACATTGCCAAGGCCTTGAATTGCAATCTTTAAGCCCGTCAATGAATCTGATCCAAATTTTTCTTTGGCAGAAGCTTTGATTCCCATCAAAACACCATGGGCCGTATACGGAGAGGGGTCTCCAGAGCCGCCGAAGTCTTTCGGAATGCCTGTCACCCAAGGAGTTTCCATGTAAATGTGTTCCATGTCTTGAACAGAGGTGCCAACATCCTCAGCGGTGATGTATTTTCCATTCAATGAGTTGACGAATTGACCAAAAGCCCTAAAAAGACCTTCTGATTTATGTGTCTTAGGATCACCAATGATAACAGCTTTTCCGCCACCCAAATTTAAACCCGAAGCCGCCGCCTTGTAGGTCATGCCTTTTGAAAGCCGAAGCACATCGATCAGGGCCTCTTCTTCATTTTTATAGTTCCACATGCGTGTGCCGCCCAAAGCTGGACCCAGCGCGGTGTTATGAATTGCAATGATGGCTTTCAGGCCAACATTTGGATCATTACAAAAAACAACCTGCTCGTGATCACCATACTTAGAGATAACTTCAAAAGTTCCCAAGATCGACTCCTTCATTTTTATTTACGGAGTCGATCATTCATTTAAAATTTAAAAAAGACTAGCAGTTATGCCACGCGTTTTTTTCGCAAAGCGCAATAAAGACGAACCAAAAACACCCTCTGGAGCTACATTTTTTCTGGAGCAGGCATTCCCAAAAGAGCCAGACCTTGCTTGAGAGTCAAGCCCACGGCTTCAGCCAGAGCCAGTCGTGCATCGCGAATTGCAACTTCTTTTTCAGTGCCAATGGGGCATTCGTGATAGAAGACGTTAAACTTTTTCGCAAGTTCATATATATAGGTGCAAATAGCGGCAGGCTTAAAGTTTTCAGAAGCCAAAGCGACCGAGGTGTTGAAACCAAAAAGTGCCTGCATCAGTTGCTTTTCACTAGCGTGACTGAGCAGCTCCCAATTGAGGGGACTGTTTTGGTTGCGAGGAAATTTTCGCCCAATACTAGCTATGCGTGCGTGAGAGTATTGCACAAAGGGACCCGACTCACCATCGAGCTTGAGCCATTCGGCCATATCAAAGACAATTTTTTTGTTCGTATCTATACGAAGCATTCCGTAAAAGATCGCTCCCTTTGCCACTTGACTGGCAATTTGGGTGATGTCCTCTTCGGACCATTCGTCTTTATAGCGACTTAAGTAATTTGTGCGAACATGATTTTCCATGTTTTTAACAAGATCCATCAGCGGCACAATGTTGCCTTTGCGAGAGCTCATCGCGCCATCAGGAAGTTCGACATAATTGTACTGCAAATGATAACAATTTTTAGCTTGCTCAAAGCCTAAAATTTCCAAAGTCCGAAAGACCTGTTTAAAATGCAAAGCCTGTCTCATATCAACTACATAGACAGATTTCTCAATGTGTCGGTTTTCAAATTTATGCTTTGCGAGCAGCAAGTCTTTGGTCGCATAAAGACCGGTGCCATCCGATTTAAGCAGCATGCAAAAACCCAGCTTCTCGGACTCTAGATTCATGCCGATGGCGCCGTTGGATTTCTCTAGTTTTCCTTGAGCGTAGAGCTCCTTCACCCAATTTGCCGAGGTCGCATCCATTTCTGATTCAAAATACCATTCATCAAATTCAACGTTAGCCCATTTATAGACATTCTTCATGAGTTCGATGGACCAAGCGCGAGTCTCCTTCCAAAGATCAAAATAAGGACCTTTTTCAGACTCTAATTCTCTCAAGATTTCCGTTAGCTCACTGCGGTTGATCTCTTCCTGAGGAGTTCCTACTTGGTCTTCAAGCAATAGATTGGCCCTGGAGTACATTCGCCCCAGCCACTCCCCTTTTTCAACTGCAGGGACAGGCTCTTGATTGTGTTTTTTCATATACCAAAGACATTTGGCCACATGTGTGCCCATATCTCCGGGAAAGGTGGAGGCGATGATTTCTCGACCTGAATATCTCAGCATGCGAACAAGAGCGTCCCCTAAGCAGAGATTTCTCATATGCCCGACGTGAAGTTCTTTATGAGTGTTGGGCTGGGAAAATTCAATCATGGTTTTTGGCGACTTCTCAAGAATCTGCTTTTTAAAGAAAGAGCCCTCTAAGATAGGATGGATGATTTGTTCGCCGAAAACTTGTGGAGAAAAAGTCAAATTGAGGTAAGGCCCATTTCCCTGGGCGCTGATCAGAGTGGCATCTTTAACAACATGTTGGGCTAGTTCGGCTGCAATCTGTGGCGGCGCTTTTTTGAGGGTCTTTGCAATAATGAAGCAACCATAAGCCAAGTCACCCATATCAGACTGAGGAGGTTCAACGAGAGCCTTATAGATTTCATCTTCAGTCAGGTGCACGGACATTTTTTCCAGAGCTTCGGTGATTTTCCTGGTCGCTAGCAATCTTATATTATCGTGTTTTATCATGGTTATTTCCACATCCAAGGCTTTGCATTATCTAAAATTTCGCATCATCAGTGAGGCGGCTAAAGTCATGCTCAATAAGACAATAACTATAGACATCTTTTTATAAAAATTCAGTTCTTTTTTGAGTTTTGACAACTCTAATTGCAAGTGCTCGCGCTCGCCAAGGGCTCCATTGATTTTCTGAGTGAGGATTTGAATTTCATTTTGCCGTTGAAGGCGCTCTGTATCTAGCTCCTGCAGGGCTTTTTTATGCAAAACTTGTGGGCTTTGATTGATGAAGTACTGCGGAGTGAGTCCCGGAATTTTTTCTTGCAAGACCGAATACCATTGAAGGGCCCGCCAAATATGAGGGGGAGTTTCGTCACCCTGCTTAGTCCAGCGTGTCCAGCTTGAAGGATCCACCATTAAAAGCTGCGCCATTTTTCTTTGTGAAAGTCCAAAGCCAGTGCGCACAGACTCCAGATCTCCAAGTTGCTTTTTTATAACAGCCACTTGGGCCTCATAATGCATTCTTAAAGAGGTTTTAGAGCGTGGGCCTGCTGACTCCTCTTCAAAGCCCTCGCTTGAAAGCTCAAATTTCAGCGTATTTTCGGGCGTCAGGCTTTCTGGTTCTAGGTCAATCTTCATTCAGCTCCCCTTGGTATATTGCATTTCGCAACATCAATATTGTAAATTGCAAATTTTAACGTTGTGAAATACAGGTATAGGTTAAATGAAGGGCTTACTGAGTCAAGCTAAGTCCTTGAAACCTTTTGGAATTATTGAATGGGCACCCCTGATGAGCCCTTTTTCGAATTCAACTAAAGCTTATAGTTATAAGCTTTAGTGCTAAGTAGTTGAAATCATTGATGTTTAAAATTTGAGATGAAAGAGGTTTTTAAATTATGCACCGAGTCTAGGTCGAGTTTTAATTTGTAAACAAAATATTTTTACATATCACCTCTTTTTACGCTCCGTGTTTTAATGATAAGACTTGTCAAAAGCCTTGGGTTTTTCAAATGATGAAATATGGCAACGGCATCAAGATATTCACTCAACAAAAATAAATACCTTTTAAGCCCCGAATTGGACCGGCTGAGAAAAATCCTGACGGATTTTGAAATCCAGGATCCACGCAATTGTTTGATGATTTGGGTGGCTTTGCGAACGGGGGCTCGCGCGCAAGAGATTTTAAATCTGCAAAAAGCGGATTTAAATTCTTACGATGAAAGTATTTTTATTCGCGGAATAAAGGGCTCCAATGACCGGGAAATTCCCATTCATTCAGATCTTTTTAAGCGCCTGCATCGTTTTTCAGAACAGCAAAGCGGCACCGCGGTTTTTCCTATCTCCTACAACAGACTCTATCAAGTCTGGGAACTTTACCGACCGATCCCCAAAAAATTTCATGCCCTTCGCCACACCTTTGCCATTGAGCTTTATCAAAAAACCAAGGACTTAAGACTGGTTCAAGTGGCTTTAGGTCATCGGAATATCACCAACACGATGGTTTATGCAGATTATGTTTATTCGCAGCAGGAGCTGAGAAAGCTGATTTTGTAACTCATTCCGGAATATTTTTTAGTATTGAGGGGATCTTTTGACTCTTGCCCTGAGTTGGTGATCAAATCCTGACAGTATGAAAATTTTTGGAGTGAATTCTTTTTTATGACAGCCCCCCATCAAAAACGAACGGCATTTTTGCTTTTATGGTCTTTCTGGGTTTCTGTCTTGGTTTGTTCGCCCAGCTTTACTTTTGCAAAAATTTTGGTGATATCTGATATCGACGACACTTTAAAAATCAGCCATGTGATCTCTACTGTCGACTCCATCCTATCGGCCTTCGATGACAAAAGTTATTTCACAGGCATGCCAGAAGTTCTGCAGAGTCTAGCAAAAAATAATCCAGACATTGAGTTTCATTATGTCAGTCTTGCCCCTCGATTTTTTATGGAACAGCAGCATCTCAATTTTTTGACTAAAAATAACTTTCCCATTTCTGAATTGCACATGAACCCAGGCACCCTGCAAGACCCCGATTTGAAGCAAAAAGTCATTCGAAAATTGCTGGAAGATAAAAAACCAGAACTGGTCATTTATCTTGGCGACAACGGCCAATTTGATTCTTTGGTCTACAAGCAGATGACTCTTGAATTTCCGGAAACAGCCTCGCACACCTACATCCGAGAGGTGTATTCAAAATTTGGAAGTTCAAAATTCCCCACTCAGGAGGGACAGACGGGTTTTGTCACTTCGGTTGAGCTTGCTTTGGATTTGAATGAAAAAGGCCTTCTGCCTGCCGCGGATTATCCTGCCATTGAAAAGTTAGTTTTTGATCAATTAAAATTAGAGTCCAGTCGTCAACTGGGTGGTTTAAGAATATTTCCAGCATGGCAAGATTGCCGTGATTTTATTTGGCGGTGGGATTTTAGGGATCCTTCGGAAGATTTAATAGCCATTGAAATAGCTATTGAAAAAAAGTGTGCGGTTTCGGGCAAAGCTTCGCTGGATTAAGCATTTCACTTCATCAACGGAAAGGTCACAACGCCATTGTTCAGGATCAGGATTATTTTTGACGGCACGTAGGCGATGGCGGAGGGAGCTGATAGTCTTACCACGCCTGAGGAGAGTCGACCGAAGCGGGCTCCTGATTCATTGGCAACTCCTACTAGTGTGGTGACTACGCCTGCTGGAGTGATTTTGCGGATGAGGCTGTTATTGACATCAGAAACATAGATATTCCCACTGGCATCGACCGCGACTCCATACGGGGTATTAAAAGTAGCCGCAGTCCCTGTGCCATTTGCGGCACCACTGATTCCCGCTTGCCCAGCTAATGTAGTGACGACTCCTGCCGATGTGATTTTTCGTATGAGGTGATTGTTACTATCCGCAACGTAGACATTCCCGCTCGCATCGACAGCTACTCCCAAGGGGATGTTAAACGAAGCTGCCGTCCCGGTGCCGTTTGCGGCACCACTGATTCCCGCTTGCCCAGCTAATGTAGTGACGACTCCTGCCGATGTGATTTTTCGTATGAGGTGATTGTTACTATCCGCAACGTAGACATTCCCGCTCGCATCGACAGCTACTCCC
>CANFQX010000031.1 GCA_947449255.1 Pseudobdellovibrionaceae bacterium
GACTTTCAGTAGCTTTGCCATGGGTGGCTTCTCCTTTTTTCTAACTTCGTTAAGTGTGGTAACTCATTGAAATCAGAAATGGTTGAGCCACTCAACCTTTAATTTTCAACTAGATCTGGGACATGCCCCCATTGAATTAAATGACGGCCTAAATAAGTTGATGGCAGAACCGAATAAGCATCAAGAAAAAATAAATAAACAGGGAATCCAAGGACCAAAGCTAAAAAACCCTGACTTTGAAACTATAGACTTAAAGAAACTTGAGCTAGAATCAAAGGGACCTGCAACCATAACATCTGGATAACGAATAATATGTCTAAACTAATAAACGAGAGCGAATTCAGAGGCGATCCTCATAACTTTGGAAAAGAGGTTCATCTTTTTGATGAAAACAATCTTTTTAAACCAAGACCAATTCTATGGGAGTGGCTTTTTTTATGTAGGGACTCACCACTCAGATTGCTTTTTAATGAAATTAAACTAGACCATTTTGATGTTTTCGAATGTTTTCCAAACCTTAATTTTGAGAACTCAAATGATTTTCAATTTGGACTGGTTGAGCGCCTGAGGTTAAATAAAATTATTTCACCGCCAAAAACATTAGCCGCAACAGTAGGAAATTTTGTTGCTTTAATGGCTTGGTTTGGCATCGGCGATTTACACAGGCAAAATATAGGCATTGGATTAAATCCAGAAACTAATGCACTGATCCTATGTCCTCTGGACATAGAAAGTATTTTTGAAGATTTCTATTTGATGAGCGAAACAGCTTTAGTTACGCCGCAAGGAAATGACAAAAGAAAGGCTGGTCTATTTAATTTATTAGAGTTATTTCAGGATTCTGAGCCAGCCGAATTTATTTTTGATCTTTTAGACAGCTTCGTAGTGACTATGAAGCATCTTGATTCAAATGAAGATAAAATCTTGAAGGTATTTTTTGATCTCAAACAACTATCTTATACACCTATTAGAGTGATACCAAGATCCACACAAGATTATAGAGATTGCTTAGATAATAATATGCCATTATCAGAACCAGATATTTTTCATTCAGAAAAAGTTCAAATTGAAAGGAAAGATATACCCTATTTTTTCCGATACATCGCGAACTCTCAAATTTTTTACTATGACACCAAAATAAGCCATGCCATGTCAGATATTACGCATTCAATTAATTTATTTAAAATTTCGAGTCACCGCTACCTCATCAATTCAAAAAAGTCTGAACCAAAAAATAAGGCTTTATTAATCAAATCCGGCATACTGCAGCTAGCGCGATTCTTTCTCGACGAAAAGGGTGATTTAATAGAAACAAAAAATGAAATTATGATTTCAAAAACGAACGAGTTACTTCAAATTAACTTTAAAAGCGAGTTCAAAATACAATGCAATTTGGATTAAAGATAATATTTTTTTCAGTTCTATTTTTAAACTTATCATATGCGAAGGAAATCGAAAAAATGATCAGAGTAAGTGGTTCAACACAAGAATTTTTATTTCATCCTGCAAAGCTTAAATCTTACCAACAATTTGCATTCATTCATCTCTTTGTTGAAACACTAGTAGACATTAACTCCAGCGGAATCATAGTAGCTGGAGCTGCAAAGAAGTGGCAAATTTTAGATAATGGTAAAACTTATAAATTCAATATTGATGATCATGCTAAATTTCATGATGGCTCAAAAATAAAAGCAGCAGATATTGTACACAGCTTTACACAACATTTGGAACCTCAATTTGATTCAATTCTCAAAGTCTATTTGGAAACAATCTTGGAAAACCCGAAGTATGACCAAAAAACCAAAAAATGTTCATCCATTTATGCCGAAGGCGATAATACCGTCATCCTGAAACTAAAAGGTCCCTATCCGCCGTTACTAAATGACCTAGCTCAAGCCGGATTTGGCATTATTCCAATTAATTTTGATGAAAAGAAACCTATCGGTTCTGGACCTTATAAATTTGATTCTGCAACTAAAGATGGAATAAAAAAACTAGTTGTTTTTGAAGAATTCTGGAGAGAAAAACCAAAAAACAAAGGCTTCACTTTTCAAATTATACGTGAAAAATCTGATATCATAAAGGCATTCAACGATAACAAAATTGACGTAACCTTAGGCGCTCCAGTCGACTTAGTCGAAAGTGGCCGACCGCAAGGCATTGATTTTCAATACCTGAATGGGCTAGTTTCGACGAATATTTATTTAAATGGTCGTTCAACATCATTCAAATCTCAGGTCATAAGAAATGATTTTCACAATCTCATCAACGGTCTAAAAGAAGATAAAACACTTTTTACTCCATACGACATAACAATAAATACTTATTTACCTAATGGCATTATGCCAAAAAACTACTACGATCGTAAAAATGAAAGCATGACCACTACCGAGTTTAAAGAAAAGCACAAAATAGCCAATGCCCACATTAAGGTCATAATTCCGAAACATATATTCACAGAAAGATTTATCACTAAATTTAAAAACCTTCTAAGTGAAATTGGATTTACTCCCACATACCTCGAAGATAAAGGGAAAGCGTATTTAGACCCCATTGAGAATGGGGAATTTGACATGGTCTTTATTCCTTTTATGGGTCTAGGCAATGATCCGGACGGATACCTTGCCATGTTAGATCCAAAGGGATTTTTGAAAAATTCGGACATTAAGAGTCATGCGCTCATCGAATCTTTGGATAAAGTTCGCTTTAGTGAAATTCAGGATTTTCGCATGCAGAAATATTCCGAATACCTTATGAAATACGAAAAAGAAAACCATGTCATTCCACTACTACAGCAGCATTTACCATTTCTATTTAGACATGGTATTTCTGTGCCTGATTTTAATTTTAATAATTATTCAATTCTGAGGGATTTTTTCTGGAACAAGTAATAGTCCGAAAAAGTGTATTGCAGATAATATCCAGACACTTTCTGCTGATTGGCTTGTCCTTTATGGCAATTCTATTTCTTATAATTCCCTTTGTTTTTTCTGAACTAAGAAGCAGCATTGAAGAAAAACAAAAAGGATCTCAGGAGATTTTCGCACAAACCATCACCAATGATATATTGACTGGAATACCTTTGAATGTTTACAGAAAATGTCAAAACTATTTGACTGATTCGGAAGTAATATCGATTGTGGTCATAGACTCTTTTCAAAAAGTATATTGCAATCTAACTAAAGACACAAAATCCCAACGGCTAGGCATCAATAAAATTTATTTTGATGCAGAAAAGCATGACCTTGCTGCAATTGTCACGGTCGGATTCGCAAATGATGTCGTCAAAAACACTCAGCTTAGGATTATTTTTATTGCTATAATTGCTGGTTTCCTATTTTTTATTCTCGTCAAGCTTCTGAAGGCGAAACTCAATGCGACTCTGATTCAGCCCCTTAAAGTTTTTGCCGCACATCTCTCTTCATTTGGTGAAAAAAAAATGACTCCGAATTTTTCGGAAATTGAAGGTAGTGTTTTCGAGATTCATCTTATGAAAAAAAATTTTGAAAACATGGTTCAGCAAATAAATAATTATGAAAAATCTGTGGCGGCTCATGCTAAGCAACAAGGCTTTATTGAGGCTGCCCAACAAGTCTCCCACGACATCCGCTCCCCCCTCTCCGCACTAACCATGGTGATTGGCACCCTTAAAGAAATCCCCGAAGAAAAACGCCTCCTCATCCGTAACGCCACCCAAAGAATCAACGACATCGCGAACGACCTCCTACAAAAAGGCAAAGAGGATGCACATTCAGGTCCAACGAACAGCGCAGATGTCACTCCAGCCCTCACCACCGAATTCATACCCGTCCTGATCGATATCTTGATCTCTGAGAAAAGGATGCAGTATCGTGAAAACACGGGCCTTGAAATCGAAGTGGACCTCAAAGACAGCTTTGGCTCCTTTGCCCAGATCAACAGCAACGAACTAAAACGGGTCATCAGCAACTTGATCAACAACGCAGTCGAAGCCTTTGATGATCATCAAGGCCGAATCACCGTGGGGGTTAAAAAAATTCCCACCGGCTCTGCCACTTCTTCTAACACCACTCAAAAAGTTGAAATCTCCGTCAAAGACAATGGCCGGGGAATTCCCAAACACATTCTTGAAAAACTGGGCCAGATGGGTGTAACCCATGGCAAAGAAGGCAGCCAATCCGGCAGCGGCCTGGGCGTTTATCACGCTAAAAAAACCGCTGAATCCATGGGCGGCACTTTTGAAATTGATTCCCTTGAAGGAAAAGGAACCACGATCAAAATTATTTTACCTCTGGCCGAGTCGCCGAATTGGTTTGCTAATAAAATTGATCTCACAGCCAAGAAATATTTGATCTCCCTCGATGATGATATCAGCATCCATCAAATTTGGGCGGGCCGCTTAAGCAGCCTTGGCTTCAACGATATAGAACACCTCAGGTTTCAATCCGGCGAGGCCTTTAAGCACTATGTCGTGTCCAATATGACTAAACTTAAAGAGACCCTCTTCCTGGTCGACTATGAGCTTTTAAATCAATCCCTAACCGGTCTTGATATCATCGACGAACTGGGCATTGAAAAATATTCGATCCTAGTCACCAGCCGCTATGAAGAAAGCTCTATCCAAGAGCGGGCCTCAAGATTGCGACTGCCCATCTTGCCCAAAGCCCTGGCAGGCTTCGTCCCCTTTGAACGCCAGCAACCCAAAGAGCTCTTCGATTGGGTGCTTTTAGATGATGATGATTTGATCAAAATGACCTGGGAATTTGCCGCAAAAGAGTACAACAAAACTTTTAAATATTTTAAAACCCCTGAGGAGCTGCAAACCTATAAAAGCAAATTAAACCCCGAGCAAAAAATCTTTATTGATTCAAACCTGGGTCACGGAGTTAAAGGCGAAGACATTGCTCAACAACTGTCTGCCGAGGGATTTAAAAACCTTTATTTGGCAACGGGCTATGCGCCTGAACAATTTCCGAAAATGGATTTTATAAAAGCCGTGGTGAGGAAAGAGCCGCCGGGGTAGTAAGATGATAAAACCCACTCATAGTAGGTTTTATACAATGATGAGTTCACTCAAGGCTGATCGCTCATTGAATTCACCTAGAAAATATCAGAATGCACCCAAATACTTAACGCGTACATACATTTGATGTACACTAGGGAATGAAGTTTGAATGGGACGCAAAGAAAGCCGGACAAAACTTAAAAAAGCATAAGGTCTCAAGCGGCACGATTTCGAAAATCTTTAACCCAGGGGTGTTTTGTGAGAAAAGAATATGATTTTAAAAAATTGAACCTGAAGCCCAACCCATATCCCAGTAAGCTGAAAAAAAGTGTTACCATCAGACTTGATAGTGATGTGATTGAATATTTCAAAAAACTTGGCGAAAAAACAAATACACCCTATCAATCCTTGGTTAATGATTTCTTAAGAAACTGCAAAGAGCAAAAACTAGCACCTAAGACAGTTTGGAAAAAATCATCATAAGTATTTATAAGCAGGCACTTTAGACCAAGTCTATTACCCCCCCGCACAGGATGCTTTAGCTTCTCGGCGCTGAGCACCACTTGCTCAATCAATTTTCGGCGCAATAAACTCAATCGAAGCATTCAATATGGGAGCAAGTTAAAAAACTGTTGGATTTCACCAATATTGACCACCCCTGCTCAATATCCTAAAATAGATTTCATCGCATCAATCTGAGCAAATCTCTTTCCAGCATCGAGTTTTTTCACGTTCATCAACTTCCATTTAATCGCAGGCAAATCCTGTGCGTGTGATTCTCTGAAAAGACTCCAGTCAGGCTTTCCCTCGAAAAATGTTAATAAAAATTTCTTATCTTCGGAGCTTAGACTCTTGTTGATTGTTTCAATCAAAGTTTCACGAGTTCTTAAAAAATCTGAATAATCAAATGATATGTTCGCCATGCCTTTAAAATCAGAATCAAAAAGCGCAGCTCGGTCTTGTAAAGTGGGCTTTAGCAATTCATTGGGTGGCCGCTTATGGCACATCAAATAGACTAGAAAGCCGGTCATTATGTCTCTTGAAATTCCTTCGTTTTCAAGCAGCAATTTAATATCGAATAAATCCCTTGGATGTTGCCGATCAAGAGCTGCTGCAATTTTTCCGCCATAAAGGTCAGGCAGGCTCGAGATTTGAATATCAAATTCCTTTTCGAAATCAAAGCTGACCTTCGCTTGTAACGACATTATTTTAGCCGGGTAAAGAGCTCCACGTAAAACAGGATTGGCTTCAATTTTAACTTGAACGCCTTCACGGTTTACAAAGAGCTTAATATCCGTTGTTTGTGACTGACGAGAACTAGGCGTAACTTTTGCGCCAATGTGCTTTTCAATATCGGATTTTATTCTAAGCAAGGCCTCTTCAGTTTTTAGTAATGCTTCGTCACGAGCCTCATTTCCAAGATAAGATAAGATAAGTTAAATCAACATCAACGCTCAGGCGGGGAAAATCTCTGATAAATAAATTGATAGCAGTTCCTCCCTTTAGGGCAAAGCAATGCTCTTTTGCAATGTACGGAAGGAGGTCAAGCAATAGTACAACTTGCGGATAAAATTTAGACGTCTTCATAGGATTCATCTTTCGGTACCGTTATATTATATTTTTTATCCAAAACACCATTTTCAAATACGACTCTTTTACCACTGCCTAATTCTATGTTTTTAAGATTCAGCTTTTTAAACCAAGGATGATTTATCTTTTCAGCAAAATGCAAAAATAGTCTTTTAACCTTCACTGACGTGCAGTTTTCTAAAAGATGCTGAACCATTTTTGGTCGAAGTGAGATCATATTTTCCATAAGTTCTTTAGCCTCGGTGTAAGAACCATATTTTGGCAGTTCATCAAGATATTCTAAATAAGCCCTCTCTGGCGCAGAAACTATTACAGAAGCTTTGTCTGAATCAATGGAAGTAAAGCCATTTGCTTTTTCGCCAAATACTAAATCTGATTTAAAAATATTTTTTACTTTAAAATCTATTTGCACACTCCAATTGAACTTTTTCATCCAAGAGGGCTGAGCTTCCTTTTTATTCGAAAGCACTAAAACACTTGTCTCTTGCATTTTAAGGTACTGAGCCTTGCCTGCAAACTCAATGGCTGTCTTTCCACCAACATGAACTTCAGACTTTAATTGTTTTTGAAGGCACTCAAGGGCTGCCAACCATGTGACCTGATCACCAGATTTTTTAAATGCACCAATGCCTATAGCCTCGATCCAATGATTGCCTTTGTATTTTTGAATTAAGTTTGCCCCATAGCCCTCGGCATTTAGCCAGATGGAACTTTTTATTTTCCCATCTGGCCAGTTTCGCAATAAAAGGTTTAATTTAGTCTTTTTTACTATACCCATGATATATTTATATCGAATTTTATAAACTATAGCAAGAGCCTAGTTTATTATTTTCGCTATAGACATACCTATAGTATATTTATATTGGTTTTTTTAAACCAAAAGAGAGGTTTTTTTGAACACCTAAATGAAGTTCAACTCGGGAGCTTTAAAGTAAGCGATCCAACAAGCCTATTAGTCAACAAATGATGGCGCCACTAATCTGACTTCCAATTAGGAGGTCAAAAGATGAAGTCCACAATATTAAAAGATCAAAAGATAGCGGTTTGGCGCCAGCACATTGAGCGAGCAAATCAATATCCTGAGGGAATTCAAAAATACTGTAATGCCAACGGCCTTTCCTTTCAGACGTATTATAAATGGAAGCTAAAGCTCAATTCTAAAAATAAGAAAATACCTAGCGGGACTGCGGCCCCCACGACTTCGCCAAAAACAAACCATTGATGTCGTTTTCGTGAAAAGTTTCACATTATTGCTAGCAAAAACGTGAAACTTTTCACGAAATAGCACTCAAAGTCTAGTTTAAGAAACGCAGGCGGTATCTGAAACCCCTTTATGACATGGGCGGTTCTGCGGATTTTACTGGAAATTCCGCGAAACTGCCCATATAATGAATAGACCAATAAAAAAGGGGTCAGAATGATTAAAAGAACCTTAAACCTAGACAAAATCATTGCCAGAAAAAGTCTATTTTTATTTGGGCCTCGTATGACTGGAAAAACTACATACCTAAAAAAGAAATATTCTGATGCGCTTTTTATCGATTTATTGGATTTAGATACATTAAGAACTCTACAGCTCAATCCTAAATCACTCAGTGATTGGATCTCTAAACACAAGAAAAGCCATTTAGTAATTATTGATGAAATTCAGAAACTCCCTGAACTTCTAAATCAAATTCATAAGATCATCGAAGAAAAAAAGGAAGTTAGGTTTATTCTTACGGGCAGTAGCGCTCGAAAATTAAAAAAAATTGGCGTTAATCTCTTGGGTGGGCGAGCATCAGAAATTCACATGAAGCCACTGACACTTTTTGAATTGAAAGACCAGGAATTTAATTGGACTGATGCGCTGACTGTGGGTTTATTGCCTAGTATTGTAACAAGCCCAGAACCCAGACTTGATCTAAAGGACTACATTAATCTTTATCTACAACGTGAAATTAAAGAAGAAGCTTTAGTTAAAAACTTTCTCAACTTCTCTAGATTTCTTGATTTTGCCGCTCATTCAAATACAGAGCTTTTAAATTTTACTTCGTTGGGAAATGATGCCCAGATACCACCGCGTACGGTTCAAGATTATTTTTCTATTTTAGAAGATACTTTATTAGGAGAACGACTCCCCCCATTTAGCGGAGCAAAACGAAAGAGTGTTGCAACAACTAAATTTTATTTTTTTGACATCGGTGTAGCAAACTATTTAACAGGTCATCTCAATATCAAAAAGGGGTCGTCCGAATACGGCAAAGCCCTTGAGCAACTTATTTATTGTGAGTTATCTGCGTTTAAAAATTATAATTTTCAAAAACAAATTGAGCTCTATTTTTGGCGCACAAAATCTCAAACAGAAGTCGACTTTATTCTGATTATTGATGGAAAAAAATTTGCGATTGAAGTGAAATCTACAACTCAACCAAGATCGAAAGAGTTTAGCGGTCTAAAAGCTTTTAAGGATGAATTTCCAGACGCAAAACTCATGATGGTCACCACCACGTCACAATCGTTTATGAGGAACGAGGTTGAGGTCCTCTCCATACCGGACTTTGTTCACTGGTTATGGACGATTTAGAATCAATTATTTTTGCCTTTCTGCAGGTAAACTCTGTCTTTATTCCCCTGCCACAGGCTTCAGCGAAAGCTCTGCTCTGATCTGCTCTGATCTGATCTGCTCGGGGCTTAGCCTATCAATCAATTTCCGGCGCAATAAACTCAATCGAAGAATTCACCGTGGGATTTTCACTGGGCAAAAATTGAGGCGTAGGAATCCCCTTTTCCTGCAAAGTTTGAATAAATTCGCTGAAGCCAAGAAGGTGTCATGACTTCGACGATCATTTTATTCTCCATTCTATAGAAATAAAAGAATGGCCCAATGGCCCAATGAAGAGGATAAGTTTGGCACCCTCATACCGGCATAGCTTCGACCAGTTCACTTGAGTTTTAGCGAATAGTTGACCGATCGTCCCTTCGATTCATTTCTTTCGATTAAACCTTTTTCTTCAAGATCCGCGAGGTCTCTTTTTGCCGTTGCGGGGCTAATACGATTAATGCTGACGTACTTTCTGTTGCTGAGGCCACCAATAAATCCACCTGGCTCCAGTTCAAGCATTTTTTGTAAAACTTTTCGCTGCCTTGGATTCATTTCGATCTGCGAATTCTTTGCCCAAAAGCCTTTGATCAAATAGGCCTTTTCGATCAATTCTGTAGAATTATCGATGGCTGCAATATAGGTTTCTAAAAACCATAACAGCCAAGGTGTTAAGTCTAAATTTCCTTTTTGAGTTTCTTCAAGAATTTTATAGTAGCGATTCCTCTCGTGACTGATTTGAGAGGATAGACTGTAGCAGCGAATTTCTTGACCCTCATCTTGAGCTAAGGCCAAGTCAGAAACTGCTCGAGCAATTCGTCCGTTTCCGTCATCAAAGGGATGAATAGTGACGAACCAAAAGTGAGCAATGGCTGCGCGAATCAGTCCATCCAACTTGTTCTTTTCATTAAACCAATCTATGAAACGCTTCATTTCTTTATTGAGCTGCTCGGCAGGAGGTGCCACGAAGTGAATTTTTTCATTTCCCATTTTGCCAGAAACAACGCGCATAGGTTCTGATGAATTTCGCCAATTTCCGACTACAATTTCATGAATTCCTGAAAAACCAGTGGCAAAAAGTCCAGCCTGCCATCCTTTGAGGCGCTTATCTGTTAATGGTTTCTTAAAATTTTGAGTGGCATCCAGAAGCATTTCAATAAGCCCCTCAACATTTTTTTGATTGGATTTAACAACTCCTGAGGGCAGCCCCAGCAGTTTTGCAATAGAGGATCGCAGGGATACCGCCTCGATTTTTTCCCCTTCAATGGCACTTGTTTTCTGAGCATCTTCTGTAAGGATCTGCGCTTGTGCTTCAAGCCCCAAATCGGCGGCGTGAGCAAGAATGAGACCCTGTTTTTTTCTGGCTCGGGAAAGTAGAGGCAAAATTTCAGATTCATTCCAAATAAAATCGGGCCATTTTTTATTTTCCCATACATATTTAGCATTTTTCATAAAAAGCCTCAATGACCCAATTGCGCCCGTTAATCGGGTCAGTTATTGACCCGATTAACTATTATAATCAGGTCACGCGCCGTGGATGTCAAATGGAAGCTGAGATTATATTTTTCACAGGCCGAACTTCTGACTCTACTGAGGACACAAATAATAGAACAAAAAAATCTCTCGATTTTCAAATATAAAAAAATAAAATTAAAAAAATCAAGCTGACGGGATGAATCTGAATCATCAATGCTGCAAGAGAGCTAATTTTAAAGCTAATTTTAAAGCTAAACTCAAAGATGAACTTGATCCCATCGCCGACATGAAGTATTTCATTACGGAAATTCACAGCGAGCGCAGGCCACTGGCGCCACTTAGGCGCGCCCGTATTCTTCGAGGAATCCATTGATGAGCGAAAAAATGAAACTCAAAATTACAAAAGGCCAACACCACGCTCTGAACCAGATTCGGGGCTTGCAACAAGATGCTCTTTACATGGTCATGGGAGCTCGACTCACGCCAGAAGGGTACTTTTTGGTGGGGACCGAAGATGCCTTCGATCATCTGCTTGCCGATCTTTACGATGAAGTCGAATTTGCAATGCAACCAAAGACCAGCCTCAAGCATCTTCGCACGCTCATCTATAAGCTTGAGCCAGAAGAAGATTTTTAAAAATTTTTTTTAAAGGTCAACCCACCGGCTCTATGTTGACAGTACGGCTGATCGCGATATGGACGCCTTGATTTAGCTGTGCGTCGAGGTGACTTCCAACTCTTCACTTCCCATTTCGTACTGCCCACTTCCCACTTCCCACTTCCCAATTTTTTTGCCTTCTCATTTCCAATTCCTATTTTTTTATAAACTCAGTTCAAAGATCGACCTCCGATCGGAGAAGCGTTGCGATATAAAATGGCTTTTTAAGAATTTTTAATTTGCGACTAAAAATGAAGGTTTTTTTTAAAACAGCCCTTGCCCTAAATAGGGGTTTAAATACGCCCGCTCGGGATCAAATCTCAATTATAAAGAGCGTTTTCTTGAATTCAACCAAGGATCTCAAGAATGAATTTAAGACCGCCAGAATCCCCTCTGGGGGCGCTTCTTTTGTCTCTCAAATTCCGTGATATAACACTTTCACAGGTTAGACCAAAGCCAATCAAAGAGGCGAAGGATGAGGATGAATATGAACATGTCCATAAATACGAATACTAATACGAACATGTCTATGAATATGAATACGAATATGAATACGAACATTTTAAGTTTCTCAAAGTCAGAAGCAGTCGAATTAAACAACCTCAAAAAACTCAGCGATGCGGCACTGATTGAAGGATTTAAAAATTTAATTCTGCGTGAAAAACGCTTGGGCGATTTGATCTTGCTAAATTTGCAAGAAATGAATTCCAGAAGAATCTATGCGCAGCTTGGCTATGGCAGTCTTTTTGAATTTTTAGTTAAATATTTTCATCTCAGTGAATCCTCGGCCTATCAGCGCATCAACGCCATGAAGTTGATTCAAGCTCTTCCCGAAGCCAGAGCTGCACTTTTTTCGGGGGAAACTAACCTTTCCACGATGGCGGCCACTCAGGGATTTATTCGCAAACTTGAATCAGAAAAAAAAGCAGCTTTAAGTTTTCAAGAGAAAAAAGACATTTTTGATGCTGTCAAAGGCAAAACCCAAAAAGAAGCGCAAGCCGCCTTTGTCACCATAAATCCTACGGCAGCACTTCCAGCCAATAAAGAAAAGCCTCTCACTGCAAATCACACCTTGTTGCAAGTGACTGTCGATCAAGAAACTTTGCAGCTTTTGCAAGA
>CANFQX010000032.1 GCA_947449255.1 Pseudobdellovibrionaceae bacterium
CCCTGAAGAATCCAATTTATTTAAAAAAAGAAATGGATAAAAAACTTAAAGAATTTTTTCAGCGTGTCGATGAGATTAAAATAAGAAACCGTTCAACGGGATCATGACTAAAGTACCAAATAGTGTCATTTATCCATGAGTCAATACGTGGGGTCTCTCCGAATTAAAGAACTTAGGGACCTCGTATACAGTCTTTAATCTTCTATTAATAAGACCAGAGGGCTATCTATTCGCTTCAGCAAATCACACCAGCATTGTTTGAGTTGCTAGAAGAAACCGATTTACGTCTCAATTTGAGATGCAAAAAATAGAGCTTTTATAATGACTCCAGTCAAAAGCGGTCCGCTGATTTCACCTGAAGTCCTCAAACTAGACTATGATTGCTATTTCGTGAAAAGTTTCACGTTTTTGCTGGCAATAATAGTTCCTAAATCATGAACAAGTGGAAATGCGACCTGACGAAAAACAAGAACAGATTTTATTGATTTTCCTACAGATTGTTGAACCAGGTAAACCACATTTTCAAGGCGACCAGGATTTGAAGTCCCATAAAGTGATCGAGCGGATACAGAGTCTCCTGTCGCGATTGAAAGCAACTCCTTAGCATAGCCTTGATTAAATAATCGTTTGGAATTACTTTTCATAAATAACTACTCCGTGGTGATGCGCCTCAAAACAAACGCCACCAAAATCCTTGCGCTTTTCAAAATCAACAGAATTTTTAAAAATCCAGTCGACAGCAATGGGAGAAAAATTTTTTTGACCAACAACTTTATAGGCTTTTTTCATATCTTCCAAATTTTCAAGAATCACTAAAAGATCAAGATCAGAATCAGGCGTCATATTATTTCGGACACCAGATCCAAAAAGGTGGCCTTTTAAGATTGGAATTTCTAAACCTAGTTTGGAAACTAGCTCGTGGGCAAGTCGTCGAGGATCAGGGGCATTGACGTTTGTATTTTGATTTCTTAATTTAAGTAAACCCACGACAAATTCCTCAGTTTATTTTTGAATGCTTCGCAGCTCTGTCATAGGATTAAAACAGCAAATGAATAGAATTCAAGGAGTACTTAAAGTTTACCTGTGTGTAGAATAGTGTGCTCGTCTCTACTGGTGTGGCGTTGCGCTTAACTCAGGACACTTGGCAAAAATGAAGTCCCATAAGATGAATGGGGCCAATTTTTCGCTGAAAATTGAGGCAAAAATCATTAAAAACTTTAAAAGGCCCCTTTTTTAGACTAAAATAGTCAGAAAAAGGGGGCTTTTTTGGAGAGAATTCGTTCAAAATACCTGGACTCTTGGCTGGTAAAAAAAAATCGCAAGCCTCTTATTATCAGGGGAGCCCGACAGGTCGGTAAATCCACCCTTGTGCGAAATTTTGCTAAAGCGCATAATTTAAATCTTTTTGAAATCAATCTAGAAAAACATATTCAACTCAATTCGGTTTTTGAAAAAAATAGTGCTGCTCTTGCAAAAGAAGTTCTTGCAGATTATTTTGGTCGGTCCATACCTTCTGAAAAAGGTAATCAATCCATTCTCTTTTTGGATGAGATTCAAGCGACGCCAGCAGCCATTGCATGTCTGAGATATTTTTATGAAGAGTTTCCAGACCTGCCTGTCATCTGCGCCGGATCACTTTTGGAATTTACCCTGAGTGATCATAAATACTCAATGCCCGTCGGCAGAGTTGAGTTTTTGCACCTAGGACCAATGACTTTTTGTGAGTTTTTAAAAGCAAAAAAAGAAGATCATATTCTTGAGAAAATAAACGCCATCACCGATGTAAAACAAGTGAATGAAATATTTCATGAAAAATGTGTTTCACTGCTGAAGGAGTACTTTTTTGTCGGTGGTATGCCCGAGGCGATTCTCACCTTGCTCGAGGCGGGAATTGATAGTGTGCCGCAAATTCACTCGCAAATTTTAGAGACCTACCAAGGTGATTTTGTTAAATACGCAAAAAAAAGTCATCTCATAAAAATACAAAAAGTCTTTAGGCATCTATATCTTCATCCTTGTTCAAAAATTAAGTTCAGCAATATTTCACCCGAAGACAATTCGAAAGATTTAAAGTCCAATTTAGAATTGCTATTTAAGGCTAAAATTGCAACCCCGGTTTTTAACACAACTTGCGCTGGCGTACCCCTAGAGAGCACCAAATCCGAAAAAATCTTTAAGTCACTTTTGCTTGATGTGGGCTTGATGAATCACTTCCAAAAAGCTTCCTGGGTCAATATCAAGAATATGTCCGAGGCGAAACTTTTGACTGATGGTAAAATTGCTGAACAGTTCATCGGCCAACACTTATTGTCTTTGCAGCCTCCCTATGAATCCCCAGATCTTTATTATTGGTTGCGAGAGGGAAAGGCTGCAAACTCAGAAGTTGATTATGTTATAGAACGCTCACCATACTTAATTGCCATCGAAGTTAAAGCTGGTGCAGCTGGTAAAATCCGATCCATGCATCATTGGGTGAAGGATACGGCTCACGATAAAAAAAAATGCCTGCGCTTTAACTTATCCCCCGGCTCAGAGGAGCTGGTGACCTATCAATTTGAAAACCAAAGACTTGAATATCCACTCTTGACGATCCCTTTGTATTTGGTTGAAAGTTTGGAAAGACTTCTAGATCATACCCGCTCAACGAAATCAGGAATTGGAGGAAAGCATGTCCTATAAAATCGGCGAGGCCGTCACTTGGAAATGGATGAGTGGTCTGATTCAAGGAGTTGTCGAAGAGGTGTTCTTTGAATCCGTGACCCGTGAGATCAAAGGAAAAAACATCACTCGCCATGGCACTCCAGAAAAACCCGCTTATCTGGTTCGCTCTGCAGCTGGAAATATTGCACTTAAATTGCAGTCAGAAATCAGCCTGGCTCAAGCAGGTGCGAAAGCTCAAAAGAAAAAAACAAGCCGCGGTCCTAGGCTTTTTAGTCGTTGATGGAGGGCGCTGTGATGCGCCGAAATTAAAATTGAATTTGCGTCATGATCGCGTAGTGATCGCTGAGATACTGGTCATTCACTTTTTCTGTCAGCAATGAAAAAGCGCGCATTGATTTGGCCTGACTGTAAAAGGGATAAGAGATCCAAAAGCCATCGATTTCATTGCTGGAGTTGCCATCGTTTCCGGTTTGGGTCATGCCGGGGAAGAAGGGTTTATAGCTGTACCGTCTTAAAATGTCTTGTTCAGAATCCACGCACGAAGAATTAAAATCCCCCATCAAAAGATGAGCCTGAAAAGGATAACGATTTGCCAGGAAGTCAATCTGTGCAAGGCGATCGTAATAATGATCTGAATGATACTCAAGGTGAGTGTTGGTGAACCATTTGTTGTCGATCAAAAAGCTCACATAGCCGCGTTGAAGAATAGATGTGGGCAGATTCCCTTTGTCTGTTCTCATGACCTCATGCTTGGTGATCAGCACGATATATTCATTGTACTGGTCCCAGGCCTGGTGCGTGTACTGGGCTTCGAGGCCTTTGATGGGATAGCCTTTTTGTGATAAATAATTTCTGATGTAATTGATCTGATTTTCATAGGAATGCGGGTCAGAACAAACTTCCTGAAAGGCAATCACGTCCGGAGAGATCTCGGCCACTTTATCTAAGATGTGACTGAGTCTAAAGACCCAGTTGTCTTTGAAGCAATGCAGATTCATTGAAAAAACTTGCAAGGGGCCTGAACTGTTCTCAAAACTAGAGTGCTTTTTTGAGTTGCTTGCGAATGATTTTGAATTGAATGCTAAGGAAAATAAAAGACAATACAAAATACAAAACAAAATAGAAAACAAAAGCGAAGTCAGTTTTTTCATACAAGCCCCTTTTTAAATAGTTCTTATTTATTTAAAACCTTCTGGCACCAATCTGCGTTCGCCAAGTACCAATCCACGGTGGCTTTTAATCCGTCTTCAAAGTTTTTATAAGTTCGCTCAAAGCCCAATTCTTTTTGGGCTTTTGAATCGTCAATCGCATAGCGCCAGTCATGGCCCGCGCGATCTTTCACATAGGTGATCAGTTCCGCATAGCTCTTGCCATTTGCACGGGGGCGAATTTCATCTAAAGTCTTGCAAATCGCTTGAACCACATCCAGATTTTGTCTTTCTGAATTGCCGCCAAAGCAATAAGTCTGACCAGGAATTCCGCGGGTCAGGGCAAGGTAAACGCCATGGGCGTGGTCATCGACGTGGATCCAGTCTCTGATGTTTCCACCATTGCCATACACAGGCAGATTTTTTTCATTGAGAGCATTTGTGATCATCACAGGAATTAATTTTTCAGGATACTGGCGAGGACCATAGTTGTTCGAGCAATTTGTGGTCACTGTTGGTAAGCCATAAGTGTGGTGCCATGCCCGCACGAGATGATCGGCCGCAGCCTTGGAAGCGGAATAGGGCGAATTGGGTTCGTAGGGGAGACCTTCGTGAAATTTTCCGGTTGCACCCAGAGTTCCATAAACTTCATCCGTTGAAACTTGCAGATATCTAAAGTCTGCTTTTTTCTCTGCTGTCAGTGTGGACCAATACTTGCGGCTGTTGTCGAGCAAAGTAAAAGTGCCGATGATATTTGTATCAATAAATTCGCGAGGTGAGTGAATCGAGTTGTCGACATGGGACTCCGCTGCAAAATTTGTTACAGCATCAAATTGATAATTTTTAAAGAGGGCTGCGACAAAATTGTCATCAGCAATGTCGCCTTTTTCAAAGAAAAGATTTTTGTTATCAACAAGTCCTTCCAGATTTTCTAGGTGACCTGCATAAGTTAATTTATCCAGAACGACCACTTTGTGTTTGTTTGCAAGTAAATGTCTGGCAAAACTGCTTCCGATAAATCCTGCAGCCCCTGTCACTAGAATTGTCATAAAATGAAGTCCTTTTTTATTTGAATGAGGAGATCTTATTCTAGAATCCTTCGCAGTCAAGATCCTAGTCCGTCTTTTATTGCTAATCCTTGATCGCCTTGCTGGCCTTCATCTTCCAAAGATCCAAGGGGAAGTTGCTGCCCAAGCGGGAATTGGCGGGTCGCTTGGCCTTTGTTGGAAATTCGGCACTGGTGACGGGGCGAATTTCTTGCACTTTTATGCTTTCACCAGCCTCTTTTGCGGCTTGGATTATATTTGACGCGAATTGATACCAAGTTTGATACTGCTCGAAGCGCAGATGGTAGATTCCGGGCTCTGGGATCGGTTCATTTTTTAAATATTGATGAACCAATGTTGTCGTGACTTGAGCGACGTCTTCCGCACTGGTCGGTGCGCCCCATTGGTCATTGACGACGCTCAGCTGTTCGCGCTCTTTGGCTAGTTTTAGCATTGTTTTTTTAAAATTATTTCCCCAGGGGCTGTAAACCCAAGAAATTCGAAAAATAAAAGCTGTGGCATGGCTCGCAAGAATGGCCTTTTCGCCCTGCCATTTTGAATAACCATAATAATTGACGGGGTCGGGCTGGTCCGACTCGGTCCATGGTTTAGCTCCGCTGCCATCAAAAACATAATCTGTCGAGTAGTGCACCAAAAGGGCCTTATTATTTTTGCACCATTCAGCAATTGCGCCAGGCGTTGTGGCGTTGATGGTGAGTGCGGCCTCTTTTTCATCCTCAGCTTTATCAACCTGAGTGTAGGCGGCGGCATTGATAACGACAGTCGGTTTGTGAGTGTTGAGTGTCTCTAGGACTCTTTCTGGATTTAAGAAATTTGCGACCTTGCTGCCCACAAAGGTGGCTTCAGGAAGGGATTCTTTTAATGCAGTTGCAACTTGTCCGTTTTCACCAAAGACTAAAATCATAAAAAATTCCTGTTTCTAACTCGCAGCATTTTTATTAGCGTGTTGGCCAGAGGCTCAGCCTAAAATTCTTAAAATTGATTCTGAATACAAATAATAAAATATATGAGAATTTACAAGCAATTTGGGGTTGTTGGATATTCCAGTTATTGGCAATGAAAATATTTTTTTATAATTCAAGGAGTGGGTTCTTTTTTGAGAATGAATCTATAAATTGACCTGTCAAATAGGGACTAAGGACTTTAGGCAAATAAGGCGTTCAGGGGCTAGGTTCCAGGTTCAATATTCCTGGTGCAGCAGTCACCCGAGCGCTTCTGTAAAAAAAAATGATATCCCACCTAGCCCATAGTCTCATCGCCTTGCCACTCGAATTGTTCGGACTTATGCTAGAGGAATGAAAGTTATTGAGCACATCATAAAGGCCCGTGATCCCTTGTTTAGCTATGAAATCGTACCTCCGCCAAGAGGTCATTCCATCAAGGATGTTGTTGACGCTGTTGAAATATTAGCGCCCCTTAATCCGCCTTGGATTGATGTCACTTCTCATGGCTCGACTGTTTATTTTCAAGAAAAAAGTGATGGCAGCATTCAAAAACGCACTTTGAAAAAACGACCCGGCACCTTGGGTATATGTGGAGTCCTGCAAAATCGTTTTAAAATAGATACAGTGGCTCATGTTTTGTGTCTGGGTTTTACCAGAGAAGAAACCGAAGACGCTCTGATTGAGCTCAGCTACTTGGGAATTGAAAATGTTTTAGCGCTGCGTGGAGACACGCCCAATTTTAAGAAGACAGTGCGCAACGATCAAACAATCAATAATTATGCCTGTGATCTGGTCGGACAAATTAAAGATCTTTCGAATGGAAAATTTTTAGATGAGCTGGATGAGGCTCTGCCACTAGATTTTTGTGTCGGCGTTGCAAGTTATCCTGAAAAACATTTTGAGGCCGCCAATCTTAAGTTGGATGTGCAAAATTTAAAACGCAAGGTCTCGGCCGGTGCTGATTATATTGTGACGCAAATGTTTTTTGAAAATCAAAAATATTTTGATTTCGTCAAAGAGTGCCGCGCTGCTGGAATCACCGTACCGATTATTCCTGGCCTTAAGGTTTTAAAATCAGCGACGCAACTAAAAAGTGTTCCAAAAAACTTTTACATCGACTTGCCGACAGCCCTAGTGGATGAAATCAATGCCTCCCCTGAGCACGCCCTTGAAATTGGTTCGCGGTGGTCTCGCAAGCAAGTGGAAGAGCTGTTAGCCTTTGGCGTTCCCAGCGTTCATTTTTATGTGCTCAATGATGTTCATGCCGTGGCAGAGATCGTGAAGAGCTTTAAATGAAAAATCTTAAAGAGAGCCCCAAAAAAAGCCTTAAAAAAAACCAGTGCCTTGTTGAGCTTGAAGAAATATTAAAATCACGTCTGTTGTTTTTAGATGGTGCTATGGGCACCATGGTGCAACTGCATAAATTATCTGAAACTGATTATCGTGGCGAGCGATTTAAGAATCACCCCAAAGATCTCAAAGGCAACAACGATCTGTTAGTGCTTACAAAGCCTGAAATTATTTATGATATTCATTACGCCTACCTGGAGGCCGGGGCTGATATTATCGAGACCAGTACTTTTAATGGCACCAGCATCGCGCAAGCGGATTATGAATTGTCTCAACTAGCTTATGAGCTGAATGTCAGTGCCGCAAGGCTAGCAAAAAAAGCCTGTCTTGATTATCAGCAAAAAACCGGCAAACGCTGCTATGTGGCTGGAGCCCTTGGTCCCACAAATAAAACAGCCTCGCTCAGTCCTGAGGTCAATAATCCAGGGTACCGAGCTGTTAGTTTTGATCAGTTAAAAGACGCCTACAAAGAGCAAGTGCTTGGTCTGCTTGAGGGCGGCGTTGATATTTTATTGCCTGAAACAATCTTTGACACTTTGAATGTGAAAGCAGCCCTCTTTGCGATTTCTGAAATTGAGGAAGAGCGCTGCGAAAAACTGCCGCTCATGATTTCAGTGACGATCACGGACCTTTCTGGTCGCACGCTTTCAGGGCAAACAGTGGAAGCTTTTTGGAATTCTATTCGGCACGCAAAGCCTTTGAGTGTGGGGATCAATTGTGCCTTGGGGGCAAAAGAAATGCATCCCTATTTGCGGGAACTTGCACGGGTGTCTGACTGTTATATCTCTTGTTATCCCAATGCGGGATTGCCGAATCCCTTAAGTCTGACAGGTTATGATGAAACGCCAGAGTCTTTAGCTTATCAATTGGGTTTGATGGCCGAAGAGGGCATCGTCAATATCATTGGTGGTTGTTGCGGGACGACGCCTCAGCATATCGCCAAAGTTGTCGAATTGCTTCATTTGAAAGGGCCTCGTTCAAAGCCAGAAAACTGTGCACCCTTCATGAAACTCAGTGGGCTTGAGCCCTTTAATTTGGCGCAAGCTTCATCCGAAAAAAACCGAAATTTTGTGATGATTGGAGAGCGCACCAATGTGACCGGCTCCCCACGATTTGCAAAGCTCATCAAAGAAAATAAAATGGATGAGGCCCTTGAAGTGGCTCGCAGTCAAATCGTCACGGGTGCAAATATTTTGGATGTGAATTTTGACGAAGGCATGATCGATGGCCCGCGGGCCATGACTGATTTTTTAAATTTGCTAGCGGCTGAGCCGGATGTCTCTAAAGTTCCAATCATGATTGACTCTTCTAAATGGCAGGTTTTGGAGGCGGGACTTAAATGTCTGCAAGGCAAAGGGATTGTCAATTCGATCTCCCTGAAGGAAGGGGAGTCTGAATTTTTACGACAGGCCAGATTGATTCAGCGCTATGGTGCAGCCGTTGTCGTGATGGCCTTTGATGAGCAGGGTCAGGCTGCCACCAAGGCAGATAAAGTTCGCATCTGCACCAGGGCCTATAAACTGCTCACTGAAGAACTGCATTTTGACCCCTCAGATATTATTTTTGATGCAAATATTTTAACTGTTTCCACCGGTATGGAAGAACACAACAACTATGCCGTTGATTTCATTGAAGCCGTTGGGGAAATCAAAAAAGCTTGCCCCCAAGTTTTTACTTCAGGTGGAGTTTCAAATTTAAGTTTTAGTTTTAGAGGCAACAATAAAGTTCGTGAGGCTATGCACTCTGTGTTTTTGTATCATGCCATCCAAGCAGGCCTTGATATGGGGATCGTCAATGCAGGAATGCTTGAAGTTTATGAAGAGGTTGAAGCCCGCCTGCGTGAATTGTGTGAAGATGTTGTTTTAAATCGTTCGCCCAAAGCGGCCGATGAATTGCTGAAAGAGGCAGAGCGGTACAAGCAAGAAAGAGAAGCCGAACTCCAAGGTGCGGACTTAAACATGCGCAGAAATGTCGCCCTGGATGAGTGGCGAAAACTGCCACTCCAAGAGCGCATCATTCACGCCTTAGTCAAAGGCATTGATGCCTACATTGTTGAAGACACCGAAGAGGCTCGGATTGAAATAGCAAAACAGGCCGGCGGTCGTCCTTTGGAAGTGATCGAGGGCCCCCTGATGAATGGTATGAAAGTCGTGGGAGAACTTTTCGGTGCTGGCAAAATGTTTTTGCCCCAAGTTGTGAAAAGCGCGCGAGTGATGAAAAAAGCAGTCGCGCACCTTGAGCCTTTTATGGACGCAGAAAAAAAGACAAGAACGGTATTGCAAGGGCAAGGCACTCTGGTCATCGCTACGGTCAAGGGCGATGTTCATGACATCGGAAAAAACATTGTCTCTGTCGTTATGGCCTGCAATGGCTATAAGGTTGTCGATCTTGGTGTGATGGTTTCAGTGCAAAATATAATAAAAGCGGCGGCTTTGCATGAGGCTGACTTTATTGGGCTCAGTGGACTGATCACGCCCTCCTTAGAGGAAATGGCTTTTAATTTGGCTGAATTTCAAAGAGCGGGGCTTCAAATTCCGATTCTTATTGGTGGGGCGACGACGAGCAAAATTCACACGGCTGTGAAATTAGCGCCGCACTATGAAGGGGTTGTGAGTCATGTGGCTGATGCCTCTCTCGTGGTTGAAGTGGCCAATAAACTGATCAGTCCCAGATCAAAAGTAAGTTATGCCCAAGAAGTGCATCAATTGAATAAATCCTTAAAAGAAAACTATGAAAACACACTGGCCGAGCGGAAAAAAATTCCCCTCGAGCAAGCTCGCAAACTAAAATATAAAATAGATTGGTCCCAAGCTGAAATTTTAGCTCCCCAAAGAAAAGGTGTTTTTGAACTTGAAATTGAAATTTCGGATCTGCGTGCCTATATTGACTGGGGGCCTTTCTTTTGGGCCTGGGAAATGCGCGGAACATTTCCAAAAATTCTTGAGTCTGAAAAGTACGGCATTGAAGCCAAGAAGTTGTTCGATGATGCCCAACTCATTTTAGAGCAGATGATTCTGGAAAAACGAGTCCGTCCAAAAGCTTTAATGGGAATCTTTAAAGCAAATTCTCGGGATGAGGAAGTTTTCATCTATTCTGAAGAGGGTCAGATTTTAGAGACCCTGCATTTTGATCGGCAACAACGTGAAAAAGTGATCAATAACAACATTCACTTTTGCCTTGCAGACTTTATTGCCTCCGAGGAGTCTCAGCGTGAAGATCACTTGGGGCTATTTGTCGTCACCGCGGGTGAACAAATTGAATTGATGGCCAAAGAGTTTGAAGCTCAGCATGATGATTATTCGGCCATCTTGGTCAAAGCCATTGGCGATCGCTTGGCTGAAGCTTGCGCGGAATACAGTCATAAAAAAGTTCGTGAAATTTTTGGCCTCGCAGAAAATTTGCAGCCTGAAGACCTCATAGCTGAAAAATACCAGGGCATTCGACCAGCGCCGGGATATCCGGCTTGTCCAGATCACAGTGAAAAGAAAAAGATTTGGAACTTGCTTGAGGTTCAAAAAAATATTGCCGTTAGGCTGACAGAGAATTATGCGATGACGCCAGCTTCGAGCGTTTCGGGCTATTATTTTTTAAATTCTGAGGCGCGATATTTTGCGATTTAGTTTACACTATGCCAGTTGTCTTTTTGCTTAGAATAGGAATATATTAGGCGGCGGCAGTGTCGGGAAATTTATTTAGTCCTGAACTACCAAATATTTTATAAAGAAAGCGCTCATGCGCCGTATGAGGTTTAAATGTCAAAATATGTGAATGCTAAGGCTGGTCAAAGGAATTCAGTAATCTACACTGACACGGGTGGTGCAGAGTTCTCGTTTGAAGGTGGAAATCGTCCTTGGAGAAATCAGAATCCTGGCAATGTCAAGCAGGGCAAAATTAGCAAATCAAATGGATCCATAGGAACTGCTGGTGGATTTGCGGTATTTCCTGATTATCAATCTGGTCACAACGCCCTCATTGAGACCCTTAGGATTACTTATGCTAATAAAGACATCCCTGAACTGATGAAGGGATATGCTCCACCCTTCGAAAATGATACTCCAGCATACGTTCGCTTTATACGAAAGCAAACCGGAGTTTCTGGTAATAAAAAAATCAAAGATTTTTCTGTAAGTGAGTTCGAAAAATTATGGCGAGCTATTGAACTTATGGAAGGTTGGGGAAAGAGTGTTGGCAAAATTCGATCTTTGGCAAAAAAGGCAACAGTAATGGATGTTTCGTATGATAACTTTGGAGTCATTGAGCGATACGAAATTCTCGGCTATGGATGGGTCTCAAAGGACGAGGGGATAGCACTGACCCAGCAAGGGAAAGTTGATGCAATTGTCGCAACTTCTTCACATGGGCACCTATTTCTGCGAGGTAGACCACGACATGCAATTTCGTAGTTTTTCATTTTCTAAAATAGTTCTTTTATTTTTTCTTGGGTCCGTTTGCCAAGGAGCACCAGTTGTACTGCATTATGATCCCGCCGTGGTTCAGCTTGAGGGTGTCCTCGAACTCCAAAATTTTCCTGGGCCTCCAAACTATCAAAGTATTGCCAAGGGAGATCAATTAGAAAGACATTTTTATCTTAAACTAGATAAGGAAGTTGCCGTCATCGCTTCAGAAAAAGATCAAGCCCCAGACACCAAGGATGAAAAAAATGTCAAAGTCGTTCAGCTTTCCATTGATGGCGAAGATCGGATTCTTTGGAGTCGCTTTAGAAAGCTGGGTGAAGGAACTCACGTCAGGATCGTTGGAAAACTTATGCATCAATTTACAGGTCATCACCACTCAAGGGTTGTTCTTTTAGTTGATCAAATTAAGGATTAGATATTAAATTCAAACTGGCCCCTTAAATTGTTGTTGAGCGATACCGCCCCTAAAGCATCATAAGTGCGATCTAAAAAAATTAGCATTTAATTGTGTTATTAGGATGAACATCGCCCTCAAGCGCACGATGCGCTTGAGGAAGGCTGCACAGGATGGC
>CANFQX010000033.1 GCA_947449255.1 Pseudobdellovibrionaceae bacterium
AGCTTCGACATTTTTTACGACGAGCTCGAGTGATCTTAGGTCTAGTTTTGCTAGTCCTGCAGGTCCTTAAGCAAATCCTTGAACTTTTTTAAGTGGAACGTTTTTTTGAGTTTTGCACGATTGCTGAGTGTTTGTTTTCTTTTGAAGAAGACCATTTTTAAAAAAAGGTGGCTTGAGATCTCTAGAAACAATGTTCACTAGTTATTAAAAACTCGACCAACGGAAGAGCGGGCGAAAACCCCGTGGAGGTTCGCTCACGGAGTTCTGCGGGTTGGTGCGGTCGCTTGAATTTTTGCGTGAAGTTGTTCTGCAACTTAAAGAAGTGCTCGTGATTTTTATATATACATTATATTAAATTTATGTTTATTATTTGGCGAAGAAAAATTGACACCGTCATTTTTAATAATATTTTAAAATAAAACTCGATAGTGGGAAAGTCATGTTATTTAATTCTCACCTTTTTATTTTCATTTTTTAAAAATAGGGTACGCCGTACCTTTTTGCCACACGACGCGTTACTTGGGGCAGCAGGGCCTTTGGGTTTTCATCCATCTCAGCCATCCGCCAAGCGAACTTTGGAAAGGCAAGATTTCCTCCCATGCAATTTTAATCAGTGCAGAGCTGCGCAAGAAAATTGCATAAGGAAAAATCCGACCAAGCCAATCCCAGGATAAAAAAGAAAAGACCCCCACCTTAATGAAGATGGAGGTCAAAAATGACTAAACTTATCCCTGAACAAGATAAGCTTCGACATTTTTTACGACGAGCTCGAGTGATCTTAGGTCTAGTTTTGCTAGTCCTGCAGGTCCTTAAGCAAATCCTTGAACTTTTTTAAGTGGAACGTTTTTTTGAGTTTTGCACGATTGCTGAGTCTTTGTTTTTTTGAAGGTGGCCATTTTTTTAAAAAAAGGTGGCTTGAGATTTCTAGAAACAATGTTCACTAGTTATTAAAAACTCGACCAACGGAAGAGCGGGCGAAAACCCCGTGGAGGTTCGCTCACGGAGTTCTGCGGGTTGGTGCGGTCGCTTGAATTAAATAAACATTATTCGAATTACAAAACAACAATGGGTTCAATAACTGCAGCTTTTAAAAAAAACATAAATGCACCGCTCAGTCTTTTTGACTTTTCGATCCAAAGATTCAGTTGTATCCTTTGATCTTGAAGGGTGGCGGGATGTTTTCTAAAAACATATTGCAGGTTTGTTTGTCTCCATCATGGGGTGGCCTTGAAATGGTTGCCTATGAAACGGCGATGGATTTGCATGCGAATGGTTTTCATTGTCACACCCTTGCTGCAAGCAATTCGCCACTAGCGCAGCGCTTGAAGCAAAAAAATATTCCCGTCACAGAGATCTCTGGAAGCAGCAAACATTTACTTGAAAACATTCGTGTCTTTCGACAAGTTCTTCAATCACAAAAGATTCAAATTATCCTTGCCCAACATCTGCGAGAGCTATTGCTGATTCGTTTAAGTCTGCTGCGAAGATGTGACCACTCGGTCCAGTTGATTGGATTTTCCCATACTTTTTTAAATGTCTCTAAAAAAGATTTCTATCACCGTTGGCTCTATCAGCGTGTGGATTTATTGATTGCCTTGACGGAGCGGCATCAGCAAAACCTTATTGAAAATATCGCAATCGCAGTTGATAAATTAACTATTATTCCAAACTCTGTGGATACAGAGCAATTCAATCCCAGCAAAAGAAGTGCAGTGCTGCGTAAAAGCTTTGACCCCACTGAAAAGAGCCTGCTGATTGGTCTGGTCGGACGACTGGATAAAGCCAAGGGGCAAAGCACTTTGATTAAAGCGGGGGCGTTGCTGGCTAAAAATCCGTTGCAGCCTTTTAAGATTATTCTAGTGGGCGAAGAAACCGTGAGCGAGCCCGGGATCTTGCAAGAATTAAAAAGCTTGGTAAAAACTCTTTATCTTCAGGATCATGTGGTGTTCACGGGGTATCGCAGTGACATCGCAGAGCTTATGGCTTCGATGGACATCGTCGTGATGGCCTCGGATGCAGAGACCTTTGGCCGCGTCAATATAGAAGCCATGGCAGCGGGTGCAGTGCTTGTGGCCACCGAGGCTGGTGGAGTGATGGATATTGTTGAGAACTTCAAAACAGGGCTGCTGTTTCAGCCGCGCGATGAGAACGAACTTTTCCATCGTTTAGAGTATTTGATGGAGCATCCCCGGATGCGAGAAGTGCTGGTGCAAGCCGCTCTTGAGGTTGTGGCTGTGAAGTTTGCAAAGAGTGTGGTGCAAAAAAAATTTTGGGGAACTTTTGGAGCGGGGGAGTTTGCTTCGAGCGCAGAGGTGAGGCCTTCGGCGGTGGTGAGTTTAGCTCAGGATGTTTCTTGTGAGGTCACTTTAAGTTAGTTGGTTTTGTTAGTTGGTTTTTTTCTTATTAATTCATAAATTAAATTCATAAATTTAGATAGGGTTGTTGTGAGGCCTGCTTTTGGGGTTGTGGCTGCTGCTCTCGGTTTGACTTGATCTGGCCATCCTGAGCGGCCTTCCAGAAGCGCATCGTGCGCTTCTGGGCGAAGTGTGGGGGAGTTTCTGGGGGTGGCTGGATTTTTTAGGCTTTGTATTCGGCTTTGGATTTTTCGCCGGAGATTTTGAGTTGATTTTCTTTGACGGCTTTGGTCAGGTCGCGACTTGCTGTTGCAGTGGAGAGTTCGGGGAATAAATTTAAATAATCTTTTCTTGTGAAGCTTTTGGATTTGAAATGATTTAAAGCAAATTGGATTCGATCGGGGGCTGAGGGTTTTGGGATTCTATTGGCGGATTTAAATTTTTGTAAACCTTCTAGAATCACTTCTAGCGAAAATTCTAGAAAGAGTGTGAATTCGCCGGAGGTGTCGCATATTTCTAAAACCGCATAATACTGTTTCTGTCGCTCGTGGACGATCGTCTCTGTTGAAATGTACTCAAAAACCTTTGCATATTTCATCAAAAGAAGCTGCTGCCAAAGCCTTCCCATGAGGCCATTGCCGTCATCAAAGGGATGTATGAATTCAAGTTCATAATGAAAAACACATGCTTTGATGATCCAGGAGTTTTCATCTTTTTTTAAAAAATTAAACAGATCAGACATAAGCCGGGGCACTTGTTTTGCTGGCGGCGCCACGTGACTGACTTTTGATCCTTTAAAAATTCCCACTTGCCCTGACCTGTACTTGCCTGCACTTTTCAAAAGTCCCTGCATCAGAATTTTATGCGAAAGCAGGAGTTGTTTTTCTTTTAAAGGGTCAATCTCCGTGAGGGAGTCATAAAGAGCCAGTGCATTTTTCACCTCAAGAATCTGCTTGGCTGGCCCTAATACGCGCTTGTTCTCAAGGATGGCTGTGATTTGACTTTCAATCAAATCATTGCCCTCAATCGCGAGGCTATGCTGTACGGTTTTAATTTTATTTTCTCTACGCAACTTGACTGAGGCTTTGCCTACAGAAAAATTCTTTATTTCCCCAAGCAGCTCATGAATTTCAGAGTTTAAGTTGAGGATCTTAGCGGTGATCTTAATGGGAGAATTTGTCATCTTTTAATAGTATCATATGATACTATTAAAAAAAATGAGAAGTTTGTCCTTTTTTTTCACTGAGGCGAGCAAGAGTTAGCTCAGGGAAACACGAGATTTCTTAAGAGATTAATTAAGCTTGTCTTTTTGTGTAAATCTGATTTGCGGACGATCGCTGGCTTTTTTTGTTTTTTAATTGAATTTAAAGGGGCTATGGGCTGAGGCGGAAATTGCACAAGCCTAAACTGACCTTACCAACCCTGAAACGAAGAAAGACCCCCACCGATGCGATGGAGGTCAAAAATGAACAATTTTATCTACCAACAAGATAAGATTCGGAAGTTTTTGCGGGTGACTAAAGTTTTTCTTGGGCTAGTTTTGCTGGCCCTGAAAATCTTGAAGTTACTTTTTGAACTTTTAGAGTAGCGCGCTTTTGGTACGTTTTGAGTTTTGTACGATTTTGGATGTTTTGTTTTCGGGCAGGACTTTCTTAAATGGATAATGAACTCGACCAGCGGAAGGGCGAATTAACCCTGTGGAATGTTTTTCATGGAGCTTTCGGGTTGGTGGGTCGTTTTTAGTGGGGTTATTTCTGCTGCTCTCGGTTTGAGTCAGTGTGGCCATCCTGAGCGGCCTTCCAGAAGCGCATCGTGCGCTTCTGGGCGAAGTCTGGGGGAAATAGGGACGGGCTGTTCGTTTTTATTTTACAACAAAATTCTAATGCGGTGAGTGGCAAAAAGGTACGGCGTACCGTATTTAATCAACCATTATCTGGTTGATATGAACTAGTATATGGTATATATTAAAATGATGTTAGAGGGAATATTTGGCAACAAAACCGCCGAGAAGGTTTTACTTCATATCTTTCATTGCGGAGAATCTTATGCAACTGCGATTGCACGAGATTTCAAGGTCGCATTGAATCCCGTTGTTCAACAATTAAATCGCCTTGAATTATCAGGGGTAATCATTTCAAAAGCAGTGGGCAGAACGCGATTGTACTCCTTTAATCCGAAATCTCCATTTATGAAACCTGTTCGGGAAATTATTGAAATTGCGTATGAGGGAATCCCACTTTCTGAACGACAGATGATTTTTGAAACGCGTCGAAGACCTAGACGAAAAGGAAAGCCTGTCAAGTGAAAGTACCACTTTGGATGAGCTGCACTGAAGAAGACGTTTGGAAATATGTAGGTTGGAACCTGGCTAAAAATGGAATTGAAACTATTCTTGTTGGTGGCGCTGTAGCTGCTATTTATTCAGAAGGGGCTTATAAATCAGGAGATTTGGATCTGGTTTTAAAGACCTATGTTGATGGGAAAATCACAGAAGTCATGGCCTCCATCGGATTTTACAATAAAGGTGGTCGACATTATATTCACCCTGAATGTGATAAATTTGTTGAGTTTATGTTTGGTCCTGCAGGAATTGGAGATGATATCAAAATTATTCCTGATCTTTTAAAAATAGAAGGCCAAACACTTTATATTTACTCACCAACAGACTGTATTAGAGACCGCTTGGCTTCCTATATTCACTTCAAAGCCAGGGAATGCCTTGATCAAGCTGCGTTGGTGGCCAATAAATTTCCATTCAATCACAAGAAGGTCAAAGACTGGTGTGCGTCCGAGGGGAGTCCCCAGGCCTACCATGAGTTAATAAAGAAATTGAAGTAAACTTATAAAATAATTCTAAGATATCAAAGACCGACCTAACTCTGATTGGTGAGCCCTCATGGAGTTTGGGGTTGGTGGTTCGTTTGGATTCTGCTGCCCTCGGGCTATTGGCTGAGGCGAAACTTTTGGTTTTGTTGATATTGAATCTGGCGCTCGGACTTATGAAGGTTTTCAAAATGAATTTAACTGGGGCATGGGCTGTGATGGAAATTGCTAAAGCCTAAACTGACCTTACCAACCCTGAAACAAAGAAAGACCCCCACCGATGCGATGGAGGTCAAAAATGACTAATCTTCTCTATACACAAGATAAGATTCGGCGTTTTTTGAAGGTAGCTAAAGTTTTTATGGGGCTAGTTTTACTGGCTTTGAAAATCTTGAAAATACTTTTTGAACTTACTTTTTAAACTTTTAGCGTAGCGCGCTTTTGGTACTTTGAGTTTTATACGATTTTTGATGTTTTGTTTTCGGGCAGGACTTTCTTAAATGGATATTGAACTCGACCAGCGGAAGGGCGGATTAACCCTGTGGCATGTTTTTCATGGAGGATTGGGGTTGGTGGGTCGTTTTGGGTGGTTTTTTTTGCAGCTGCTCTCGGTGTGACTTAATGTAGCCGTCCTGAGCGGCCTTCCAGAAGCGCATCGTGCGCTTCTGGGCGAAGTCTGGGGGAGGAATATAAGGTCTATCTTTTTCAAGCTGAAGTAATGCTAATGCAGTGAGTGGCAAAAAGGTACGGCGTACGCTTGACGAACGCTTAACGCTTGACCAAAAAAATTAATTCCGTAAGTTTTATTGAGGTGATGGAGCAAATGATGAAAAAAATCTTCAATAAGAATAAAAATAGTACAGACAGTAAAAATATAAAAATATTAGATCGTGAACAAGCCTTTGATCAAGATCAAGATCAAGATCTAGATCAACTCATGGGTCGCTCAAGATCGCACCAAGAAATTGCAGAAGATATGATTTTTGAAGCGAAAGGGATGTCGAAGGGCAGAGCAAGAAAAACTCTGGTTGAGCGTGCTTTAAAAATATATCCGCATCTTGCTGACGCATGGATTATTCTTGCCGAAGAAATGGCAACAAAACCAGAAGACGCCGTGGTTTTTTACAGGAAAGCAGTGGACGCGGGTGAAAAATATCTTGGAGCAAAATTTTTTAAAGAGAACGTCGGGCATTTTTGGGGAATGACCGAGGCCAGACCTTATATGCGTGCCAGAGTTTATCTAGCAGAAGCTCTTTGGAATCTGGGTTTTGAAGCCGAATCCATCGCGCATTTTAAGGATTGCCTGCGACTGAATCCTAATGACAACCAAGGACTGCGCTATATCTTAGAAGTCCGCCTACTTATCCAAAATGACCTCAAAGGAGCGGAAGCCATTCATAGACAGTTTAACGAAAAATTCAGCGCTCAATCGAGTTACAATAAAGCATTGCTGCTGTTTAAAAAAAATGGACCCGACTCAAAACAGGCCATTAACCAATTAAAAGAGGCTGTCGCGCTAAATCCACTGGTGCCAAAATACCTTCTGAAAAAAACTAAAATGCCTAAGCAGATTCCCAACAGCTATTCGATGGGATCAAAAGAAGAAGCTATAATTTATGTTGATCTGTCGATGAGGGCGTGGAAGGAATCTCTAGGAGCATTAGCTTGGTTGCTTCATTATGAAAAAGAAAATGAATAAGATTCATAATGAATTTCAAATTGCAGTAACTTAATTGTATGTAGCAACGATACTGATTTTGTAAGTATCAACACACAGCAGTTATAAACTTTATGTTTGAAAATCGGACGGTCGCTGTTTTTATTATTTTAAAAGTGAATTAAATGGGGCATTGGGCTGAGACGGAAATTGCACAAGCCTAAAACTGACCCTACCAACCCTGAAACGAAGAAAGACCCCCACCGATGCGATGGAGGTCAAAAATGACTAATCTTCTATCTACACAAGATAAGATTCGGCGTTTTTTGAAGGTAGCTAAAGTTTTTCTTGGGCTAGTTTTACTGGCTCTTAAGATCTTGAAGTTACTTTCTGAACTTATTTTTTGAACTTTTAGAGTAGGGCGCTTTTGGTGCGTTTTGAGTTTGTACGATTTTGGATGTTTTGTTTTCTGGCAGGACTTTCTTAAATGGATATTGAACTCGACCAGCGGAAGGGCGAATTAACCCTGTGGCATGTTTTTCATGGAGCTTTGGGGTTGGTGGGTCGTTTTTCTGGAATCTATTTCTAAATCCAAGCTAAATTCTAATGCGGTGAGTGGCAAAAAGGTACGGCGTACCTGATGAATCTGGTGCTCGGACTTATGAAGGTTTTCAAAATGAATTTAACTGGGGCATGGGCTGTGATGGAAATTGCTAAAGCCTAAACTGACCTTACCAACCCTGAAACAAAGAAAGACCCCCACCGATGCGATGGAG
>CANFQX010000034.1 GCA_947449255.1 Pseudobdellovibrionaceae bacterium
ATCGCAACAGATTCTTTTAGTCAATATGCCTTAATTGGGGGACGCTCGGGAGGTCAAACTCTGAATGGTGGAACAGCAGCCAGTAATAATTTAACTTTGGATTCGACATCAAATGCAACAAAGGGCTTTATTAATCTGGCGCCTTCAGGTGGCAACGTCGGCATAGGGACTACTTCTCCGGGCGGAACATTAGATGTCCAGGGAGGGACAGCTTCGAGCGGAAATGGTTCTTCCATCAATTTAACAGCTCAGACTGCTTCCTCCGGATCGACTGGAGGTGGCGTGAATATTACTGCGGGTGCGGGCAATGGAAACTTTACTAGTGGTGGAAACATCAATTTAACCACTCCAGCTACTTTTAATGGTAATACGGGTTCAATCAATCTGACAGCTACCGACGGCTATAACATTAACAACGGGGGAGGTGCCGCTTCAATCAATATCACCTCTGGCGCACGGTCTGGTTGGGGTGATTTTGGTCCAATTACTTTCAAACAAAGTACGAATACCAGATTAATTATCAATAATTCAGGCAACGTCGGTATTGGAACTACTAATCCAGGATACTCGCTCGATGTTAATGGTAGTGCTAACGTCAATGGAGCACTCATGATTAAGTCTTCCGTCGAGACGATCACCGCAGACGCATATAATTCCACGATTACTTTTGATCTGTCAGCATCAAACATCCATATGGTAACTTTGGGAGGAGACAGCACTTTGACCTTATCCAATCCTACAACCGGTCAGATCTTCAATGTGCGTTTGAAGCAAGATGGCACAGGCTCACGAGTCGTAACTTGGTTTTCTGGAATTTCGTGGCCAGGAGGTACTGCTCCAACATTAACCACAACTCCAAATAAGGCGGACTCGTTTGTCTTTGTTTGCACGGGCAGCGGTACCTATGATGGCTTCGTCTTAGGACAGAATCTATGAGAATGTTGATAGTGCTTCTGCTTCTGCTTGGATTCATATCGTTTCAACAAACAGCGCAAGCAACTGGCATGGAGTTGCTTTTGGCGGCTGCACAAAAACCTTTTTGCCCCACCGGCTACGTTCGTGTCCCCAATAATTCGACCTATACCAGCGCGGATTTCTGTGTCAGCAAATACATCGCCTCCCAGAGCGGGTCTACCGCCTTATCAGTCGCGGGCGTAGCACCTTGGGTGAATATCTCTCAATCTGCCGCGGTGACCACTTGCAAGGCCAACGGTGCCAGATATGACCTTATCAGTAATGCGGAATGGCAAACTGTCGCGCAGAATATCGAAGGAGTGGCTGCTAACTGGAGCGGAGGGGCAGTAAATTCGGGACAGCTTAGCCGAGGTCACTCGGATAATAACCCAGCAAACACGCTGGCAGCTTCATCAGACGATGTGAGTGGAAACTGCTCAGGAACAGGTCAAACCTGTTCAAGCACTGTGTGGGACTCTCAACGTCGAACAAATGTGCTTTCTAACGGCAATGTGGTTTGGGACATGGCCGGCAATGTCTGGCAATCGGTAAAAGACACAAACTCCACCAATTTTGGAAGCGGCGCCTACATGTCCCAGGTTACTTCAAGCTCGCACACGGCGACGGGCACGGTGGGAGGACTCACGGGTAATGCCAAATTCTTGTTTGGCCCGGCCGGAGATTACACGGCCTTGAACTCGACCCCATACGGTGGCCTGGGGTACGGATATCTTGGCTCCACCAACGGAGCCATCGCTCGTGGGAACACCTACGTCAATCAAGATCAAACGGGCGTGTTCGCTGTTACTTTGAACAACACCACGTCGGTCTCGGGCCCGAGGATCGGGTTTCGCTGTGTCTTCCACCCGTGACCGTCTAAAAAAGCAGAGTGCGTTGCTATTGGAACCACGAGCCTCGGCTACAAGCTCGAAGTTAACGGCACGATCAACGCAAGCGACATGAAAATCGCCGGCACGTCGATCAGCTTGTCACTGACTCGGGATTCATGAACTCCAAGCAAAGCAACGAATTCCCGCTGATTCATTCGGCGATCATTCATGCAGATCAACAAGTTTTTGCAAAGATCAAACTTAAAACGATCGACCGCGGATGCATTTTGCGAGAGCCGTTTCTCGGATTGTAACATAACATTTTTAGCCACCTCTCTCTAAAGAGGCCCTTCGGGCGGATCTCAGGGGGGGGCTCGGGGAAGGATTTAGCTTTTTCCCGTTTTATACTTCTTTACCTTCAGGCTGACTATAATTGAGAAAAGTGTATCTAATTTTCTATCCAAATCAAATTAAACGCTATTAGAGCTTAGAATAATGGCTAATTTGACTATTTCAGCCAATGCTGGTATATTGGTTTTAGAGGTGATTTATGAAGACTATGAAATCCACGGCCGCTAAAAATAATTTCGGTGAAATCCTGACTACCTCACAGCGTGAGCCTGTGATTATTGAGAAGAATGGAAAAGATGTAAGCGTAGTCATTTCTTATCAAGAGTTTAAGAATTATCAAGAGACCGTCGTTGCGGATCGCTATTGGGGCGAGCGGGCGGATAAGGCTACGAAGATGGTCGGCAAAGCCAAGAGCGAGGAATTTTTAAAGAGCTTTGGTAAATAGCCTCAATGCTCAACATTGATTTTTCATCGCAGGCGATAAAGTTCTTAAAGAAAATTTCTGGAAAACCCGCGAAGCAAATTCGTAAAAAAATAGATGAATTAAGAGAGAGCCCATACCCGCAAGACTCTTCAAAGCTTGTCGGGTATCCGTATCACCGTGTGGATAGTGGTGAGTATCGGGTCATTTATATTATCGTCGGCGATACGCTTGAAATCAAAATTGCGGGCAAGAGAAATGATGACGAGGTCTATAAAAAATTGAAGAGATCAGAGGGACGATAAAAAATTAACGAACCGATTTATAAAAAATTTAAAAAACAAGAATCAAATCTTGCGAGAGCCGTTTCTCCGATTGTAACATAACATTTTAAGCCAATTCTCGTTAAAGAGGCCCTTCGGGCCGATCTCAGGGGGGTGTGGCTCGGGAAAGGATTTACCTTTTTCCCGTTTTATACTTCTTTACCTTTGGGACGAACTATATTGTATTTGCGGTTTGAGATAGAATTATAGTCTTCAAATAGGTGTCCGGAGTCTTTTGCCTCTGAGAGAGTGGCGTCTCTTTTGTCTATTCATAGAATTACGAACTCTCGGAGATTTTTTTTTCGACTTTTTTTTGTTTCATGGAACCCCTAGTTGTAAAATTTAAAGAATTTACAGCTGGTGAATTTTGACCCAGAATTCAGTGTGGGAGATAAAATTAAGATAAACCAATTTTATAAAATTTCGGCAAAATGCCGCAAAAGTGGAGCTTCATGATTTCATTATTGTTGATAAATTTTTTAGTCGCTTTAAATCTAAAATCGGCAGCCGCAGCTGCCGGCCAATTCTATCGCATAAAGGTTCCAGTTGGTATTTTGAATTGCGAACAAGAAGCTGCAGAATTAGGACAGAGGTATAGTTTAATTACGAATACATCACCGATCAGTGTCAGCTGCTCCGGACCTTCAAAAATCATAAGTGAGAATACTGAATATAAATTATTTGTTTTAGACTTGAATTATAAAACACCAATAGATTATAAGACCCAAGAAATTAATACTTTTTATTATGGGGCTTCCTTCCTCGAAGGCCAAGCTAGTAATATTCAGGGGATGTATTCAAGCATGAAAGAATGTCTTACTGACCGACCTTTTCGAGTTGGAGAATTCGAAGAGCAGACCAAGGCCTACGTCCTTGCATCAACCTGTGAAAAAGCCACTTCTTCAACTGATAAGTCTTATATTTTGCGGGTCGATACGGTTGGTACTCCGAAAGTTCAACTTTTTTCAGTTAATGATAGTGAGGATAATTTTAAAGATGAGATCTTCAAGAGATCGACTGAGAGGCTAATTAATCTCAACAATGGTCATATTGTGTCTCATGTGGGCGGGTTTATTTATTACTTTGCTGAGCAAACTATAAATCCTCGAAGCGAAAATTTTGGTGATATGTCTCAGACAGAATGCCAAGAGCAGTTGGGTGCAATTCAAAATATTGTGCAAAAACATGTGAATGGACAATCTATAGTCGGGTGCGCACATTATTTGTACGGAGGTCAAAATCTAGTATCATTAAGAGCTCTTTGGAATCATTTTGCCTATTTTGATATGACCACACCGACATCAACTTATTCAGACTATAATGAATGCAATCGCGATAAATCAAGAGTGATAGTCCAAAGCCAGGGGCTTGGCCAAACCGTACTTGGAGCCATTTGCCGACTGCAAGAAAAAGGAAGCAATAATATAAACGGTCCATACGAGATGGATATCTATTTTTAAAAGTTTTCGGTTGTAAGATAGGTGTGCAAATTTTCGAATTTAATCAAAGCGTAGAGAAAAAGATCTAGATTAAAAAAAAAGGCCGTCGATTGATCTGTAACCTAAAAAAAGGACAGGTAAGAAAGGTCTAGTTGATTGAACCCCGGCATACCACCGGGGTTTTTCAGATTCAATGAATTTCAAAATACTGAATTATAAACCGCAAATCGCAATTAATTCTTCGTTATTTTCCCGAAGTTTGAAAAGCGCAATTTGTTACATTGTATTGGTAATTGTAACCGTTCAGATTGATAATGTAATTTTCATATGTGGCGTCTGCTGAACATTTATCAGCCGCTAAAATGAACTCCTGCTGATCCATAGGAAGGACGCATGATTGGTGCAAGATACCGTAAACGGCATTTGAGCACTTAATTTCTTTAAGCTCATTCGCTAGAGCTAAAGAGCCAGACAAAAAAACAAAACAAGTCATCATTAGTGTATTTTTCATATAAATCTCTCCTTTTTTTTATTAATTCTTTGTTGTAATACTACTCTTTGACGATGTTCCCAAGAATTTATTGGTTAATTTTGTCTTCTGGAAAAAATTCGCTGTTTTGGCAATTTATTGTCACCTGGGTTGCGACTTGAAGGTATATCTCATTTGGAGGAAACTCCTTAAAGGCTCAACTTCCCGTTTAGGAAAGATCTAAGCATTCAGAGATTGCTCTAGCTTCGGTTTATTCCCGAGAGCCTCTTGGGACACCTTTTTGAGTGAATTATAATCTGCTTATGGAATATTGCAAAAAAGAAATTTAGAAGTTTTGAACCTTAGAATCAATTTGGGTCACCTGGTTTAAATTAAAGAGAAGCGAGTCCAGAGAACTCGCTTCTCTTTGTTTTTACTGACAGAATCCTAGGCTCTCGATGACTTGCTCATCGTATTGATCTTGTGCCGTGAATTTTCCAGCCTCGGTTTTTTCGTTATTTTGTAGCTGAACCTCATATTTCGTCAGGGTCGTTAAAATGTGATATCGAACGCGTTGATGTCCCCAATAGCTACCTGGATAACAACCAGGGTAGGGGTATGGTGGGGTTGGACGAGGATATGGGGAGTAACCACAGTTTATATAGCAGGACTGCCAGCTTTCCATGGAGTTAGAATTAATATATTCAGAATGAACTAGGCCATGAAGGCCAAAGGGCTGGCCGCCTTGTTTGGGAGTCACCGTAAATTCGCCCTGGCGCATAGAAACTCCTGATGGCAAATCAAATTTGATCAGTGGATTTGTTTTTCCATCAGCTATTGAGATATACAGGGTTGTGTTATTATCTCTTAATTTAGCTGTCGCTGGAAATTGACCTGCTGAAATTTCAACGGGCACTGAACTTTCTTGTGTTTCTTTCAATAGATTTACATTTTGGTTTAGAACCAAAGTTCCTGTTACATTATGATCGTAGCAAGATGTTAAAATTGTTCCCAATGCAAAGTAGGTTAATGCTCCCCACGATTTTAAAGTTTTCACTGATGCCCCCTGTTTTTCTAAAAGGGTACAATCATAAATCTGAATCGTCTAATAATTTAAATTGAGACCCTAATCTTGAAATCGGTAAACCCTGCCTAACACGCGTCTAGAATATAATAAGGAGCTCATCTAAACTCTCATTTAAGTGGAGGTTTAGGTGCTGGATTCAGTAGTTCTTATCAATGAGATTATTCAAATTAAAAAACAATACGCGAACGAAGTCAGCGGTGACA